>CANOSM010000018.1 GCA_947569365.1 uncultured Clostridium sp. | reverse complement strand
TTTTGGCATTTTTATTTTCCTCATTTTGGTTACTTTTATTTTACAATTTATATATAAGATATTGGGACTTAATTTTAAGAGATAGAATGATTATATTTAAGTTGTGTCAATGAATACAGCTTAAATAAGTGGGACTAAAATGTGGAACTATAATACAATGACACTGTGTAACACTCTGTAACACATAATTGATTATTTTTGCAAGTTCAAGATTGATGTAAGCTAGAGTATATCTGCGATTGAGTGATATTGTATGATACTCCATGACACTTAATGAAACATAAAAAATTAGAGGTTTCTATCTCTAAAAACCCCTAAAAATGGTGCAGATGGCCGGAATCGAACCGGCACGGGAGGTTAAGTCCCGCAGGATTTTAAGTCCTGTGCGTCTGCCAGTTCCGCCACATCTGCATTTTACTGGCAAGTCAGTAGTTCAACTGACAATTGTTATTATACATTTGTTATTATATTTTGTCAATACTTTTTTTGTTTTTCTTTTATAAACAAAGAAAAGAAGTGCTCATAAAATGGCACTCCTTAATCTATTATTCCTCTACTGATTCTGTTTCTGGAGCTTCATAAGCTTCTAAAATAGCTTTTTGAATTTTCTCTCTAGTTTCAGGATTGATTGGATGAGCTATATCTTTGAACTCTCCACTATTAGGGATTTTTCTGCTAGGCATAGCAATAAATAATCCATTTTGACTTTCGATAACTTTGATATCGTGAACTACGAATTCATTATCGAATGTTACAGAAGCAACAGCTTTCATTCTGTTTTCTGAATTAACTTTTCTTAAACGTACATCTGTTATTTGCATTTGAGCACCGCCTTCCAATGTTTTTTTATTATTTTATACATATTTTCAATTTATATGTATATTATTATTATTCTCCAAAAAAAAATTTTTTCCTTCTTATTTTTACATTTATTTCGAATAAAACATATTTTTTTATAAACTCATATTTTTTTTATAAATATTTATTTCTTTTAGTTCTATTTTTTCCTTGAAAAATATACAAAAACATTATATAATCTCACTATCTAATATAAGGAAGTGTTTTTATGAGTTATAAGTTAGAAAATTTAGACAATATTAAACATATTCACCTTGTTGGTATAGGTGGAGTTAGTATGAGTGCAATCGCAGAAACATTGCATAAATGGGGATATACTGTTACTGGTTCAGATGCTTGCAAAAGTGAATATACTAATAAATTAATCGAATCTGGTATAAAAGTTACAATTGGTCATGATTTAACAAATTCAAAAAATTCTGATTTAATTATATATTCTGCTGCAATAAAAGATACTGATCCAGAAATTGTTATATCAAAACAATTTAATATACCTCTTATTACACGTGGAGAATTTGTAGGGTTTTTAACAAGAAAGTTTCAAGAAAGTATTTGTATTTCTGGAACACATGGTAAAACTACTACTACATCCATGGTTGCACTATGTTTTTTAGAAGATCATAGAGATCCCACAATTCAAGTTGGTGGTATGCTTAAACAAATTAATGGTAATTATCTAGTAGGTAATAGTGAATATTTTATAATTGAAGCTTGCGAATATATGGAAAACTTTTTAAAATTTTCTCCTAAAGCTGAAATAGTATTAAATATAGATAATGATCATTTAGATTATTTTAAAAATTTTGATAATATAAAAAATGCATTTATTAAATATGTATCTTTATTACCTAATGATGGAGTATTAGTTACTAATGCTGATGATTCAAATTGTCTACAATTAAAAAATCATGTAAAATGTTCATTTATAACATATGGTATAAAAAATATTACTGCAAATTATATTGCTAAAAATATAAAATATAACTATTTAGGTTTTCCTGAATTTGATGTATTTTATAACAATGCTTTCTATGCACATATTAAATTATCTGTAGTAGGAAATCACAATGTATTAAATTCTTTAGCTTGTATCGCTTTATGTGACTATTATGGATTAGAGAAGCAAAGTATTATAAGTGGATTGGCTAAATTTACTGGTGCACATAGGAGACTTGAATATGTTGGTTCATATCATGGTTTTAATGTTTACGATGATTATGGTCATCACCCAACAGAAATATCTGCTCTTGTTGATGCAATTAGTAATAGAAGTTTTAATAAATCTTGGGTTATATTTCAGCCCCACACATATAGTAGAACAAAAGATCATCTAGATTCTTTTGCTAAATCTCTACTAAAATTTGATAATATAATAGTTACAGATATTTATGCAGCTAGAGAACAAAATGCTTTTAACATATCATCTTTGGATCTAGTAAATAAAATAAAATCTTATGGGAAAGAAGCTACTTATATAAAATCTTTCGAAGAAATTGCAAACCATATAAGAAATAATGCAGAAGAAAATGATTTTATATTAACTCTTGGTGCTGGAACAGTTACAGAAATTGGTCCAATGATTTTGAATAAAATTTAATATTATAAAAGTAAAAGGAGCTATAAAATAGTTCCTTTTACTTTGCCATTTCTTTAATCATTAAGTCTGCAAATACTGCATATCCAATTTCAGAATTATTTACTAATACATTTGTAACCACCCCTATTAATTTATCATTTTGAATAATAGGGCATCCACTCATACCACAGATAATTCCACCAGTCTTTTTTATCAGTTCATCATCTATTACTTTTATTTTCATACTTCTATTATTTACATCATTAGCTTTATCTATACTTTCTATTCTTATATTATATTTCTTTGGTTCATTATTGTCTAAAGTTGCTAATATATATGCATCACCTATTTGAATTTCATTTCTGCTTGCAACTTTTACTTTATTATATTCACTCATACTATTTTTAGCTGTTCCATATATTCCAAATTCTGTATTCTTATATATTTTTCCTATTAAATTATTCTTTAAAATAGAGCCTTTAATTTCTCCTGTACTTCCATATTCACCTTTTGATATTGATATTATTTTAGAATCATATATTTCGCCTTTTTCAATATTTAGTAAATATCCTGTATCTTTATCATAAACACCATGTCCTAATGCTGCAAATTCATTGCTCTCTGGATTATAAAAAGAAATTGTTCCAACTCCTGTTGCTCCTTCTTTTACCCATAATCCTATTTTATATTCTGAGCTATCTTCTGTCTTTACAGGAGATATTGTTGAAGTTAAAACTTCTTTATTATTTCTCATATACTTTATCTTTATATTATTTCCTTTAGATTTTTGTACAACTTCTTTTATATTTTGTATAGTCTCAACTTCTTTATCATTTATACTAAGTATTGTATCTCCCTCTTTTATATCAGATATCTTATAATCTTTATCATTATTTACTCCAACTACTAATACTCCTTTTGTATACATTCTAATACCAATTAGTTTTCCTATTGGTACTACTTCTATTTCTGGAAGCTCAGTAATATTTATTTTTTTAATAGTAACACCACATATTTTTACATTAGCTAATTTGTTAATACTATTTTCTATATTAGAAGAAGTGTTTACTATTTGTTCATTTTCAATTGAAACCCCTCTCATAAGTTTTATATCTAAAGTTTCATTATTGAGTAAAATTATAGAATCTGGTATATTATCAATATTACAAACATATAATAAAAATAAAACTAAAAAAAATATTAATACTACTAGTTTTTTCTTCATAATTACTCCTCATAATTATTTTAACCATTTTTACTAATAATATTAATATTTAATCTATACTTTATAATTATTCAAACAGATTATTAACGATGTATTGAATCTGTCATTTTAAATTGATTATTTCTATATTTTGCAATATATGTATACCAAGCTTTTGCAATTTTTTCAGCTACTAATTTTTCAGTACTACTGCTTGATGTATTTAAAATTTCTTCAAAATCATATATTTCATAATTTGCTCCCATCATACACCAGTAGCAATCAACATTTGCATGATCATATAAATTTATACTTTCTGATACTTGTGGAATATAAGAATTTACATATATATCTCCCTCATGCTCCATAGGATCAAATCCAATAGCCATATCATTATCAATCTTTGTTAAAGCTCCTGTATCTTTATTTATATTTGAATATTGAAAGAAGTTATATCCTCCACTATCAATAAAAAAGTATGTTTTTACAGCATATTCCTCATCTCTAAATTTAATATATGCACTACTAAGTATCTTAGCATTTGCCTGAAGAGTAGATTTTAAAGTAGTATTATCAACTTTTACTCCATTCCAGTCATACCACTCTGTTTTAAATTTATAATATTTACAATATTCACTTCCATTTTTATATGCATATACTAGTGCTGATTCTTCTTTTGCATCATATGAATACTCATAACTCATTGCTGCATATACATCTTTAGTTGGATCTACTTCTTCACTTAATTTTTTACAATCAATTTTATGATAACTACTTATTTTATCATTTTTTGCATCTTTATTCTTAGTAAATAACAAATTATTCTCATTTACATATAATTTATTATTTGTACTTGTTGCAATGGCATAATCTCCCCATGTATTAGTACCACATGGTAATCCTTGCATAAATACTGCCATCGAAATTTTTCCAAGCACTTTATCCCAATCACTAGCATTAAATACTGGCATACTAAAATCTGTTGTTCCAGCGTAGTTTTCACTATATGTTGAAATTGCAGAATTTAAATTATATTGTATCGAATTTTGAATAACTTGTCTTTTATGATTTACAAATAATGAGTCTTCTTTTGTAGGATCATTAGTTCCACTTTCTAAATCAAATAAAGATTCTTTTGTTTTATAATCTTCTATGCCTTGATTATTTACTAATATCTGCGCTTTTCTCCAACTTTGATCTCCTGAATTATCATATACATTTTTTATTGTATCTAATGTTATTCCATTTTTTGGAGCTCCGCTATTTTTTATATTACTTTTTGCACCTAGTTCTCTATTAACCCATTTTGAGAAAAAATATGCTTTTAAATAATATTCTTTTGCATCAGTATCTGTTATTTCTATATCATTAACTTTTAATTTTATATCTTCTGGATGAGTAGATAATGAATAATCAATTATAGATTCTCCTCCATTATCTCTACTATCTGAAGAACTATTCATTTTTGTATAATTATTTACAATTTGATCTGTATCTTTTCTTGTTCCTCTTATTAAATAGTGATATCCTGAATTTGTAAAATACCCATTATGATAATTACCACTTCCAGTACTACTATACTCTCCTTTTCCAATATACATATCATCACTATTTCTAACTACATTATATCCGTCCAGATACAACTTGCAAATTTGAATCTGCACATTCCATTAATGTAACCCAATCATTATCATTAAGTTTATCATATCCTAATTTTAAATTTACATTAGTATCCACATCTGTACCATATGGTGCACCATAATCATAACTTCCTTTCACATAAAAAGAAGAACCACTAATGTCTATTTTAGTATTATTTAAATCTAATATATAACCAGATTTACTTACATTTCTTATATCACCATTTTTATCTATATATCTTCCATATAGTGCAATATGATTATCTAATGAATAATTGACTACTACATTATAATCTCCTTTATTGGAAAAGTTTGAACCACTAATATTACTGTATGTTGCACTATAATATATAAATGGTTTTACCATATAATTATATTTTGTACCTATACTACTTACATCATACATTACTTTCCCTGAATTTTCACTAGTTGCCATTTTTCCATGAGCTGTTCCATCATCATATATTAATTCATGATTTCCATCATCTACACCATCTGTACCTGTTGAATCATTATCTCTTGCTATTCCTGTAGTAGAATCAATTTGTACTTTAGGTGTTTTTACTGGTGAATATATATAATATCCATCATATGTTGTAAATAAAATAGCTGGTACATATGATTGAATATTAAGTCTATTTCCACCTGAAGCCCCTAAATTTATAGACATTGTATCAAAAAAAGTATTAACTGCATTACTAACAAAAGTTTTTACTGATTGTCCTTCTGCATTATCAATACTTAAACTATTTATTTCAAAAGAAAGAATACCATCATATGTTGCATCAAGCAACTTTGTACTATAGTTTTCTTTTTCTACTAGTACATCTATTTGAAGTTGCACATAAGTTGATAATACAACAGATAATGGTAACATTATAATTATAAATATAATTGACAAATTCGATAATTTCATTTGTAAATCCTTCTATTTTAATTTCCTGTACTCTGAATTACTCCTGAAGCTTGTGCTGTAATTGGTGTACCTTGACCAGTTATAGAATAAAATGCATTCTTTATTGTTTGAGATAGTGTTTTATTTGTATTTTTTGCTGTAACAGAAAAAATATCTCCTTCCTTAAGTTTATATACTCCACTTGTCTTTAGTTTTTCTTCTATTTGAGCAGTATATTCATCATAATATACACTTGCTCCCACTGCTTCTGAAGATGTCCATGAAGTTTTCTTTCCTATAGTAGAACTTTTAACTTTTACTTCCATTTCAACTTCATATGAATTTGATGTAGAATCTAATTTCTGTCTAAAAGCAGAGTAATTTTCATTTGTAATTTTTCCTTCATTTCTTACTGTATTAACATATTCTGTTACTGCTGCTGATACTGCTGTTTGAGCTATATCATCATTTCTATCAGCAATAGTCATTAAAGGAAATGCGAACATTAATATTGCAGCTATTAATATTGCTACAATAGTAGTTAAAGAATCGCTCATTATACTTCCCCCTATCTTTATTTATTATTTGCATTATTTAATTTTTTGATATGTTATTATTGTCTTAACTGTACCTTCAAGTTGCACCAAGCTTTCTTGATAATCTTCATCCCAGTAAATTCTTCCTGAATTTTGATATTCCACATAACTTTCTGTAAATCTACCATCACCATTTCCAGCTAATTTTAATAAATAATTATCATCTGATTTATATTTAACTTTTAATTGTGATGTACCAATATATCTATCATCACCATACACATATGCATTTATTCTATCAACTGTTAATGCTATATTACCTGCCCATGGTGCTCCATACATATATAACTTTCTACCTATTGTATTGTATCTTTTATAAATAGGTGTACTTGTTGTTTCACTGTCTTTTCTTCCTGCAATTTGATTAACTAATCCTTCTATTTTAGCATCAAATACTTGTACTAATTCATTATCTTCATCTACAATATTTATTCTAACACTATTATCAGAATTAGTTACATATGTATACAATGTTGGTATTATAGTTTCAATTCCAACTTGTCTTGTTATATTAGTATTTGTTGCACCTACATGTTGATAATAATTAGTTCTATCAACACTATACATTACTGTATCCATAGTTTGCTTAGATTGATTATATAAATTCATAGCTAGAGTAAAGGCAAGAACGAAAAACATCATCGCTCCGCCCTATCCTTAATGCATTTGTTGCATTCTCCATTTATTTACTCCTAACTTAATATATTCTAATGTTAATTCTTTTCTGTTATTTTTACTTTTGTAACTAATCCTGTTGAATATGTAGGATCTATAGTATATCTTTTTCCCATATTTACATGTGATTTTAATTTTGACATGTTATTAGAAACATCATTAACTTTACTTTCATTATTATCTGGATCTCCTGGTTCTCCTAAAGTTGCATTTGATATACCAGATTCTGATGATGAAAATCCTGATGTTTCTATTGCTATAAACTTTCCTGAATCTCCTGCACAATTATTATTACTTGTTATAATTGCATCTATTAATGATTTTACATCTATACCTTTTTTATTATCACCTAAATATGACAATACTGTACTATTATAAATTTGTTTTTCATTTTCTGACATTTTTGATCCTGCATTGTTTATTGTTCCTTGTGCTGAATTGTAAATATACATTGATATAGCTATTAATAATATTGATATAAGTATAGCTCCTGCTATAATTAAAGCCTTTGATGCGTTCTCCATTTTTTTACTCCTCCTTTTAATTCTTTTGAATAATTATTATATTTTATTTTAAATTTCCTTATTTAAGGAAAATATTAAAAACAAGTTATTATTTATATGGCTGAAAATTAACTTCATATGATTTTGTAAATCCATATATTACTATTTGCCTTACTCTTTTTGTTTTTTCATGATAACTTATACTTTCATATTTGTAAACTATATCTGAGAATAAAGTATTTATTACATTTGAACCGCCCTGTTCTGATAGTAATAACTTTTCCATTGGAATTAATTCTTCTCTATCATCTAATCTCAAATATATTTTTACTGAGTATTTGTCATCTTCTGAATAAAAGTTATTTTCATCTTTTTGTATTCCATAATTTTCGTTAATTTCTATAGCTTTATTCATTATTGATATAAAATCATTTACTTCAAATTGTATATCATTATATTGTAAAAAATACTCTGAATCTGAATCTAGTTCTTTTTTCATTTCTTTTAATGAATCTATCTGCATAAAAAAAACTATAGTTACAATAAGTAAAATGGCTACAAATATTGATAAAATTATTATTATAGTTTTTTTCACACTATACACCTCTTATTATATTATTAAAATCGATTATTTTCAAGTATATATACATTTTTTTACTTTATTTTTGCGTAAATGTTACTTCATGTATTTTTCCATCAGTATGATAACTATCTATAGTAATATTAAAAGTTTGATATTCTTCTTTTTTCCATACCCCTGATTCTAATTTTATAGAATTATCATAATATTTTTCCAAATATCTATAGATTTCATCATGGTAACCATTATAATCTTGGCTTGTATTTGAAAAAAAATCTGATATTATATCATCATGATTATCACTAGTATTTTTAAACTTAAGTGTTACTTTTATATAATTTTCATTTTTTTTATCAAAACCACAATCTTCATCAATATATAAAGCTTTATTTATTAGTGATACTACTTCATACATATTAAGTTCATTTCCAACATTTTTAGTAAAATCAGAATTATATTTTCTGATTTCTGAATTATCTACTTTTTCCATATATTGTTCTGTATATGTTGAAGTTTTCTTCATTGAGTTTGTATAATTTCCTAGTAATAATACTCCAATAAGTACAGCTCCAGCTAGTAGTAATGCTTTTGCAACATTTTCCATATATGTATCTCCTAATTAATCTTCTACTTTTAGTTCTTCAAAAGTCATACAAACAACTTTCCCTGTAATTTCACTATATTCTACACTTGTACATGCAAAAATTCTTTCAATAAATTCTTCGTACTCTGTTTTAAGTACAATTAATTTATTAGCATTTTCTTTTAATGTAATTCCATCACTTGGCATTATACATAATATTTTATTATAATATGGATCTTGATATTTAGTTTTATCTGCATATACTGACAGATCATAATAATCTCCTGTAGTATATTTATTTCCTTGATTTGCACTAGGTTTTGCTTTCATTGTATATTCTTTACCATTAAATTTATCAATTACAGCTCCATCTGATACATTTTTAACATCCTCTGCCTTTCTATTATCATACTGATATAAAGTAGGAGTTATATCTTTGTCCTCACACAATTTAAATTTAATGTTTATATTATAATTATCATTTTTATCATACATTATGCCACTTTTCTGTCCTTCAACTGTTTCTGTAGCATTATTACTAAGAGCCATATTTATAACAGATATAACATCTGCACCATATAATATTTTCTTATTATATGCTTCATATTTTAAATTAAATTCTTTTAGTTTAGTAAATTCTACATCTTTTTCCTGCATTGCCTGATTATAGCTTAATTTATTAAACATTAGCATAAATGAAGCCACTATTAGCATTGCAAGCAATATTCCTCCTGCCATTTCTAATGCTTTTGTTGCATTTTCCATATATTCCTCCTATACCATTGTACTCATATCAGAAAATGCTTCTGACATACTTATCATACCAATTACGCATAGAGGTAAAATCAAATATCCTACAAATAGACATACCATTGGAGCAAATCCTATGACCTTTCCTATCAAAGACTTTCTTGAAATTAATCTTTCATTTGATTCCTTTCTCTTTTCTTGATAATAAGCTCTTTCTGTATCAAGCTCATCAAATGCTTGTCTAATAGGAATTTTCTCAACAGCTGATTGTAAACTCTCGACTATACGTATCATTTGTGGAAATGATACATCATTTTTTAATTCTTCCAAAGCTTCCCATCCACCTGCTTCAAAGTTATTAACACACTTTGAAATTGGCTCTCTAAATATATTAGAATACCTTTCAATCCATTCTAGAATCATTTCAACATTTACTCTTTCAATTTTCATAAGCATTAATATTATAGTTTGAAACTGCATTACTTCATTTTCCATTTCCATTTGTCTCATGATTTTTTGGAACATTAAAAGCCAAATAGGAATAAAATATGCAACTCCTGCAATACCAAATGATACTAATATTTCAAATGCTTTTAAATACTCATTTTGTACTGTTAATAAATTATCATATATTGCCTGAGCTTCTTCATCATATTCTTCATCTGTATATCCTGAATAAAATTCATCTTTTTTTACTTCTTTAAGAAGAGTATCTTTTGTTACTCCTGGTTCGTTTTTATATTTTTCCATATAAATGTTTCTATTCTTAGTTTTAGCTATAGCTTTCACTTCATCCTTTTGTGACATAGACCCTAGTAAATTATAGTCTGCAGCTGGTTGTTCATATATATACTTAAGTTGTAATGTATGTACTTGTGCAAAAATGATAATAGCTATTATAAATGCAACTACTGCATACATACATCTATCAACATAAAGCCATTCTATTTTAAGTTTTGTTGCAGAATCTTTCATTAATTGTATTTTTAATCGATAATCTTTTGTTCCTTTTTTAGGAATTATCATATTAATAAATTTATGTATAAGTTTCTTTTTATATAACTTTTGTTCCCATGGATTTTGCATATCTCTTTCTGTATTTACACTTCCATTATCTTTTAATTTCCTAACTAGCATGTAACAAGCATAAGTTATTATAATTAATGCTATTTGCATCAAAAATCCACCAATGCCATCATAAAAAGATTTTGTAAAACTAAACTGATCTACACACCAATTTTTTATCATTTCTATAAATAGTACTGGGAGTACTGCAATCCATGACAAACTTTGAAATACATAATCAAGCTTATCTCTTTTAAGTATTTCAATTTGCATTTCCTGTGTAATATTATTTAGGTTTTTTAAATAAAGTGATGCTCCATCTTTATCTTTTCTATCACCAAATTCCTTTGTTAAATATGATACTCCTGCAAATTCTTTTAAAAAGCTATTTGGTGCAACATCATAATATTTTTCAAGTTCCATTTCTGGATCATCTGATATTAATATCTCATATATTTTTTCTGCTTGTCTTGAAACTTCTAGTTCGTCATTTTGTGCTACTTCATATACAGCTTCTTCAACTAAGTTAAATTCATGATATGCATGTCTCATTTCTGAAAACATTTCAATTTGTTCTCTTAATAACTGATTATCTTTTTTATCAACCATACCTGAAAGTAAAGTTTCAATAAGAAATACTTCAAATATTAAAATTGTACCCATTAACATTGTATTTGATTTTGTAAGTAATATTACCATTATAGTAACAGGAAAAATAATTAAAAATGCTTTAAATATCATTGATGCCGCTTGTCTTCTTGTTGCATATTCATCTTCTAAGTTTATTATTTCTAGTCTTCTTCTAATCTTTAATACATATCTTCTAAATACTGGAATCTGAACTAAGAAAACATATAGCTTTTGATAAAATATTTCCATTGAATACTTAGATGATTTTGTGCCTTCTACAAGAGATGCAACATACTTTGTACTTTTCTTATTCATAAATTTATTTAAAGTTAAATATGCAATAACTATTCCTGCAAATAATGCTCCAAAAATTTTTATGAATAATAATATCATATCATTAGACATTTTATACATTTCTCCTTTCTACATATTATTGGTACATTTTATTATTCTTCTACTGCTGGTTTTGCTTTAGGCTTTCTACCTCTTTTTTTAGGTTTTGGTGCTTCCTCTTCCATAGTAGCACCTACTGAAACTGGAACTTTATCAAAGTCATCAATTACCTCAGCTGAACTTAACTTTTGTGGCGTAATTCCCCAATTTCTTTTTAAAAATTCATCAAAAGATCCTATATCACTATCATCCATATTTTCTCTCATTCCTTTTATGTTTTCAGGAGAAATTGGATTTACTAGTACATATGAATCATCTCTAAATTCTAATACATTACGATATTTATATAATTCTCTATTAGTAGTTTTACTGAAATATATCGTAGCATTATCCATGAATTTTTCCAACTTATTTTCCATAGACTTTTCTTTTCTGTAGTCAAATGTATATTCATTCTTTTCTTCTACTGGAATACATTCTGTTATTCTTTCGATATATCTTCTACCTCTAAAGTCTTTTACTAAGTGTATATCGAAGTTTAGAACTTGTACAACTTGTTCTTCTGCTGTTTTTTCATCTGTAAATACACCAGCTCTAAGCATTGAGTTTCTAAGAGCTGTTACTAAGTTTGGAAATGTTTTAGCATGGTGAGTAAATAATGTAAATTTAGATGCAACCTGTGCTGATTGTATCATCCAAGATGCTACAGGGTCAGTTGCAACCTCACCAATGATGTTAACAGAACCATCTGTTTTTTTCTGAACGTCCAAACATTCCTGACCAGCTATTGTTTCTGTTTCACGCATTGATAATATGTTTCTTGTTGGATAAATTTTTCTTAAGTGAAGCTCGAATGCAGTTTCAGTAATACGAAGGTTCATTGTTTCGTATATATTTTCTATCATTGCCATAAGCATTGTTGTTTTTCCGACAACCTTGCTCTCCTGTTAGTGCTATAATTCTAGCTCCTTTAACTAAAAATTTTAATAAATTTATTGCTTCTTCTTTTCCTTCAAATCTTACTATTTGTTCAAGTGTTGCTCTCTTTGTATCAAATTTTCTTACAAAGAAAGCCCATGTTTCAGACATACTTGGCCTAACAACAACTATACGAGAACCGTCTTTCATTTCATTGATTTTATATCCATTTGTATCAGATAACTGACCTGGATTATTATATTTATATATGTTTTGACATACTCTCTTAAGCTCACTTTCTGTTCCAAATGATAAGAATGCTAGACGTATAGATTTACCTTGGAAGAATATCCAAATACTATCACAAGCACGTGGAATTTTTGCTTCTGTAATTTGATTTAAATAATCTCCATCTGTTTGTGCTACTTGACTTAAAAAAGATTCTGGAAGACCTGATACTCCGTCCAGACACACCATCTATATTCATATCTCTTATTTCATCTATACTACTATATCCTTTATATCTTTGATATATTCTTTGTACTACAACTTCTAGTTTATCAGTAAAAGATAATTGAAAATTCTCTTTTTCATATATGTCATCAATTTCTTGTTCTGTAATAACATAACAAGGTTTTGATTCACCAGCAACATATTTTAGTACTGCTAGATTATATTTTTTTATCATTTCTGTTAGAGCTTCATATCCAAAGTCTTTTTTATATTCATGTATAATAACATCAAATTTATCTTGAGCTGATAGCAATGATGGAATATCAAATGGTATTGATTTTGATATATTTGTTTCATCAACTCCATATTCTTTAGCAAGTAAGTCAAATATAAGTTCTTTTATGTATTTTTTATCATTAACATCTCCATATGTACATCCTTTTAATGCCTTTTTTAACTCGTATTTCTTATTTTTTCTTCTTTTAAGTTCTTCTTCTGATAGACCAATATCATATAAGTTTACCTTTGTTATTTCATCAAGTCTCTTTTTTACAAAAAGAACCATTTTGTCTAAAGTATATGTTTTATCATCAATCTCAACTTCTTCTTCTGTCTCAGCTTTTGCTTTTTTCTTTATATTATAAACGATATAAGTTATAACTAATGCGAATACTGCTACAACTGCTATTATATTTTTTAAATTCATTGTTATAAGCTCCTCTCTTTATCTTAGAACCCCATTTGTAATGCTTTTACTCTATTTATTATATCATTTGTTGCTGATGCTACTTCAGATAAAAATACAGCATTTCTGTCTGTACTATCTATCAAAGACATTCTAAATTTTAGAAAATAGTTACTAACCATTCCTTCACTTGCTGATTCAAAAAAGAGTGTATTATATGAAACTGCTGACATTTCACCTCTTTCTCCAGCAAATTTAGCTACATTCTTTTTTGTATATTTAGAATATCTATCATATCTTCCTATTAAAGGTAAAATTCTCTTTGAATTAAATAATTCATTTGAATCTTTTAATTTCATATAGTCTTCTATACTATCTCTTCTTTGTGTTACATTTACAACAATTAAATTAGAAATTTCTAAAACATCCTTAATAAAAGGTCTATCTAATCCTTTTTGTAAATCTACAAATACGTAATCATAATATTTAGCTGCTACTTTTATAATATCTTTAAAATTCACTTCTAATCTTTGAATATCTGGAAGATTTTCTGCTTTATTACCTGTTAAAACTTCTAATCTATTTTTAAATATAACTTTAGTATAATCTTTAATAGATTCTGGTGATTCCTTTCCACTAGATACTAATTGTGCAAGACCAGATAGTCCGTTTCCTAAATCTAATTTTCCTTGATTTAATTGTTTAATAGCTTTAGCTTGTTCTGTAATTGTGCTATCCCAATAACAATTAGATATTGTTTTATTATTAAAATATGTATCTATTACTAAAATTTTATAATTGTGTTCAACAGCCATATGTGTAGCAATTGCAATCATTGATAATGTTTGTGCTGTTTCTTTTTTATGTTCGCTCCAAAAAGATACTATAGGCATATTTTTAAACTCCCTTTTCTATTTTTCTTACAGCTTTTCTAATATTACTTGAAGATATCCCTTCTTCTTCAAGTACACCAGCTGCTAAATACATTAATGAATCTTTGAACTGTGAACTTAAATTTTTAAATTTAATTCTTGACGTTCTCTGATTTTCATATATTGCACTTTGATCTCCTCTTTCAAAAGGAAAATATATTTTTTCTTTTTCCCATTCTATATTATAATTCATTGATAAAAAATCTAAATATTCATCTTCTTCTTTTGTCATATCTCTAGAATATAAGATTTTCGTTAATGTCACTACCTTATTAAATCCACTTAATATTTCAATTCCTTTTTTTAGAGAATATACATCAAAACATGTTACAAAATATTTTTTCTGTGCTTCATCTAATTTAAAATTCTCATAGCCTTCATAATTATCAGTATCTATAAAAGCTACATCATAAAGTGTTTCTATATCATTAACCCCTAAATAATCTGATATATCTTCGAAACTTTCAAATCCAACTGCAACATCCATAAATTCGAATTCTGTTACATATGTTCTTGTTGGATTAATAACTGGTACAATATATTTTGCTTTTTGTAAAGTTGTTGCATCTACAACAAGAATTTTTTTACCTAGCTCTTGAAATATTTTAGCTATATATAATAACAAATCAGTTTTATCATATGCTCCTATAAAAGCTATTTTTTTCATAAGTTTCCTCCAAAATTATTTTCCTGTTCCAGTACCATCTAAGAAAGTATCTCTTGCTGTTTGTAATTCTGTTTTTTCATTTTCAACACCTTCTGCTGTCTTTTCTTTTTGTTCATCTGAGTCATAAGATTGTAAATATTTTTCTAATCTACCTCTTACACCACTATAATTTTTCCACATTGCTGCAAGTTCATTTCCTTTTGCACCATCTACCATTGCCTTAAGAATTTCTTGTACTTTTGTTGTTGGTACATATGTACATTTTGAAGCAATTTGACTTGCAGGTGATGTATATGTTGTAGCATATAGTTTTGCTCCATCTATTATATATGACTCTATTATTGCATTACTTAGAACTTCTATTTCTGCTTCTGACATTTTCATCCATATTGTTGTATTACTTGCTTGTTCTATATATTTTTTAGAAACAACAACAAAATCTTCACCAGATGGTAATAAAATTCTTACATCTATATATGTATTTTTTACTAATTGAGATGGTAATGAAATCATGTTATATTCCATTAATCTTTCACTACTATCAACTCCATCTTTTGAGAACATTTCTTTTGTAAGTACTGTTCCAGAAGTAATATCAAATTTTGCTTTTAAAGTATTTACTTTTGTCTCTCCTGTACTTTCATTATATTCTTCTAAATCAGAAGCATCTAATAGGTTGTCTTTCATAAGTGTTGCAACTGTTCTTTTTTCTATTAAAGTTTGTGCATTTCCTTGTTCATCAGAAGCTCCATAAGCTACTGTTCCTTCTGGAATTGTAGTTGTTGCTACATAAACAGTTCTTGTTGTTGCTTTTTGATTACTTTCTAATTTTTCTTTTTCTTTCTTTATTTTATTCATATTTAATAATAATAGACCTACAGCTAGTGCTGCAATTAATAATGTTATAAGCATTCCTAATAAAAAAGCATTTGTCATCTTTCTTTGCATTGGATTTTGAGCCATTCTTATTCCTCCTTATAAAAGCAAAATTCACTTTTTTTCATTTTTATTCGATAATATAATACATTTATATTGTACAATACTTATGTGTATATATCAATAATCTCATTTGTCTTGTAATATAAATAATATATTTTTGTTATTAAAATGTAATTTTATAGTAAATACTTTTCAAATACTTCTAAAACACCTTCAGAATTATTATCTGAAACAACAATGTCAGCCATATCTTTTATGTATCCTGCACTATTTCCCATTGCAACTCCAAGTCCAGAATTTTGAATTAGTTCTTTATCATTTATATTATCACCTATTCCAATTACTTCTTCTTTATTTATATTAAGCTTTTTCATGATTGGCTCTAATGCACACCATTTATTTACGTTTTTATTTGTAATTTCAGTATAAAAATAATGTACTTGTACATCTTCTGTTCCTGACTTAATTATTTTTCTAGACATATGAGCAACATCTAATACATCTATGTCTTCTATTGTTCTAAGTTTTCTTATTATACTATTAAATATTACTTTCATATTATCACATACAGTAACTTTTAGAAAATTTTGATTATCTGATTTTTGTACATAATTATATATATCTGAAATTATATTTATCTTAGTTCTTTTTTCTTCTTGTTTATTTGCATTTTCTTTATAATAGAATAATGTATTATAATTTAAAGCTTTTGTTATAACTTCTGTTTCAGTGTAAATATTATAATATATACTATTTTCATCACACACTTTTATGATATTTAAAATTTGTTCTTTACTTAAAAATCTATTATGTATTATTTCTTTTTTATTGATGTCATATGTAACAGCACCATTTCCTGATATTAAAAAATTATTAGCACCAATTTCATTTGCTATAGTTTCAATAGAACTAATTGGTCTTCCAGAAGCCAAAATAATTTCAGTGCCTTTATTTATTGCTTTCTTTATTGCTTTTTTTGTTGCAATTGAAATTTCTCCATATGAATTTAATAGTGTTCCATCTAAATCAATAGCTACTAATCTGTACATAACATTAATTCCCTACTTTCTCTTTATAATAATTTATTCTTTTGTAAATTATTAAGTATTATATCATTACACATTTTTTTTTCAACATAATATTTTCTTATTATATTTTATCATTTTTAAATTTAAAATAAAAAAACAAAATTTACCAGTGTATTTTTTTTAAATATGTGCATCATAATTATTGAAAAGACAAATATGTTTTTTCAATTAAAATCAAAAAACTCGGAGGTGAAAGAAATGTCAACAAGTAATAGTAATAAGAAATTAGTTCCTGAAGCTATGGATTCATTAGAAAAATTCAAATATGAAGTAGCTAGTGAAGTTGGAGTTAACTTAAAGAACGGATACAATGGTAATATATCAGCTAAAGATGCTGGTAAAATAGGTGGAAACATGGTTAAGAAAATGATTCAACAAGCTGAAAATCATATGATCGGAAAATAGTTTAGTTATTTTCTAAGCAATGTTTATAGTGTAGGAAATAGTTATAACTTTTATAAGTAGGTATAAAAAATAAATGTTTTCCTACGAAATGATACAAAGCCCAGATTTTTTATCTAGGCTTTGTATTTTGTTTTAAATCGATTATTATTTTCTTTATGGTAAGTTTTATATGTTTCTTAAAATTAGAAAAAGCAGGATATATCCTACTTCATTTCTTTATTATTCCATCTTTTTCTAAACATTTTATAAGCCTTTGTGTATTTTTACCATCATTAAATTGAACTATTTTTCTGTATCTTTCTATTTGTTCTTTTTCTTGTCTTTTACCATACTTTAAATTTATTGCTTTAGTTATATCTTCTTTACTATAACAGACTTCTCCAAATACATTATTCTCATTTAACATTAAATGTCCACCATAGTTTTCCATACATTCATCTTTATCTTTCCAATAAAAGATTACATTTGCACCTCTATAAAATGCATCATAAGCAACTGATGAATAATCTGTTATCAACGTATCAGTTGATTTTAAAACATCATCATATACCTCATCTTTTAGCATATATTTTGAAAAAGCTGACTTTTTAAAGTATTCATTAATAAGTGGGTGAGGCATGATAATTACTTTATCTTTTTTATCATCTGGTATTCCATTATATATTGTCTTAATCATTTTATAATATCCAGATTGTTCATACTCATTTCGTATTACATTATATTCCCATGGTCTCCATGTAGGCATAATTACAATTTTATCTGCATCTTTATTTCTTACATTTCTATCAAACTTTGGCATTCCCGTAACATACAATTCATTTCTTTCATATCCACCAAGTTCTATAAAATGTCTAGCCTCTTCATCTGAAGAAACAACTATTCTTGTATATTCAGGCATTGATTTTCCTTTTCTAAAAAATCCTCTTCTTGATGAATCAAGTGATACCATATACATAACACCATGTTGTAAAAATACATATTTAAACTTATTACCATACAATCTTAAATTTGTACTTCTACTGGCTCCTCTTAGATCCATTAGATGGCTAGGAGTCTCTGTTCCTATAAAAGTTTTAGCTGAAAAGAAATATAAATAATGTCTAAATGTATATTTATATATAATATTCTTTTTATATTTTTCTGGTATTCTTGATACATGATTACTGTTTTTATCTATTACATAATATATGTTTTTATATCCATAATCTATAAGATTTTCATATAAAACAGAGGCACTTTCTTCATACTTTTCACTCTTTTTTTCATACATTACACAAATATTTTTTAAATAAATCTTACTTAAAAGATTAGCTAATTCTATTTTTACTCTCTCTTTTAAAAAGTCTGTTCTATTTATTTCTCTTACAGTAATTATTAGTGAATTACTATTTGTTCTTTTTACCACTATAGTAGTATTTTTTTCTTTAAAAACTCGTAACTTTTTAATTGTATTTTTACGATGTTTTCTAAAAAATGTAGTAAGTCTCATATTCTTCCTAAATAAGATTTCATCATCATTTTCAGAATAACATATATGAATACGATTATTTAATTCTGCTTCTAATAAATCTTCTATTGGAACTTTTATTATAAAAAAATTAGAAAGTATTGCTATTCCTCTTATATTTCTTATTCTTTTAAATGGAAATTTAATAGAATATTTTTTGCCGTTCATCTCTACATATATATTTTTTCTATCAATTTTCCTTTCTTTATCTCTTATTGATAGAAAACCGTAAATAGAGAATATTTTATTCGTTAGAAAATATTTAATATTCATATTAAGTATATTTATTGGTATTTCAACAATTTTCATACTTATGTCTCCAATCTATATGTATATTTAACTATATATTATAAGATTTTTTTATTCTAACATTGTTATTATTTTATTTCAACCTTATTTAAAAATAAAAGGAAAATGTATTTTTATTTACAGATTCCTTTTATTTTTGCATGTTTTTAATTACTTTATCATTATGGCGCTAAATTAACAATATAATTTATTTGTCCATCTACTATTCCACGATTATATTTTAAAATACTAACTGCACTACCTTCATATCTTGGTATTGAAATTAAAATCTCCATAATTCCATCATTATCTATATCAAAATATTGAGCTGCATCTAAAGAATATTTATAAATGTTTTTATTATTTGATTTATTTATAATAACTAAATCATTTATCTTATTATATCCTGAATCTAATAACATTATTCCTGATGAATTATCTATTTTAGTCCATGAAACAATATATTCTGATTTTGTATCTCCATCTAAATCAATTTCATCTACTTCTATATTTGAGTACTTATCCATATTTTTTATTTTTTCTGGCACATTAGATATTTTAGTATATTTTCTTGGTATATATTCATATTTTTGTGAGACTGCGATTTTCCCTACATTATTTACTACTGCAACACCATCATACGTCTCTGACATTTTTCCTTCTATTTCTGGTAATTGTTTTCCTTTTTCATAGTTATAATATTTTGTTTCATATCTTTCTTTATTTTTATCTGTTAATTTCATATGAGTTAATTCTTTTATCCCAACACTATGAGGTATTTCAACTCCATCATATAATAGTATATAATCTTTTAAATTACTATTATTATCTTCATTTGTTACATTACTCTCATTTATTGAAGATATATTTAAATTATTTTTACTATCTTCTTTTTCTTTTGATTTAATTACAACTGTACATATTCCAATTACTATACAAATAGCAATAATAATAACAATTATAAATACTGATAAACTTACTTTAGTTTCTTTTTTATTACTCAATTTTCTCACTTTTTTCTTATGTATTTTATATTTTTAATATTATCATTAAAAATAATAACCTTCAATCTTCATTTATATTTTAACAAAATTATTATTAATTGTGTATTGTTCCATATTCTCACCAATAATTGAATCACAATATCTTTTTGAAAATTCATAATCTTGTTTATTTATTATTGTCCATCCTAAAATAATAATACCTTTTTTCCTTAGTTCTTCTATTCTTTTGTTTGGCATTGACCTTATTCCATATGATATAAAATCAGGTTTACTAATAACGTTTAATAATACATTTTTTAATACATATTTTTGTATATTACACATATTATCATTTATATAATTATAAGATAATTGTCCTCTTGGAAACTCTGGATAATTATCTTTAAACCACTTTACAGAAAAAGGGTTAAAACTTTGCAAAGCAAAACTTCCTTTATACTTCAAAAGAAATTTCATAGATTCTTCCTCTAGTTTTCCTACTTTAGTATCATATTTATATTCAATAAGTAAAGGAACTTTTCCATTTACTAAATTAAGTACTTCTTCAAATAGTGGAATATGCTCACTTGTGTTTTTTAATTTAAGTTCTTTTATATCATCATAATTACAATTTTTTAATAGCTTATTTACTCCTGTCATTCTCTCTGTATTATCATCATGAAATACAATGATATTTCTATCTTTAAGTAAATGCAAATCTAATTCTATTCCATATCCTTTTTCGATTGCTTTCTCAAAAGCTTTTATAGAATTTTCTGGTATATTTTCTTCTTCTAAGTGATACCCTCTATGTGCAAATACTTTACCTGTAAGAAATCCTAAATTTTTATTATTCATATTCTCTCCTATTCTAATAAGTTATATATGATGTCTCACCTGTTGTAGCATCTATAAATATGCAAACATTTTCATATATTTCAAAATTCTTCATATAATCAAAAGTTACAATCCAAAATTCCTCAAATTCACATGAATATTTAATAATATTATCTTCCACTTCATCTAATTTAACAATCTCTGCTTTAACATTTCTTATATAATCAAATTTAAATTCTTCTTTTATTATTTTTATTGCTCCTATTTCTGACAATTTATTATCTTCTTTAAAATCTGACTTTATATCAAAGCTTTCTAAATTATCATATACTTCTGCATTTTTATAAAAAATATATGGATTATAAAGTTTATACATTGATAAAGCTAAGTACACTAAAATAAAAATTATTGTAATAACTATTCTTATTTTGTTTGATTTTAAGATTAATAGCATTATTATTTCACTATATATTAAAAATTGTCCTATTTCAAAAATAAACATCACATTAATATATCCAATATTTATTTTAGCAAAACTAAATATTCCTAATACATGAATATATGAATTTGTATCTTTCATTAGTACATTATATATATCTATTAAACTTGAAAATATTAATAGTCCTAATATCAAAACTAATACATTTTTTACTTTATCAATTTTATTTATATCATCTGTAGTATTATTTTTCTTGTTTTTATCTATTATATTTTCTATCCATATAAAAATTATATGAATAACAATAATTAAAAGTACTACTGTACAAATTTCATTTATTAAATTCATAATATATTTTCTCCATATATAGTCTTTTATATCTCTTTTATTTTTTCATTTTACCATATATATCTTATTGTTTCCAATATTTTTACTAGATACTTTTTTTGGGTGAAATAAAATTTCAAAAAAGAGCAGATTACACTAATTCTCACAAATATTAGCTCTACATTCATTTTAGCTAGATTTCTATTATAAAAATTATTATTAACATTAATTAAGATTTTAAAGATATATTATTTCCTGACTCATATTTTCTTAATACTTTATTAAATATAAACTTTGCAATTACTACATAAATAAACATTACAATTACTACTAATATAAATAACTTTATATTAAATTTTCCAAGTAATTTTATTGGTATATGTATAGCATACATCGCTGGTACTAATGTATACATTAATAATTTTATTCCTTTTCCAAATATTACTTCTGGATATATATTAAGAGTTAAAAACAAACTCTGCTCATATACATGTGCTATATTTTCAACATCTCCAAGCCATATACTTAAACTTCTTATTATGACAGATACAGTAATTGTAAATATTGTAGCTATAATTGTATATAACATTATCATCATAAAATTAAATATATTATTTGATACTATAATAGAAAGTATTAGACCATATACTAAGTCTCCAAATGCTCCTATATCACATTTTGATGTTGCTATATTAAAAAACATGTTTTTAGGTTGAAGAAGATATGTATCAAGCTCTCCATTTATAATATATCTATTTATCTCAGTTACTCCTCCAAAGAAAAAATGTGCTATTCCCCATGCAGTTGTTGGTATAGACCATAAATATAATATATCTTTCATGCTAATTTCTGAAATACTTCCACCATTTACTTTAAATACTACTCCCCAAAATATTAAAAAAAATCCATTATTTACTATCATAAAAATAACTTGCATAAAAAAACTTTTCTTATATTCTAGAGATGATTTCATATTACATATCATAGATTTAATTATAAAGTTTATTGTATTTTTAACCTCCATTAACATTTATCTTCTTCACCCCCATTCTATACATTGTTCTTATTATCATATATAAAACTAATCCTGATAAAATTTCAAAGATTAATAATTTTGAAGATTCATTAAACTCAAATTTTGTAAATATCCTTGCTGGTGTATATATTAAATATGTAGTTGGTAATATCTTAAATATCCTTTGAACTATTTCTGGATAAAATTCAATAGGAGTAAATACTAAGAAAAAACTTAACTTTTGTACAATTAAAAAGAATGAATTATTTTCTTCTGTAAAAAATGATATTAAACCAACAAATACTTGAAGAAGTATTCCTATAAATATACCAATAATACAAGAAACAAATGTAAATATTAATCCTACAGCTGAAATATTTATTTTACCTACAAAAATAATTCCAAAAATAACTGCAAAAATTATATTTACAATAGCCTTTATATAAACTGACATATTTTCAAAAATAGTATAATTTATAAAATCGACTGGTCTTATAAGCATATTTGCAATTGTACCATTTTTGACCATTTCACTAATCTTCTTATATATTTTAAATGAAGAATATGTTATAAATTCAGCAATTATTATATACCAAATTAATTCCTCTCTAGTGTATCCTACAACTTGCTTTCCTTTTAAAATATAATCCCATAATTCGTTAAATATAAATATATGTATTGCAAAAGAAATTAAAGATATAAGATAATCAGCAATAAATTTTATTTGAGTTTTCATACTATATTTAAATATTTCTATATATTTTCTCATATGTTCTAATCTCCTTCTTCTCCTCCACACCTTGTATATATATCATATATAACTTCTTCTAGAGGTAATGGAAGTGCTTCAATATCTATTATGTTTCCATATTTCATAAATTTCTCCAATATTTCTGACATTTTTACTTTAGAAATATCTACTTTTATAACAATTTTATTTTCTTCTTTTGATACTATTGGATAATCAAGTTTAATATTTTCTATATTTTCATCATAAATTATTTCTACAAACTTTTCTGATAAATACTCATGTTTTAATTTTTCTATATCTTCATCTTTTATTATCATACCATCATCTATTATAATTATTCTATTACATACCTTTTCTATATCTCCTAAATCATGACTTGTTAAAAATATAGTAGTTCCAAATTTCTTATTTACATCCAATATTGCTTTTCTTACCTTTTCTTTTACTACTATATCTAATCCAATTGTTGGCTCATCTAGAAATAATATTTCTGGATTATGTAGCATTATTGCAACTATTTCACATATCATTCTTTGTCCAAGCGATAATTTTCTTACTGGTATATTTATGATTTCTTCTAATGAAAATTCTTTAACTAGTCTTTCTATTCTTTTATTTAATTCTTTTTCTGGAATATCATAAATAGCTCCCATTAATTTATATGTATCTATTGCAGGTAAGTGCATCCAAAGCCCTGATTTTTGTCCAAACATACAACCTATTTTATATGCTAGCTCTTTTCTATCTTTTGAAGGGTCTAACCCTGCAACTATTATTTTTCCTGAAGTAGGATGTATAATTCCTGTAAGCATTTTTATTGTTGTAGATTTTCCAGCACCATTTGGACCTACAAATCCTATTATCTCACCTTTATTTACTTTAAAATTTATATCTTTTACAGCTATAAACTCCTTTTTTTCAGGAAATAAAAATCCCTTTATTCCTTTTTTTCTAATTTGCTTTGTAAATATTTTTTTTAGATTTTGTATTTCTATCAAGTTTATCTCCCCCTTATTATAATTTACAAACTTTCTAAATACATTTAATAGTCCTTATCACATTTATATTTTTTAAAATTAAATATAATAACATAATTATCTTTTCTACATATTTCATGTATTTTTTTATCTTATCATCAACAAAAAGCCTCACAAAAAGTCTATTTATTAAGACTCCTTGTAAGGCTACTTACTTCTGTGTAATAGTATATTTACTATCTGTATCGCTTGGAATTATTTCCTAGATACACTCTTAATATTTTTTATTTTAACATTGTTTTTAAATTATGTCAACAATAGATTTTAAAGTTTCTTATTATAATTCATTTATCTCTTCTAATGTTAAGCCTGTTAACTCTATTATTTCCTCTATTTTGATTTTACTTTTTTTCATTTTTATTGCTATCTTTTGTATTCCTATTTTTTCTCCTATTTTCTTTCCTCTTTCTTCTCCTTCTTGCCTTGCATATTCTATTGATGTGTTATATGCTTTTGTTGCTCTATCTTTTAGTTCTGCTCTTCTCCTTACCTCTTCATCTCCTGTTAAATATTTTAACTTTCTATCTGCTTCTTTTATCATTCTATTTTCTCCCACTATCTTTGATACCTCCTTTTTATCTTTATATTTTATGAAACTTATCCATTTTCCTAAGTTTGTTTCTATTTCTTTGCATTTTGGCATCTGGATATAATGTATTTCTATATCTTCACTTAATATTCTATTTTCATAATCTCTTCTTAATCTTCCTATCTCATGATATGGTCCTTCTTTTAGTAAATTATAATCTAATATCATTATTACTATTACTTTTTTATTTTCTATGTAGTTTTTTCCTCTATTTAATCCATTATAATATAATCCTGACCAATAATATAAACTCCTTTTTATTACATTATACTCGTTCTTGACTTGTATTTCAATATCTATTTCTTCTCTTTTATCTATTATTGCTTTTACATCTAATATTCCTTCTTTATTCTCTATATTTTTCTTTACTAAATGTACATCTTTTGCTATTTCTATACTTGTGATTTCTTTTTTTAATATTGCTTCCAATAAATCTTTTAATATTTCTTCTGACCCCTTTTCTCCAAATATCTTTTTGAATATGAAATCAATTTTTGGGGTTATTTTCATCTATTGCATCTTTCCTTTCTCTCTATTTTTTGTCCCCCAAAATAGAGAGACTATTCTCAAGTTTTTTCCTTGCTAATAGTCCCTTTCATTTAAATTAACATCTTATTTTTATATTGTCAATACTTAACTATATTAATCATATTCAATTTTTAAATTATATTAACACATTCTTTTCATCTACAACTTCCTCATTCTCTTTACTATCATTTAAGAATTTATTTGATTCTATTGTAATGATATCTTTTTTAGTCTGAAATAAATTGTTCTCTTTTTGTCTTGCTATTTCCATAATTGTATTTGTATCTTCTTCTTTAATACTTTTTAATACATATACATCATTATAGTATTTCATCTCATTTTTTAATTGCTCTTTATATTTTTTATTTTTATTTATATTACATATATTATTTGGATTGATTACAATAATTTTCTCTTTACAATCTATTGTTTTATATAAATTCATTATTTCTAAACTATTTCCTATAAAATCTATTACTTTAGCAAATTTAATTGTTGGAAATAATCTTTTGACTTCTCTTTTATATACTTTTTTTATTTTATCTTCTAGATATCTATTTTTTATGTTTAGTTTATAGTATAAAACGTAAGCAATCTTTTCAGAAATAAGCATATTTTTATGTCCCTGCATCATGATATAATTTATTTCATCTGAAAACTCATTTATAAATAATCTATTTTTTCTAACTTTTCTCATATAGAAATTTAATATAATATTTTCCTTGTTTACATTATTTAATAATTTTTGCAAATTTTCCCTTTTATGATTATTTTTTAAATTACCACCATATATTAAAATATTATTTTTATTTATATATTCTTCTTTATATATTTTTAATCCTTTGTCTTTTTTCTCAAAAATATAGTCACATAT
This sequence comes from uncultured Clostridium sp., assembly GCA_947569365.1. Lineage (GTDB taxonomy): Bacteria > Bacillota > Clostridia > TANB77 > CAG-508 > UMGS1994. The sequence continues at coordinate 13,055 of CANOSM010000018.1, read as the reverse complement.
ATCTTTACATAAAGAATATGAATCATTTTCACAAAATTCTTTTCTAAAATTATTATAATTAGTATACTCATCTATGTTTTTTAATTCATTAGTTACATCTTCTTTAGAACGTGAAATATAGAATGGCAGTTCTGAAATATTCATATACATACTTCTTCCATTCATATATTCTTCTTCATCATATGCATATAATACTATCTTTTTGTTTGTATTTGCATAATCAAACATTACACTTGAATAATCTGTTACTAAACAATCTGCTATACTTAAGAATTCATATGTTTCATATTGATCTGGAAACATTCTAATTTTTTTCAAATTCTGTACATTTATATCTAATTTTATTAAATTATGTAATTTCACATATACAACATAATCACTTGGTAGCTTATTATTTAATTCTTCTAAAAGTTCTTTTATCTTCTTTAATTGATAATCTTGTTGTCCATTTATCATTCTTCTCCATGTTGGCATATAAACAATTACTTTTTTATTTTGCAAGTTCATTTTTTGCCTAATGCTTATCTTGTTTTCTTCATCATAAAAAATACTATTTCTTGGATATCCTGAGACAATATATTCACCTTTATATAAGTTTTCTATCATATAATCTCTTTTCATATTTTTATATGTAAATTCATTAGGAAATACCATATAATCTGTCATTAAAAAGTTTCTCTGATAGTTTCCACTCTCGTGTGGTGCATCTTTGATGCTTTTTCCAAGACCTTTAAGCGGAGTACCATGCCACGTATTAACATATATTTGATCTTGTTTTTTTATGAAATATGTTGGAAAAGAAACATTATTGATTAAGTATTTAGCTTGACATAATACTCTACAATATATTTTACTATGCATAGAAATTACAGAAACATTTTCTAACCCATTTTTTCTTAAAAATTCAAGAGTTTTCTTTTGATTTTCCTTTTTTACAGCCACATACATTTTATATTTACTATACTTTTTATCATTTTGTAAATTTTTTAAAATATAATATGGATTTCCAGAGAAATTATCTCCTCCATATGATTGAAATAGCATTACATCTTCACATACATTTATTTTTTCATAATATTTTGTATAAAAATATGTTCCTAGTAACTCTCTATCTTTTAGCTTTTTTACTGACTTTTTATTTTTCTTATTGTTATTAATAGTTTCTTTATTATCTTTTTCTTGTTCTGTCTTTCCATAATAAATATCACCTAAACTTGTCATTTTATAATCTATTCCACCTGCAAAATAACTATATGAATAATTATAAAAATCATTAATAAACTGTTTATAATTTTCTTCTTCAAATAATGTAAATAGTGGCGTGCAAGCATCTCTTCCTTGTATATTAAGTAAAATCTTATTATTATTTATTCTAGTTTTATATTCATCTACAAAATCATATATTCCTCTATGAATATCATTAATTATATCATAATTTTCTGTTTCTTCTCTATCAAATTTAAATTGTACTTTTCCTGATTTATCAAAGTAGAAGTATAAAAATGATGGTTTAGGTGCAGATGAAATTATAGTCTCTACTAAAGCCATATTATCTTTATAATTTTTCTGAACTGTTTTAGATAAATCACAATTTAAATAATCTGAAAAAGTATATGGAACTACATCATTATTCAAGACAAATGTATCATCAAAACTTTCTCTTCTTGATTCACCAAAACATAAAAGAGCTTTTACCTCACAATTAAAGTTCCATTCATTTTCAAATAGATCTTTTAATGCAATAGGTCCACTACCTCTCCATCCTAAATCTATTATTCCAACTTTCTTACTATCTCCTATTTTTTCCTTATAATACTGTCTTGCTGCATCATTATATTCTTTATTATTTTTAATTATTAAATCTACATTTTCTTTTATAAGTCTTTTCAATATTCTAGCTACTTTTCCATCAATAGTAGAACTCAAACTAATATTTCTAATAGCAAATTCGTTTTTTAAGAATTGTAAATTCATCTGTTCTAAATAATCTTTTAGTATAATTTCTTGATCTATCATTCTTGTTACAAATTGCCAAATATATCTATTAAGATCCTTTTGAGGAGAAGTTTTTAATGTAGCATGTCTAGACCAATATGTATATTCAGAAGGTATATCATTATAGATTTTATCATATACATTTTTTAATATATATCCATCTCTAGATAAAAATAATAATTTATCAAGCTTATTTTTTATCGCATAATCATGTATCCAAGTAACATATCCTAAAATTAATATCCCTGAATATACAAATCCATATTTATAATGTATATTAGATAATTTATCATAATTTTTTCCATTATTTAAATAGTTAGCAATTATCCCCTTATATATACTTCCAATAGTCATAGACATATCTGTATCTATAATATTATTTTTAATTTCAATATTTTTCTTATAATAATGTGTATTTAATCCCTGCTTTTTAGCATTTTCTATATCAGATATCATATTATCGCCAATGTGTATAATTGAACGTTTATTTACATATTCTTTATTAATTAATTTAAATAAACTTCCCTCTATCTTTGTAAGATTATAATCACAACTAACAAATAATTTGTCATACCCAATATATCCACAATTTTTCAAAAGTTTCTCCATTTTATCATGTGATATATACATATCAGATACAATAATAACTTTTTTTCCTATTCTAATTAGATTATCAAATACTTCTTTCATATATGGATTTGCATAACAAAATTCTAATTCTGTATTAAACTCATTTTCTACCCCTTGCTTTGCATCTATTCCAGTCATTTTATTTACTTCTTCATAAATTTCTTCAAGGGTTACTTCTGTATGTTCATATATTCTTTTCTTTTTTATTCTAGCTATTCTTTGTGCTTCTATTCTAATAGAAGAAAAATTTACAATATTATATTTTATACTCAATATTTTAAATAAATCATTTGGATCTTTAAATGGTCTTAAAATTAAAGTATCAAATATATCAAATGATATTATGTCATACTTAGATAATTTTTGTATTAAATCATCTATAGGTATTCTTTCGATTTTATTACTATCATTATTTTCTATACTATTAATTTTCACTTTTTATCTTCCCTTCTTTTAGCATAATAATATTAAACACATTTTTATATTTTAACATTTATAGCATATAAAATCAACATTGTTTTATTGCTTTTTTATTGTATTTTCTCCATTTTTTCCATTATTTTGTATTAGATTTTTTAATCTTATTTATATAATCAAATTTATGTATTATTTATTAAATTTATATTTTTCTCTTTTTACATAACTTGTATGTAGAAGTTCATGAGATTTATGTCCTCCTGGATTTCCTAAATAATTTTCGTATATTTTCTTTACTATTGGATTCTCATGAGATTTTCTAATTATACTTTTTTCATCAATAGAATATAAAGCAGCAGCTCTTTTTCCTTTTATATCTATATTTGCTCTTTCTTTTGATGTTCTTATAGGCTGACCTCCACCCATTATGCATCCTGATGGACATGCCATTATTTCAACAAATTGATAGTCTGCTTTTCCAGATTTTATCTCATCCATTATAATTTGAGCATTTTTTAGTCCTGATGCAACAACTACTTTTACTTTTGTTCCATTCATATTAATTTCAGATCTCTTTATTCCTTCCATTCCTCTAACTTGCTCATATTCTAGCTTTTCAAAACAATTTCCTGTAACTTTTTCTTGTACTGTTCTAAGTGCTGCTTCCATAACTCCTCCAGTAACTCCAAATATTGCTCCTGCTCCACTTGCTTCACCCATTGGATCATCAAATTTTTGCTCTTCAAGATTTACAAAATCTATATGTGCTTGTTTTATCATTCTTGCAAGTTCTCTAGTAGTAATTACAGCATCAACATCATCAAATCCTACTCCTTGCATATTCTCTCTTGTTCTTTCAAATTTTTTAGCAATACATGGCATTACTGAAACTACATACATTTTTTCAGGATTTATATTCATTTTTTCTGCATAATAAGATTTAATTAGTGCTCCAAACATTTGATGTGGCGATTTACATGTAGATAAATGTGGTATTAATTCAGGATAATTCATTTCGATATATTTTACCCAACCGTGGACTACAAGATGTTATCATTGGAAGTACTCCATTATTTGAGAATCTATCTAAAAATTCTGTTCCTTCTTCTATTATTGTAAAATCAGCTCCTGTATTTGTATCAAATACTTTATCAAATTTTAAATGTTTTAATGCTGAAACCATTTTTCCTGTAACATTAGTTCCAATCTCCATACCAAATTCTTCACCAAGTGCAGCTCTTACTGCTGGAGCAGTCTGTACTATGACAAAAGTGTCTTCATCTCTGAGTTTCTCCCAAACCTCAGATGTAGAATCTTTTTCTTTCAATGCTCCTGTTGGACAGGCTTCAATACATTGACCACAAAAAGTACAATTTACATCATTTAGACTTTTATTTTGAGTTGTTGAAATACAAGATTCAAATCCTCTATTTATACAATCTATTGCACCAATTCCTTGTACATTTTTACAAGTAGCAATACATCTTCTACACAATATACATTTATTAAAATCTCTTACAATAGCAGGAGAAAGATTATCTATTTCATGTTTATTTCTTGAACCTTGATATTTTATTTCATCTACATAAAATTCTTGTGCTAATTTTTGAAGTTCACAAGTACCATTTCTTGTACAAGTTAAACATTCTCTATCATGGTTTGAAAGTATTAAATCAAGTACTATTTTTCTTGATTCAATCACTGCTGGTGTATTAGTTTTAACTATCATACCTTCAGAAACTTTTTGTATACATGCTGTGGCAAATCCTCTATTTCCTTCAACCTCTACTATACACATCCTACAATCTCCAACTTCGTTTATATCTTTTAAGAAACATAATGTTGGAATATCAATATTTGCTTTTCTCGCAGCTTGTAATATTGTTGAACCTTCTTCTATTTCTACATTTATTCCATTTATAGTTAAATGAATCATTTTCTTACTAGGCATTTTTATGTACCTCCTATCCATTTTTTATTGCATTAAAGTGGCAATTATTTATACATGCCCCACATTTAATACACTTTTCATTATCTATAATATGTGGTTTTGTAACTTCTCCTGATATTGCACCAACGGGACAATTTCTTTTGCAAAGTCCGCATCCTTTACATTTAGATGCGTCTACTAATAATTTCATCATAGATTTACATTCACCTGCACTACATTGTTTTAAAGACACATGCTCTCTATATTCTTCTCTAAAATATTTTAGTGTACTTAGAACTGGATTTGGTGCACTTTGTCCAAGTCCACATATAGAAGCCTTTTGAACCGAAACTGCTAATCTTTCTAATTTTTCTATATCTCCTTCTTCTCCTTTTCCATCAGTAATTTTTTCTAAAAGTTCGTACATTCTTTTAGTTCCAATTCTACAAGGAGTACATTTTCCACATGATTCATCTACTGTAAATCCTAGATAAAATTTAGCTAAGTTTACCATACATTTTGAATCATCCATTACTATAAGTCCTCCTGATCCCATCATTGAACCTATGGATTTTAGTGACTCATAATCTATTGGTGTATCTAAATGTTCTTTTGGTATACAGCCTCCTGAAGGACCTCCAGTTTGAGCTACCTTAAATTCTTTTCCATTCGGTATTCCTCCACCTATATCAAATACTATTTCTCTTAAAGTTACTCCCATTGGAACTTCAACTAGTCCTACATTATTTACATTTCCTCCTAACGCAAATACTTTTGTTCCTTTTGAGTTATCTGTTCCTATTGATGAATACCACTTAGCACCGTTTAATATTATTTTGGTGATATTAGCATATGTTTCAACATTATTTATTAATGTTGGTTTTCCCCATAATCCCTCATTTGCTGGAAATGGTGGTTTTAATCTCGGCTGCCCACGTCTTCCTTCAATAGATTCTAAAAGTGCTGTTTCCTCTCCACATACGAAAGCTCCAGCCCCGAGTCTTACTTCTAAATCAAAATTAAATCCTGTATTCCATATATTTTTACCAAGTATTCCATATTCTTTGGCTGATTCTATTGCTTTCTTAAATCTTTCTACTGCTATTGGGTATTCTGCTCTTACATATATGTATCCTTTATCTGCACCTATCGAGTATCCTGCAATCATCATTGCTTCTATAACTGAGTGTGGGTCTCCTTCTAAAATACTTCTATCCATAAAAGCTCCGTGGATCTCCTTCATCTGCATTACATACTACATATTTTTGTTTTCCTTCTGCTTTTTTAGTAAGCTCCCATTTCTTTCCTGTAGGAAATCCAGCTCCACCACGACCTCTTAATCCTGAATCAGATATTTCTTTTATTACTTCATCAGGTGTCATATCAAATAATACTTTTTTCAAGGCTTTATATCCATCAAAAGCTATGTATTCATCAATATTTTCTGGATCTATCTTACCACAATTTTTAAGAGCAATTCTTTTTTGCTTTTTATAAAAGTTAAGTTCATCTAAACTTTTTACTGTTTTATTATCAATATCTTTGCATAATAATCTTTCTACAATTTCCCCATTTTGAATATGTTTTTCTACAATTTCTTCGCAATCTGTATGTTTTACCATTGCATAAAAAATATCTTCTGGTCTTATTATTACTATAGGTCCTTTTGCACAAAGACCAAAACATCCAGTTTGTATAACTCTTACATTTTTTATATCTTTCTCTTTAATTATTTTTCTAAAATTATTTATTATATCTACTGATTTAGATGATGTACATCCTGTTCCATGACATACTAATATATGTTTTTCTCTTGTATCTGCTTTTGTATTTACTCTTAAATCTAATTCTTCTCTCTTTATCTTTCTTATATTCTCTATTTCTTCTAAGGATTTCATTAAAAACCTCCTTTGCATTTTTATTCTAAACTATCCAAAACCTCATCTAGTAATTTTACCGTAGCTTTACCATATACTTCTCCATTTACTGTAAATACAGGAGCGAGTCCACATGCTCCAATACATCTTGTTGCCTCGAGTGAATATTTACCATCTTTGCTTGTTTCTCCTACATCTATTTTTAGTCTTTCTTTTACCCTATCTAATATTTTTTCTGAACCTTTTACAAAACAAGCTGTTCCTAAACACACTGCTATATGGTATTTTCCATTTGGCTTTAATGTAAATCTTGAATAAAATGTAATTACACCATATATTTCAGCCATTGGAATGGATAAATAATCTGATATTTCCTTCTGAGCCTTTTCTGGAATATATCCATAATAATCTTGAACGTCATTTAATATTTGAATCAAATTGCTTTTATCTCTAATATATTGCTGTAATATCTCCTTTAATTTTGGATCTTCACCATTACAATTACATTTTGAATTTTCTTCATTTTCCATATATCTTCCTCCTTTTTATTTAATTATATTAACTATATATTTTTTTATATTTATTTTTGTACAAATTTATTTTTATCTGCTATTTGATTTATTTCGACATTTTTTCTTTATTAAAATATATCAGTTAATATAAATATAATCAATACATTTTTTGGCTAATTCATAGAAAGAAAAAAAGAATGACTCTAAAGTCACTCCTTTGATAATTTTTATTTTATTTAATATTTACTCTATGCCTCTGGTTCTACTAAACCATAATTTGCATTATCTTTTAGTCTAAATATAACATTTACTTTTCCTGTATCTATATTTATAAATGTTAAAAAGTTATTTGTAGGCTTTTCTTGTAATTTTAATTTAGCATCTTCAATAGACATAGGTTTAATATCGTAATATAATGTTTTTATTACTTCATTTTCAATACTAACTGTTTTATTACCAGTAGCTAAAGATTCTTTTACTCTTATAGATTCATCTTTATTCATTTTTTCTTTTTTAGTCTTCATTTTTCTTATTTGTCCTTCTAATATATCAATATCTTTATCTATTGATGCATATAAATCTTTATTTTCAGAAACTGCTCTATAACTTTCTCCTCTATATGATACACCTATTTCTGCTATTTGATTTTCTCTTTCAGCTTTAATTGTTACAGATGCTTCCAAATCTTCTGTATCAAAATATTTAACTAATCTTGTTAATTTTTTCTCTGTGTAATCTTTGATTGCCTCTGTTGCTTTTAAATCTTTTCCTGTTATTTTTATATTCATTACAATCTCCTCCTCTTGTGTTTTAGTAGCTACATTATATAAATATAATAATTATTTGTCAATAATAGTGATTTAACATAAAAATAAAATGATGAAATGATGAAATACTTTAATTATTTTTATTTAATTATCAATCTTATCTTCACTACACGAGTTTTTTCACTCAATAAAACTCGTGTAATCTCAATACTTTAGGAATAAGATATCCATTTTTCTACCATTCTTGAATGTTACTCTATGACTACTATTTAGAACTCAATTTTATTTAAACAATTTTAAATAAAATTTTCCTCTCCTTAATTATTAATAATTTTATATGATTTAAATCAAAAATGCTGCATAAAGTGGTACAGATTTTATATTATTTTCAAATCCAAAATTTTGAGTGGAAATTCTAATAGCATATTTAGGTTTATGTTCTCTTATATATAAATTTAAACTAGTGGACTTTACACTATTTCCACTTTTTACTTCAACTGGTATTATTCCATCATCATTATAAATTATAAAATCTACTTCTGCATTTTTTCCATATGTCCAATAGTATAATGATATATCTTTAACAGCAAACTCTTGAGCTATATAATTTTCAGTAATTGCTCCCTTAAATTCAAAAGATCTTTCTAACATTATATCTGGATATTTTATTTCTGATATTGAAGTTAATAATCCTACGTCACTCAAATATAATTTAAACATATCTTCATCTGTATAAACCTTTAATGGTATTTCTGGCTTTTTTATTTTATGACTTGCTAATACCATTCCTGATGAAATTAACCACTCAATTGGTGTTTCGTATTTTCTTTTTCTACCATCTTCATCTATTAAATTATATCTGAATCTCTTCTTATCTTTTGCTAATTGACTTGGTATATTTTTATATACCTTTTCAATTTTTACAGATTCAATATTACCTTTTACATATTTTTTCATATCAGCAATATACATTTCAATAATATTTGATATAATATTTGAATCGTATTTTAATATATCTAAATTGTTTTCTATAAAATTATTGATTGACTCTGGCATACCACCTACACATAAATACTGTTTATATAATGTAAGTGCTTGTTCATGAGCAAATGTTGGCATTGCTTCTATATTTAAATAACATTCCTTAATCTTGTTTAGTAACAATTCTTTTCCTGTTGCCATTAAAAATTCTTCAAAATTCATTGGATACATATATTCCATTCTTATTTTTCCAACCGGAAATGAACTGTTAAATCTATTTATTTTTACTCCGTAATAAACTACCTGCACACACAATTTTATATGGTTTTTCAGATTCATTAAAATATTTTAGTGATACAATAAAATTCTCACTTACTTGTACTTCATCAAAAAATAATAATGTTTTGTCTAAATCTATCTTTCTACCAATATATAATTCAAGCTCTTGTAATATTTTTTCTTCATCAATTGTTTTTTCAAATATATTCCTTACTTCTTCATTTTTCTCTAAATTAAAATATAAATATTGTTCAAAATTTTCTTTTCCAAATTTATCTATTGTATATGTTTTTCCAATTTGTCTTACTCCGAATTACCATTAATGGCTTTTTCATTCCTGATTGTTTCCAATTAAATAATTTTTTTTCAAATAACCTTACCATTTTAATCTCCTTTAGTACTATTATTATCATAAATTAAAAAATCAATCAATGTTTTTTGCCACTTTTTGTACATATTTCAAAGGTATTTTTGCCACTTATGTATATTTTTCATAGTATATTTGCTATAAATGATTTAATTATTGTACTATATAATATTTCATTTTATTCTTCTCTCCATTTAATAATGTCTCTAAAAATGATTATTTATCAATTAGAAAACTTCTCTTTTCATTATATTTATTATTTTATGTGACTTTTTTATATGATTAATTACTTTTATTTTTCTATTTATAATTACTATAATTTTTGAGTTACATTCGTGGTGAATGGTTTTATCTGACTATTAACCATCTTTTATTTATAAATAACTTTTTAGAAAATATATTAAAAATTTTACATTTATATATTTTTTTCGACTTTTTTGTAAATATTATTGTATTTACTTTAAAAATATATTACATTATTTATATACAATTTTTAAGGAGGAAGAAAAAATGGTTAAAAGAAAAGAGATTGTCACATCTATTATATTTTCAATTATCACTTGCGGAATATATGCTATTTACTGGTTTATTACTATGTCAGATGACGCAGCTAAAGTAAATGACGACATAGATTTCTCAGGAGTTAAATCATTCTTATTTACTATTATAACATGTGGCATATACGGTATTTATTGGTACTATAAAATGGGTAAGGAATTATATGAAGCTGGAAGTAAACATGGTATAACTATTAATGACAACTCATTATTATACTTAATTCTTGGAATATTCGGTTTTGGAATTATAAGTTATTGTTTAATTCAAAGTGATTTAAATAAATTTGCTGATTAGTACATATAATGAATAATAATAAAAAAAACAAATTTTTATTACTAATTACAGGAATTTTAATTATTATTTTTGTTTATAACTATAATATTAAAATTCCTTGTATTTTTTTTGAATTAACTCATTTATACTGTCCAGGATGTGGTATTACAAGAGCATTAAAATCTATTATTAAACTAGATTTTTATCAAGCTTTCAGATATAATATGCTAGTTACATTATTATCACCTATTTTTTTGTTATATATTTTAAATAAGTATTTTTCAAAACAAAAAAAGAAAATACCAAATTTTATATGGTATTTAATATTATTTATAACAATATTATTTGGAGTTTTAAGAAATATACCAACCTTTAGTTTTCTTGCCCCTACAATCATTTAAAGCAAAAGAAATAATTTTAATTTTATTTCTTTTGCTTTTTAAAATAATTTTTCTATTTTATATTCTTTTTCTAGTTTTTCATTAAAATATAATCTTGATATAAGTTCAAACTCTAATTTTGATTTTTCATTTATTTTAAAAGAAAATATCTTCTTGCTATCTGCCATTATAGAATATAAAATCCCATATTTAGTGCCTTCAGACATTTCTATACAACTTGAATCTAATCTTCCACATTCATTACACTTAAATCCGTCATCTTTTATACTAAAATATTTATATTCTTTTTCATCTTTTTTTCCACATGATGTACATTCTAAAATATTCGGTGAATATCCAAGAATTTTTAAAAGTCTAAATTTAAAAATAGATAATATAAAATCTAATTCTTTATCTGTTTCTGATATAGTATAAAGAGTATTTAAAAATAATTTTAATATATTATAATTATTTTGATTTTCTGTTGTTACATCATTTATTATCTTAGTAATATGTGATGCATAATTTAACTTTTCTAAATCAATTCTTACATTATAAAATACTTCTATTGGTTCACAAGAATTCATTTTATACATATCTTGTGACTTATATAATATGTACTCTCCAAAACATAGGAATTGTGATCCAGCCATAAGTAAACTTTTTGGTCTTTTTGCTCCTTTTGCAACTACTGTAATCTTTCCTATGTTTGGAGTTAATATTGTTAATATTTTATCAGAATCTCCTAAACTATTTTCCGAAATTACTACTCCACTTATCTTGATTGTTTTCATTTTCATCAACCTTCATATTTTTTCTTTGTATTTCTTCAATATTTTTAAGTTCTAAAAAAGCATCTACACTTCCTGTATTTCTAAAAACATCCCATGCCAATTTATTTATCATAAGTATCACCTTCTCCTTGGTAAATATCTTTTGTTTTTTTAAGTCTTTTTATACTGAAATTTTTTTACAATATTTCCTTTATCTTCCCAATTTTCCTGAACCTTTACCCATAATTTCAAATTTACTTTTTTACCAGTAATCTTTTCTAAGTCTTGCCTTGCATATGTTCCAATTCTTTTTAGCATTTTTCCTTCTTTTCCTATTATTATACCTTTATGTGAATTTTTCTTGCAATATATTATAGCATCTATATCATATATCTTTTCTTTTTTTGCAGTTTTTCTAAAATTATACTTCTCTACTTCTACATAAATTCCATGTGGAACTTCTTCATTTAATAACCTAAGAGCTTTTTCTCTTATTATTTCTTCTGCAATTTGCCTCATTGTTTGATCTGTATATTCATCTTCTTCATAATATTTTGGTCCTGAATTTAATAATTTCTCAATTTCTTCTATTACTACTTCTCTATATTTATTATCATTAGCAGAAATCGGTATAACTGCTGAGAATTCATATTGTTTACTATATAATGTTATAAGTTTTAATAGTTTCTCTTTTTCTATTAAATCAATTTTATTTATTATTAATATTGTTTTTTTATTAGAATTTTTTATTTTATCAAGTATGATTTGATCACCTTTTCCAATATCATCACTTGTAGCTTCTACTAAAAATAATAAAACATCTACATCTGATATACTTGAAAACGCTGTATCTACCATTGTCTCACCAAGTTTTGTTTTAGGCTTATGAATTCCTGGTGTATCTAAAAATATTATTTGTGAATTTTCTCTATTTACAATTGCTTTTATAGCTGTTCTAGTTGTCTGTGGCTTATTTGCTGTAATAGCTATTTTTTCTTCTATTAAATTATTTAATAATGTCGACTTTCCGACATTTGTTCTACCAAGTATTGAAACAAATCCTGATTTAAATTCTTTACTATCTTTTTTCTGCATTAATATCTCCTAGATTTTTTTATATTTTTTCTCTTAAGTTATTATATTATACTACAGAAACTAAAAAAGAGAAACATAAAAAATTTAATTTATCAGATTTCTTTTAAAATATATATTTACTTTATTTTTCTAAAAGCAAAAGTTAAAATAAATTGTAAAGGGAACAATATATAAATTGTAAAATAAAAGTAACCAAAATGAGGAAAATAAAAATGCCAAAA
>CANOSM010000017.1 GCA_947569365.1 uncultured Clostridium sp. | reverse complement strand
TTAAAAGTAAATTCCACTATTTATTCTAAAATGGAATTTACTTTTAAAATTAATATTTTGGATAATTTTTAAATAAAAAAGTAGAAAATTAAAATAAATGTGTTATAATAGAACAGTAATAAAAAATATAGATGGGAATGATATATATGAAATCAAATGCTTTATTAAAAGAAAATGTTAGTATATTAAGTTTAAATGAGAGTTTAAATCAAAAACTAGAGGAAAATAATATAAATAAAATAGAGGACTTATGTTCAATGACAAAAGCTGATTTAAGAAATATAAATTTTGAACAAACAGATATTAATACAATTGAAATTAAGCTACAGCTAAATGGTCTAGACATAAAGAAAAAAAGATATTAGAACGTGTTAAAAGCATGTTCTTTTTATGTTTATAATAGAATAAATTAAAATGGTGTAATAATAGATAGAAATATAATTACATCATTTTAATTTTTTTAGTAAAAAAGTTTATTATTATATAAAGATAATAATTATCTTTCAAAAAATTATAAATTTTGAAACAAAAACAACTTGTAAAAGTATCTAATATATAGGTATAATATTTATATTATTGCAATAAAAAAGTATAAAAAATTAAAGAAATACTTTATTAACTAAAGCTATAATGTTATAATATTTAAATAAAGGATATGATATGAAAGATTTTTTTAAATCAATGACTAATATAGAAATAAAAAAGTTAGAACAAGAAATCAAATTTAGTGGAGAAAATGAAGTAGATATATGTAATGCAAAGTTTGAAAGTCAAAATTTAGAAGATAGTGAATATGAAAATATAGAGTTTAAAAACAGTATTTTTAGTAATTGTAAAATTTCATCTAAATTCAATAAATCTTATTTTACATATATAATATTTGAGAATTGTGATTTATCAAATGCTGTATTTTATGAATCAAATTTTAATCATGTTATTTTAAATAACTGCAAATTAGTAGGAACAGTGTTTGATAGTGTAATAATAAATAATTGTAAATTTGAAGGATGTAATTTATCATATGCAAATTTTTATAAGTCAGGAATAAGAGATATAGAATTATATAGAAATGAATTTTATGATGCTACATTTAATGATAGCAAATTTGTAAAACTAATTCAAAATGAAAATGTTTTTACAAAAGTACAATTTATTGATACTCCATTAGTAGGTATTGATTTTTCAACATCAAGCATAAGTGGATTAACAGTAGGAATGAAAGATATAAAGGGAGGTATTTTTAATCAATTTCAAGCAGTTGAATTATCAAAATTACTAGGAATAGTAATAAAGGAGTAGAGATAGATAAAATGTAACAAAAATTTAAATAAAAGAATATTGTAATATAATGGTAAAAGTTATATAATTAAATTAATGAAGAATATTTTAAGGAGAGTTTTTATATGAAGAAAGTGTATAAAAGTTTATTAGGAGTTTTAATTATAATATCAATTTTTATGGGAATAGTTACTAATTTATATGTACCATTCTCATATGCTACAGAAGCTGTAAATGATATAAATGGAACTACAGGAGAGATACCAGATGTTGATCCAACTCCTACTCCAAAGCCTAAGCCAACACCAACAAAGAAACCAACAGTTAAGTTAGCTACTCAAAGAGGGTATGTAAAAGCCGTTTCAACAGTTACATTGAGAAAGAAAGCATCAAATAGAGGTAAATGGGTTGCTACTTTAAAAGCAGGTCAAAAAGTATATGTATTAGGTACAACAAAATCAGGATGGTATAAAATAAAAACTACTAAGAAAAAAGTAGGATATGTAAAAAAGAAATATATAGGAACAAAAACAAATAAAAAATATAAATTGTTAGCAACATATACAACATATTCAAGAAGAAGCCCTTCAGGAAGAAACTATAATATGAATAGGGCTGCTAAGAAGATAAAGAAATTTACTCTAAAAAAGGGAAAAACTTTTAATTGGTTTAGTGTAGTTGGAGCTTGTGGAAAAAAACAAGGATATAAGATTGCTAATGTTATAATATCAGGAAAAACTAAGCCAGGATATGGTGGAGGAGTATGTCAAGTTGCAACAACTATGTATGGATGTTCTAGAAAGTTAAAAATGAAAAAAATAGAAAGACATAATCATAGTGCAAAAGTTTCATATTTAAATAAGGATAGATATGAAGCTGCTATATCATATGGACATAAAAATTTAAGATTTAAGAATACTATAAAGAAAGATATAGTATTTGATCTATATGTATCAAAGGGAAGAGTTATTGTTGCAGCATATCAAGTATTATAATAATTTAAAATAAAATTATAAGAGGAATTCAAAATATATTTTGTGTAATATATTTTGGATTCTTTTTCATTTGTATTTACAATTATAAGATATGAACATATAATAAAAAAAGAAAATATATATAATGAATAATATGTTCATTTTATGAGGAGAAAAAATGAAAAATATAAATTTAATAAAAGAAGTAACAACAAATAGATGTAAGTTTAGATTAGTAGAAGAAACAGATATAGATGATATATATGAGATACTCAGTAATCCTAGTGTTATTACTAATTTAAATATGAACATACATAAGACAAAAGAAGATACAAAGAATTTATTGAAAGATTATAAAACAGAATTTGAAAAAGGAACTAAGTTACCATTAGTAATATTAGAAAAAGATACTAATGCGTTTATAGGAGTATTTTTGATAAAATTAGACTTATATAATGATAATGCATATGAAATAACTGTATATTTAAAGGAAAAATTCTGGGGGAAAGGAATATACTCAGAGATATTACCATCTATGATAAGATTTGCTTTTGAAGTAGTACAAACAGAAAACTTTAGAGGTTATGTAATGGAAAAGAATATTGTTTCTGCTAAAGGATTAGAAAAGAGTGGTTTTATATTAGAGAAGATATTTGAAGTTCCAAATATAGAAGGAGATATTAGAAGTTATTTAATTACTCGAAATATGTATGAAAATCAATAAATAAAATGATTTTTGTAGCTTGAATAGACAAATAAAGTATGATAAAATACGAAAAGTAAGAATATGATAATATAGGAGGTAAATATGATTTATTCACAAGAAGTAGAAAATATGTGTAAAGTAACTAAAGGAGCAAATCACGGACCAGCACCAATTCCAGAAGAGGGAAAATGGGTAAAATCAAAAGAAATAAAAGATATTTCAGGTTTAACACATGGTATTGGTTGGTGTGCACCTCAACAAGGAGCATGTAAATTAACATTAAATGTAAAAGAAGGAGTTATACAAGAAGCATTAGTAGAAACAATAGGGTGTTCAGGAATGACACATTCAGCTGCTATGGCAGGAGAGATTTTAGTTGGTAAAACTATACTTGAGGCATTAAATACAGATTTAGTATGTGATGCTATAAATACTGCTATGAGAGAACTATTTTTACAAATTGTATATGGTAGAACACAGTCAGCTTTTTCTGAAGGAGGATTAGCTATAGGTGCAGGACTTGAGGATTTAGGTAAAGGTCATAGAAGTCAAGTAGGAACAATTTATTCTACTGCTGTAAAAGGACCAAGATATTTAGAGCTTGCAGAAGGATATATAACAGAAATTGGATTAGATAATAATAATGAAATTATAGGTTATAAATTTGTTAATTTAGGAAAAATGATGGAAAACATTAAAAAAGGAATTGAACCTATGGAAGCAATTGAAAAAGCTTCAGGAAAATATGGAAGATTTGATGAAGCTGTTAAGAAAATAGACCCAAGACAAGAATAATAAGATAAAGATGATTGTAAATTTAAGGAGGTAAAAAAATGGCAGTAACATTTGAAAGTTATGAAAGAAGAATAGAGCAAATAAAACCAGTAATGGAAAAGTATGGAATTAAAGATTTTGAAGATGCTTTAAATATATGTAAAGAAAAAGGATTTAATCCATACGATATAGTAAAAGGAGTACAACCAATATGTTTTGAAAATGCATGTTGGGCATATACATTAGGAGCAGCTATAGCTGTAAAAAAAGGATGTACTAAAGCAGCAGATGCAGCAAAAGCAATAGGAGAAGGTCTGCAAGCTTTTTGTATACCAGGTTCAGTTGCAGATGATAGAAAAGTAGGACTTGGACATGGAAATTTAGCAGCAATGCTTTTATCTGAAGAAACAGAGTGTTTTGCATTTTTAGCAGGACATGAATCTTTTGCAGCAGCTGAGGGAGCTATAGGTATAGCAAATAATGCAAATAAAGTAAGACAAAAACCGTTAAGAGTAATTTTAAATGGACTTGGAAAAGATGCTGCTCAAATAATATCAAGAATAAATGGGTTTACATATGTACAAACAGATTTTGATTTTTATACAGGAGAATTAAAAATAGTAAAAGAAACAGCTTATTCAAATGGACCAAGAGCAAAAGTAAGATGCTATGGAGCAAATGATGTAAGAGAAGGTGTAGCTATAATGCATAGTGAAGGTGTTGATGTTTCTATAACAGGAAATTCAACAAATCCAACGAGA
Source organism: uncultured Clostridium sp. (assembly GCA_947569365.1). GTDB lineage: Bacteria > Bacillota > Clostridia > TANB77 > CAG-508 > UMGS1994. Next base: position 37,718 of record CANOSM010000017.1, on the reverse strand, counting down.
TTCCAACATCCAGTTGCAGGTACATATAAGAAAGAATGTATTGAACAAGGAAAGAAATATTTCTCAGTTGCATCTGGTGGAGGAACAGGAAGAACATTACATCCAGATAATATGGGTGCAGGACCTGCTTCATATGGTATGACAGACACAATGGGAAGAATGCATTCAGATGCGCAATTTGCTGGATCATCATCTGTACCAGCTCATGTTGAAATGATGGGATTAATTGGTATGGGTAATAATCCAATGGTTGGTGCTACTGTTTCTGTATCAGTTGCAGTTCAAGAAGCTATGAGTAAATAAGCAAAGCATTGAAAATACTAACTTTTAAGAGAAAATATAATAAATGTAATAAGATAATAATAAAGGTGGACAATTACCAAAAATAAGGTTTTGTCCACCTTTTGTCCACGAAAATATTTTTGTCCACGCAACATCAAAAATATTAAAGCATTTCAATGAACTTTTTATTTTTTTCTCTAATCTCATCTGTTAATTTATAATATATATCTAAAGTAACTTTGATATTTTTGTGTCCAAGTCTTTTTTGAACGTATTTAATATCAGCACCATTTGCTAATAAAAATGTAGTATGTGTATGCCTTAAAGAATGAAAGTCATATTCTTTATATTTAATTCCTTCTTCATAATGTATAACTCTACCAACATGTTGCATTATTCTGGGTGATAAAAATTCTCCATTTTCTCTCATTGTTGCTAATCTTATATTTTTACCATTAGAATAATTTAATTGACCTTTTTCATTTACTTTTAACTGTTTATAATATTTTCCATACTTCTTTCTATTTATATCTTGTTTTTGTTTTTCATCTTTTAATATATTTAGCATTTTTGAGTTTAAATCTATATCTCTTACAGAATTATATTTTGGTTGTTTTAAAGTCCAAAAACCATTAATGAATTGTAATTGATGGTTTAAGTGTAAAACACTTTTTTCAAAATCAATGTCATTATCTATATCAACAGCAAATGCTTCACCATGTCTCATTCCACATTGATAAGCGAAATTTAAAGGGATATATGCTGTTGTATCTTTAGAAAAACGATTAAAGATAAGTTCAAGTTTATCATTTGGTATAACAACTCTTTGTTTTGTTCTTGTTGGAACATCAGATGTTATATTTTTTGAAGGCATTTTTATACTAGAAGCGGGATTAAAATTAAGATATTTTAAAGGGAATACAGCATAATTTAAAGAGTTATTAATAATACTTTTCATAACTGATAAAGTATTTCTAGAAAAACCATCATTAAATTTATTTTGTAGAAACTTTTGAAGGGTTTCATGAACTAAAGTATTTAGTTTATATTTACCAAGTTCAGGTTTAATATGTAATTCAATTAATTTCTTATAGTTATAAATTGTACTATGATCTAATTCTAATTCTCCATAATTAGTAATCCATTTATCTAAAAAATCTGAGAAGCTTATTTCAGAAGGTTTGAAACTAATTCCTGTTTTATCATACTCAGCTTTTGCTAAATGTCCTGCTTCTAGAGCTTCCTTTTTAGTTAAAAATCCACCTTTTGAAGCTTGATTTCTTTTTCCGTTTATACTAGCAGTTTCAAATCTCCATTCCCACTTCTTTCCTCTTTTACGAGCAGTTACTTCTCCCATAATAAAAAACTCCTTTATGTATATTTTCTTTTTCAGCTAAATCATATAATTTTTTTAAATTCATATTTTTACCTCAAAATAGTTACATTTTTTTTTAAATTATTGTATAATAAAATAAAGGAGAAAATTATGAAAAACAAATATAAAATATTACATTATTTTTCAATGATTAATACATTTTTTCTTTGTTTTGCAATTATGTATTTTATATTAAAGTATACTGTAGGGTTAGTTTTGCAAAATTTCATCAGAGATATTTATTGTGAAATTATATATATATCAACTGATATTTTATTTATAAAAAAATGTTGTAAAATAAGCTCTCCTTATAAAAAATATATTGATTAATTTTTCGGATTATCATCAAAAGAAATTTGCTGATAGTCTGATTCTTTTTCTGTAATATTTTCAATTTGTTCTTCTAATTGTATATTTGAATTTTCTTGTAAAGTATTATTAATTGTTTCATTTGTGTGTTGAGTGATATTTTCAGAAGATGAAAGTTTTAGAAAGTCCTTAGAACATTCAAGTTCATTTTTTATTTTCATTATTTCTTTCTTATCAGAAAGAAATTCTTTCAAAAATTTTAAAGCATGTGTAGCTAGACCAGGAGTATCAACATTAAATTTAATAATACCTAATAAATGTAAATTTATTTTAATTCCAAACAAAAGAGCACATACAGCACAAGCAACTAATATTCCGCCAGTAGCATATCCTATAAATTCTATAGGACCAGGTGATTGAACACTTAATTTTAAATTTACAGAATTAATATCTAAATTTTCTCCAGTTAAATCGTTAAAAAGATTAATTGAATCATGAGAGATCAAATTTAAAAATTGTAATAATTTTAGTGCACCAATATCTTCTGTAGTAGTAACATTAAAAGTAACATGTACTATATTGTCTAACATATATTTTGAGTATAAAATTCTATTAATTTGTTCTTTATAATCATTTACATTAGAAATTGTTGTATGAGTAAATAAAAGCATTTTTAGATAAGGATCAAATTTTTCTTTAAAAAGAATGGATTCCCATTGAACGCTTATACATTTTTTAAATATACATTTTGGATTTTTTACATTATTTATATTTTTAGATTCTAATCTAACAAAAAAATCGTCAGTAACAATTCCAAATGCAATTTGAACAGAATTTTCACTAGGTATTAATATCATATCTCCTTTTTTTATATCAAAAATAAATCTTTTTATTTGATTATAAATATAACCAGGTCGCTTTTCGTTAGGATAAGTCATTGAAATTTTATCTTTTATATTTTGTTCTTTTTCAGTTAAAAAATAGTCTTTGGAACTAAATTCATCCCAACCTATAGCCACATAATTATTTTCAATGAAATCTTCAAAAAATTTTCCAGACTCTGTTCTAATAAGCCAATAATTTCTATCTGATGGTATTTGTTTAACTTCTAATAAATCGTATATTTTTAATAAATCTTCGTTCATATATTACTCCTTATATTATTTATTTAATACTGTTCTGATAATATTCATTTTCTAATATTTTGTATTTTGATTTTAAATCATCTAGCTTTTTTTCTTTTTTATATAATTCATAAGAAATTTTTGATATTATCTGCACATATATAAGATAAGAAAAAAAGCCAGCAGAAAGATATGCAAAAATTAAAAGTAAAATATCTATTATATTTATATTAAAGTTTAGATAGTTGATTTCATTTAAAGAAAAACTCCAAAAAAATATACAAAGTGAAAAATATAAAATTGATATTGTATTCTTCTTTCTTTTTAATTTTTCTACTTCTGCATCTATTTCTGAAATTTGTATTAATAGTTTTGTGTCTTGCATATATTTCTCCTTATAATGATACATTTATATAATTCATTCTATTAAAATATCATGTTATTCTATATTTTTCATAATATATTGTAATAACTCTATTGTGACAATGTAAATAAGTTTTAGCTTCATTACTTAGTTAGTGCTATATAAATTACGATTCTTTATGAAGTATATATATAATTATTATATTAAAATGCTATTTTTTATAAGTATAGATTTAAAGCTGTTTCTATTAAATGTATATTGCTATAAAATATATTAGATAAAATAAAATCATATAAATCTAAATTATTTACTTGTAAATCTTTTTTACATAAATTTAAAAACTCTAAAAGATTATTAGATTCATTTTTGTGCTTATCGATTAAATTAGTAATTTTTTCCATATTCTCAGATATATAAAGAGTGTTTTCAAAAGAATGATTCATATTTAATTTATTACATAGTTTGTTAGATAAAAGATTAATGAGAGAATCTATATCTTGAATAGTATAATTATTGGCATTTAGGTAATATAAAGTATAGCATAGTTCAAAAACTGTAAAATAAATAAATACAAATTTAGTATCATTAAGCTTTATAGAATTATTTATTTGAGATATGTTTTTCTCTGAAGATGACAAATATAAATTTGTTAGTTTTTCAAAAAAGTCATTTTCTTTCATAATTTCTCCTTGTTTATTTTTATTTTTTATTAAATCATATAATTTTTCTAAATCCATTTTTTTACCTCAAAATTTAACTTTTCTTATTTTTTATTTTATCCATAAATTTTATTACAGATATAATAATATAAAAAAATATATATGGAGAAAAAGTTATAAAAATAGAAAAAATAAATTCAATTAAATTAAATTGATATAAATTAGATTCATCTATGTTTTTTTCGTAATAAATTTTTTCTTTATTTTCTTTATAATTATTTTTTTCTACATTATTTTCAAATGTACATACATCATTTCTATGTTTATGAGCTGGTTTGCCATGATGATAATGATATTCGCCTGTAGATTTATCATAATGACCTCCATTGCTATCTGTTCTTCCAGGATGAGAAAACGAACATAAAGGTATAAACAAGATTATTATAAAAATAATAATTATTATTTTTTTGGATGGTTTCATATATGAAATTACCTCCTTATTTATTTTTTATATTAGTAAAATATGTATTTTAATCATTTATACTGAAATTACCATATATAGATAAATAAAAAAGAATGCAATCATTCATATATTTGCAATCTACATTAAAATAATCTGCTAAATCATACAAGTCTAATCCTTGTGTTATTTTCTCTTTTAACTTTTCATAAGGAACTAAGATAGAATAAGCCCATTTTAATGCTTTGTGTTCACATTTATCTTTTAGTAGCTTGTTATTATTTAAGCAATATAAGGCATTGCAATAATAGTGTCCTAATTCTTCTGCTAAAATTTGCCTTTCTTCCATAGAATTTTCTATTTGAGAATAATCAATAGCAATAGAATAATTATTATCTATTTCAAATATCCTAGCTTTAGCATTAGTCCATTTAATAGTATCTATATCAATATTTTCTTTTTTTATAACATCATACAACTTTATTAAATCCATTTATTGTTCCTTCTTATTTTTCATATTTCTTTTAAAATTAACAAATTCTTGTATTTCTTTTAAGTCAGTTTCATCTAGTCCATTAACATCCACTCCATTATAAGAAGCAATACGAAAATCCGTATTTTTTGTGCTATTTATTGAAATATTATCATCTAATAGTTCATCTAGAGTAATTTTAAAAAAATCACATAATTTTCTAGAAGTGCTTAGTCTAATATCATTTACATCACCATCAAATATACTTTTTAAAGTAGTGTAGGGAATATTAGTTTCTCTAGATAACTGAGCTATATTTCTTATGTTGTTTTTTTTCATTAAATAATGAAGTTTTTCTATCAAATTCATATTTTTATCAACCTCGTAAAAATATTATAGCAAATATAATTGCACTTGTAAATAAAAAATTACGAAAAAACAGAAAAAAAGTATTGACAAATTACGAAAAAATGTATAATATCATAATATAAATTACGAAATAACGTAAAAAGAAAGAGGTGAAATTAATGTTTGAAAATTTGAAAGCAGAAATGGCAAGGAAAAACTTAACTATTTTAGATTTATCGAAAGATAAGGAATTAGGAATATCATATACGACTCTTAGAAATAAATTTAATGGAATAACTGAATGGGTAAGAAAAGAAATGTGGATTATAAAGCACAAATATTTTCCTGATAAATCTATTGAATATTTATTTGAACAAAATCAAATGTAACTAGTTTTTATTATATATATATAAGATAAGAAAAATATAAAAGAAAGGAGATAAATATGGAAGAAATATTATATACAGTTAAAGAAACAGCTAAGCTTTTAAAAACTAACCCAAATTATGTATATAAACTTATTGATAAAGGTCTTTTGCAAGCATTGAAATTGGGAAGTTATAAGATACGAAGAATAGAATTATTAAGATTTTTAAAAGCAAACGAAGGAAAAGATTTAACAGATTTAAATAATATCAAAGATTTAGAAATTAACATTAAAGTAGTATAAGAAAAGAACAAATTAAACCAGAAAGGAGATGAGAATGATGGAAATAATAAAAAATGTTCAAATAATAATTCAGCTATTACTTGAACATAAAGAATTGATAATTTTATTTATTGTTAATGGGATTGCTATATTTGCCACAATAATAAACATATTTCTTAGTATTTCTGTAAGAAACAATAAGATTAAAAATGTTAACAATAGTATCAATTAAGTAAGAAAAATTACTAAAGTAATGAAAAGAAGGAGTGTATAGAGTTAAATCTTTAAAGTTAAGAAAAGTTGAAGAAATAACTAATGCAAAAATTGAAAAATAGAATGAGAAGTTTAACCAAAACATACAAGAGTCTTTATTGTAATTATTTTTGATTAATTTCCATAAAAAAGCTAATAAGGCAACTCCTAAAGAAGTTAATATTCCTGAAACAACAGTATTTAAAATTTCTAAAAAATTCACAATTAATCACCTCCATTCGAGGTAATTATATAAAAATTAACAAAGATTGTAAAGAAAGGAGAAATTATGAAACTAATACAAATGATAATAGTATCTAGTACATATTTAATAGCAATATTAGCAATTATGATATTTATACAAGGGGGTGTATATAGAATGACTAAAATAAGTATCTATAATGAACTAATGAAATGTGTAAATAGACAAGCTAAGAATACAAATGACAGAAGAAAATTGAAATATGTGAAAATTGAAGAATATAGAAAGGTAGGATAAAGATATGTTTTTTAAAAGAAATAAGGAACTAAAGAGAGAAAATACAAAATTAAGAGCAAGGGTATCAAATTTAACAAGTGAAAAAGCAATTGATAAATCAATATATAGAGATAAAATGTATCAATTAGCTGTAGATAAAAACATACAAGAAGAAAATAACATTAAATTGTTAAGAGAAAACATAAGATTGATAAAGAAAATAAATGAAATCAAAAAAGCTAAAAATATGAACGAAATAAAAGAGATATTAGATGGCGTCGAAACAATCATAATATCTCAATAGCTCAAAAATGTATATGCATTTTCTATTATTATAACAGATAGTAGTAGAAAATGCAAGAGGAGGGAAAATGAGTATAGATTATAGTGGTTTTGCTTTTCCAAAGACAAAGATTAAAGAGAAAAGCAATATAGAATTAAAAAGAACAGAGATAAGAAAGAAATCAAAGAAAATGGCTAAATTAGAAAAGAATAGATTTAGTATAATTCAGACAAATAAAAACAGATGTTTTTTATGTGAAAATAATAAAGAAGAGAAAGATATTAAAATAGATAAGCATGAAGCTTTTGGGGGTAGAAATAGAAAGAAAAGCATTGAGTATGGATTAGTATATTATCTGTGTAGAATACATCATTCAGAAGCGGAAACAAATATAAAAACAAAAAGATATTTACAGACTTTAGCAAAGGGATATTTTATAAAAGAATATCCAAACAAGGATTTTCAAGAAATTTTTAAATAAAAAAGGAGAAAAATATGGAAACAAAAGACACTATGGAAAAATTAGAAAATTTATATAAAGAAGCGGAACAAAGAGTAACTTTAATAGCAGGTATGATAAATGCTACAAGAAAAACACTGTATTGGAAAACGAGTATAATATCAGCATATATAGGAGATTATGCAATAGTTGAAAATAATGGGGGATATGATTTAATTAAAATTGTAGGAATAGTAGAAACGACAAAAGAAAATGCAATTAGAATTTCTAATACAGCATATGAAGATATGAAAAATGTAAAAATGATAATATCAAAAGAAAATTTAAATAAATAAATTGTTTAATAGGAGAAAAATATGAAAAATGATTATACTTGGATAAGCATACATAGAAAATTTTTAAATTGGCAATGGTATAAAAATATTAATGTAAAGATATTGTTTCTTCATTTATTGTTAAAAGCTAATTATAAAGATAATTATTGGCAAGATATTGTAATTAAGAGAGGACAAATTTTAACATCAATAAAAAGTTTGTCAGATGAAATAGGATTAACAGAGCAACAAACAAGGACAGCATTAAATAAGCTAAAATCAACAAACGAAATAACAATGAAAACAACAAGCAAATTTACTTTGATAAATGTTGAAAAATACGACTTTTATCAAAGCAATAATAAAAAAGTAACAAACGAAATAACAAAGAATATAACAAACGAACAACAAACAAATAACAAACAAATAACAACAAACAATAATATAAATAATAATAATAATATATATTTATATTTTATTAATATATATATAAAGCAAAATTTAACGAATTTTAACGAGAAGATGAAATTTTTACGAGAAATAAAAGACGACAGTAAATATAAAAAGTTATCAGAAAATGAAGAGATTGAATTGATAAATTATATTTTTTCAGATGTGAAAAGAAAGGAGTCATAATGATATCAGAAGAGGCAAGAAGAGATAGCTATGATTCTTTGGATAAAGAAAATAGATATAATCTCATTCTAGAAGTATTAAGCAAACCGAAGACAGCTAAAGAAATAGCTATAGAATTATATAAAAACAAAAAGATAATGGATAATGAGAGAAATGCAACTGCTCCTAGACTCACTGAATTAGTAAAGAAGCGGAAAAGTAAAAGTGATAGAAAAAAAGATATGTGAATATACTGGAAAGACAGTATCAGTTTACGAAAAGGTGAGAGAAGAAAGAATAGTTGAGAAAAGAATAGTTAATAATTATACATTTTATAGAGATAGAAGTAAGATAGAAAAACATACAAAGTATAAAGAGAATAAAAACAGATGGCAACAAAAGCCAAAAGAGAAAGAATATTTGTATTATATATGTGATTATTGTAAAGATGAAATAAAAATATTAGATAAAAAGTATGAAATGTCAGGAGGAATTGTAGAGTTTCCAAGAACATTAACGAAGAAAGATAGTATAAAACTAGTACTTTGTAATAAGTGTTTAAAACCAGTTTTAGGTGAATTTGAAAATATTAAAATATAAATAAATTATGGAGAAGCGGATTAAGAAAAAATCAAAAAGAAGGTGATTAAAATATCAAATATAAAATTAATAACAAATGAAGAGATAAAAGAGTTAAGAAGACAATGTGAGGGTTGTAATGATGAAAAGTTAGTACATAAACTACATGAATCATATAATGCATTAAAAATAATAATAACAGATTTGAAGAGAGAAAATGATAGATTTAAAAATTTAGATACAGAATATGAAAAACTAATGAACAGATATAAGCAACTAGATAACCAATTGAATGTAGCTGTTAATGAAATAAATGAACTTAAAAGAGAAAATATAAAATTAAAAAGATAGGAGGAACGAAAGAATGTCAAAAAAGAGAATATTAACTGATGAGGAGAAAGAAAAGATACAGGAGTCTAAAAAAGAACTGAATGAGTATAGAGATGATATAAAGTACATAGCAGATAAACTTGATGATGCTGAAGATATAAAAACAAAAATGAAAAAAGTAACTACAATATTATCATCAACTAAAACAAACTCATCAAATGAAAATAATGATAAGTTTGGAGATGCTTTAATTAAATTAGAGGAATTAGAGATAGATTGTACAGAAAGAATGAAAGAAGCATTATTAAAAAAGTTTAAAATAGATGATAAAATAGAAAAAGTAGAACAACCATACAAAAATATATTATTTTATAGATATACAAAAAGAATGGATTGGAGAGAAGTAGCTAAAGAATTAGGGTATGCACTAGATTATGTATATGAGTTACATGGTGAAGCATTATATTTATATTCAAAAATTTAAGAACCCAGTAAATCCCCCTAGAAACCCAGTTAAAAATTATGATATATATATAATAGAAATAAAAACAAAGTTTTATTCTTATACAATTAGTCAAAAGCAGAACTGTAGGTTAACACAGTTCTGTTTTTAAATTTAATATTAAGATGCTAGATAATTAATATATATTTTACAATTTCTCTTTCAATTATAATTTTTTACTTTAGAACTATTCTAGCTAGTTCTAATGCATATTATAGTTGAAAAATTAGAAAAATATGTTATTATTTTATAAAATAAACGTAGAAAATAATAAAAATACGTAAAAAAATACAGAAAAACAGTAAAAAAATACAAAAAAACAGGAAAAAAATGCTAAAATATAGCAAAATGTTACACAAAATATGTTGATTTTTTATTATTATATAGTATAATAAATATAGGTATTAAAAATAAATAATGAGATTTATCATCTTGTGTAGAATAATTCATTATTGACATATTTTTAATTACCTCCTTTCTTAAGAAAGATGACGCGTAGTAAAAAAATGGAGACATAAAAAAGACTAGAGCGGTAACTCTAGTCTTTTTTGCACTAATTATCAAACGATTTTACAATCAAATATACAATAACTAATGCGATAACACGTAGTATATTTTTCATAATTACCTCCTTTCTGGAGAAATAAAAAAGGTAAATATGTAGGAGACAAAAATATGTAAATAATTTCAAAAAGAGTCTATCTATCAGATAGGCTCTTTTATAATAATATATATAAGGAGAAAAACAATGAGAAAGTGGACAAAACAAAGTGCAGAAGAATACATAAAGAAATGCAAAGAAAAAGGTTTAACATATTGGAGTGCAGTAGATTTTTTAAAACATCATAAGACAATACATTCGATAATATAATTAGGAGGTATAAATGGAAAATGAAATTATAAAAAGAGGTAGACCTAGAATTTTTAATTCAGCAGAAGAAATGCAAGAAAAAATAGATAATTATTTTAATTCATGTTTTATTATTAAGTATGATGATGAAGGAAATATTATAGAAATGAAAAGAATAAGACCATGGACAATGTCAGGTCTTGCAGATGCTCTTGATATGAGTAGACAATCTCTTATTAATTATAGTAAAGATGATGAATTTTTTGACACGATAACGCGCGCAAGAAGAAAAATAGAAATATATAATGAAGAAATGATCTATAGTAAAGAAAAATATAATGGAGCACGATTTAGTTTAGAAAATAATTTCGGTTGGAAAGAAAATAAATCTGTTGAACATTCTGGAGAAATAACAACCAAAAGATTGGAAGATTTGATATAAAGAAATGAATTATACTTCTGAATATTTAATTCAAAAAAGAAAAGAAAGATGGGAAAAATCCAATAATATAGAAGATGATAGAATATTTACAGAGGCAGTATCAATCGAAATAGTATCTAATGAGTATCTATTGAAAGAAATTAAAGACAATCCTGAATATCTAATAGAATTAATATTCTGTGTGGTAGATAAAAAGCAAAAAACAGTTCCATTTTTCTTAAATGATGTGCAAAAAGAATTTTTAAGTATAGTAAAAGAAAGTATATATAAATATAAAAATGGATTAATAACAGATTTAACTTTCCTAGTACTAAAAGGAAGACAACAAGGATTTACAACATTAATTACTGCATATCAATTAGCAAAAGCTATTTTAACAAGAAACTTTCAAGGTTTTACTTTAGCAGATTGTTCTGAAAATACAGAAGCAATATTTCAAAATAAAGCTAAATTTGTGTATGATAAAATACCTGATATATTAAAGCCTACCGAAAAATATAATAATAGAAGACAATTATTATTTTCAAAAATAAATTCTAATTGGTCAGTATCTTCAGCAACAGATAATGTTGGTAGATCTAAAACAATCAATTTTTTTCATGGTTCAGAGTGTGCTTTTTGGAAAAGTCTATCAAATATATTAGCTGGATTAGGAGAAGCATTTACACTAGATTGTATAAAGATATATGAATCAACAGCAAATGGATATAATGATTTTCAAAAAATGTGGGAATCAGGAGAGCATATTAATTGTTTTTTTGAATGGTGGAAGACTAAAGAATATAGAATTAATTTTGAATCTGAAAGAATAAAACAAGAGTTTGTTAATAACATATATAATATTGATAATTGGATTTTTAGCAGATGTAAATGGTTATTGAAAGAGAAGAAATTAGAATTAGAACAGATATATTGGTATTATAAGAAATTTCTAACACAGATAGATAAAGAAAAGTTAAAACAAGAATATCCTTGTTTTCCAGATGAAGCATTTTTAACATCTGGTAAATGTTATTTAAACAGGGAAAATATTATAAATAGACTTAAAGACTTAAAGATACCTCTAAAGAAAGGAAGATTTGAATATGAATATACAGAATCTAAGATATGGAATATTAAATGGTTGGAAGATAAAGAAAATGGAATAATTGATATATATGAAAATCCTCAACTGACAACACCTTATGTATTGTCAGGAGATACTGCTGGTGATGGGTCTGATTATTTTACAGGACAGATGATAAATAATAAAACTGGAAAGCAAGTAGCTAAATTAAGATTACAGTTTGATGAAGATGAATATACAAGACAAATGTTTTGTCTTGGAAAGTATTTCAATTATGCTTTTATTGGAATTGAAGCAAATTATTCAACATATCCAATAAAAAAGTTATATGAATATGGATATGAAAATCAATATGTAAGAGAACAAGAAGATACAATAAAAGATAAATTGCTTTCTAAGTTTGGATTTAAGACTACACAAGTAACAAGACCACTTATATTAGCAATGTTGCAAGCAATATTTAATGATCATATAGATTGGATTAATGATAGAGATACATTAAATGAGGCATTAGTATTTATAAGAAATCCTAATAAAAATGGAAGACCAGAAGCACAGGAAGGTTCACACGATGATTTAATTATGGCTCTAGCTATTGTTTATTATATAAGAACTCAACAAAAAATTGAGAAACCACAGGAAAAAGCAATAAAGAAAAATTATAATTTTGATATAGAAAGGCAGAAAGATAATTCGAATCAAATCGACTATGGAGATAGTATAGAAATAATATAGAGGAGGAAAATAATAATGAATTATAAAAGAAAAAATAAATTAAGAGAAAAATGGATAAATGAAAGAGAAAATAAACGTAAAGTAAGAGAAAAGACAGAGACTAAAAAGAAAGGTAAAACAAAAGTAGAGAGTAGAGGAAAAGATGATGAATAATAATTTTTTAATTATATATCTGATATTAGTAACAACACTTCAAATAATGTTGTTATTTTTTTTGATTTTAAATTCTAAAAAAGCTAATAAAAAAGAAAACAGAGTTTTAAAAAGAATTAAAAAGATTGAAAATAAAGCTAAAATTGAAGAAACAAAAGAAAGGATAATAGCTGAAAAAGATGCCAAAAAGAAACAAGAGATGGAATTTGAAAGACTTTCAAAGATTTATAATAATGTAGATAAATATGATGGAACACCAATGAATCAGGAGGATATATAATAAATGAATGAAATAGAAGAATTAAAGAATACTGATGAATGGGAATTATATGAAAAAGGTAGACAATTTAATAGAGGTAGGAATTTATATAATAAGACAGAGAAGAATATTGATTTTTATATAGGAAATCAGTGGACAGGTGCCAAACTTGGAGATATGCAACCTTTAATGTATCCAGTTGTAGCTCCTATAGTAGATCATAAAACAGGTAATTTATTTAATAATTCATATGAGATTATATATAATTCAAATAATTATGAATCTATACAAGAAAGAAGTATGATAGAGGCTTTACTGAAATTATTTAATAAACATACAGCAACAATGTGGGAAAAGACTAAGATGGATAAAAAGGTAAGAGAAAATATTACTGATTCTGCTGTAACTGGAGAAGGTATTATTTATTTTTATTACAAAGGAGCAGATAGACCTTTAGATGATGCTTTAACTGGAATAGAAGCAGAAATAGTTGATAATGTTAATATATATTATGGTGATGAAAATAACTCTAATATACAAGAACAACCTTATATAATAATTGCTTTTAGAAAAAGTTTAACTGAAGTTATTGAAGAAGCAAGAGAAGAAGAAGTGTCAGAAGAGGAAATAAAGAATATTAGACCAGATACAGATAGACATGAACAATTAGGAGAAGACAGCAAATATGAAGTAGATGACAAGGTAACAGTGTTACTTAAGATGTATAAGAAAAATGGTACAGTATGGTTTAAAAAGACAACGAAAACAGTAGTAATTGTTAAGGATAATGATACTGGCATGAAAAGATATCCAGTTGCACATTTTAATTGGAAAAATAAAAAAGGATATGCTAGAGGACTTTCAGAAGTAGAGACTTTAATACCAAATCAAATTGAGATTAATAAAACATTAATGAGAAGAGCTATAACTGTAAAAATGATGGCTTATCCAAAGTTAGTTGTAAATATTGATAAAGTAAGAAATCCAAAAGCAATAGATAAAGTTGGGGCAAGAATAGAACTTACAGGAGCAGGAGTAGATAATGTTAATAGCTATGTAAATTATTTAAACCCTACAATGATGAGTTCTGATGCAACAGCTCTTCAAAATGAAATGATAACATTGACAAGAGATTTAGCAAATGCAGGGGATAATGCAACAGGAAATGTAAATGTTGAACAAACATCAGGAAGAGCTCTTTTAGCAGCGCAACAGGCACAGCAAATATCATTAGTACAACAGTTAAATAGATTTAAAGACTATTTAGAGGATATTGGACTTATATTATTTGATATATATTTAGCTTATTATACAGATGGGATAGAAGTATTAGTAGAAGATAAGGATAATGAGACAGGAGAAGATGTTCTAGTACCTATTACTATTACACAAGAGTTACTTAAGAAAATGAATCCATATATAAAAATAGATGTTACTCCAAAGTCAGCTTATGATAGATATGCTCAAGAGCAGTCTTGGGAGAATTTACTTGTTAATGGACAAATTGATTTTGAGGAATATGTTGATGGTTTAGAAGAAGATTCTTCGATGAATAAAAAGAAATTAGATAAAGTAATACAAAATAGAAAAGAGAAAGAAAGAAGAATACAAGAGATTGAAAATAATATGATGGCTCAAAAGAATGAACTAGAAAAACAAATGATGACTGATAGAATGGCAAATCAAGTTGATATGGATAATTCTATGAATGAGATTGAAAATGATACAGCATTAAAAGCTGAGCAGATTCTAAATAGTATAGGAGATGGTGGAGGTGATACAGAAGATGAAGTGTCCGAATTGCAAGATGGTTGAAATGTTTAAGTATGAGACAAAAGGTAATACAATAACCTATAAGTGTAAAAACTGTGGAAAAACAGTTGAAAAATAGCGATAAGTCAATAGAATAGATTGAAACTGTCGCTTTTATTATGTTATTAAAGTTTTAAATATAGACGATAAAAAACTGCTGATACGTCGTTAAATAGCGTGGAAGATGAACTTACATCTTAAAAGAAAGGAGTACATAGTATATGGAAGATGAAGAGTTAAAAGAAGAGGAAGTAATCAATGAAGAAGAAATTATTGATGAAGAAGAAATTTCAGAAGAAGATGTAGATAATGAAGATACTTCAGAAGAAGAAATAGAAGAGGAGAGACAAGAAGAGGAAAGATTATTTACACAAGAAGAAGTACAGGAACAAGTTGATAAAGCTGTACAATCAAAATTATTTAGAGAAAGAAAGAAGTACAACAAAGAAAGGGAAGACACAGAAAGATTAGTTGATATGCTTAAAATTGGAACTGGAAAAGAGGACATAAATGATATTTACGATGAGATGTCTGATTTTTATAAGGAAAGAGGATATGATATTCCAGATAGAGCAGTAAGAAGAGATGAAGAGGAAAGAGTCCTAGGTAAACATGATGCAGAAGAAATTATATCTTTAGGAACTGAGGATATTTCTGAAGCTTTAAGAGAACTTTCAAATAAGAGAAGATCTGTTCGTGAAGAAGAGACTTTCAAGGTATTATCTGTACAATTAAGTAAAGATAAGGCTAGAGAAAGTTTAGAAAGTATGGGAGTTGATACAGCAATATTAGATGATAAGAAATTTCAAGATTTTGCATCAAAGTTTTCTTCAACTACTCCTATTACTGAAATCTATGATTTTTATAATTCAACTAAAGGAAT
Source organism: uncultured Clostridium sp. (assembly GCA_947569365.1). Lineage (GTDB taxonomy): Bacteria > Bacillota > Clostridia > TANB77 > CAG-508 > UMGS1994. The sequence goes on along the minus strand of CANOSM010000017.1, from coordinate 21,663 downwards.
TAAAAAAGATAAACCAAAATCAATGGGAAGCGTAAAGAACAGCAAATCTAATGTAGGAGAAGTTAAAGATTTCTATACAAAAGAAGAGGCTGAAAAGTTTACTTTAAAGGATTTTGATAAAAATCCTAAATTATATGAAGCAATTGAAAAATCTGCTTCAAAATGGTAACAGAGGAAAAAGAAACCTCTGTTTTAAATTTTAAAAATTGGAGGTAAAGAAAATGTCAGTAAGAAATTTTATTCAAACAATATGGTCTAAAAGAATTTTAGATGAATTAAAAAGAAAGTGTGTATTAGTAAATAACTGTACAACAGAATATGAGGGTGATTGCAAATATGCAAGTACTGTAAAAATATTATCTGCTGGAGACCCAACAATAGGAATCTATACAGGAGAAAAGATTAATTACGAAGATATGAGTGATAATTCTCAAGATTTAGTAATTGATAATCAATATTATTTTGCGTTTTTAGTTCATGATGTAGATGAAGCACAATCTGTACCAGGACTAAGAAATAAATTCCAAGAGAAGGCAACAGATGCTTTAGCTGTAACAAGAGATGATTATATAGGAAAACTAGTAGCTGGTAAAGCTCAGTCATCAGCAGATGCTAAAGCTGGTAATACAACTTACAAAGAAGGTGCAGAAACAAAGATAACTGCAACTGAAAGAACTCAAGCAGGAATAAAAACCGTTATAGATAAAGCTATAACTAAATTAAGAGAAAATAACTTTAGTGGTGGAGGAGTTATTGAAATAACACCAGGTGTATATAATTTATTTAAAAATGAATTAGTAGAGCTAAAAACAGATAATGATAACTTAATTAGAAAAGGCGCAGTAGGTGAGTATGATACATATAATGTATTCTATACAAATGGTATTTATAAAGATGCAAAAAATGAATATTGTATTGTAAGGTCAAAACATGCAGTTGCTTTTGCAGGACAAATTAATGAAGTGGAAGCTGGAAGACATCAAGATTATTTTGCAGATTACATAAGAGGCTTAGACACATTTGGTGCTAAAATTATTGCACAAAAGGAATTAGTTGTAATAGCTATACCAATAGCAACAGCTTAGTAAATATGAAACATGAGGGAGTACAATTTTGTACTCTCCTTTTAATATCGCTTTAATGGTCAAATGAGCTAGTTCGATTCTAGTAGAAGCGGAAAAACAAATGAAAGGAAAAAAGAATATGGAGAAATTTGAGAAATATGTAGTATTACCAAAATTGGAATTTAAAGAAGGAGTCAGATTAAATAAGGACACTAATTTAAATTTTAAGAATAAAATTGAATCAGAGGGAATTTCACAAGAAATAGAACAAGAGATAATAGGAACTACTATGATAACTAAAACAAGAACAATGAAAATGAATCAAGAGATTACAAGTGAAATAAATATAGATTTTATGGAAAATGATATATTGTTATTTGATGAGAATTTAGGATATTATCCACCAAATGAGAAGATGGGTACAATAAATGAAGTAAAGGAATGTATAGAGGCTATTGATAATAGAATAAAATCTTTAGAAGATAAGGAGCAAATCAATAATGAAGTTAAAGGAAAATAAAAAGATAGCTTTATCATTAATAGAGGAATTTTCTCAAGACTCAGAGTACTTAACTCAAGATGAAGATATAAGAAATAGATTAAATCATATATATAATACTTGTCAAAATAATTTAGCAAGAATTAAGAAAATAACTAAAATTAAAGATCTTGAATTTGAAAGAAGTTCTGAAGAGAAATATATAAAAATAGAGCTTCCAGATGATATGTATAAATTTAAAAATATTATAGTTTTAGATGAAAAGACTAATAGTCCAAAAATGAATATAGCTAAATATAATTTTGTTGGAGATGATATTTATGTAGATACTTCAACAGAGGGAAAACATATATTAGAGTATTATGCGTATCCTAAGCAGATTACATATGAGACTGATGATGAAGAATATGAATTAGAAATTGATGCTGATGCACAAAATTTATTACCTTATGCTGTTGCATCAGATATTTTAAAGACTGATTTATCAGCCGATTATACTGCATTTGAAAATAAGTATAGATATGAATTACAAAGCTTAGATCCTAATAAAAAAGAAATGACTTTAAATATAGAAGAAGGAGATTATAATTTTTAAAGGAGTAAAAAATGTCAGATCAATTAAGTCCAAGAAATATATCAGCTCCTATAACAAGGCAGTATTCTAATTTTGCTGGAGTTGATTTTTTAAATGATCCTACTAAGGTAGCTCTTAATAGAAGCCCTGATAGTAAGAATATTTATAAGAATTATGTCAGTGGTGGGGAGTGTATTGAAACAAGACCAGGAACAATTAAGTTAAACAATTTAGAACAAAGAATTAATGGAATTTATTTTTATGAAATAAATAAAAAGTATGTAGTAATAATACATTCTGGTATTAATTTATATAAATGCAATAATATAACAGATAGTATAGAAGATTGTGAATTATTATATGACAATATGAATAATAGCAAGACTAGCTTTTTTGTTTTTGCATCAAAATTATATATTTTAGATGGGATAAATTATCTTGTATATGATGGAATAACACTTTCTAATGTATTGAATAATTCTTATGTTCCTACAACTACTATTTCAAGAAGTCCTTCAGGAGGAGGAGAATTGTATGAAGATATAAATTTATTGAATCCAAAGAGGATTAATCAGTTTTGTGCAGATGGTGAGTCAATTGATTATTATTTAGATGCAGAGGATATTGATGAAACGATTGTAGAAGTAAAGGCAAATGGAGATATATTGGTTGAAAATACTGATTTCGTAGTTGATAGAAAAAAAGGAAAAGTAACGTTTAATCAGATAATATCAGCCCCTGATCTAGATGGAAATGATAATGTATATATAACGTTTTCTAAAACAGTGGAGAATTATTTAGAAAGAATAAGTAAATGTACTATCAGTCAAGTATTTGATAATCGTGTGTTTTTTAGTGGAAATAAGGATTATCCTAATGCAGTTTTTCATAGTAGATTAGAAAATCCAACATATGTATCTGATTTAGATTACTATCAAGATGGATTAGATAACAATAAAATTAAGTCTATGTGTGTAGGCAATAATTTATTGTGGGTGTTTAAAGAAAGCAATCAGCAAAACTCAACGATATTTTACCATACACCAACAATTGATTCTGAGAATGGTAAGATTTATCCATCTGCTCAAGGTAATGTTTCATTAGGCTGTTATAGTGAATGTATTAATTTTAATGATGATATAGTTTTTATATCAAGATATGGACTAGAAGCAATATCTGGAAATATTACATCTGAGCAGGTGTTGTCTCATAGAAGTAGTTTAGTAGATTTGAAAATGACAAATGAAATTGGTTTTGAAAATTGTTTACTTGCAGAGTGGAGAGGATATTTATTATGTGTAATTCGTACAAAAATATATTTAGCTGATTCAAGGCAGGTATATAATGGAATAAAAGGAAAAGAGTATGAATGGTATTATTGGACTGATATTAGTGAGGATAATTCTAATATTTCTGCTATACGAGAATATAAAGATGAATTATATATAGGTCTTGAAAATGGAACATTAATAAAATTAGGTGGGACAAATGATAGTGGAAAGGCTATTGAAGCTTATTGGACTACACCAAAAGATACTTTTAAATATGAAAATAAATATAAAAGTATAAATAAAAGAGGTGCTGTAGTAAATGTAAAAACAATACCAAATGGAAAAATAAAAATTGCTAAGAAAACAGATAAAGAAAACTGGAATTTATTATCAGAATTTTCTATATCAGGATTTGATTTTTCAAATATTGATTTTAGTAATTTTGATTTTTCAACATCAGAACATAATTATGTAATTTTACCAGCTAAGACAAAGAAGATAATATATATGTCACTGAAATTTTATTCAGATGAACTAGATAAGTCTTTTGGGATTTATTCTGCAAATTTAGAAGCTTTTATAGGAGGGTATGTAAAGAGATGATAAATTCAGAAAATGAAAAAATAGAAGTAAATTTAACAAAATTTTTAAAAGATATAAAGAATATTCAAGCACTTCCTGACAAACCAGCTCAAACCTCAAATGAATTAAAACAATTATTTGATAAAGCAGGAGAAGATATTAAAAGTTATATAAATAATGAATTAATTGAAGAAATTCAAGATGGATTTACTAAAACATTTAGAATCATAGAAGATAAAGGTGAAGAGATAAAAGATTATAAAAATGATATAAATCAACTAGAGAAATCTATAATAACAAAAAAATATAGAATGGAAAAGATATATAATTCGCAATTGGATACTGGAATTATATTAGATTTACCATTATGGTATAAAACAAATACAGATGCTTTAGACATATATTTAAATGGAGAGTATTTATATAGATGTAAAGTAATTTCTGGAACAGAAATTCCTAACCCAGAAGAAAATCCGTGGGTGATAGAAGAAAGTGGATCATATTATGAAGTAGATGAAGATGGAGTACCAATAATAAATGATGATCAACTTATAGAGAAGAAAAAAGTAAAAAGCAATAAGATACAATTAACAAAAGATTGGATAATAGACAGTTCGGATGTTTTAGAAATTGTAGTAAGAGGAGAAATAAAAGAAGAAAGTAAATCTTAAGTAAAAATGAAAGGATGGAATATTTGAAATGATACCAAATTGTAAAAGAGATAATGATACAGCATGGATAGAAGCAAGATTAACAAACAGTTTTAATGTATATAATAATACTGATAGCTGTATTCCAACATATCGAAGAATTGGAAGAATGATAGAATTAAAAGGAATTATTAAACCAAAGAAAAAAATAGAGGGTAATACTAGTCCAGTGGAAATATTTACACTTCCAGAACGGATTTAGACCAGATACGCCTATCTATACATTATGCCAAGGAAGTGGCAAAAACACGTGGTTATTAACAATAGATGTTAATGGAAAAGTAAATTTTTCTAGGTATGGAATAACATCAATGGTAGAAGCAACAACAAATATATGGTTACCATTCAATACATGTTTCTTTTTAGATGGTCGAATATCATAAGTATATGTATAAGGAGATACTAAATGAGTAATAATTTAAGTAATAAAATAAAAACAAGCCAATATGCTCAAGAATATGAAAATCCATATTCAACAGAAATAAAAAATAATTATAAAACAGGATATAAAGATATTGATAGTTTATCTGATATGTCAGCAGATATGATTAATAAATCTATGCAAATACAAAATAATGCTATAGATCAAAATACTAATACACAAGTTGATGAAATACAGAGGCAGAAAGATGTAACAGGACAAAATACTACTAAATTAAATAAATCTGCTTATAATGAGTATAAACAAGCTACTAATAGTTATGGAGTAAATCAAGAAACTTTTGCTGGTAATGGAATGAGTCATTCAGGTGCTTCTGAAAGAGCAAGAAGTAGAATATATAATAATTATCAAAAAGCTGTGGCCACAAATATAAATAACTTAAAAAATGCATATGCAGAATATGATGCACAGATGGCAGAAGTAAGAAGTGCTGGAGATATAGAAAAAGCTAAAAATATATCTAATGGATATATTCAGCAAATTGAACAAATAAAAGTAGCACACGAATTGGCTCAAAAACAAAAAGAATTTGAATATCAGAAACAAATGGATAAAAGAGATTATAATTATAAAGTTAAGAGAGATAAAGTAACAGATAAACAGTGGCAAAAGGATTTTGACTATAGAAAGAAAAGAGATAAAGTGTCTGATAAACAATGGGAAAAAGAATATAAATTAGCTAAAAAAGGTTAAATAGTACTTAGAATTTCTAGGTACTATTTTTTTATGAAAGGAGAAGAAAATGATAGAAGTATCAAATCCTTTTTCAAATGAAATATCAAATATAAGTTCAGCACCAACAGGATATGCTGATATAGATAATTTAACAACAGCAGGAAGAAATTTACTGGATCAATCAATTAATGCACAGAATAATGTCTTAAATACAGGAAATGAACAGATACAAACAGAAATGAATAATAATCTAGGTGCATCAAGAGAAATGACAAATAGAACTAATAAAGGATTATATGAGGGATATAAAGGACAAATAAATAATGATATGACAGGAAATGATTCTTTATTAAATCAAGGACTTGGTGGAAAGGTATCAGAGACTGTAAAGACTAGTTTATATAATAATTATCAAAAGAATGTTACTGAACAATTAGAAAATTTAACAAATTTAGAGAAAACATACAAAATAAAAATGAAACAAATAGAAGCTAGTAAGAATGTAGCAGAAGCGGAATTACTTGCTAAAAGGTATAATGCAGAGATAGATTTAGTAAATCATGCATATCAACTAGCACAAGCACAAAAAGAATTTGAGTGGAAGAAACTAACTAATACTAGAGATTATAATTATCAACTAAGTAGAGATAAAGTAACAGACAGTAGATGGCAAAAGGAATTTGATTATAAGAAAAAGAGAGATAAAGTTGCTGATAAGCAGTGGGAAAAAGAATATCAATTGTCAAAGAGAAAGGCATCATCATCAAGTAGAAGCGGTAGAAAAGGAAGAAAATCAAAGAAATCAACATATTCAAATAGTATAAATCCAAAGGATACATCTGTATTAAATAAAAGAGATTATATGAAGGATATTGTTAAAGCTATGACTATTGGAGGTAAAATATTAGTTGGTGCAGGAAGAAGAGTAGATTGGAAAATTAATAAACGATTATATATTCCTAAGAAAGTAGTAAAAGGTATAGTTAATAAGATAAAAAAATTAAAGAAAGGATAAATTATGGGATTATTTGATGCTTTTTATAATAGTGTAAATGAAATAAAAAAGAAGAAAAAACAAATACAAAGTAATGCTGGTATGCCAAAAGTACAAACTCCAAGAAGAGATGTAGGAAATGAATTTATAAATTTCTTTAATAATAGAAAATCAACAAGTACAGTTAATTTTGAGTCTAGAACTAGTAATTTAAATAGAAACAATAATACTAGTACCATGGGCTCATTCATGGACAGTCAAAAGAGTAGAATAGAAGAATTTATAAAACAGCAAGAAGAAAAAAAGAAAAGACAAGAGATAACTAACAATAATCAAAAAATAAAGCAACAAGATAATAAATATTTAAATAGTAAAGAAATTAATGAAGAAATAGAAAAAAAACAAGTAGAAAAAATACTTCAAAAAACTAATGCAGATGCTTATATAAAATATCATCTAAGTACAACAAAACCTAAAATAACAAAACCATTAAGTGCAGAAGAAAAGAAAAATATTATAGATTCATCAAAAAGAATGGAAAAAGAAATAAAAGAAGATAAAAGAAAAGAGAAATATAAAGCGATAGAAGAAGTAGGTAAAGAACTTTATGGAATAACTAAAAAATCTGCTAGCACAGCAAATTTGTTAGTAAATCAAGCAGTAGAGGGAGCATTAAAAGGTTATGAATCAATAGACGATTTTATCTTGTACAAGTTAGCTTCTGCGTCAGAAAAAATAGAAGATGAAAACTCTTTGTTTAAAGATAAAGAAGTAGAACAATTAGTAAATGAATATTCAAAACAAAAGGGAGAACCAATAGAAAATAAAAAATTATCAACAATATTAACAGATATAGCTAAACAAGATGTAATAGATACATTAAATTCAAAGACACAAAAGAAATTAGAAAATGATTCAGTTATAAAAGATGCAGATTCTAATATTCTTACTCAATCTGCAAGTGAAGTAGGAAAGATGCTAGCAATGAATAAACTAGGAGGTGCTTTGCAAGGAGTAAGCAAACTAGGAACAGCAATCAATAGTAGTAAAAAAGCAAAAGCAGCAGGTAAAGCTATAAGCATGATTCCCTTTGCTGGATCAGTTGCTGGAAGTTCATCAGATAAAGCCTTAAAAGAAGGTGCAACATTAGATGAAGCAATGAAATATGCAGAACTTAATGCTGTAGTTGAAACAGCAATAGAATTATTCTCAGGAGGTATAGCAGGACTTGCAGGAAATAAGCTAAGAATTATAAAAGACTTATCAAAGAGTGGAAAATTTGGAAAAATTGGAATTTCTACTTTTAATACATTAAAAAAGTTATCTAGATCAACAAAAGGGGAAATAGGCATAAAAGTAGGAGAAAAGGTTTTAGATGTTACTGGTGAAGGATTTGAAGAAATGGCTTCAGAATTTATAGAGCCATATTTAAGAAGAATGACTTATGATGAAAAAGCTGAGCTAGCAAGTAGAGAAGATTATAAAAATGCATTTATTGGGGCAGTTATAACTTCAACAATAGCAAATACAGGACTATCGTTATTTAATACAAAAACGGGAAAAGAAGTAAAATTGTCAAAGAAAGAATTTTCAGAATTAGTAAAACAAGATTTATTAGAAGATATGAATAATGAACAAAATAATAAGCTTTCAGATTCAAGTATAAGAAAAGAAAATAATATAAGTAATATAGATAGTATAGATAATACAAATATTACTCAAAATGGAATATCAGAAGTATCAGAGAAGATAACTAAAAATAATAATATTAATGAAGAAAATCTACAATATTCAATAGATAACAATAGTAATTTATTAGAAAATAAGTTTCCAATATCAAAGAAGATAACAGAAAAAGATAATATAAAGACAACAGCCCAAAGATATTTTGATATGACAAAAGATACAACGAAAAAGATAGTAGATACAATAGAAAGATTTCAAGATACAAGAAATAAAAATGCAACAAATGGAAATTTAAAAATAGTATTTGATGATACAGTAAAAGGAAATGGAATAATAACAAAAGATACAAATGGAAATAGATTAATGAGAATAAATCCAAACAGCAATAAATCATATGAATTTATAGTAGTACATGAGATGACACATGATTTAGAAGGAACAGCAGAATATAAAGAATTACAAGAAGTAGTAAAAGAGTTTACAGGAAAAGGATTTGCATATGAACAAGCGAAAGCAGATTTAGAGAAAAGATATAATGAATTTTATGATAAAAATGGATTAGATAAAAAGGATCTTAATATAGAAAGTGAAGCAATGGGAGATATACTAGGGACAGTATTAGGAGACCAAAAGTTTATAAATGAAGTATCAAGAAAGAAACCAAATGTAGCAAAAAGAATAGTAAATTGGATAAATAAATTTATAGACATACATAGAAGTAAAGGATCAGATAGAGAATTTAAGGAATATTTATACAAAATAAAAGATTCATTTAGAAAAGCATTTGAGGCTAATAATATAGTAGAAAATAAAACTAATTATAGTATTCAAGTTGATGGTAAAGGAAATAAGTATGTAAAAGTAGATACAGATCAAGATATATTTGATGGAATATCTGAAAAAGATTATAATAAAATTGCTAAAATGTATATGCAAGATTATTTAAAAGGAGAACATACTATTGCAAAAAATGATAAAGTAGAAATTGGCTCTAAAGGAATTAATAAATATACAAATCCTCAACAAAATACAGCATATTTTAAAGAAAAAATGAGATTGTCAACAGAATTAAAAAATGTACTTGAAATTTCTCAAAAAGTTTCTTCAGGTGTTCCAACTAAATCTACAACTAAATTTCCTAATTGGGAATATTATAAAATAAATTTTGAGATAGGAGGAAAAAACTTTGAAGGATTAATTAATATAGGAATAGATAAAAATGGAGATAGAAAATTCTATGAAATAAACAAAATTCATACTATTCGGAATATCGTCTGTTTCAACGAAACCAAAAAATAGTATGAATTTATTTAATAATAGAATACCATCAACACAAAAAAATGTCAATAGTAATACCATTACTAACTATCCTACTCAAACGAAACAAAATAATGCAAAAAAAATAGAAAAAAATAAAAATGGGGACTCTAGTAAGAGTTCTTTTTCAACATCAAAAAATAGCAAAGATAAATCATTATGGGAAGACTTTATGGATTACTTAGATAAAAAGGATCCAAATAAAGTAAAGACATTTAAGAAAGATGTAGAAAAAGGTATATTACCAACAAATCAAGAAAAAATTCTAAATAAACAAAATGAAAAATTAAAAAGAAGTACTAATAATGAGAAGTTAAAAAATAATAGTAATTTATTAGAAAATAAGTTTCCAATATCAAATAAGATAACAGAAAAAGATAATATAAGGACAACAGCCCAAAGATATTTTGATATGACAAAAGATACATCGAAGAAATTAGTAGATACAATAGAAAGGTTTCAAGATACAAGAAATAAAAATGTAACAAATGGAAAATTAAGAATATTATTTGATAATTCTATAAAAGGAAATGGTGTAATAATACAAGATGGAAAAGGTAATAGAGAAATAAGGATTAATCCAGAAAATCAAAAATCTTTCGAGTTTGTTATAATGCATGAGATGACACATGATTTGGAGGGAACAAGAGAGTATGAAGAATTAAAAGAAGTAATACAGAGATATACAAGTAAAGAGTTTGCATATGATAGAGCAAAATTAGAACTTGAAAAAACTTACAAGGAATTTTATGAAAGAAATGGATTAGATTTAAAAGAGCTGGATATAGATTCAGAAGCTATATCAGATATAACAGGAACATTATTAGCAGACCAAAACTTTATAAATCAATTAGCATCAGAAAAGCCAAATTTAATGAAAAGAATATCAAATTGGATAGAAAAATTTATAAAAACACATACAGGAAATACTGAAAGCAAAGAATATTATAAATTCTTATATGAAGTAAAAGATAAATTTACAAAAGCCTTTAAACAGAATAATGCTATTAGCAGTAAAGGTACAAAAAATTTAATTTATGGGAAAATTGCCAAGGAGAATTATAAAAAAGCAAATGGAAATAATGTTAGATTAGAGAATATGTATAATCAAGCTATTAAATTATCACAACAAAATGTTGATAATGAAACAATAAGAAAACAAACTCATTGGTTTCAAGATAAAAATGGAGATTGGAAATTTGAATTTACTGATGAAGATATGTCATTAAAAACATTCCTAAAAGAAAATAGTCAATATAAATTAGATGAAATAATAAATCATGATATCTTATTTGAATTATACCCTGACTTAAAGAAATATATTGTTAGGACTAAAGATTTAAAAAATAATACTAGAGGTTCTTGTGTAGCACAAAAACAAATAATCAATTTAAATAATAAATTACTGACTTCTAAGAAAAGTATCGAAAAAACTTTAATTCATGAAATACAACATGCAATACAAAATATTGAGGGATTTGAAAGAGGTGCAAGTATAAAGAAGGGTAAGCTTAGATATTATAATAGTTTAGGAGAAATTGAAGCTAACAATGTTTCAGAGAGATTTATAGAAGAAAAATATAATAACAATAAGAATGTAATAAAGATTGCACCTGAATCTTCAAAATCACATCCAAAACATAGTAATTTAAATAAGTATCTACAGAATAGAGGAATTATTGACAGAATAAGAGATAAAATGTATACTTCATCTAAAGAATTTTTAAATAAAGAAAGTGAGAAGTATAGTGAAACTTTTGAAGAAAATGAAAAAAGTCTTAATGAAAATTTGGGACAAAATAGAAACAGAATTTCTGACATGGTGGTACAGCGAGTAAGATATTTAAAGAAAAATAATGATAATAATGTAATAAAAAGTAATAAATCATTATGGGAAGACTTTATGGATTACTTAGATAAAAAGGATCAAAATAAAGTAAAGACATTTAAGAAGGATGTAGAAAAGAATTTTGATAACTATGATGAAAAAACGAAAGAAAGAATTATATCTACAGGTAGAGATTTTATAGTGCATAATGAAAAGGAATTAGAACAATTAACAAGACAAGCATTTGAAGAAAAAACTAATAATGCATTACATTTAGGGAGATTAGATAAAGAAATAATTAATTCAATAAAAAATAAAATATCAAATTTGCCAAAGGATAAAGTTAATATTTTATCAAAAGAAAATTATGATTTAATAATTAATCAATCAGAAATTAGACATTTAATTGATGATAAACAACTTACAATTGATGATATAGTAGATTTTATAAAAAAAGCTCCAGAAATAATAATTGATAATGATTTTGTTGCATACACAAAAAACAATAAAGATGAAGGCTTAAGATTTAAAAAGATTATGAAAGATGGAACATATGCATCATTTGTACTTATTTCGAATAAGGGAACTCTTAAAATCAAATCGATTCATATGGAAAAAGATAGTTATGAAAATAAAAAAAGAAGCGTATATTTATCGAATGATGTACAAAATACCCCAAACAAAACGTCCAAAACGAATAAATCATCAGCTTCTTATATTAATAATATTATACACCCAAAAGAAGCAAATATGCAAGATATTAAGAATAAAAAACAGATAGCTCCTACAAGAGAAGATGTAAAAAAGAATGAAATAAGAAAGAAATTTGAAGAATTAACACATATAAGAATACTAGATAAAAGGAGTAAAAAAAGGAATTTTAGAGATATAAAATCAAATTTATCAAATACATGGGATATGATAGTACAAAAGACAGTAAATAGTAATCATTATATAGATAAATTAGCTAAAGAATCAAAGAATATGGAATTAAAATATAAAGCTGATGTAACTCTTTCATCATCAGGGATAGGACAATATAATATAGGAGTTGCACAAACAGATTTAAAAGGAAATAAAATAGGTTTATCATTACAAGATATATTTAAGGAAATAGAGGAGAATAATCAAAGTCAAGATTTTAGTAGATATATGAATTTAAGACATAATACAGATAGAGAAGCAGTATACAGACCTATTTTTGGAGAAGATATAAGTTCTCAAACTTCAAATAAATTAGCAAAAGAATACGAAGCATTATATCCAGAATTTAAAAAATATGCTCAATCAATATATGATTATAATAATAATGAATTAAATTTACTTGTAGAAGCAGGAATGATTGATAAGAACTTGGCTGATTATATGAAAGAGTTATATCCTAACTATGTACCTGTGGAAAGAACTATTGAAAATAATAAAGTAGTTTCAAATAAAGAATTAAGTTCAGGTAAAGGAATAAAAAGAGCTACTGGTGGAAATTCAGATATATTAACATTAAAGGAATCTCAAGCATCTAAAACAATGAAGATAAGAAGAGCAATAGCATATAATCAGCTAATTAAGGAGTTAGCTGGTACATTAAAAAATTCAGAAGTAACAAAAGGAGAATTAGGAATAGATTCAAGTCTAGATGTAAATACATTATTTGATGAATCAAATGCACCAGTCAAATTAGACAAAGATGGAAAATATAAAGCAACATATTTTGAAAATGGAGAATCTTATACATTTGAAATAAATAAAGGATTATACGAAAGTTTAAAGAGTAGGCAATCTAATTTTGAAATAGACTGGAATAATTCTATACCAGGTAAAATGCTACAAAAAGCTACTAAATTTAGGAAAGATTTTTTAACTAAATATAATTTAACATTTTCAACAATGAATTTTATAAAAGATATTCAAGATGCTCCTTTAAATTCTAAATATACAAAGGACTTTCCAAAAAATTATGCAAAGGCATTAAAAGAAATAGCATCAAATGGAAAAATATATAACTTATATATGGCTAATGGTGGAGGAATGAACTCATATTTTAATTATGAAAATGGTGTAGATAGTGCAGTGAAAACAAAGAACCCTATAAAAATAGCAGGAGAAAAAATATCTATGGCAAATGAGGTTATAGAACAAGCACCAAGACTTGCAGAGTTTATATCAACAATAGAGAGTGGAGGCAGTATAGCAGAGGCTATGTATAATTCAGCAGAGATAACAACGAATTTTAAAAGAGGAGGAAGTATAATAAAAGCTTTAGACAAGAATGGAGTACCTTTCTTGAATGCTTCTGTACAAGGTTTTGATAAGTTCTATAGAAATTTTTCAGAACAAAGTGGAGCAAAGAATTTTTGTAAAATGTTAACTAAGGCAATAATGTTAGGTGCAGTACCATCACTGTTTAATTGGTTATTAAATAAAGATGATGAAGATTATAAAGATTTAAGTGAAAGTCAAAAAGATTTATATTATTTGTTTAAATATGACAATGGTAAATTTATTAGAATACCAAAAGGTAGAGCGTTGAGTGTATTTGGTTCAGCTGTTATAAGAATGGGAGAAAAAATAAATGGTAATGAAAATTCATTTAAGGGATTAGGAGAAACAATATCAAATCAGGTTGCTCCTAATAATCCAATTGATAATAATATAATAGCACCAATTGTACAAGCTAAGACAAATAAGACGTGGTATGGAACTGATCTTGTAAGTGATAGGCTACAAAAGCAATTACCCAAAAATCAATATGATGAAAATACGGATTTATTAAGTATATTTCTAGGAGAAAAATTAAATGCAAGCCCTAAAAAGATAAATTATTTAATAGATCAATATTCTGGAGGTATTGGAGATATTTTCTTACCTATGATGACAAAGAGTGCATCTAATAAAGGAAATGTTTTTAAAGATAAATTTACAGTAGATTCTGTATTAAATAATAAATATGTATCTGAATTTTATAACACTATTAATAAACAAACACAAATTGCAAATGATCTAGAGGCAACAGAACAAGATAATTTAGGTTTAAAATATTTGACATCTATACAAAATGAAATATCTGAGTTATATAATGAAAAAAGAAAGATACAAAATTCAGATATAAAAAACAAAGAAAAGCAAGAAAAAGTAAGAGAAATACAGGAAGAAATAAATACAAAAATAAAAAATTCTTTAAAATCATATAAAAATGTAGAAAATGTTGATAAAGAAAGAAATGATATAACTAAAATAGGAGAAACGTATTATATAAAAAGTGATCGGAGAGTGGCAAACACTATCTAAGAAAGATAAGTTAAGAATGAGTGAAATTGAAGATTCTGATGGAGAAAAATTAGACTATTTAAAATATAAAGTTGATATGGTTTCAAATGATGATGAAGATAAAAAGACAATGAAAGATAAAATAAATTATTTATATAATAGTGACTTTAGTACACGAAGTAAAGAATATATCTATCAAAATATAATAGCAAAGCAAGATACTAATTTCCGAAAATATAAATTTTCTGGTGGAAATATAAACGAATATTTAAAGTATAGAGGATTAACAATAGGGAAAAAAGAAAAAGATAAAGTAAAACTACTACAGCAATCAACATTATCAAAAACAGATAAATCAAAAATTTATGAAGTAGAATATAATGATAAGAATTTTAGATATATTAAAGAAAGTGGATTAGACATAAATGAATATTTAAAGTATAAATCAGCAGATATTAAATCAGATAAAAATAAATATGGGAAAACAATTTATGGAAGTAAAAAGAAAAAGACACTAAAATATATAAATTCTATGAAATGTAATTATAATCAAAGATTGTTATTATTATCAATGCAGTATAAATTAGATTCTAAACAGAGAAATATAGTTGCTAACTATATAAATAATATGAAATTAACTAAATACGAAAAGCTAAAATTATATAGTAAGTTAAAAGGATTTAAGGTAAAGAAAAATGGAGAAGTTACTTTTTAAGTAATTTCTCTTTTGAATTTTAGAAAGGACTAAAGATGGATAATTTAGAGAAAATAGAAAGAGATAATTTATCAAAACAAGATCAGAATATAAAGATAACATTAGAATCACTATATAATAAGCAGATTCAAAGAGATAAGAAGATATATGATTATTTAGATTATTTAATAGATGCTTTAAATATTAGAGATCTAATAGGAGGAAATCTACCAATTGGAACAATAGTAGAATGGGGAGGAACAAAGATACCTGAAGATTGGTTATTGTGTAATGGGCAGTCCTTAGATAGAGATGAATATCCAGAGCTATTTGAGGTGCTTGGAACAATATATGGTGGTAATGATGAAAATAATACTTTTAATTTACCTCAAACATTGGGAAAAACTATAGTAGGATATAATCAAGAAGAAACAGATTTTAATGAATTAGGTAAAATAGGAGGAGAAAAGTTAGTCAAATTATCAACAAATAATATACCATCTCATAAGCATAGTCTTAAAGTAGCTTCTGCATTAACTGGTTCAGAATTAACTACACATAATCCAATTTTATATGCTAATGCAGGAAGAGGAACAGCAACAATTAATAATAGTTACAATGCAGTAGTTAATACTACTGGTAATGGAGAAGCACATAATAATTTACAACCATATGTTGTTTTAAATTATATAATTAAGGTAAAACAAACACCATTTATACAAAATAAGGTTATAGATAATTTAAACTCAAACTCTAGTAGTGATGCACTTTCTGCTAAGCAAGGAAATATTTTAAAGAACCTACTTAATGAAGGAGGTACAAGAAATTATGAAAAATTAATAAGTAAACCTCAAATTAATAATATTATTTTATCAGGTAATAGAAGTCTTGATGAAATTGGAATATGTGAACTTACAAAAGAAGATATTAAGGAAATATTTGGGGAGGAAAGTAATGAGTAAATTTGTTAGTAAAGAGAATCTATTATTAATATGGAATAAGATACAGAATAAGCTATCTAATAAAGCTGAGAAAAAAGAATTAGAAGATATAAGAAATATTATAACTGTTATTGAATTTGCTGACTTTTTTGTTAATGAAAATATGGAATTAATAGTAGACAATGAACAAGGTATGAATTTTATATTTAATGATGAAACAGGAGAATTGGAGGTGGAAATAAATGAGTAGAACTATGATAGGAAAAATTGGAATGATACTAAAAGGAGAATGGAATGAAAATACATATTATAAAAAATTAGATGTAGTAACATTAGATGGAAGTTCTTATGTATGTGTTAAGGATAATGAAAATAAAAATGTTTTAGAACAAGAATACTGGCATTTGATAGCTAAAAAAGGAAGTGATGGGACAGATGGTAATAATGGAGCAAAAGGTGATAAAGGAGATCCATTTAGATATGAAGATTTTACAGAAGAACAATTGGCAAGTCTGAGAGGAGAAAAAGGAGAAGAAGGGATACAAGGTATCCAAGGTGTAAAAGGAGATAAAGGAGAGAAAGGGGATATAGGAGCAAAGGGAGACAAGGGAGACCCATTTAGATATGAGGATTTTACAGAAGAACAACTAGCAAACTTAAAAGGTGAAAAAGGAGAACAAGGAATACAAGGTATTCAAGGTTTGAAAGGAGATACAGGAGAAAAAGGAAATGATGGATATACACCACAAAAAGGTGTTGACTATTATACAGAACAGGAAAAACAAGAAATAACTAAAGAAATAAAAACAGAACTAATCGAAAATGTAAATTCAGAAATTAATAAAAACTATGATGAGAAAACAAATGAATTTAATCAGAATGCAGAAAGTTACAGAAATGATATAGATAGTTTAAAACAAGAATGTAATGAATTATCTAAAAATATGAGTTTTAATAATGTTGAAGGTGAAAGCATAGATATAGATGATGCACATGAGTACAGCAAAAATAGCTTAAAATTAAGCGGTAATAGCTATCAAAAAACTAGAGAGGGATATCAATTAATAGATACTAGTAAATACTCAGATTCAAGTAATAATGGGATAAATTATACAATAAATGAGGATAAAACAATAAATGCAAATGGTATTGCTAGTAGCGAAAATGATAGTTCTTTTACTATATTTACAAATCAAAATTTTGAAGCAGGAAATTACTATTTTGAAGGTTGTCCAAAACGGCGGTAGTACTCAATCTTATAGAATAAACATTTGGGACAATAATTTTAATAATATAGGAATAGATGTAGGAGATGGAATAAGTTTTACTCTAACAGAAGAAAAAGTGCTCAGATGTTCTATAATGATAATAAAAGGAACAAAAGTAGATAATTTATTATTTAGACCTTTACTGTACAAAGGCACATTTGACAGTAATAAAAAATATGAGCAATTCGGAGCAATGCCAAGCCCAAAATTTTTTTCTGAAATTGAATGTGTAACGGGCAATATTGATATAAAAAAAATAAATAACATATCTAATTTTACAACAGAAGCAAGTGGAAAAACAAATGGAACTAATTATTGTGGACTTAGATTTGAAATATTAAATAAGTATTCTTCTAAAATCTCGGGAAGACCAGGTCAAACGGAATATCGTGTTGGAGGTAATTATAATTCAACAAAAATATTAGTGCATTTAGATAATTCGAAACAATATAAATTAATAAATTCATTAAATTTAATAATGGATATAACAGTAGTAAATTCTAAACTAAATACATACAGACAAGCTCGAGTTCGAAAAGATTCAGTTTTAATACTAGAAGATGATGAAGATGGTATATCATCAATAAGATTTGAAGTTGATACAAATACAACTTATGACAATACAATTTTAGAGTATTATATATATGATAAAGAAGAAACAGAAATAATACATTTAAATGATTTAAAATTATATGGAGATGAAAAAGCAAGAGATGAATTTGTTAAAAAAGCTAATGGGTGGTATTTAATACATAATTGGAAAAGGTATGTATTTGATGGTAGCGAAGATTGGCAGTTGGCTGAAGCTAGTAACGCACATAATTTTACGCTACCTTACAACCTAGAAAGACCATTTTTTCCAAAATGGGATACAATGTATTTAAAATGTAATAGATTTAAATATATTGATGTTATATGGTCTACAAATACTACAAAAATATACATTGGAGAAGCTGGAAAAATAGCAGTAACAATAGCATCTGGTGATGAAAAATATTGTGAAACTGTAGAAGATTTTAAAACTTTATTGCAAGAATGGAACACAGAAGGAAATAATTTGGAGATAGTATATCTTTTATCTGAGCCAGAAATCGAAAAAATAACAGATACAGAATTAATAGAAGATTTAGAAAAACTATCAAAAATAAAGACATATGAGGGAGTAAATCATATTGATAGTGATAGTATAGCTTATTTAAAATTAGAATATATGCAAAGTAACAAGATATTAAATCAAAGAAGAGATGAAAAGATTAAGAATATAGAAAATAGATTAAATTTATTGGAGGTGTAATAATATGACAATAGTAGAAAAATCAAGTAATAGAAAGAAAGTAGCGATATTAGAATTAGTCAAGAATGGAGAATATTCAGTAGCTTATGCACTAAGCAAAGTTGAAGAACTACACGATAATAACAAATTAACTGATATAGATTATGAAGAAGTAGCTACATATTTAGAGAATTTAATAAGTGTACAAGAAGTTGAAGAGACAGAAGAAATAACAGAAGAAAATATTGAAGGAGGAGAATAGATATGTCAGAAACTGTAATGATAAGTATAATGAGCTTGTTAGGCAGTTGTGTAGGAACAATCGGAGGAATATTAGCAAGTTCAAAATTAATTAATTTTAGATTAGCAGAATTAGAAGAGAAAGTAAAAAAGCATAATAACATAATAGAAAGAACATATATACTTGAAGGAAAAATGACAGAGGCAGAACATGACATTAGAGACTTAAAAAATAGACAGTAAATTATATTAATAAAAACGTCTTAAAAACGATTGTAGAGATTGATTTTGAAACGTTTTATTAATTTTATAAAGAAAGAAGGAAAAATTATGAAAAAGAAAATATTAATAGCAAGTGCATTTATATTATCGATTGCAATGTGTTTTTGTACAATATTTATAAATGATGAAAAAGTAAAAGAAAGTATATCAGAAACTCAAAATATTATATATAACGAAATAGAGAAGCAAGAAGTAGTAGTAAGTGATGAAACGAAAAATACAGCAGAAAATACAATAGAAGCAGTAGAGAAAGATAAACAGTTAGATACAACAAAAACTATAACAAATGTAGAAGAAAGTGAACTTGAACAAGATGCAATGGTAGAGCAAGAAAATATATCTTACAATGGAGATATAAAAGCAGATGGATTAAAACTTTTAGGAGCATACCAGGGTCTTACATATTATAGCCAAGCAGACACAAGATGGGCAAATAAATTATATACATCAAGTAATAATAAGAAACAAACAATGAAGTCTAGTGCTTGTCGGGCCAACAACAAGTGCAATGGTAGTAACAGCTTCTAAGGGTACAATATTACCAACTACAATTGCTAAGTTATTTGTAGACAATGGATATAGAACAAAGTCAAATGGCACTGCATGGAGTGCATTTTCATTTACAGCAGATTATTTTGGATTTAAAGAATATCATACAACATCAGATTATAGTAAAGCTATGGAATATCTTGATAGAGGATACTATATAATAAGTGCTTGTGGTTCAGGATTATTTACAACTAGCGGACATTATATATTCTTAACTTCATCAGATAAAAACAACATTAAAGTATATGATCCTTATCTGTACAAAAATAAATTTAATACATCATCAAGAAAAAAAGCAAATGCAAAAGTAAGCAAGAATACTGTAACAGTAAGTAAAGGAAACTTTAAAAAGTATGCAAATGTAAAAAAATACTTTATATTTAGTAATGATAAAGGACAAGGCAATACGAAAAAAATCGTAAAGAAAGCTAAAATAAAAAATACAGTAGGAAAGAAAAAGATATTAAAGTCAAATTGTATATTATATAGTAAGAAAAATTTAAAAGGTAAGAAATATACATATAAGAAAAATACTAAAGTTAAAATATTAAAGAACATAAATAAAAATGTAGATTATGTACAAGTTATTGCTACTAAGAGAAAAGCGTATATAAATACTAAGAATTATAAATAAAAATAAAGAGGTAGATTGTTTGTTCTACCTCTTTATACTATATTAAATAATTTGATGACTTTTAAATGCTGTATAAAATTGCATTGGACTATATATTGATATATTATAATTATCTTTTTTTAATTTTGAAGAAGCACTATTAATATGTTGGTCTTGTGTTATTAAATATTTAACATCTCCATCTATACAACAATCAATAAATTTATTATCTGATTTATCATCAACACAATAAGCTGTATTAATTATATGATCGATTTCTTCTACTTGCCATAAACATTTTGATAAAGTAGCCATCAATGAAATGATTTTTAGTTCATCTAAGTTAGTTTTTTTATAGGCTTCTATTAATAATTTTGAAAAAGTAAGTAAAAGTTCATTCTGCATTTCTTTATTCATTACAAAAGTAATTTTATTTGAACTTTTTAATTGAAAAATTGCTTTACAGAATTGTTCATTTTTAAATATTCCATTTATAAATACATTTGTATCAACAACAACTCTAATCAACTAAAGACCTCTTGACTTCTTCAACAATTCTATCAATATCATCATTTGACAAATTGGCTTTAGACATTAGAGAAGAACATTCTTCGCATAATTCATTCCAATCATTAGAACTATTATTATCAATTTCATCAATAACTAAATCTGTATCAATTACATTTTTTTTATTAAGCATATATATTCTCCTCCTATTTATTTTTTTAAATCCTTTAATATTCATAATATCACCTTATAATATATTATGAACAAATAAGCAAACTATGATACATTAATATTATAACACATAGTTTACATAAATTCAATATGGAATATTCTGTACCAGGATTAAGAAATGAAATTTATTTTTCATTTCTTATAGTCCTTGCTATAAAT
>CANOSM010000016.1 GCA_947569365.1 uncultured Clostridium sp. | reverse complement strand
TTAAAGATTTTTAATTTTTTAAGAAAAAAGCGTGCAATTAATGTTGCAATTTTCCCATAATAAAATAGAAAACTTATTAATTGACAATATATTATAAATATGGTATAAATACTTATATAAATAAAAGCAATGAAAAAGAGTAGTAAATTTAAAACTATCTAATAGAGAATAGAAGTGATTACGCTGGAAGCTTCTTGTAGAAAAGATAAATTGAAGTAGCTTTGGAGCTGATATATTGAAAATAAAGTAAATATATCCGTCTAAGAAACGTTAAATTCTAATTAAGATATATAATTTGTAAAAAGTATTATAAATTATATAAATTAAGGTGGTACCGCGAAATTAGAACGCCCTTATTATAAGGACGTTTTTTTGTTTTATAAAAATAATTTTTAAGGAGGATTTTATGGAAAATAAACATAAGTTAAAAGACAAATTCAATCCAAAAGATTTCGAGGACAGACTATATAAGGAATGGGAGAAAAAGGGATATTTTAAAGCTACAATTGATAAAAATAAAGAGCCATATTGTATAATGATGCCACCACCAAATGTAACAGGAAAACTACATATGGGTCATGCATTAGATGATACAATACAAGATATTTTAATAAGATATAAAAGAATGAGAGGATACGATGTATTATGGCTTCCTGGAACAGATCATGCTTCTATATCAACAGAAATGAAAGTTGTTCAAAAATTAAAAGATGAAGGAAAAACAAAATACGAACTTGGAAGAGAAAAGTTTTTAGAAGAAGCTTGGAATTGGACACATAAATATGGTGGAATTATTCAAGAGCAACAAAGAAAACTTGGATGTTCTTGTGATTGGGAAAGAAACAGATTTACATTAGATGAAGGAATGTCAGATGCAGTTCTTGAACAATTCGTTAAGTTGTATGAAAAAGGACTAATATATAAAGGAAAAAGAATGGTTAATTGGTGCACAAGTTGTAATACATCAATCTCAGATGCAGAAGTTGAATATAAAGAAGAACAATCTCATTTATGGCATATTAGATATAAAATTAAAGGTGAAGACAATAAATACATAGTAGTTGCAACAACAAGACCAGAAACAATGTTAGGAGATACTGCTGTAGCTGTTCATCCAGATGATGAGCGATATAAAGATTTAGTTGGAAAAACTTGTATTTTGCCAATAATGAATAAAGAAATTCAAATAATCGCAGATGAATTTGTAGAAAAAGAATTTGGAACAGGATGTGTTAAATTAACACCTGCACATGATATTAATGATTATGAGGCAGGATTAAGACATAATTTAGAGATTATATCTGTTTTTGATGAAGACTTCAAAATGGGTGATTTAGTTCCAGAATATAAAGGAATGGAACTTCTAGATGCAAGAATTAAAATAGTAGAAAAACTAAAAGAAATAGGAGCTTTAGTAAAGACAGAAGAATATACTCATAATGTTGCAAAGTGTGAAAGATGTAAAAATACAATAGAACCTAAAATATCTACGCAGTGGTTTGTAAAAATGAAAGACTTAGCAAAAAGAGCAGCAGATGCAGTTAGAAATGATGAAACCAAATTTGTTCCTAAAAGATATGAAAAACAATATTTTCACTGGTTAGATAATATACAAGACTGGTGTATTTCAAGACAGTTATGGTGGGGACATAGAATTCCAGCATACTATTGCAAAGATTGTAATCATATAAATGTATCAAAAATAAAACCAGAAAAATGTGATAAATGTGGAAGTGAAAATTTAGTTCAAGATGAAGATACACTAGATACATGGTTTAGTTCTGCATTATGGCCATTTTCAACACTTGGTTGGCCCAATATAGAAAGCGAAGATTATAAAAGATATTATCCAACTAATGTACTAGTTACTGCATTTGATATAATTACATTCTGGGTATCAAGAATGATGACACAAGGTCTAGAATTTACAAATGAAGTACCATTTAAAGATGTACTAATACATGGAATTATTCGTGATAGTCAAGGAAGAAAAATGTCAAAAACACTTGGAAATGGTGTTGACCCATTAGATGTTATTGAAAAGTATGGTGCAGATAGCTTAAGATTTTCAGTACTTTCTGGTACTACAATGGGAAATGATATAAGATATATGCCAGAAAAATTAGAACAAGCATCTAACTTCTGTAACAAATTATGGAATGCTTCTAAATTCGTGCTAATGAACTTAGAAGATAGTAAAGAATTAAACAATATTGATATAAAAGATTTAAGAATTGAAGATAAATGGATAATTAGTAAACTTGCGAAATTAACTAAAGAAGTAGAAAATAATATAGATAATTATGATTTAGGAATAGCAATAGATAAGATTTATTCATTTATATGGAATGAATTTTGTGATTGGTATATAGAAATTGTAAAACCAAGATTATATGATAAGGAAAATACATCAAGACATAGTGCACAATACACTTTAAATAGAGTTTTAAAAAGCGCACTTAAATTATTACATCCATTTATGCCATTTATAACAGAAGAAATATATACAAAATTATATGATGTAGATGAAAGCATAATGATATCAAGTTTTTCAGATTATTCAGATAAAGATATATTTGAAGAAGAAGAAAACTTAGTAGAAACATTTAAGAATATTATTACAGAGATCAGAAATATAAGAGCAACAATGAATACACATCCAAGTAAGAAATCAAAGCTTATATTTGTAAGTGAAAAATATAAAAGAGAGATTAAAAATTCAGAAGGATTCTTATTAAAATTAGGATATGGAAATTCTTTAGAAGTAAAAGATAGAAAAGAAAATATATCAGATAATGTTATTTCAATATTAAATAATGGTATAGAGTTATACATCCCATCAGAAGATTTAATAGATATAAAAGAAGAAATTGAAAGATTACAAACAGAAAAGAAAAAGCTAGAAGCAGAAGTTTTAAGAGGAGAAAAAATGCTTTCAAATGAGGGATTTATTTCAAAAGCTCCAGGAGAAAAAATAAATGAAGAAAAAAATAAGCTTGCAAATTATAAAGAAAAACTAACTTCTGTAATAGAAAGATTAGAAAAATTAAAATAGAATATACAATAAGAAACGGAGAGTATTAAAAGAAATACTCTTCATTTTTTATTTTTAGATAAAACATATAGATTCATATTAGTATAAAAAAATGTCGAAAACTTCTATTATTTCGACAAAACTTCTAATTTTTCATCGAAGGAAAATAGCTTGTACACTAGAATAATAAAATATAAATATATATAATTTCTAATTTAAAAGGGGGAAAGATATGAATATAAATTATAAAGAAAAGGACAAGCTTTTAATATTAGAAATAAACGAAGAGATAGATCATCATATGGCAGATAAATTAAGGAGGGATGCAGATTATGAAATTCAAAGACGAAATCCTAAAAGAGTTATACTTGATTTTGATAGTGTTAGCTTCATGGATAGTGCCGGAATCGGAATGGTAATAGGAAGATATAAAACAGCTACAATGATAGGAGCGAAAATGGAAATGGTAAATGTAAAAGAGAATATAAAGAGAATTTTTGAAATGACAGGAGTTTTAAAAATTATTCCTATTACTAATAATATATAAGGAGGACATTTACTTGAAAAAAACGTATGATAATGAAATGAAATTAGAATTCTTAAGTAAATCATCAAATGAATCTTTTGCAAGGATTGCTGTAGCTGCTTTTGCATCTCAATTAGATCCTACTATAGAAGAATTATCTGATATTAAAACAGCAGTTTCTGAAATTGTTACTAATTGTATTATTCATGCTTATGATTCTCCAGATGAAATCATAAAAATAATTTCTAAAATACAAGATAATTCAATAATAATAGAAATCTCAGATACAGGAAAAGGAATAGAAGATATAGAACTTGCTAAAAAACCATTATATACATCAAAGGCAGAACTTGAAAGATCAGGTATGGGATTTACTATTGTAGAAAACTTTATGGATGAACTTAAGATAGAATCTATAGTAGAATTAGGGACAAAAGTAACTATGAAAAAGATAATCAGAGATAATACATATAATGATGAATTAGATGATGATAATACATAAATAATTCAAATAATTTAAATTAATACTAAGGAGAAAGCTAGTGAGTGATATTGTAGAAAATTGCAATAACGAGGAAATCGAAACACTAGTATCAGAAAATACAGGATTAATTTGGAGTATTGTAAATAGATTTAAAAATAGAGGATATGAAGTAGAAGATTTATATCAAATAGGAGCAATTGGATTAATAAAAGCTATAAAAAAGTTTGATAAATCTTATGGAGTTAAACTTTCTACTTATGCAGTTCCATACATTATAGGAGAAATAAAAGTATTTTTAAGAGATGATGGGATGATAAAAGTTAGTAGAAGTTTAAAAGAATTAAATTATAAAATAAAAATATTAGAAAATAAATACGAAAATCAAAATAAAAAAATAACAATAGAAGAAATAGAAAAAGAGCTTAAAGTTGAAAAAGAAGATATAATATTAGCACAAAACTTATCAAATAATATAGAATCAATTAATGAATCAGGTTTTGAAAATAGTGAAATAGAAAAAGAAGAAAGAATATTAATTAATAAAAATGAAAATCCAGAAAAAAATATAATAGAAAGAATAATGTTAAAAGATGCATTAAGTAATCTAGATGAAATGGAAAGAGAAATAATAATTTTGAGATATTTTAAGGAAAATACTCAAACAGAAGTAGCAAGAAGATATGGAATGAGTCAAGTACAAATATCAAGAATAGAACGAAAAATATTGGAAAAAATGAAAAGAGATATTAAGGAGATAAGCTAATATGAAAAAAATAGTAATATATATAATTTGTATAATAATGTTATTTTTTTTGATTCCTATAATATGTACGATAAGATTTAATAATACAGAAGAAACTATTTCTGACAATTATGAAAATAAAACAATTCTAGAGAAAATAGTAGATAATAAAGATACAGAAAAATATAACTATGGAAAATATAAAACGATAAAATTGTTACATACTGATACTGGAAAAGTTGAGAAAGTTAATTTTGACGAATATGTATGCCATGTTGTTTCAGCAGAAATGCCTGTTTCTTTTGAAAAAGAAGCATTAAAAGCACAAGCTGTTGTTGCAAGAACATATACATTATATAAAATAAAAAGTAAAAAGCATAAAAATGCAGATATATGTGATGACTTTGGTTGTTGTCAAGCTTGGATTTCAAAAAAGGATAGATATAAATACTGGAAAAGTGGTCAAGATAAAAAATGGAATAAAATAAAAGAAGCTGTTTATGATACAAAAGGAAAAATAATCACATATAAAGGAAAAGTTATAAATGCTTTTTTTCATTCTAATAGTGGAGGTGCAACAGAAAGACCATTTTATGTTTGGGGAGGAGAAGGATATCCATATCTTCAAAGTGTACAGACTGCAGGAGAAGATAATTATGATGAATATTCATCAGAAGTAACTATTAGTAAGACTAATTTTGTAAAAAAGATGAAAAGTAAATATAAAAAATTTAATATAAATTGGAAAGATAAAAATTGTATAAAAATTAATTCTTATACAGAGGGGGAGAGAGTAAAAAGTATAAAAATAGGAAACAAAACATTAACAGGAGTAGAAGTAAGACAGATATTTTCATTAAAGTCAGCAAGATTTAGTGTTCAAATTGGAAAAAATAACATTAAATTTAAAGTTATAGGATATGGTCATGGAGTTGGAATGAGCCAAACAGGAAGTAATACACTTGCAAAATCAGGAAAAAATTATATAGATATAATTAAACATTATTATAAAGGCGTTAAAGTAGAAAATGCAAATTAGTAAAAAATTGAATATTTAATAGAAAAGTGCAAATACTGTAAATAGAATTACAATATATAAGGAGGAAGATAAATTGAGCGGTAAAAGATATTATATAGAAGATGAAAATAAGCTAAAAAAAGTAGCATATATTTCAGGGATATTATTACTAGTATCTGCAGTTGCTTTAGTATTTGTACTTTCATTATATCAGAATAAAACAAAAGCAGATGAAAAAATAGCAGCCCAAAGAATGAATAATATAGAGACAGAAGTAATAGAAAGTACTACATCAAGTGATGACAAGACAATAAATGAGACAAATGAAAATACAGAAAGTAATGTTATTAATAATGTTCAAGCACCAGCAAATACAGTAGACAAAAATGTAATTAAAGATAAAAAAGAAAAGACAGAAACAAAGAAAAAAGAAGTTAAAAAGGAACTAAAGTTTTCTGTACCACTTAAAGGTGATATTTCTAAAGACTATGCTGATACTAATTTAGTATATTCAGAAACTTTAAAAGAATGGACAACACATTATGGAATAGATATAAAGGCAGATAAAGGAAGTGCTGTTGCAGCATCAGAAGCGGGAACTGTAAAATCAATAAAAGATGATCCAAGATATGGACTTTCTGTAACTATAGAACATGGTTCAGGATATGAAACAGTATATTCGAATCTTTTATCAGCAGAGTTTATATCAGAAGGAAAAACTGTGAAGAAAGGACAAACTATAGGAACAGTAGGAAGTAGTGCTGCTTTTGAAGTAACAGATGAACCACATTTACATTTTGAAATGATATTAAATGGAAATAATGTAAATCCAACAACATATTGGAAAGATTAAATAAAAATGAATAATTAATTATATAGAATAAAGCTATATATTAATTATTCATTTTTTATTTAGTAAATATTTTTATATTTTATTCTTTTGATATATTTTTATTTCTAAAATTTTTTTCTTTTTTATTTAAACTATTTGATAAATTGACTTTTCCAATTTTTTTGTATATAAATTTTATAAATATAAATAATAAAAAAAGCCCAAATGTAAATCCAGCAATAACATCTGTTGCGAAATTAACTCCTAAGTAAATCCTACTTATTCCAATTAATAAAATAAGAACTGATAATAATAAAGATAAAATATTTTTTATGTTTTTATTTTTAATATTTTTTCTTATTAAATAAATTATAAAACCATATAAACAAGTTGAAATTACTACATGTGAGCTAGGAAAACTATATCCTGAATTAAAAGAGATTTGTAGAACGTTACTTGGTCTAGGTCTTTTTACAATATTTTTAATTATACTACATAGAAATTCAGATATTAATGTTAAAGAGCAAAAGTATAAGAAAATTTTTTTATTTCTAAATAGCAAAAAAATAGATAATAATATTGTAATTATAACTAACATAGAAGAAAAACTTGAAATTACTCTCATAAACATTGTAAAAGGCATGTTATAAGCCTTACTTATAAAATTATATATTGCTAAATCAAATGGATTCATCGAAGCCTCCAATAAAAATAAATATTAAAAAGTATATTATAAAATATATAAAAATTCAAGATAATAATTCTTAAAAAGACTAGAGATTTAGATAGTTTTGTTGAATAATGCCTAGAAATGTGGTAATATAGAATGTAAGTATAAAAAAATATATATATGAAAGGAGAGTGGTAACTATGAATATAGAGTTACCAGAGAAATTTGAGTATACAGTATCTAATCGGTACAGAAGTTATGTAGAAGGAGATAAGTTATATGTACCTGCGATAGCAGGTATATGGAGAAAGGTATGTTATAATTTAACATATGCTATTAAAGGAAAAAAGGTATGTGCATATTGTGGCTGTCAATTAACTCGGAAAACAGTTACAATAGATCATCTGTATCCGAAAAGTTATGGTGGGGTATCTATACCAAATAATTTGTTTCCAGTATGCCCTACATGTAATACAAAGAAAAAAGATTTAAGTCTTAAGCATTATAAAGAATTATATACTATATCAGATATAGATAAAAGAATAGATTTTCTGAAAATGGTATATAATGATTATGAAATTATAAGATACAAACAAGGATTTAAGTTACCAAAGGAATGGACTAGTAATGAATATATATATTGGATATATCCAATATTACAGTATAACAAAAATAGAAAAAAAGATAGTGGATACATAAAAGCTTATGATTTTATAAGGAAATATAATGGGAATGTGCCATGTCCGTTAGTAACGGATAGTAATGACAGGATAATTGAGGGAAATCATCTTTTTTGGGCTGCTAAAGATAATTATATCAATATAATACCAACTATAAAATTGGAGAATGTAAAGCTCCTTTAATTAGACCCCTTTTGGGGTCTGTTTTTTCGTTATAATATTATTTATATGTTCTAAATTGAAAAAGAGTATAAATTAAAGTATAATATTATAAAATTAATTAAGATAGGGTGATATAAAATGATTACATATATAATTGATAGATTTGAAGAAGGATTTGCAGTATGTGAAAAATATAGTGAAAATGAAGATGATGAAATAAGAATGCAAAATATAGAAAGAAAATTGATACCAAATGATGCAAAAGAAGGAGATATCATTACAGTATCTGATAATGGAAAAATATATATTGATTATGAAAAAACAAAAATTAGAAAAGAAAAAATGGAAGAATTAAGAAGAAAATTAACTAAGAAATAAGGAGGATTAAATGCCAGAATGGACTAAAGAACAAAAAAGAGCAATTGAAGAAAAAGGAAATAATATATTAGTAGCTGCAGCTGCTGGAAGCGGAAAGACTACTGTATTAGTAGAAAGAATAATTCAAAAAATAATAAAAAATAGAACTAATATAGATAGATTATTAATTGTTACATTTACAAATGCAGCAGCATCAGAGATGAGAGAAAGAATATTAAATGCTCTATATAAAGAAATTGATAAAAATCCACTTGATACACATTTGCAAAGACAAATAGTGTTATTAAATAAAGCAAATATTTGTACTATAGATTCTTTTTGTCTAGATATAATAAAAAATAATTTTTTTGAAATAGGAATTCCATCTAATTTTAGAATCGCTGATAGTGTAGAACTTGAAATATTAAAACAAGATGCAATGGAGGATTTATTCGAAGAATTATATTTAGAAAAAAATAAAGAATTTGAAGGATTAATTGATATGTATGCTGGATATAGAGGAGATGATACACTAAAAGAAATTATCTTTAAAATATATAATAGTATACAAAGTAATCCTTTTCCCTATGAATGGCTTGAAGAGAAAATAGAAGAGTTTAATGTAGAAAGTAAGATAAATGAAGATTTTTCTAAGTCACCTTGGGGAAATATATTAATAGAAAATTATAAAAATGAGATAGAAGATAATATAAATAGCCTAAAAGTTATAAAAAAAAGATTAGAAAAATATGTAGAACTAGAAAAATATTGTACAGTAATAAATAATGATATAGATTTAATAAATGATGTATTACTTTCATTAAATAGTTGGGATGAAGCTTATATCACAAGTAATAACATAAAGTTTAAGACATGGCCAAGTGATAAGAAAATAACAACAGATTTAAAAAATGAGGCAAAATCTGCAAGAGATATTATAAAAGAAAAATATAATAAAATAACTAAAAAAACATTTATATATAATTCAAAAGAAGCATATGAAGATATATATGAAATGTATAAAACTTTAAAATCTTTAGGAAATTTGGTAATGAAATTTGCAAGGTATTTTGAAGAAAGAAAATTAGAAAAAAATATAATGGACTTTGGAGATATAGAGCATAATGCACTAAAAATATTAGTACAAAAGAATGAAGAAGGAAACTATATTCCATCAGAAATAGCAGAGAAATTAAAAGATAAATTTGATGAAATTGCAGTAGATGAGTATCAAGACAGTAATCTAGTGCAAGAATATATATTAACATCTATATCAAATGGTAGAAATATTTTTATGGTTGGAGATGTAAAACAAAGTATATACAGATTTAGACAAGCAAGACCAGAATTATTTTTAAATAAATATGAAACATATAGTAATGATAATGAACAGAAAGATGTAAAGGGAGTAAAAATACAATTATTTAAAAATTTCAGAAGTAGAAAATCAGTAATAGATTTAACAAATTTATTATTTGATAATATTATGAGCAAAAAATTAGGGGATATTGAATATGATGAAAATGAATATTTAAATTATGCAGCAAATTTTGAAGAACCAGAATTAGAAAATATCAATTATGCAGGAAAAGCAGAAGTACATATTATAGATCTAAAAAATTCAGATAAAATAGAGGAAAATACATATGTAGATGATACAGAAGATGAATTCGAAGAAGCAATAGAAGATATTTCTAAAGAAAATAGAAAACTTGAAAAATCCGAAATAGAAGCAAAATATGTAGCAAGTGAAATAAGGAAATTAGTAGATAGTAAATATAAAGTTTATGATAGAAATTTAGGATATAGAGATATAAAATATAAAGATATTGTTATTTTACTTAGAGCCACAAATGGAATATCTAATATATATGAAAAAGAATTATATAATTTAGGAATACCAGTATATAGTGATACAGGAGAGGACTATCTAGAATCATTAGAAATTCAAAGAATAATTTCCCTTTTAAAAGTTATTGATAATCCATATCAAGATATACTACTTCTTACAGTAATGAGATCACCAATATTTGATTTTTCTGATGATGAACTTACAAATATAAGACTTATAAATAGAGATGTTTACTTTTATAAAACTATGCAGGAAGCTTTAGAAAATAATGATATAGAAGAGAAAACAAAAAATAAAATAAAAAATCTAATGCATAGTATAAATAAATGGAGAGAAGAAGAAAAATATTTAGAATTAAATGAGCTTATATGGAAGATATATATAGATACGGGATATTATAGTTATGTAGGACTTACAAAAAATGGAGAATTAAAGCAAGCAAATTTAAAATTACTTTTTGAAAAAGCTAAAGATTTTGAAAAAGTTAGTTTTAAGGGATTATTTAATTTTATAAAATATTTAGAAAGAATAAAAAGTTCTAATACTGATATGAACTCTGCAAAAATAATTGGGGAAAATGAAAATGTCGTTAGAATAATGAGTATACACAAAAGTAAGGGACTTGAATTCCCAGTAGTATTTTTATGTAGAAGTGATAAAAATATAAATATGAGATCATTAAATGAAAATATATTATTAGACAATGAAATTGGAATAGGACCAAAATATATTAATTTCGAGAGAAAAATAGAATATAATACTGCGGCAAGGGAAGCAATAAGACTTAAATCAAAAAATGATAGTATCTCAGAAGAAATGAGAATATTATATGTAGCCCTTACAAGAGCAAAAGAGAAATTAATAATTGTAGGAGTAAAAAATAAATATGAAAAAGATTTAAATGAAAAGAAAGAATTTTTAAATATATATGAAAAACAGCAAAATGGTAGAATAAATCACTTATTAATTAAAAAATATATGTCATATTTAGATTGGATTGAACTTGTTTATTTAAATAATATAGATAATATAAATGATTATTTAGAAATGAAGGTTATTAATGAAGAAGAAATAAAAACAGAAGTAGATAATTATACTAAAATAGACAAGCTATCATTTGATAAAGATAAGAATTTAGATAACTTAGATGAAATATTAAATTGGAAATATAAGTACTTAAATGATACTTTAATTCCAAGTAAAACATCTGTTACAAAATTAAAAGAACTAATTAATCTTAGAAATGAAGATAATCTAAGATTTCAAAAAGACATAACAAAGTATGAAAATAGTAAAATAGAAAATAAAAGTAATAGTGTTTTAGATATAATTCCTAATTTTATGAAAAGTAATAAAATAACTGCTGCACAAAAAGGAACTATAATGCATTTATGTTTGCAAAAATTAGATTTAAAGAGAGAATATACAAAACCTGAAATAATAGAGTTTATAAATAAGTTAGTATCTGAAAGTCTTATAACAGAAGAAGAGAAAAATATTATAGATATCAATAAAATAAAAAATTTTGTAGACTCAGATTTTGCAAAACGAATAAGAAAAGCTAAAATTATAGAAAAAGAGAAACCTTTCTATACTTATATTAAGGCAAATGAATTATATGGTAATTCGACAGATGAAAATATACTAGTACAAGGAATTATAGATTTATATTTTACTGAGGAAAGTGGTAATATTGTGTTAGTAGATTATAAAACAGACTATATAAATGATGAAAATGAATTAAGCGAAAAATATAAAGTTCAATTAAAAATATATAAGGATGCTTTAGAAAAATCATTAGATAAACAAATAAAAGATACTTTTATTTATTCAGTTCATCTAGGAAGCGAAATAAAAATAGATGTGTAGTATTTATATAGATAAAATCATGTACTGTTTAAACTAGAAGAACAAATAGTAACATTCCTAAAATTGTTAGTATTTCTAAATATATAGAAAATAAATGTTATTATATAAAAAGCAAATAGATGATCAAAGAAGGAAAAGTTTATTAAAACAAATATAAAAGAATAATTTATAGAAGTTCTAGAAATTAAATGTCTAGAACTTTTATAATATATATATTTATATGTTACTGAAAACATTATTACGAATCATATATATATAAATGAATAATAAGAAAAATATATAAATATTTAATGTAAAATTAAGGAAAGTTATCATAAAATATAATAAGGACAGGATATAAATATATCTAAAATCTTAATAAAAAGTAGTTAAAAAAGAAAGAAAAAACGTTATAAATTAATGTAGTGTATAAAAATAAAATACAAGGTTAATTTTTTGCAAAAAATTAACAAATATGGCATAAAATTGATTATTTTTGCAAATTGATTTTGATTATAAAGAAGAGTAATATATATATGAATGTATTATTATATATAAGTGATTTTAAAATTATTAATAAAAAAATAGGAGATTTTTATGAAAAAGAAAGAAAAAGTAAAACCCCGAAAGCAGAATCTAGGGTTAAATATAAAGGAAAGAATATTTAATTATTATATAAAAGAAATGGAGAAAGATACAAAGAATTATAATAAATTTTTATGTGAACAGAATAATTTTGATAAAATTGATTTTCATTTGTTTCAAACAATTCAAAGTAAAGAAAAAATGAAAGATACATTATTTGAGCTAGCATATTTTTATGATGTTAATTTTGTGGGAAATAAAGATTTTATTCACATTCCTAATATTAGTAATATTATTGATAATACAATTCATTATCCAATTATACTTGCTACAAAAAAGGATATGCTTGGAAATGAATATATTATAGGTGCTACTACAATAAAAATGGAGAATAATAATTCAATATCAAGTAATCCATATTTTCCAACTAAAAACGAAAATGTACTATCCATAACAGGAATTCTATGTAATATGGATGCTACATTTAGTAATGGAAATAAGATTAGAGGTATTGGAAGACAATTATATAAAACTTCTATTAAAGGAGCATGTGAAATTAATAAAAATGAAAATATTAGATTAGTATGTGAAATAGATTGTAGAAATAAAAACAGTTTGTATTCTATTAGTAATGCAGTTAGGGAATTAAATAATGAAGGAATAAAAGTTCAACTTGAAGTAGTAGGATATTATGAAGTATTTGATAAAAGAAATAAATCACTTGCAGCACCAACATTTGTTTTAGAAGTAGATTTGTCTGGAAGTAAAGATATTAATCGTGAAGAGAAGTATTTTAATTTTAATGATTATAAAAAATATAACAATGAATTAAATGAAGGACTTACAGAAATTATTAAAGATAATACAAAGGAATATAGAAGATTTATTAATACTAAAGAAGATAATATAGTTGTGTATCATAGAATAAAAGCAATCGATGCTCTAAAACTTACTGTAGAATCTGATAATACAATAGCAGGTAATGACAGAGTACCAATTATGAAAAGCTTAAATCTAGAATATGTATAAATAATGAATCAAAATTTTAAGAAAGCTGAGTGAATTTATGAAACAAGAGAAGTATGTAATAAGTATCAAAAGAGAAGCTTTGAGATGTTCTTTAAAAGGTAAAAAAAGTACAAAAGCATTTCCAAAGGCTTTTGGCAATAAAGAAAAAAATATATTTATAAGTTGTGATGATGAGAATGAGGCTATTTTAAAGCTTAAAGTTTCAACTTCAAATCACAAAAATGCATATATTAAAATGCAAGAAATAACAAATGTAGTTGTAAATGAGCTACATTCATTAAATGAAATGATTTATTCATCATCTTTTTATGATAATGAGATGATTACAAGAGGAAAAATTACAATTAAAATTGATAAGGAATATTATGAAGAATTAAAAAATATATATGATTTACCAGAATTATTAGAAGATGCATATGGATTTATAAAAGAAAATATGAAAATTGTAGCTGATTTATCTGAAAGTAATTATGGTAAAATTAAAATTAAGGTAAATAAAAAAGATATTTCTATAGATAATATTAGATTAAATATATTTGATGGATATGGAATAAGCCAAAATGATTTAATGTTTTTTGTTTCATCAGTATTTATGTGTTTAAGAAGTAAAGAAATTAAAAACATTAAAGAGCTTGAAAAACTCTTATTAGATACAGATAAAAAATTAAATTTAAAATGTGAAGATGGAATTAAATATATTTGTAATGAATTAAAAGAGAAAAAATCTAGAATAGATAAAGAAAATGAATATTCAAGAGAAGAAATTATTAATATTTCCAATAAATATAATGAGTATGCTTATAATCAAAGGTATTGTATGCAAAAGTATAAAAATTTAGTTGCAGAATCTGTTGTTATAATAAAAGATGCGATTGCAAATGGTATTGATTTTGAAGTACTAAATGAAGATAAAAGTACAGTTGAATTTAGAGGAAATGGAAATATCGAGTTTGTAATTGAAGGAAATAAAACTGATAGAGATAATTATATTTTTCCAATAATTACAGATGATAAATATATTTCTAAACAGGAAATGAAAGAAGCAGGGCTTTTAGTTCCTAATGCCATACTTTTAGATAAAGAATTAAGTAAAAAAGATATTGAAGAATTAATCTCAGAATATTATAATACAAAACTAGTTGTAAAACCAAGAAATACAAATTATGGCACTGGTATTACAGTGTTTAGTAAAAAAGCTTCAAAATCCCAAATTCTAAATGCTATTGAATATGCATTTAAATTTGATAATAATGTCTTAATTGAAGAATATAAAAAAGGTATGGAATATAGATTTTTAGTTATTAATGGTAAAGTTTTAAGTGTTTGTCATAGAAGGATTGCTTCTGTTGTTGGTGATGGAATGTCTACTATTAGAGAATTAATCGATTCTAAAAATAAAGAACCTTGGCATGCTTTAACAGGAACTCCTGTTAAGATGGATGAACCTGTTGAAGAATATTTAAAACTTCAAGAATTAAATTATGATTCTGTGATTCCAGAAGGTAAAAGAATATTTTTAAGAACAAATTCTAATTGTTCAACTGGTGGTGAGAGTATAGATTATACAGACACAATGCCATCTAAATTTAAGAAAATAGCTGAAAAAGCCGCAAAAGTTTTTGATGCAAAGATTTGCGGTGTAGATATTATTATTGATGATCTAGAAAAAGATGAATATTCTATTATTGAAATAAATGATAATCCAGGATATTCTATTAATGAGTGGCCATATGAAGGAAAAGGGGAGAAGATAGGAATTGCTATATTAAAGCTTTTAAATCTGATGGATTAAATAGAAAATATAAATGGGAGAAATATGTTCTCTCATTTTATTTTTAAATTTGGAAAAATAAGTTAAAATAACTTGAATATGGAAAAATAATATGCTATAATAATGATTATGTAAACGAAAGGAGAAAGTTTATGAATTTAGGTAATAAAAAGATTAATATTAGAAAAAATGCTAAACTACCAGTACTACATCTAGTAGCAGATATTAAATCAGGAGAATATTATGCTTTTAGAGATGATGGACCTAATAAACAAGAAGTACATAGGAAAGTAACAGAAGAAGCTGAGGAAAATTTTAATAGAGAAGTCGAAAAATCAAGAAAAAATAAGATAATGAAAAAGTTCAATATTAGTAAAAAAGAAGTAGGAAATATTGAAGCTATAACATATAAAACGTTAGAAGATTTTGATAGAAATTATAATACAGATTATTGTGAAAAATATGTAAACATAATGACAATGGAAATAAAGAAAGATAATAATAAAAGAAAAAATTTCTTAACAAATAGAGGATACTGTGAAGAGATAAGAAGAGAAAAGTTAAAAAAAGCAGGAATAGTTATAGATTACAATTTGCCAGTCATGGAAGGTTTAGTAAAAAATAAACATAAAATGAATATGATAGACAGGTTGAAGTTTATTAAATATGCTATTAAAAGTAAAAGTAACGGAGCTAATATTAATTTTAAAATACATGATGATAAAAATGATAATTTAGAAGAAAATACAAGAAAGAAGACATTTTTTAAAAGCGATAAAGTAAAAGATAAAAGAAAACAAAATGATAAGAAGGCTATAAAAGGAAAAGCTTTAAAAGGATTGTATAGAGCTACTTTACTTTCTCTAGGAATTCTTGGTGGTGCATTAGGATTTAAAAAAGGACTAGAAGATGGAGCAAATAGATACATGCAAATCGAATCAGTTATGGATACTAATAACAGTAAAGATAATTCTTTAGATAATGAAAGAACTGAGAATAAAGATTCTAATAAGATAAAGAATAGCACAGATAAAGTAAAAGACAATAGTACTAATATAAAAAATGGTACAGATAAAGTAAAAAATAATATTAACAATATAAAAGATGGTAAAGATAGGATTAATAGTATAGAAGACGGTAATACTGAAGTAAAAGATAATACTAAATTAGTATCACAAAAATCTGACATAAGTGAAAGTGATAGACAGAAAAAAGAATTTGAAAATAGAATTGTAGTAAAAGGTATTACACCATGTATTATAAAAGATGATGAAAATATAAATAGTGAAGAGACAAAAAAGAGAGACTTTTCTCAAATAAAAATTGGAAGTAGAGTTACTATAAATAATGGAAATTTCTTTGAAACGGCAACAGGTGAAGGAAAATCTGGATCATTTGAAAAACAAGATAAAGGTCCTAGAGTATTATCTTTAATTAATATTGTAACTAAAAATGGGAATAATATATTAATACAAAATGGTGATGATAGAAATTTATATGAATTAAAAAATAGATATCCAAATGCCAAATTTTCATACCATTTTACAGATGTACATGGAAATGCATATGGATGGGTAACTAAGGATAGTTTTGCAAGTAATTTAAAAAGAGATAAAGAACAAGTTAAACCTAAAAAAGAAAAACAACAGATAGTGCAAAAAGTAGCAGAGAAATCACAAGGCAAAAAAGAACAAAAGCCAAAAGAGAAAAAATTAAAATATGGAGAAATGGATGAAGATGGATGGACACTTGAAAGATATTAATTAATAAATTATAATAAATCCTAAAATAAAAGTGACCAAAAAGGAATTAACATTCTAATTTGGTTACTTTATTATTTTTTATATTATAAAAAAATGGATTAAAAATAATATAAATATTTATATGTGCATGTGGCATATGTCATAAAAACTTAAAATATTGAAAATGAGAGAAAAGTATGTTATAATATAATAGTAATTGGAAAATATAGGAGGATCCATTCTATGGATAGATTAAAAACCTTTCGAAATTATTGCTTATGTATAATTGCTTTTTATATCTTTTCTAATATAGCTTCAAATGTACTTATTACAAATTCATATGCTAATTTATCTGAGGCAACAAATGTGATAAAATCAGACGAAGGAATAACAGTAGAGACTGTTAATGTAAAAGCTAATAGAAGACAAGGAATATTTACAGGAAAAGTAATTAACACATCAGATTATAAAATAGATAAAAAATATATAAGAATTAGAGCTTATGATGGAAATATATTATTACAAACTAGATATTTGACAGTAACAGATCTAAAGCCAAAAGAATCAAGAGAATTCTCTACTAAGTTTACTGCTGATGAAATAGATAGTTATAAAGTTGATTTTACAAATGAGGTACCAATAGAAAGAACTATATTAGATGATGCTATTGATAAAGTAGTAGAATTAATAAATGATAATAAGGATAAGAAGATTTTTGGAGAAAATGGTAAGATATCTTTCAATCCACTAGATGTTACAGAATATAATGTTCCAAATTGGGCTTGGCTTATGGCATTAGGAATTGTTATATACTATATACCAAGTGGAGCTATATGGTTTATAATATAAGAAAAAAAGAAGTATTTTTATTTTAAAAGAATTATTTTAAATGAGATACTTCTTTTATGTTTTAAATTAATATATATATTGATATTAAGTCAAATACTATGATACAATAGAAAAAACGTTTTTTAAATATACAATAAAAAATATTTTAGCAAGGAGAAGAAAGGTGCATAAACAACAATTTATTAGAAATTTTAGTATAATTGCTCATATAGATCATGGAAAGTCTACACTTGCAGATAGACTTATAGAATGTACAGGAGTATTGTCTAAAAGAGAAATGGAAAGTCAAGTTTTAGATAATATGGATATAGAAAAAGAAAGAGGAATTACAATAAAATCTCAGGCAGTAAGAATGAGTTATAAAGCAAAGGACGGAAATACATATATTCTAAATTTAATAGATACACCTGGTCATGTAGATTTTAATTATGAAGTTTCAAGAAGTTTAGCTGCTTGTGAAGGAGCAGTATTAATAGTAGATGGGAGCCAAGGGGTTGAAGCTCAAACTTTAGCAAATGTATATTTAGCATTAGATAATAATCTTGAAATATTACCTGTAATAAATAAAATAGATCTTCCAAATGCAAGACCAGAAGAAGTAAAAAAGGAGATTGAAGATATAATAGGAATTCCTTCAATGGATGCACCATGTATATCGGCAAAATCTGGATTAAATGTGGAAGAAGTTCTAGAGAGAATTGTAACAGATATTAATCCACCAGATGGTGATGAAAATGGGAAATTACAATGTTTAATATTTGATTCTTTTTATGATAATTATAAAGGAGCAATAAGTTATGTTAGAGTAAAAGAAGGAACTGTAAAAGCTGGAGATGAAATACTATTCATGGCAACAAATAAATCTTTTATTGTAACAGAAGTTGGATATTTTGGAGCAGGAGAATATATTGAAGCAAAAGAATTAAAAGCAGGAGAGGTAGGATATATTGCAGCTAGTGTTAAAACTGTATCAGATGTACATGTTGGTGATACAATTACACATAAAAATAAAAAGGCAGATAATCCACTTCCAGGATATAAAAAAGCAAATTCTATGGTTTATTGTGGTATGTATCCATTAGATGGTAGTGAATATGAAAGTTTAAAGACTGCTTTAGAGAAACTAAAATTAAATGATGCTGCCTTAGAATACGAGCCAGAGACATCTGTAGCATTAGGATTTGGATTTAGATGTGGATTTCTTGGATTATTACATTTAGAAATAATAATAGAAAGACTAGAAAGAGAATTTGATTTAGGGCTTATTACAACAGCACCATCTGTTATTTATAAAGTACATAAAACAGATGGAACAATTACTGAACTTTATAATCCAACAGATTTGCCACCAACTCAAGAAATTAGTTATATAGAAGAGCCAATAGTAAAGGCAGAAATAATGCTTCCAAAAGATTTTGTAGGAAATGTAATGGATATATGCCAAAAAAGAAGAGGCACATATATAGATATGAAATACTTAGATGAAACTAGAGTGACTCTTGAGTATGATTTACCATTAAATGAAATTATCTATGATTTTTTTGATACTTTAAAGTCAAAAACAAAAGGATATGCATCAGTAGATTATGAATTTAAAGAATATAAAAGAGCAGAACTTGTTAAACTAGATATATTTATTAATAACGAATCAGTAGATGCTCTTTCATTTATAGTACATAAAGATTCTGCATATACAAGAGGAAGAAAAATGGCTGAGAAGCTAAAAACAGTAATACCAAGACAATTATTTGAAATTCCAATTCAAGCAGTTGTGAGTGGAAAGATTATAGCAAGAGAAACATTATCTGCAATGAGAAAAGATGTGTTAGCTAAATGTTATGGTGGTGATATCACTAGAAAGAAAAAGCTTCTAGAAAAACAGAAAAAAGGAAAGAAGAAAATGAGACAAATTGGAAATGTTGAAATACCACAAGAAGCGTTTTTATCAGTATTGAAGTTAGATGAAGAAGAATAACTATAAGGAATATAAAACTTTAATATAGAATTTTTAAAAAGAGGTAAATATGAAAAGTAATTTTAAAGAAAATAAAAATTATAGAAAAGATAAATTTAAAGAAAGTAAAAACGATTTTAATAATAATGAAAATTCTTATGATGATATTGTAGAAGGAAGAAATTCAGTAATAGAGTTATTGAATTCAGATAGAGATATAAATAAGATATTTGTGCAAAGTGGTGAAAGACATGGTTCTATAAATAAAATTATAGCAATTGCTAAAGAAAATAAAGTAATAATAAAAGAAGTTGAAAAATCAAAATTAGATTTTATATCTAAAACAAAAAATCATCAAGGTGTAATTGCTATTGTACCACCATTTAATTATTGTGAAGTAGAAGATATTTTAGAATTTGCAAAATCAAAAGGTGAAGATGCATTTGTATTAATATTGGATGGAATTGAAGATCCACATAACTTAGGATCTATCATAAGAACTGCTGAGACAGCAGGAGTTCATGGAATAATAATTCCAAAAAGAAGAAATGCTACTGTAAATAGTACAGTAAGTAAAGTATCAGCAGGTGCAGTTGAACATATAAAAATAGCAAGAGTAAATAATATAACAGATACAATAAGAAAATTAAAAGAAAATGGATTATGGGTTATAGGAACAGATATGGATGCTAAAACATATTACTATAATCAAGATTTAAAAGGAAATATTGCTATTATAATTGGAAGTGAAGGATATGGTATGAGTAGACTTGTTAAAGAAAACTCAGATATGTTAGTTAAGATTCCAATGAAAGGAAAAATTACTTCACTTAATGCATCAGTATCAGCTGGGATTATAATATATGAAGCGGTAAAGCAAAGAAATAAACAATAATTAATAGTAAAATAATTGAAAGTATAAATATTTTAAATACAGTAGGGAACATAATATAACAAATTAAAAGTAAGTTTTATATGGAAAATATGTAAAACTATATATACAAGTAAACAAATAATAGGAAAAAGCAAATTATGACACTCGAAAAGGGATCATAATTTGCTTTTTTATTTAAATTATGATATAATGATTATGTATAGTTGATATATACTTATTACAAAGGAGAAAAGGAGGGAATATACTTATGGATAAAAATTGTATAAAAGAAAAATTAAACCAAAGAATAGAGGGTGTAGAAGAAAAATTAAAAAATGATAATATTAGATTAAAAGCATATAGAACATATATGGAATATAAAAAGATCTTAATTGATCTTGGTGAGATTCGTGAGGAGAATATAAATTCTAATATTTTACTTATAAGAAATGCAAAACACCCATTTGAAATATTTAGAAAAAGAAAAAGCGAAAAAACTGAAATTGTACATTCAAAAATAAAAAAAATAAAGGCATCAAATCCTAAGGTTAAACTTAACGACCTTCTTACTCCAGAAGGAAGAGAAACTATTGCTAGTATAATTTCAGAATATAATCCTGAATTCATACCAGCTGATTTAGAAAGTGTTGCAATAGGAGAATGTCTGGGAATATATAAAACTGTATGTGATTTTCAAAGTGGGGCAAAAAAAGATGTAGATTTAAAAAATCTTCCTAAAGATCTATACAAGCATGTTTGTAGAAGTCTTAGTGATTACAAGGAAAAGCGGTTATGGTGAAAGATATGAAAGAAGAGTAAAATTGGGTACATCTTTAGAACCAATTGTACATACTGCAGCTGCTATACTTGGAATAGGAACTGGAGAAGCAGAGAGTTCATTAGGTGCTTATGAAGTTATTAAGAGAGTAAAAGTTCCTAATAATTTTGAAGCAAATATAGATATTAGATATT
Source organism: uncultured Clostridium sp. (assembly GCA_947569365.1). Lineage (GTDB taxonomy): Bacteria > Bacillota > Clostridia > TANB77 > CAG-508 > UMGS1994. The sequence goes on along the minus strand of CANOSM010000016.1, from coordinate 20,777 downwards.
TACAATATCAATCAGACTTTGATATGATTAAAAAAATGGATAAAATAATATATGATATTAGACATGCTGAGGAAGGAAAATATACTAGCAATGAAGCAGCTTTATTAATTGAAGAAGCACAAGGAAAAAAAGAAAAAGCTGAACAAAGAATAGAAAAGGCTCGTAAAATGCAACAAGAAAGTAATGTCCCAGATGTTAAAGAAACTATTATTAAGTCTTTTCCTGCAATGAATAATAATGAAAAAAGAGATATTGCTAGATAAAATTAAAATATTGTAATATAACAAATAGGAACTCCAAAGCAAAAATTCCAGTGAGAAATCGCTGGAATTTTTGTGTATAAAATTTAATAATATTATATCATATTGAAATATCTTTTGCCATTGCTACTTCTACATCCTCAGGATAAAGACACGAAATGAAATTTTGAAATCGTATAACAGGCTTGTATTAAAACTTTTAATGATTTTTTGAAACAAAATTTCAGTAAAATAGAAACTTAAGATTTTTAGAAAGTTAAAATACGAAAATCCGCTATTAGCAAGTATCCAATTTTTTAAAAAAATAGTTATTTTTTAAAAATGCTTATTTTTCAATGCTTACAGCGTAATTTTAGCATTAAAAATCTTTACAACCTTTGGTAATTCTTTGATACAAGTCATAAAAAATTTTTTTCATGTCTTTATCCTGCTACATCCTAGGGTAAAAAAATTCTCTTATAGAAATTCCCAATAAAAATAGAGACAAATAGAAATCTTTTTGATAAAATATCAAAAACAAAAGATGGAGATATGAAATTGGAAATGTTAATAGAAATGTTTGAAGAAATAGTAGATGTAAGAGATAGTTTGGGAAAAAGACACTGTTTAACACACATAATAGTAATGTCAGTATGCGGAATATTAAACAAATGCATAGACTTTGAAGATATATATGATTATGCCAAAGCAAAAGAAAAATGATTTGATAAAAAATTAAATTTATGGAATGGAATACCAACTTCAGAACATTTAGAAATGTATTCAGAATTATTAATCCAAAAGAATTTTTAATAATATTTATGAATTGGATAAATGAAATTATAAAGAATAAAAAAGGAAAACAAATAATAATAGATGGAAAAGCGATAAGAGGAGCAACAGAGAAATGCACTAATGGTAATATACCACATATAGTAAGTGCATATTTAGCAGATATATGGATAGCAATAGGACAAGTAAAAGTAGATGATAAATCTAATGAGATAACAGCGATACCAGAACTTATAGATATATTGGATATAGATGGTTGTATAATAACAATAGATGCAATAGGAACACAAATAGAAATAATGGATAAGCTCATAAAAAAAGGAGGAAATTTTGTATTACCAATAAAATTAAATAATAAAGGTACAAATAAAGAAACAATAGAATTTTTTAAAGATGAAGTAGAAGAAGATTTTAATAAAAAAATAAACCCAAAAAAGAAAGAAGAAAATTTAGAATATAGAAATAGTTATGAGGAAAAATTTGAAGTATATATAACAAGAGAAAATAGGCATGGACGAGGGGAAGAAAGAATATATGTGAAAACGAATAATGTAAGATGATTAAAGGATAAAAAATGGAAACATATAAAAAGTGTAGTGATGGCGATAAATAATACAACAGTACATGATAATAGTGTTAGATATTATTTTTCTAGGATAGACTTACCAGTGGAAAAAATAGGGAAGATAATAAGGAAACATTGGCAAATAGAGAATAATTTATATTGGGTATTAGATATGCATTTTTATGAAGACTTAAGTAGAAACAGAAAAGATAATGCATTGGAGAATCTATCAATATTAAGGAAGTTATGCTATAACATAATAAAAATGGATAAAAGGTATGATAAAGAAAATAAAAATGAAAATATAATAAAATTAAGTACCAAAAGGAAAATGAATAGATATGTTAATTATCCAAAAGAATTTGAGGAACTACTATTTAAAATAATTCCTCAAACATATAAAAAAGAGTAACTGGTAATTTCTGCAAGAGAATTTTTTTACCCTAACATAATATCAAGAAAAAGACATGAAAAAATTTTTTCAATCACTGTAAGCCAAGTATATCAGTGATTATAAGGATTTTTTTACTTAAAATAAAATTTTTAAAAATTCATTTAATGTAACTATTGATTTTTTAATAGTTACAGCGTTTTTTTGTATTTTTAAATGCTCGAAACCGTTGGTTTTATTAAGTTTAAATACTATAATAAATTAATTTCATGTCTTTGTCCTGACATAATATTTTTATCAATTGACATAATTCTGAAAATGTAGTATAATATATATATATTACTTATTATAATGGAGGGGCTGTTATGAATACAGTTATAAAAGCCAAAAAAATTGAGGCAGAACTTGCTAAGATTTTGCCTCTAGGTATACAATTTATAGACAACGGCTACATAAAATTTAGTAGCCGGCATAAGGCAAAGGAGTTTTTAGTTCTTTTTTTATTACTAGAATCAGTAGCTGGAACTAATTACTCTTATCTAGACTTATGGCAAAATTATCAGAAGATAAAAAAAGTCGTACAGAAAAATACGATAATATACTCTGAAAATTTGCCAATACTAAGAAATCACGAAGATAAAGAACTTGTAGACGTGGAATATACAAGGATGTATAAAGTCTGCACATACAAAAGAGTAGAAGAAAAGCAAAAAATCCAGTGAGAAATCACTGGAATTTTTGTGTATAAATGATGAAAATACAAACGAATTAATATCTTAATGATACAATTTAACAGTAAAACATTAATAGATAAAGAAGATGTAGTATTTGTATTGAATGATTTAATAGATAATAATATTAATATAGATAAACTACTAGAAACATCTTCTCTACTAGGAAGTAGTGCATACGCCTCAAAAATGATGTTAAAATATTAATGTATGCATATAAAAGAAAAAGATATTCTTCAAGACTAATAGCAGAAGCAGTAAAAAGTTATATACAATTCATATGGTCAACAGAAGGAAATAAAACAACAAGAAATGTTATCAATTCATATAGAAAAGACAAAATAAAAATTATAATAGAAGATGTATTTGTTGAATTACTTGTAGTTCTTGAGAAAAAAGAATATATATATATATTAATACAAAGTTGTATTTTGTAAATGGAACAAAGATTAAAGCAAAGGCAAATAAATATATACTTTTGTGTGGAAGAAAACAGTAGAAAAATATAGAACAAAACTACAAGAAAAAGTTCATAAATTAATAAAAAAATAGATAATTTAAATGAAGAAAAAATGTACCCAGATAAAGAAATTAAGTCAGAAGATATTACACCAGAAGAACTGGAAGAATTTTCAAATATGTTATCAGATATATTAAATAAATGATTAGAAAAACAGAAAACAAAATAGAAATGACAATAGAATGCTTATACCTCATTATAATGGATATAAAAGGTTGTTCAAGAAATTTCCAGATAGTACAGGTACAAATAATGGATGTGACAAGAAAACTATAAATTTTTTAAAGAAATTTCGTATAAAGAATTGCATTAAATACCACTTTCTCATAAAGAACAAACAAAGAAATTTAAATTCATAAAATATAATATATATATTATTATGAAATAAATGATAATTTCATATATATATATATTCAGAAGGTAAAAAATTAGAATATATATATAAAAACAAGATAAGCTAAAACAGAAACTGAATTTATTAAAAAAAGCATATTTTATGAATGCTCTAATTGCAATAACTGTACTCACAAAAGCAAATGTACCAAATCACAAGGAAATAGGTAAATTAAATTTAACAAGAAGTTATGGAAACTAAAGCAAGAATCGAAAATAAATCCCATGTTTATAAAAGGTATTGAAATGAGCTGAAAAGAACATAATATTGTGAAGGAATATTGAGGCAAATAAAATAGAATATGGGCTTCAAAGAATTTTCGCTTAGATATCTAGAAAAAGTTGACCTTAAATGGGAACTTCTATGTTTTACATTAAAAAGAATATATATATAAGTTAATAAAAAGATATAGAAAAGGATGTAGATAGGTAAAAAAATTCTCTTGCAGAAATTACCAGTTACTCTTTTTTATATGTTTGAGGAATTATTTTAAATAGTAGTTCCTCAAATTCTTTTGGATAATTAACATATCTATTCATTTTCCTTTTGGTACTTAATTTTATTATATTTTCATTTTTATTTTCTTTATCATACCTTTTATCCATTTTTATTATGTTATAGCATAACTTCCTTAATATTGATAGATTCTCCAATGCATTATCTTTTCTGTTTCTACTTAAGTCTTCATAAAAATGCATATCTAATACCCAATATAAATTATTCTCTATTTGCCAATGTTTCCTTATTATCTTCCCTATTTTTTCCACTGGTAAGTCTATCCTAGAAAAATAATATCTAACACTATTATCATGTACTGTTGTATTATTTATCGCCATCACTACACTTTTTATATGTTTCCATTTTTTATCCTTTAATCATCTTACATTATTCGTTTTCACATATATTCTTTCTTCCCCTCGTCCATGCCTATTTTCTCTTGTTATATATACTTCAAATTTTTCCTCATAACTATTTCTATATTCTAAATTTTCTTCTTTCTTTTTTGGGTTTATTTTTTTATTAAAATCTTCTTCTACTTCATCTTTAAAAAATTCTATTGTTTCTTTATTTGTACCTTTATTATTTAATTTTATTGGTAATACAAAATTTCCTCCTTTTTTTATGAGCTTATCCATACTATTATGTGTGTTAAACAGTGTCTTTTTCCCAAACTATCTCTTACATCTACTATTTCTTCAAACATTTCTATTAACATTTCCAATTTCATATCTCCATCTTTTGTTTTTGATATTTTATCAAAAAGATTTCTATTTGTCTCTATTTTTATTGGGAATTTCTGTAAGAGAATTTTTTTACCCTAATATTATATAAGGATAAAATCATAAAATTCCTATTGAAATTGTATAAATATACTAGTATTAAGAGTTACATAGATTTTTTAAAACAAAGTTTCAGTAAAATATCAACTGGAAATTTTTAAAAACTTAAATCGCTGAAACTTGCTATTATCAAGTAAGCAATTTTAAAAAAATTAGTTACTTTTAGAAATGCTAATTTTTCAATACTTACAGCGAATTTTCACTATTAAAAATCTATGCAACCATTGAAATTGCTTAAAAATACACAAGACAAAAAAATTTTTTCATGATCTTATCCTGAAATAATAATAAAATGACTTGAAAAATTTAAAGATAAATGATAATATACAAACATATTAATTTTCTGGAGAAAACAGATTAAAAAAAAACGCTTTTTTTTAGTCTGTTTTTTGTTTTTAATAAAAAATAAAGTAAGAGATGGAGAAGGAAAAATGGAAATAGCATTTGATAATGAAAAGTATTTAAAAATTCAAAAAGAAAAGATTGAAGAAAGAATAAAAATGTTTGATAACAAATTATATTTAGAATTTGGTGGAAAAATATTTGATGATTATAATGCAAGTAGAGTATTACCAGGATTTAGCCCAGACGCAAAAATAAAATTATTACAAGGATTTAAAGATGATTTAGAAATAATATTTTGTATAAATGCAAATAACATTCAAAAAAATAAAATAAGAGCTGATTATGGAATTGGATATGATGTTGAATTATTACGATTAATTGATAATATATCAAAATTAGATATAAAAATTAATAGTGTAGTAATAACAATGTATACAGGGCAAGAAGAGGTTGAAAAATTAAAAAATATGTTAGAAAATAAAAAAGTAAAGGTATATATACATAAACCTACAAAAGGATATCCAGATGATACAAAAACAATTGTAAGTGAAGAAGGATATGGAAAGAATCCATATATAGAAACAAGTAAAAAATTAGTAGTAGTTACAGCTCCAGGACCAAATAGTGGAAAACTCGGTACTTGTTTATCACAATTATATCATGAACATAAAAGAGGAGTAAAAGCAGGATATGCTAAATTCGAAACATTTCCAGTTTGGGATTTGCCACTTATGCACCCTGTAAATATGTCCTATGAAGCAGCTACAGCTGATTTAGGAGACATAAATATGATAGATTCCTTTCACTTGGAAGAATACAATATAAAAGCTGTAAATTATAATAGAGATATATCTGCTTTTCCAATTTTAAAGAATATACTAAATAAGATAACAGGAAAAAATATATACAATTCTCCAACAGATATGGGAGTAAATATGATAAGTAAATGTATCGTAAATGATGAAGTAACAAAAAATGCTGCTAGGATGGAAATAATAAGAAGATATTATGAAAGTTTATGTGATTACAAAAAAGGAATAGGAAACAAAGAAGTAGTAGAGACAATAAAACAAATAATGAATAAAGCAGGGATATCTATATCTGATAGAGAAATTATAAAATATGCATTAGAAAAATCAGAAAAAACAAATTCAAATGCACTTGCTATTATGCTAGAAAATGGAAAAATAATAACTGGGAAAGAGTCTGAATTATTAAGTGCATCTAGTGCACTATTAATAAATACAATGAAGGAACTAGCAGGAATACCAGATGATGTATACTTATTATCACCATCAGTTTTAGAATCGATTTTTAAATTAAAACAAAAAACATCATATAAAAGAAATTATTCATTAAATTTACCAGAGGTTTTAATTGCACTAAGTATATGTGAAAAAACAAATCCAGTTATAGAAAAAACATTTGAATGTATAGATAAGCTTAGAGGATTAGAAGCCCATAGTTCTTATATTGTATCTACAACAGAATTAAAAGTTTTAAAAAGTTCAGGAATAAATCTAACTTGCGAACCAAAATTATTAGGTTATGAAGAATAAAAAGTAGATAATAATATAGCATTTTATAATGAAATACTGTATAATATAGCCAAAATTTAATATAAAATTTATGTTAGATGGATGGAGGAAAATATAATGAAGTGTAAAAAGTGTGGAGAGGAATTACCAAAGAACAGTAAATTTTGCACAAAATGTGGAGCAAAGGTTGAAGATGAAAGTGTAGAAGAAAAGTTAGATGAACAAATTAAAGATGAAATAATAGAAAATTCTATTGAAACAGAAGAAATTATCGATAACTCAGAATCAAATGAAGTGAAAATAGAAGAACCACAATTTGAAGAAGAGAAAAAACAAGAAGAAAATAATAAATTTGAAGTAAAAAAGCAAAAAAAAACAAAAAAGAAAAAATCAAGAATTAAAGTTATACTAATTGTATTTATACTAATATTAGCACTTGTAGCAGGAATGATATATATATTTAAAGATGAATTAGAGATATTTAGCAAAAATGATAAAGAAACAAAAGATACTAAAAAGAAAGCTGAAAATTCAATATCAGAAATGGAAAAGGAAACAAATGATATTGAAGATGAAGCTAATATATTAGTTACAACAGATAAAAGAGAATTTAAAAATGGCTTAGCTTGGAGCAAGGAAAATGGACAATATGTATGTATAAATACAGATGGAAAAGTAATATTTAGACTTTCAAATGAATATGATACAGTTACAGATTTTACTAATCCAGATTATACTTTAGTGTCAAACTACTATAATAAAGCAATTATAGATAAAGAAGGAAATATAATAACAACAGATAGAGATAATGGTGCTTTTGATAAAATAGTATCAGATGATGTAATTTCAGGATATGCAGTTGTTTCAAAACAAATAGATACATATAAAGTAAAAGAAACTAGATATGGTATTATCGGATTTGAAGGAAATTGGATATTAGAATTATCAAAAAATAATAGTTTTTTAAAAGATTATACACAAGGATTAACTAAAAATATATTAACAGATAAAGAAAATCTATATTTTGTAGATATTGCGAAAAAAGTAAAATTAAAAGAACGTGTTTATAAATATATATATGATGATGATGAGAATTGTTATTTTTATACAAATGGAGCTAAAATTGCTAAAGTAAATAAGAAATCAGGAAAAATAGAAGATATTATTACTAACATCACATATGGTGGAGAGTATTCAGTTTCAGATGGATTAATATATATTACTACTTCTAAATGGAATAAGAAAAAGGCAATTGTAACAAGTGGATTTTATGATTTGAATGGAAAAAAGCAATATGAAATAAAAGAGAAAATAGTAGGAGTTACAGAAAGTACAAATGGATTTGCAGGTATTATTACAAAAAATAATGGGGGAACATCATTTGGAACAGTTATAGATAAGGAAGGAAAACATCAATTTGAACCTATAAAGGGAGTAAAAAAATTAGAATGCATAGGTGAAAATAAATTTTTTATTTCTTATTCAAACGAAAATGGAGAAGAGTCATATGTATGCAATGAAAAAGGTGAAAAGTTATTTTATGCAATTAATATTACCAAATACAAAGATGGATATGCTATTAAAGATGATACAAATTATATAGATGAAAATGGAACGATATTAGAAATAATAGAAGAATAAGAAAAAAAGGGCAATAACTTAAAAGTTAGAGCCTATTTTTTCTTTTGTATAAAGAAAGGAAAAAATATGAAAATAAAGTATGGAGACTTTAGAGGTCATGAAAATGGAATAAAAATGAGAAATACTCAAATTAAGAAAAATACTAAATATGGAGAGATAATAGCTTGTTTAGTAATATTTGATGAAGTGAAAAAAAGCTGGTTTGTTCTAATAAAAAAATAGATTAGATGAATATATGATTAAGAAAATACATTTTTAGAAATATGTTTTAATTTAATATAGTAAAAGAAATATATATATGAATGAAGATTTTTCATATGGTAAAGACTTATATTTTGATGTAGTACAAACAGAAGAAAGCTATTTTATCATTATAGATCAAAATGAATGGATATAGCTTAAAAACAAAAGATATAACAATATATATATTGAGAGATTGATATTTTATACTAAAATATGATATAATTATATTATAAAGTTTTTATTATAAATCATTTTTTAAAGAAGGAGAGAGCGTCATGAGAAAAAGACGGGGAAAAAGAAGAAACAAGGTTGTACCAATAATATTATTAATGTGTCCAATTTTGGGTGCCATTGATGGTTTTATATTCATATATTCGGTATCAGATGTACTGAATATAACTCTAAATGATTACCTATATTGGATAGTGCTGGGTACAGTAACAGGATTAGAGATTTCTTTTGTGACTATTGTAATAATAGCTGCAATAAAATATTTGATAAAAATATTAAAGAACTAGATGCGTATCTTTAAAATTCTTTAATAAACCTCAGAATTTTCTGGGGTTTATTTTCTTTGTATAAGATTCATAATTATTAAAATAATTCAAAAAAATTTCTCATAACTAGATAACTATATTGATATATTAACATTTTTATTATATAATTTTAAACAGCATTTTGGAAGAAAAGAGGAATAATTATGAATGAATACAGAACACACAACTGTGGAGAACTAAGAATTGAAAATAAAGGTCAAGAAGTGAAACTTGCAGGATGGGTACAAAAAATAAGAAACTTAGGAAAAATGCAATTTATAGACTTAAGAGACGAGTTCGGAATTACACAAATAATAATTTCTGATAATGATGAAATGTGTAATAAAACAAAAGATTTAACTACAGAATGTACAGTATCTTTTAAGGGTATAGTTTCAGAAAGAAGTAATAAAAATAAAGAAATTCCAACAGGGGATATAGAAATAATTGCATCTGATGTAGTTGTTCTTGGAAAATGCAGAAATATATTGCCATTTGAAATAAATCAGAAACAAAATGAAAATAGTTCTGTAAGAGAAGATTTAAGATTAGAATATAGATTTTTAGATTTAAGAAATGATAAGATACATAAAAATATTTTATTAAGATCCAAGATATTAATATCAATGAGAGATGAAATGGATAGAGAAGGATTTACAGAAATCCAAACACCAATATTAGCAAATTCATCACCAGAAGGTGCAAGAGATTTTCTAGTGCCAAGTAGATTACATCCAGGAGAATTTTATGCTCTTCCACAAGCACCACAACAATTTAAACAATTACTAATGATATCTGGATTTAATAAATATTATCAAATAGCACCATGTTTTAGAGATGAAGATCCAAGAGCAGATAGATCACCAGGAGAATTCTATCAATTAGATTTGGAAATGTCATTTGCAACTCAAGAAGATGTATTTGAAGTAATTGAAAGAATAATTCCAAATATATTTAAGAAAAACAGTAATTGGAATATAACAGAAGCACCATTTGTAAGAATTCCTTATAGAGAAGCTATGGATAAATATGGAACTGATAAGCCAGATTTAAGAAATCCATTAATTATTAAAGATGCTACAGATATATTTAAAGATACAGAGTTTAACGCATTTAAAGGAAAAACTATAAAAGTAATTAAAGTAGATAATATGGAAGATAAACCAAGAAAATTTTTTGATAAAATGTCTGAATATGCAGTAAATGAATTAGATGCAAAAGGATTAGCATGGGTAAAATTTGATGAAAATAGAGAATTAACAGGAGGAATATCTAAATTCATAAATGATAACCAAAAGAAAGAATTAATAAATATAACAGGAGCTAAAGAAAACACAGCTTTATTCTTTGTTGCAGATGAATTAGAAAAAGCCCAGAAAATATCTGGAGGAGTAAGAATAGAACTTGGAAATATACTACAATTATTAGAAGAAAAAATATATAAATTTTGTTGGATAGTAGATTTTCCTATGTATGAATTATCTGATGAAGGTACAATAGACTTTAATCATAATCCATTTTCTATGCCTCAGGGAGGACTAGAAACTTTAAATACAAAAGACCCACTAGATATATATGCTTATCAATATGATTTAGTATGTAATGGATATGAAATTGCATCAGGAGCTGTTAGAAATCATGATCAAGATATTATGATAAAAGCTTTTGAAATTGCAGGATATAAAGAAGATGATGTAAAAAAGAAATTTGGAGCATTATACAATGCATTTAGTTATGGAACACCACCACATGCTGGAGTTGCTCCAGGAGTTGATAGAATAGTAATGCTACTTGCACATGAAGAGAGTATAAGAGAAGTTATTGCTTTCCCAAAAAATAAAAAAGCAAGAGATTTATTAATGAGGGCTCCTTCTAAAGTATCAGACGAACAATTAAAAGATGTACATATTAAATTAGATTTAGAAGAAAATGAAGAATAATTTAGAGAATAGTAAAAAAATAGATAATAATACCATTTTTTAATCTTATAAGTCTTTATAGCTTAGTTGACAAAGATTAGAAAAAAATATATACTAAATGTGTTAATAAAAAGTGAGGTTTTAAAAATATGAATAAAAAATTTACCATAACTTTATTAGGAACAGTAGTAACATGTACTTTATGTGCAACATCAGCATTTGCAGCAGATGGAAAAGTAACAGGAAACTCAGTTAGAATGAGAGAAAAAGCTAATACTAAAGCTACTATAGTAGAAACAATAAACAAAGATGCAACAGTAGATGTTTTATCTGAAGAAAATAATTGGTATAAAGTATCTTATAAAAATAAAGAAGGATATATTTATAAAGATTATATAGAAGTAGATAAACAAGCAAATAGTGAAAAAACTACTCAAGATCAAGAAGAATCTAATAAAGATGAAAGTTCAAAAATTGGAAACATTTTAAACTCAGATTCTAAATTATATTTAACAGCTTGTTATTCATCATCAAATATAGGAGAGATAAAAAAGAATACTAAAATAAAAATAGAAAAAACAATTTCTAATTGGTCTTATATTTCTTCTAATGATTTATATGGGTGGGTACCAAATTATAAATTAATAAAAATAAGTGATACGGCAAAAGTAGAAAAAAAAGAAGACACTACTGCAAATACAAAGAAAGCAGAAGTAATTAAGATTAATAAAAAAGGATATTTATCTGTTGGACCAGCTAATTTAAGAAAAGGACCTGGAATAAATTATAATGCAATAGGTGGAGTTGCTGAAAATGAAAAATTTACAGTATTAGAAGAAGACAGTGGATGGTATAAAGTAAAGACAGCTGATAAAACAGAAGGTTATTTACTAAAAACACTTGTTGTAATACAAGATAAAAAAACAACATCTAGATCAAGCGAAGCAAGACAAGTAGTAGCAATAAAACCAGAAGAAACTAAAAAATCTAAAACTACTACTAAAAAGAAAAAAGAAACAAAAAAGGCAGATAAGACTACTAATAGTACAACTAATAATAAAGAAGATAATTTATCAGATAAAAGAAAAGATTTAGTTAAATATGCAAAAAAATATTTAGGATATAAATATGTACATGGAGGATCTTCACCAAAAGAAGGATTTGACTGTTCTGGGTATACTAAATATGTATTTGGAAAATTTGGATATAAATTATCTAGATCATCATCTGGACAGGCAGATAATGGTAAACATGTAGATAAAAAAGATTTAAAATTAGGAGACTTATTAATATTTACAGGTCATGTTGGAATATATATAGGAAATAATGAATTTATACATGCATCTAACCCAAGTGATGGAGTAAAAATTACAAGTTTATCAAACAGCTATTATGTTAAACATTATAAAGAAGCAAGAAGAATTATAAAATAGGAGAAAAGACATAAAGATTTTAATACTTATAGTTATAGGATATATAATAGGATTAATATTGGGGCTATACTTACAAAATAGTATAGCTCTATTTTTATTTATAATAACTTTATATTATCTATTAAAAAGAAAAAATTTATTAAATAAATTTAATAATAAAATAAATAATAACTTTGCAATAACATCTTTTATAGTGATATTATTATTTGGATACATATATATGAGTATAGTAAATACTAAACATATTAATATCCAAAAAGAAGTGGAATTATTACAAAAAAGAGAAAATGTTATAGTATATGGAGAAATATCTTCTAATATAAAACAAGGTCAGTATAAAAACAGCTTTTATATTGATGTGTTTAAAATTGAATTAGATAATAAAGAAATTAATTTAAAAAAGAATAATATAAAATTAATAGTATATATTGATAATTCAGATAAATACAATATTATACAAGGAGATTATATTAAAGTTGTAGGAAACTTTAGTACAATTAGTTCATATAACAACTTTAAGATGTTTAATTATAAAGAATATATGAGTAGAAAAAATATATATGGAAATATATATTCATCAAACATAGAAGTATTAAAAAAGCAAAATAATAAAATTATATATACTAGATTTAAAATAATAAATTATATAAAAAGTAAAATAAAAAACAATATAAATACAGAAAATAATGGCTTACTAACAGGGATATTAATAGGAGACAAGGAAGATATACCAGATGAAAAAATAGAAGAATTTAAAAATAGTAATCTATCACATATACTTGCTGTTTCTGGAACACATGTATCTATACTTATAACATTATTAACAATAGTTTTAGACAAAGTGATAAAAAGTTACAAAATTAAAAATATTATTATAATAGGAGTATTAATATTCTTTTTATTTATAATAGGGAACACACCATCAGTATTAAGAGCAGTTATAATGACTTGTTTAGTGATTGTAAGTAAGTTGTTATATAGAAAAAGTAATAATATAAATAATTTATTTATATCAGCATTTATAATACTTTTACTGAATCCATATTATTTACTTGATTTAGGATTTGAACTGTCATTTCTTGCAACTTTAGGGATAATATTATTTGCAAGAGAATTTGAAAAAATTATACCAGACATACTAAAAACAAGAAAAAGTGAGAATAAAAAAATTTTTTATAAAATTAGTAAATATATAATAAGTACTCTAATTGTAAGTATATCAGCAAATTTATTAATTATACCAATTGTATTATATAATACAAATAACATTTCATTTAATTTTATTATTTCAAATATTATTATAAGTCCATTAATTTTTATTCTAGAGATGTTAGGAATTATATTTTTAATTATTCCTAATATATCAATATTAAATTATTTAATAGAAATTGTTTTATATCTTATATTAAGTACTGCTAAATATTGTTCAAAAATTGAAATATTTTCATTTCTGCTTACTACTCCAAACATAATTCAAATATGTATATATTATATATTAATTTATTTTGTATATATAGTTTTAAAAGATAGAAATTTAAGAGTAAAGATTAAATTATATACTGAAAAAATAGCAATATCTATAACTAAGAATAAATATAAAATTATATGTATTTTAATAGCAAGTAGTATTATCATATTTATAATTTCTAAAATTTATATATTAAATTCTAAATTAGAAATTCATTTTTTAGATGTATCACAAGGAGATTCTACTTTGATAATAACAAAGACAAGAAAAAGCATTTTAATAGATGGAGGTGGAAACGAAAATTATGATATTGGAAAAAATATTCTCAAACCATATCTACTAAAAAGAAAAATCAATGTATTAGATTATATAATAATATCACATATGGATTTTGATCATTGTGGTGGAATACTTACCTTAATGGAAGAAATCAAAGTAAAAAATGTAATTATTGGAAAGCAATTTCAAGAATCTAAAAATTACGAGAAATTTATTAATATTGTACAAAATAAAAAAGTAAAAGTATTTATAGTAGAAGCTGGTCAAAGAATAAATATAGAAAATGATTTGTATTTTGATATATTATGGCCAGATTCAAAAAATATAATTAATGAAAATATTTTAAATAACAATTCACTTGTGTGTAAATTAAGCTATAAAAATTTTAGTATATTATTCACTGGAGATATTGAAGAAGTAGCAGAAAAGGAAATTATACAAAAATATGGTAGTAAATCTAATATACTTAACTCGTTCGTACTAAAAGTTGCACATCATGGATCAAAGACATCTACTATTAAAGATTTTTTAATGAAGGTAAATCCTAAAATAGCTTTAATTGGGGTTGGAAAAAATAATAAATTTGGACATCCATCTGATATTACTTTAGAAAGCTTATATTTAATAAATACACAAATTTATAGAACTGATAAAGATGGTGAAATTTTAATAAAAACTGATGGTAATGAAATAGAAATAGATAAATTTATAAACTAGAATAAAATTTGTAACAATCATTTATTATATATATTTAGAATATTAATAAAATAATCAAGAAATATAAAGGACAAGATAAGTGGGAATGTTATTCTGACATTCCCACTATATAGAACTTTAAGAAAGTAACAAATATAATTTAGAATATCCAAGAAATATCAAAAAGTATCTTTGATATTTCTGGTTTTGATGTAGACTTTTTTAAAGAAAAAATTATAATTGGTGAAATCTGATTTATACTGTTTAATAATTCTTTTATGTATTCAATAGCACTAAAATCATCAAAAAAATTATCAAGATTAAGAGTTATTCTAAGGTCATGAAACTCAACATATTCATAATTAAAGGTTTTAACAGCTGAAATTAAAGCATGATAATCATTTAATTGTGTAATTATAGTAATAGCCAGTTTTTTATCTTCATCATTCCAATTACAATTAGTTATTTTATTTTCTAAATCTTTTGAAATTTGATGTAAGTTTTTTAGTGTATCATTTAGCTGAGTTAATATAGCCATATTTGCCTTTCTACCAAAATGTTATTAACATTACATTTTGGATTTTTAACCATTATTAATGTACCAATCAGGATAAAATCATGAAAAAAATTTTTTGTCTTGTGTATTTAAGTAATCTCAATGGTTACATGGATTTTAAATAGTGAAAATTCGCTGTAACTACTGAAAAAATAGCATTTTTGAAAAATAACTATTTTTTTCAAAAATTTAGTACTTGATAATAGCGAGTTTCAGCGATTTAAATTTTTAAAAATTTTCAGTTGATATTTTACTGAAAATTTGTTTTAAAAAATCCTTGTAGCTTTTAATACAAGTGTATTATACAATTTTAAAAAGTAATTTCATGACTTTATCATGTGTACCAATATAATTATATTGATGTAAATATTATGTTATGATATAATTCACAATAATTATTAAATATTCTTAAAATAGAAAAATTATATTGATATTTTAAGAAGAAGGGAACATTACAAAAATGAAAAAAGAACCATTTGTAAACTTAGAAATGATAGAAAAAATTGCAAAAAAATATCCTACACCATTTCATATATATGATGAAAAAGGAATAAGAAACACAGCAAGAAATTTAAATAAAGCATTTGAATGGAATAAAGGATTTAAAGAATATTTTGCAGTAAAAGCTACACCAAATCCTGAAATTGTAAATATTTTAAAAGAAGAAGGATGCGGAGTTGACTGTGCTACTTTAACAGAGCTTAGATTAGTAAATGAATTTTGTAACGTAAATGGAGATGATATTATGTTCTCTTCTAATGTTACACCTAAAGAAGATTTTGAATTTGCTTGTAAACTAAAGAGTATAATAAATTTTGATGATATTACATATATTGACTATTACAAATCATTAGGATTACCATTTTTAAATAAGATGTGTTGTAGATATAATCCAGGTGGAGACTTTAAAATAAATGGGGCAATAATGGGAGCACCAAAAGATGCAAAATATGGAATGACAAAAGATCAAATAAAAACAGCATATAAAATGTTATATGAAGAAGGTGTTAAAGAACTTGGAATACACGCATTTTTAGCAAGTGCTCAAAACAATAATGATTATTACCCAATACTTGCAAAGGAATTATTTGAATTAGTTGTAGAAATAAAAAATGAGCTAGGTATAAAAATATCATTTGTAAATCTATCAGGAGGAATAGGAATACCATATAGACCAGAAGAAAAACAAGTAGATATAATGAAACTAGGCGAAGATGTTAGAAAAGTATATAATGATGTTCTTGTAAAGAATGGATTAGACGATGTAAAAATTTATACAGAACTTGGAAGATATATGTTAGCTCCAAATGGAGGACTAGTAACAAAAGTATTACATGAAAAAAATACGTATAAAGATTATATTGGAGTAGATGCTTGTGCAACAAATCTTATGAGACCAGCCATTTATGATGCATATCATCATATTACAGTTTTAGGAAAAGAAAAAGAAGAAAATAATAATACATATGATATAGTAGGTGGATTATGTGAAAATAGTGATAAATTTGCAAAAGATAGAGTACTTCCAAAAATAGAAAAAGGTGATTATATTTTTATACATGATGCAGGAGCACATGGATTTTCTATGGGATATAATTATAATGGAAAATTAAGATCAGCTGAATTATTATTAAAAGAAAATGGAGATGTTAAATTAATAAGAAGAGCAGAGACAATAGAAGATTATTTTTCAACATTAAAATTTTAATAAAAAAATATATAAAATAGGATAACTCTAATACTGATTAAAAAATAATAAACAAGTAATATAAATCTAGACTACTTGTTCATTTTAAATATAGTAATAAATATATAATGTTTTATTATAGTTTTATAAATGTAACATTTTTTCTTTATTCTTTCTTTTGCTTAAATTTTCTAAAATATATATAATTAAGTATAAATAAAAGTATAATAATTGATAATTTGAGAAATAATACCAATAAATAAGAAAAAGAGGTTGGTATTATGAAAAAAATAGTAGTTATAATTGCTTTTTTAATTTTTTTAATTTCATTGACTATATTGGGGTACTTATTAGTTCCTACAAAAAATGAGGATGGAACAATATCTATAAAAGAAGAGAATAATGCAACAAATGAAATCTCATATGGAGATGATAGTAATCAAAATAATATACAAGAGACATCTCAAACAGATGAGAAAATAGCATATAAAGCAAAATTAATAATTAATAAATATTTTTCTGGCTGTAAACATACAATAACATCAACAGTAGAAATGCCATCTGATATGGTTAATCTAACTGAAGAAGAATTAAAAGAAAAATATAATACATGGCAAATAGTATCATTTAGTAAAAATAAGGTTTCTATTTATAAAGAGTTTGAAGGAATATGTAATGAACATTATATTGTAACTATAAAAGACAATTATATAGTAATCTATAAAGTAGATGAAAAAGATAAAAGATCTTTATATGAGCAAACTGATATAATTACAGAGTATCTTCCTCAAGAAGATATAGCTGAACTTACAAATGGAATTAGTATAGAGGGAGTAGAGAAGTTAAATGAACTAATGGAGAATTATGAGTAAAATAAAAAAGAAGATAAAGCAATGTTTGTATAAGTTATATTACTTTATCTTCTTTTATTTTAATCTTTATTTAATTTCTTTTCATTATTTTTAACTTTAAAAGATAATTTATCTTTTTTATAATCAACTGAAATTGTATTACCAGATACTAATTCTGATTTTAATATCATTTCAGATATCTCATCTTCTAAATATCTTTGAATTGCTCTTCTAAGAGGTCTTGCACCATATTTTAAATCTGTACCTTTTCCTAAGATATATTTTTTAGCAGATTTAGATATTTCAAATTTTATATCTTTATTATCAAGGGCTAAATTAGTATTTTCTAATAGTAGATCTATAATTTGCATTAAATCATCTTCTGATAGACTATCGAAAGTTACTATTTCGTCAACTCTATTCAAAAATTCAGGTCTAAATAATTCTTTTAAAGAATCAGCAATTTTTGATTTACTTATTGTATCTTTAGCAAATCCTATTGAATTAGTATTTAAGTTAGAACCAGCATTAGAAGTCATAATAATTATAGTATTTTCAAAGTTTGTTGTATTTCCTTGTGAATCTGTAAGTTTACCATCATCTAATACTTGAAGTAATATATTAAATACATCAGGATGTGCTTTTTCAATTTCATCTAAAAGTATTATAGAATAAGGTTTTCTTTTTACTTTTTCAGTTAATTGACCAGCATCATCATATCCAACATATCCTGGAGGAGAACCAATTAATTTAGAAGTAGAATGACTTTCCATATATTCAGACATATCTATTCTAATTATTGAATCTTCATTTCCAAACATTTCATATGCTAATGACTTTGCAAGTTCTGTTTTACCAACACCAGTAGGACCAACAAATATAAATGAAGGTGGTCTTTTAGTTGTTTGAAGACCAGCACGATTTCTTCTAATTGCTTTTGCAACTACTGATACAGCATCATTTTGACCAATAATTCTTTTATGAAGATTATTTTCAAGATTTAATAATTTTTGAGTTTCAGCTTCTGTAATTTTTGTGACTGGTATTTTGGTCCAACTTTCAATTACTTGTGCAATATCTTGAACTGAAAGTTCCTTTAATTTTAGATTTTCAGTAAGATATGTTAATCTATCATTTAAAGTACATTCTTTTGTTTTTAAATCAGCAGCTTTTTGATAGTCTTCAATAGAATCAGAAGATACAGCTTCTTCTTTTTCGTCTGCTATTTTTGCTAATTGATTTTTTATAACTTGAATTTCATATAATTCTTTATTATTTAAATTAATTCTAGAGCAAGCTTCATCTATAAGGTCAATAGCTTTATCTGGTAAAAATCTATCATGAATATATTTTTCAGACATTTTTACAGTTTTTTCGATTACGTCATTAGATATTAAAACTTTATGAAAATTCTCATAGTATCTTTTAATACCTTTTATAATTTCAACTGTATCATATATGTCTGGTTCTTCAACTAAAACAGGTTGAAATCTTCTCTCTAAAGCATTATCTTTTTCAATATATTTTCTATATTCTTTTAAAGTGGTTGTACCTATTAATTGAATTTCACCATTTGATAAAGAAGGTTTTAAGATGTTTGCTGCATTCATAGAATGTTCAGCATCTCCAGCACCAATTATATTGTGTATTTCATCAATTACTAAAATAATATTTCCATAAGATTTACACTCATCTATTAAAGATTTCATTCTAGCCTCAAATTGTCCTCTAAATTGAGTACCAGCAATAATACTTGTCATATCTATAAGATATACTTCTTTATTAAGTAATTTAGCAGGAACATTTCCTTCAGCAATTCTTATTGCTAGTCCTTGTGCTATTGCAGTTTTACCAACACCAGGCTCTCCAATTAAACAAGGATTATTTTTAGAACGTCTGTTTAATATTTGGGTAATTCTTTCGATTTCCTTATTTCTACCAACTACACAATCAATTTTTCCTTGAGCAGCCTTTTCAGTTAAATTAGTTCCAAAAGTATCTAAGAACTTTTTCTTTTTGTCTTTAGGTCTCTTTTCTGTTTTTACTTTTTTTCTTTCTTTTGAAGAAGATGATGATGCACTTTCTTTTGTCTTGTCGTCTTCCTTTTCAGCCGAATTATTAGTATTTTTGCTATTAGGCCCCATTCCAAATAAGGAACTTATAATAGAATTCATTGGAATATCCTTATTTTCTAAGTTTTCTAAATCTTCCTCAGAAAGGTTTGTTGATATGTCATTAAAAATATTTTCTAATTGTTCAGACATATCACTTAATTCATCTTCAGAAATATTAGCTTGTTTAGCAAGCATTTCTAAAGGATTGATACCTTTTTCTTTTGCACAATTATAACAAAGTCCTTCAACTTGACTTTTATTATTATCTAATTTATTAATAAAAATAACTGCTGTGTTTTTATTACAAATCGAACATAACATATATTTTTTACACTCCTTGGATTTATATTATCACGAAAGTCCTTTTTTTCGTAGATAATATCATACATTAAAAATCAATATTAGTCAATAAAAAAAGCCAAAAATAAGGACTTTTTAAGTATAAGTAAATTAACAAAGTAAATTCCAAATAGTATATATAGATATTGAAATAAACTTT
>CANOSM010000015.1 GCA_947569365.1 uncultured Clostridium sp. | reverse complement strand
TCATATAGTACATATGTTCGCAAGTGTTTTTAATTTTTTCTTATCATAAAAGTAGAACTTTCCTATAGTATAAAAAAGTGATTTAATCACGTTCTTTATTACTTTTTTCGTGGTAAAATCACTTTTTTAAATAATATGCTCTTAATTCATATATTATTTTGTCACATTTTTTTGTATAAAATTCTGTTTATTTATTAAAAGTCTCTGTTTTCTATATTCATTAGACCTTTTTAAACTTTCAATTTGTCTATCATATAAATCACATAAATCTTTTATTTGTATAGCCGTTAAATTCTCCTCTTTTATTTCTCCATTACGATATAACTTTTGTAATTTTAATAATTTATTTTCTTTAGTCTCTATATTTTTAATATAGCTTTCAAACGTCTCTTCTTTAGTATCATCTCTTGATTCGCTAACACTTTCCCTTGTAATTATATCAGTATCCTTATTTTGTTTTTTAAAAAAGCTTTTAATAAAATAAAATATTTTCGAGAAGATATTATCTTTTTTACTGACTTTTATTAATGATTTTTCTTTCTCATTTTCTACCATCTATTTTTTTACTCCCCTATAGTATTATCACCTTTTGAGCTATACTTATTTATCATTTGCTCAAGTTCTTTAATTTGCTTTTCTTCTTTCTCTAATCTATTTAATTCCTTTTCTTTTTGTTCCAATGGCGTTTCTTCTTGTTTTCCATAAAATTCATCTTCATCTATAGTATAGCTGTCATCTTCTAAATCAAATATATCATCATCATATATTTCATTAACAAGATCTTCATCACTACCCACCCATTCTTTTCCTTCAAAAGTTGGTAAAGTATGTTCTACTTGCTTTATATATTGAATTTGCTCTAATATTTGAGTAAAATGTTCATCAGTAAAGTAAATAAAACAACTACTTTTATCATAACTTGGCACTATAAATTCAGTCTCTATATATTTTTCATTAAAATCATCTATCTTTTTAGGTAAATTGTATTTATCAGATAATATATCTGATAAAACATTCATATCTCTTTCTGTATGTATACTTATATTTCCCTCTCTTCTTTCTTCCCCTATCTTTGTTGAAACTTCTAAAAAGTTAATTTTTTCATTCCTTTTCATATACGGTGCATAATGTCCATTAAGACATATTTTGAAACATAAATCACAATCTGAGGTTTCTTCTAAAACTTTATCTAATGTATCTAGTTTTATTTTGTCTTCAACTGAAATATTCCCTTTTTCTTCTATTACATCCTTAATAATATTTTCAAAATTCTTTGTATTTTCACCAGTATTATTTTTAAAAGAAACATTATAAGTATTACCTGATATTATATTCCCCCATGATTCATATGGCTTTAGATGATTCTCACTTTCAATAGAAATACAGAATTTATCTTTATCCTTTAAAAATGCAGACATTAGATTAGTAATTTTTGGACTTTTTAAAAATGCAATATAAGCATAATTAACACTTTTAGGATTTTGATGATTTGCTTCTACTCCATCACAAGATGAATAAGGTTTAAATCCATTATCATCTAAATAATAAATAATATTCTCTAAATCTTTATCTATATCACTTATCTTCATTTTTCCCTCTTTATATAAGACTTAATAATTAAATTATAACATATATACCTGAATTTTTATAATAAATAAAAACATACAAACATTTTATTTTTTAAATTCTCTTATATATTATTCAGAAATATCTCTTTTACAATAATTACAATTTATATCTAATCCTAATTGTACACAAAGTGGTTTTATCTCATTACATATATTTTGGAATATAATATTCATATCTAGCGAATCTATAAATCCTGCGCATTTATAACCTTTTTGGTATATCCTATTTGCTTTTAAAAATAATTTCTCTAATTTCTCTAGTCCTGTTAAGCCTTTTAAGTTTTTTGGTTTGCGTATCTTTAGAAATTTCACTATCCCGTCAATATCATACATAAAGAAGTCTTCAATAGTTCTATTAGCTTTTATATGAATTACTCTAGAAGCTCCATTATCTTTTAGTTCAGTTTCAAGTTTCTTTCTATTAATAGGAGGATATGTTCCAAATTCAAATACATCAGTATCATAACAAAGAACTACTATTATTTCATAATCTTTTGAATAATTTTTAACAATTTCTTTTTTTAATTTATTTAATAATTTTTTCTGAAACTTTGCAATTCCAATTATACAAAACCTTTTTAATACATCAACTTTGAATTTTTTATCTGATATTTTATTTTTTATATTATTTAATACTTTATTATAAAATTCCTCATCCGTTTCATCTTCTGTATATATTACCATACATTTCTTCATATTCTATTATTCCATATATTTAATTAGTGTTTCTAAATCATTATTATCTCCACTCATCAAATCAAAAATATAATCGCCTACATATAAGTCTAAATCATTTGCATCGTTCATTAATTTATTTACTGATTTATCTTTTATCTTAGAAAATGTTGCAATACCTTTATCATTTGGTAATCCAACATAAATGTAAGTAGGATCTATATAATTTATTAGATAAGGAGAATGACTTGTAATAATTATTTTTATATTTTTAGCGAAACTGTTTAAGGCAATTAAATATTGTTGTAGGACTTTAGGATTTAATGAATTCTCTGGTTCCTCAATAGCTATAATAGAACACTCTTGGTTTGATGCTAATTCTAAATTTGTAAGTATTTTTAAAATTCTTCTTGCACCATCTGACATATTACGAAATTCAATTTGTCTAGCTAAATTTTTATCTTTTGCTATTAGAGCATAAAATTTTCCAGCTACTTTTGATGTCTCAATATTATCTTTATTTCTATCTAAAACTACAGGAATCTCCACCACATCTATTTCTTCTATCGATGGAAAAATATCTTTAAAAGTATTAATTATTAAATTATATCTTTCTCTTCTTTTTCTTCGAATATCATATAAAATAGTTGGAATATTATTATTTCTATTTAAATCGTAATCAAAAGGTTGATCATTAAATATTGGTTTCATATTAAATGGTATTATGGCATCGAAATCATGATCTATAAAAATCTTTAATTTGTTCAAATTACTAATAATATTTATATAAAATAAATCATCATATGCTTGAATCTTATTTAAAATTAATCCATTATCTTCTATTGAAATTGGTTTATTGCATGCCCCTGTTTTTGATGATTTATAAAAAGCTTCATTATTTTCTCTATTAATATAAGAAGTATATTTTTGAGACTCACTAGGCTCTTTAATTTTTAAATATTCCTTTATAATTCTAGGTTTCGTTTTATTTCTTTCCCATAAAAAAGAATAACCATAAATAATTTCCTCATTTTTTAATTCTGACTCTATTTCAAATGAAAAAGTATTTGTTAGATTATACTTATTAATCGGAATTCCTTGAAAATATGTCATTTGATTCAGTTTTTCCTCATTATTAGAAATAATAAAATCAAATCCAAACTTTAAAGCAGTTAATGTATTAGTCTTTCCATAACTATTGATAGACAATAAACTAGTAATATTATTTAA
The DNA here is from genome assembly GCA_947569365.1 of uncultured Clostridium sp. Classification (GTDB taxonomy): domain Bacteria; phylum Bacillota; class Clostridia; order TANB77; family CAG-508; genus UMGS1994. The sequence continues at coordinate 39,653 of CANOSM010000015.1, read as the reverse complement.
AGTTAAATCAATATTTTTTAGATTCTTAAATCCATCAATTTTAATTCTTTTAATATTCATATTTCCACTCCATATGTTTATTATTTTTTGTACCATAATTATACACCTGCCCCTCCTAAAATTCAATAAATATTGAATATTTTATTAAATATTTTAAACATTTTATCAAATTATATGCTTATTTTATAAAAATAATTAACAAAATTTTGATTATTATTTAAAATTACTAGAATAATTCTATAAATACCTTTATTAATACTAAATAATCAGTAATTACTCTATTTTGAAATCATACTATAATATTCTCACATTAAAAAAATAGGAAATGAAACTTATTCATCTCCTATTTATTATTTTAATATAACTTATTATTCTTTTGTACTTTCTATTGTTATATTATCTGTTGTCTTTGCCATTACTACTTTAATTGTTATTATAATTATTCCAGTTGCTAATATTACTAATGCTATCAACATGATCATTATAATTTTATTTTGCTGTTGTATTGCATAATTTAAACCTGTTGGTTCTGTAAATGTTACAAAATCTGCTGCATCACTATCTAGTTCTGCTATAAATACTCCACTTGTAGTACTATCTGTATTTGTATTTAATGCATCTCTTGTATTTAATGCATATCTCATTGTTTTTTGATAATCTTGTACTTCTTTTTCATCTAAATCTTTTATTATTTCTGTATTCTTTTTGCTGTTACTACTATGTCCTGCATTCCATACTCCACCATATTTATGACTTGCATCATCTTTAGTTGCATCCTCTGCCACTTGTTTTGCTATTTCAAATGCATTACCTGGTATTGCAACCATACTTCTTCTACCTACTGAATTAGAGTATACTAGTACTTCTGCTAAGTTATCATAAATCATATCATCTATCTTAGTACCATTTCCAGTATTTATTGAAGTTGTTATATTTATTTCTGCTGTTGATTCTTTGGCATCTTTCCCTTTTAGATTTATTGTCTCTAGTTCTCTAGTTAAATCCTTATTATATACATCTACCTTATATGATTCTCCCACATCTTTTATGTATTGCCATACATTCTCTGTTGATACTTTCTTTATACTTTCTGTAGTAACTTTGCTATCTCCTACATAACTTGAAGTTGGTTTCTCTATTCCTGTCTCTTTTGCTTCATCTTTATTTCTGAATTCATATGTTAGCTTTCTTTCTCCCTTGTCTCCTCTTTCAAGTATTATTTTATCTTTTGTTACTTTGTTTATCTGATTATTATTTGAAATAGCTATATTATTCTTTGTTTCTGAAATATACATATTATCTTTTGTTGTATCATCTTGTAAATAATAATTATTTGTTTTAGCTCCGTCTTTTTCTATTGCTTCCATTGTATATGAATCATCAGAAATTAATCCTTTTAAGTAATTAACTCTTTGACCATTTGTAATCTTATATTCTTCTTTTGTAGCATTAACACTTGGCCAATAATTATTCTCTGTAGCTGTAGTAACGAAACTTGTTGATGGATCTACATAATCAACTAATTGATCAACTGTAGTTCTTACATCTTTGTCTATATATTTTCCTCCTGCTATTTCTTTATCTTTTCCTACTGCTGATATATCATGTGTATAATAATATAATCCTATATATTCACCATACTTAATATCTTCACCTGATTTTAAAGTACTATTTGACTTTTCAATAAGCTCATTTAATAAAGTTGGTGTATAAGTAGCTACTACCTTTTCAGAAGAATAGTCTACTTCTGACTTGTTAGTTACTTTAATCTTATAATCAAGTATTACTTGAGTATCTCTTAAGTATTGTTCCTCTATATTAATATATTTGAAACCTTGAACACCATTAGATTCTGATACTGATACTATTTTATCTGTATTTAATGTCTTATCTGCTCTTGCTACTGATACATTTCCATTTTCATCTATATCTGCATCTAATATTGCTGTACTATCTTTTTGTAATTGTATATGAGTTAAGAATTTATCTAATTGAATTATTGTATCTGCTCTTCTCTCTATACCAAAGTCAATATTTTTTACTGTATAATCTTTGTTTGTACTTTCGTCAGCATCACTTCTTAAAGTTTCTAATATCTTATCATAACTAATACTTGTATTTATTTTAAATGTTCCATTTACACTCTTCTTTGTTTGTCCAAAATCTAGTTTTTCAGGCTCTTCAATTTGAATCTTTAATTTTGCTGTATTTGCTTCCATTGCTACAAATGCTATTAATGCCTTATAATTATCACTGTTTACAAATTTTTCTAGTTCTTTATTTGTTTCTGTTACCTTCTTTAATGCTGTTCCATAATTTACAATTAATTCACCTTTATCATTAAACATTATTTTGCATAATTCATTATATAACTCTTTAGTTTCTTTACTATCTGCTGTAGCTAATACTTCGGCTATTGAATTATTAATTGTTCTTGAATAACTTGCTATATCTAATCTTCTTGCCTCGTAATCTCTTGCATCTGATACTCTTGTTCCATCATTAATTAATTCTTTTGTACTTCCACTTAAATCATGCCATTCATTGTTTAATGTTATTTGACTAAATTTATTTTCATCTTTTTGATCATTATTTTTTAAGTCTTCATTATATTCCTTATCAATTTCATCTTTAGTAGGATTCTTTATATCTTGTTGGTATGATGTATTTTTATAGTCCTGTCCATTATATTTTAATGTCATTGCTGTATTACCATACTCAAATCTTACTACATAATTACCTGAAACAAAATTCTTAAAGTTGTAGTTACCATTTTTATCAGACATTGTTACAGATGTATAATTTGGTATTCCAGTACCAAATGCATTGTCTGGCCATACATATTCATACTCTGTTATATCATCTGGATTGTCTTTATCTGATATTTTTATTTTCTCAACCAAAGTAACTGTTGCACCTGCTACCTTATTTTTATCTTCATCTAATTTTCCATTACCTGTTTTAGTATTTGTAGATTCATCTTTTACTTGCTCTGTTAAATCGTCCTCCCAAACAGCACCATTAATTTCTCTTTCTTTATCTTTATAATCCCTTAAGTATATTCTAAATATTGGTGCTGATTCTGTATCATCATCAAAATACTCTTTACTTAATACTGTATATTTCTTTTCTCCTATAGTTACTTCTTCTGTCTTATTAAAGTTTATGTTATCTGGTGCAGAATCTTTATCTACTTTACCAGAAATTTCTCCTGCTTTATAAGCTACATTATTATTTTTCTTTAATGAATCTTTTGTATAGTATACTGAATAACTTGATACTTCAGCTACACTATTTTTATTTCCTAGTAAGTCTTTTCTTTCTTTATCTTTTTCTTCTTTTGTTTCGCCATATGCTGATGAATCACTATCACTCTTCTTTACAATATTACTATATCCATCATGATCTACTTCAAATGATACAAATATCTCTATTTTTTCTCCTGGATGTAATGTTAATTCATTTGTTGTGTATTTTCCATCTTTTCCTACTGATGTAAATGTATCTGTATACATCTTATTATATGTACCTTTACTTTCTCCTTCACCCACTTGTTTTGTAATCTTTGTAGTCTTCCAATGTACTGTACCAGTCTTTGCTTTAGTTTCTTTTTCAGTTGCTCTTAATAATTTATCTGATTCAGCAATATCTTCTGTTTTGTTATATTTGTATCTTGGTGATTTTGCAAGTGGTGCATAAATTCTATAATAAGATGGTTCTGCTATTACTTTTTCTTTTGTTATTCCATTTTCATCTTTTAGGTTTGCTTTTATATTATCATTTACTAAAGTAAATGATGAATCATAATAATCTGATAATCTATTAATACTTACATCTTGATTTCTTGAATCATTGTATACACTTATTCTATATGATGCAAATAATCTAAGTTCAGATGCTTTCTTTTCTTTATATAAGATATTTTTTGTTATTGTTTTATTTTCTGCTTTATATACATCTGATCTATAATAGAAATCTGATGCATATAATCCAAGTTCATAATTTACATTTGTAGCCTGCATATCTAATAGCATATTCAAACGGTCACTATATTCAGCATTTTCCAAGTCCACTAATGTATTATATTTATATGTTAATTCATCCTGATTTACAACTACTCCAGCTTTATATAAGTCTTGGGTTACTGCTACATCTGTTTCATTTCTTTGTACTAATCCTAGATTAATTTGACTAAAATATTCATTTATTGGTTTGTAATATGTGTATTTTCCACTTTCTTTAGTATCAATATAATCAAGTGGTATATCCTCTTTCTTATCTTCAACATGAACTAAATCTTCATATGGAAGTAGTAGTCCTGCTGTTGACGTTCTAGCTTTCATCTTGAATTTATCTAGTACATATCCATCATTATCTTTTGTTATTAATATTGACTCACTTCTCTTTTCTTTGTTTCCATCTACTTTTGAGTCTGATTCATCTTTTATAGAAATCTCTTTTCTATTATATTCTAAATCAGCCTTTGTCGTCTTTCCTTTTGTTTTACCATTTCCTTCTTTGTCAATAGCTCCTGTATCTTCACTTTCTTTATCATATGTATTATAACCATGAATATCTGTAAATTTACTATCAAATTCACTTCTTTCTTTATATGTTTCTATTGCATAAGAATCATTTTTATATGCACTATAATCCATTTTCTTTGGTTTTGATGCATCATCTCTTGTAGCATTTGAGGTACTTTCAAATTTTTCTACTTTCTTAGCTGTATTCTTCTCTCCCGTAGATGCCAAGTATTCTGTAACTTCATATGTTTGTCCATCATATAAGAATTCAACATCATATGAAACTTTATATTTCTTAGTATCCAATCCTTGAATTGAAGGAACATTTAAGTATGCACGATATTTTCCTATATTTTTATCTTCTGATGAAGTATATAACCTTTCTGATTTTTTATCTGAACTAAAGTTAATTTTATCAGCTAATTTAACACTTCCACCTTCAGAAACTTGTTTTGTTTTATATGCATCAGCCAATTTTCTAGCATAAACTCCCTTTGTTACTTCTTCATATTTTGTTATGCCTCCTTCTGTCTTCTTTTCATAAACTACTTTCCATATTTTAACTTCTATCTTACTAAGTGGAATATCTTTGTCTTCATCTTTCTTATATATACCATTAGCAGATAACTCTTCGCCTTTTTTAGCTGTTTCTTTATCTTCCCATACCATACCTGCTATTGATGTTGTTAGATCTATTTCGAAGTCTCCCTTCCAAAATTCCTCACTAACTGTATGATCTGATATCCATGCTCCTCCTCTTTCAATTTCTGTCTTTCTAATACTTATATTTCTAATGTTGTACCCATCATATGTTGCAGTATATCCATGCACATCTGTTTCTACCACTGTATATATTATTTCTTCACCTTTATCATCATATTTTGTTAAATCTTTGAATTCGTATTTCCAATTATTTTTTGCACTTACTTCCCTAGTTTCAGATGTTTTATTTCCATTTTTATATAATGTTACAGTTGCTTTTTCAGGTCTCTTTCCTTCTTTATTTTCATCATCATCCCAAGTCTTTTCTCCTTTAATAGTAACCTTTTCATTTTTTGGTTTACCAATACTATTTTTAATAGTTACTACTTTTCCATCTACTGATGTTGAAACTTTAAAGAAAATATCTGTTGCTATCTTTTCTGTACCTTTTATTTTTATCTTTGAACCTATTTCTTTTGCTGTATACATACCTTTAATTTTTGGTAAATTCTTAAATGTATGTGTCCATTTATTACTTTCATTCAATTTGGCAGTTTTGTCTGTTGGCTTACCATTTTTATACAATCTTACTGTTATTTCAACTGGAACTAATTCTTCTGTTTTTCCATCGATATTAGTTTTTAAATTATCCTCCCATTGTTTTACAACTGTTATACTTTCATTATCATCGTCATCATCATCACCTGTTAAGATTGTATGAGGTTGTGCTTTATTAGCAGTTGCACTTACTGGAAGTAATGCTCCTTCTATAGTTTCAGTTATAGGAGTTGAACTTGATCCACCTTCTGTACTGCTTGAGCTTCCGCTACCACTTGAACCTTCAGATCCACTTCCTGTTTCCGTTGAATCTTCAATTGCTGTTCCTGATGATTTATAATTTATAGTTAATTTAGATGTATTTCCTCCTTTATCACTAATATTTGCTGTAATTGTTGCAGTTAAACCACTAATAGTATTTCCTCCTGTGATATTTAATCCAACTACTTCTTCTCCTATTTGATGCCATCCCCATCCATTTGCAAATATATATCCATCCATGCTAGAGTTTTTACCTCCTGATGAATCAACTTTAAAACTATCTCCTAAATCTGAGTCTACTTTGCTTTTATCTATAGTTGCTGATAATTTCTTTGGTAATTTAAGTGCTCCATCTTTTCCTTTTATTCCAGGTCCTTTACCGACATTTGCCTTGCAGGCATTATAAAATATAACCTTCTGTGTATTACTATTTAGATTAATACTATTATTCTCTAATTCAAATTTTGGTACATCTATATTTATCCAAATATTAGCTTCACATAAGAAACTTTGTTTAAAACTAATAACTCTTAGATGTTTTGTTGAAGAAGATTCTGTATAATTTTTTGAATGTCCAGCCTTACCATCAACAGTTGTTGCATTATGTATTTTAATTTGATAATATTCCTCATCTTGTAGAAAACCAGCTTTTTTCATTGTGACACCTGGATTACTTCCGCTTCCTAGTGTTAATCCAACAGTTGGTTTTAATGCCTTCATTGTAATGTTCCCATCATTTATAAAATCAGATAACTTATTTAGACATTCATATTTTATATCTATAGTTCCAGAAACATTTCCTCCCATAAGACCTTTTTGGGCATTAAATGATACCTTTGTTTTACCACTAAAGTATAAGCTTTTTTTATCTCTTTCAACAGGATAAGCTTCAATAGTTTGTGGTTTTATTATATATTCGTCTCCAACTTTTTTATTTAAATTAATAGTTATGTTTATTTTGTCACCATCCATTTTAACTTTACTTGAAAAATTAATATAATCTTTACTTACATTTTTACCATCTATTTTAACGTTTTCAAGTCCAGTTACTTTTCCTTCACCTTCTTTTAGTCCATTTCGTACATTTGATACCTTCATTCTAGCTACATTAGTTGATTTTAAAGTTATCTCTTCATTACCTTTTCTTATATTGGCAACTTTCTCTAAATTCCATTCTGCTGATGTGTTTGTAAAGTTTAATAATGTAGCTTTTGCATTTTGTGTATATGCTTCTAATCCTGTTCCTGCAGCTGTAATTCCTGTATTAATTGCTTTCCATTGTATTATTAAATAGCTTCCATGTAATACTTCATATGATCCACCACCGTTTAAATAATGAAAATCAAACTTTAAATTTGTTAAAGACACTAAATCTTCTAAATAATCAAGTTCAATATAAAATTTTTCATTATCATATGGATAAGGATATGATACGTCTGTATCAATTGTCCAATTCGGATTCTTTTTTCTATATTCTTGATGACTATGTTCATATACAAAATTATAGTGTGATCCAAAATCTATGGTTTTTACCTCTTCTACTACTTCTCCCTTTGCGTTTTTTGTTTTGAACTTTCCTTGTAATGTAGAACTTGTAATTCCTGCGAAATCAACAGTAGGTCTATCTCCAAATTTTGCAATATCTCTTGTATAGTTTATATTAAATGGTCCAATTATGTATTTATTCTTTTCTTGATTGAATCTTACTTCTGCATCTTTGTATTCTGTTTTTATAGGATATGAAATTTTAAATTCTCCAGCTTCATCTGTAACAATATCCCTTTCAACTACTCCAACATCATTTGTTATTCCATCTTTAACTTGATCTTTAGAGCTTCCTGTATATCCTAAACTTTTAATATATGATTCAAAATGTCTTGCTTCTTGTGCTAAGCTATTATCTGCAAGTATTCTACCTTCATTTACATGTGCTACTGCCCACCAAGCATATTGTACTGCAGAATAATTTCCATCACCACCAGTAGATTCTGTTTCAACTACATAGTATTTGTCTCCTCTTTTTGCAGCATATCCTGTTGGCTCGTCACTTGTATTATATGAAGTAATATAAATCTTTTCAGTTTTTTCACCATCACTATTTTTTATATTAATAAATTCATTTTCTTCTATCTTTCCAGTATATACTTTATCTGTTACTTTGTATTTAACACCGTTTCCTGGAACATTATCATTTAGATTTGCAAGTATGTATGCTTCTGCTGGTGTCGCTTTATATGGTGTTGCTTCTGTATAATATCCATAAGTTTTACTTGTTGTATCAACTAAATCTGTATAACCTTTTCCTGCAAATACTGTTTGTGTGCCGAGATCGCCTACTGTTAATTTACCAGTATCTTTACCTTGATCTGTTGTATGTGTTGAATGACTTCCACTTTTAACACTTGTTGAACCGTATCCTGGAAGCCCAATACCTTTTCCTACACAAAGTAGATTATATCTTGATATTAAATCTTCATATGTTATATAAGCTGGTAATGACTCTGGAAAATTAGTTGGAGAAGCACTATTTTTTATTATTGTTTTATCTGCATATACTATTTTCCCTAGTCCTTTATTTATTATAGTGATTGATAACATAGCAAGTATTATTAGTACTAAACTTTTAAAAACTCTTTTTATTCTCCCCATGTTATCACCCCCTTATTGTTTATGTCTATTCTAACTTTAACTATATAAAGTACTATAAATAGAGTAATTAATGTTGAAATTAGTAACATTATATTTACTATTCCTCCACCTGTATTTACTGATATAATGACATCTGCTTGTCCCATATCGTCTTCAGTTGCTATTCCATTTCCAGCAACTGAGTCAATGTCTTCAATAGCTGATTCATTAAATGATTCTGCTATTTCAGCTGTATTATTATATACACCTGTATTGCTTTCTGTCATTTGTTTTACTAAAACTAATTTTACTGAAGCACTTTGTCCCGCTTCTATTGCCGTTTTAGATAGTGTTTCTGAATATAAATATCCTTTAGAATCTTGATACCATCCTGGATTTAAATCCTGACTAAATATCATTCCACTACCTTTTTGTATATAGTCAACAATCTTTTTAGCATATCCTTTTAATTCACCTTTATTACTTACAGTGATTTTATATTCAATATATACTTTTGATGATGCTAGTTGTTTTGCTTTGATATCTACTTTTGCTGTATTTACATTATTATATGTGTATGCTTTTACACCTGCATTATTTTGTACTGTTATCTTTGATATTGTTTTATCTAAACTTAAATCAAATATTTTAGATTCTACTAGACCTATATCTATATCACCTTGGCTTGCACCTGCTATTGTTATTTTATCTGTTATTGCTAATGAATTAGTTAATATAGCATCTGAGTTTGAACTAGTATTAACTCCTTTTTCATGATATGTAGTTAGTTTGTATTTTGATGTATTATATCCATATACTATATAATAGCTTCCATTTGTAAGCCCACTAAATGTATACTCTCCAGATGCATCTGTTGTAGCTTTTGATATTTGCTTATTTGTTGATGCACTGTATAATTTTACAAGTACTGACTGGATTCCTTGTTCAGATGGATCTTTTCTGCCATTTCCATCTTTATCATTCCATGCCATACCTGTAATTCTGTATGACTTTTCATCTCTTGTAGATGGGGTATTTACTGTGTTTGTTGTACTTTGTACTGTGACTTTTTTATTTGTTTCTTTTACAGAGTTACTTGTTTTTCTTCCACTTGTTTGAACTATTTGACTTATTTTATCTGAATATATAGTTCCTAATTCATTAGATCTTAAAGTCCAAACACTATCTACCTTTTCTTCCTTATTAGTACTTGCTGCCTCACAAGTTAAAATAATCTTAGCTGTATCACCTGCTTCCATACCTACATCTGTACTAATATTTTTATCTTTACTTACAAATAAATTTGACTTTTGTCCTTTAGCTTCAAATACTGCTGAAGTTATATTTAATTGTTTTGGTATATTTGTAGATAATGTCATTTTGTCTGTTGAACACATACCTACATTTTTAATTTTTAATGTATATACTACTTTAGTTTTTTCTTTAATATATTTGTCTGATACTGAAGATGAATATTCAACATTTAATTCTGGTCTTGCTAGTTTATGTATCCATTCATTTGACTCATATTCTGAAATATTATCTCCAGAAACATTAGCTTTAAATATTACTTCCTTTCCATTTTCATTTACTTTATCAGCTTTTACAATTAAGTTAAAATATTTTGCTCCTGTTATTTTATTTACACTATATATTACTGAATGAGTAGCTTTGTCATAACTTGCACATTGTACTTTCTCAGTTGTTAATCCATCCTTTTTAAATTTCAAAGTATATGCTTCTACAAATGAAATTCCTTGTGGTAATTTTACTTTTACTTTTGCGTTTTCTATATCAGTCATAGCATTAACTAAAATATTTAATTGTATCTTTTCATTTGCTTTCATTACTGATACATAATCTTCTTCACTAATTGAAACTTCAGCCTCTGCTTTTTTTACATTTGCTTCTTTAGCTTGTGTAAATATTGGTTTTTCTAGTCCTTCTGCTTCTACTTTTGATGTTGATAATAATTTCTGATTACTATCCTCTATGCTATCTGGTTTTTCAATTTCTTCTGTTGCATTTTCATCAACTTTTACTTTATAAGAAACAGATTTAGATTTTCCAGCTTCAACAACTCCTATATTTAAATTAAGCTCTTTTATACCTTTCTTTAATAAATATTCTCCACTTTCTTGCTTTTCTATATATGTTGTTCCTTCTTCTATCTTACTTGTTACTTTTATATCTTTTGCTTCTGCTCTACCATCATTTTTTACTGTGACTGTATAAGTAATTATCTGACCTTCTTTTATTTCATCTGTTGCATCTGATGTTGTTTCAACTGAAAGTATTGGTTCTTCCACTGTTTTTAATATTACCTTACTTGCTTCAGTTTTATTTTCTATATCTTTTATTTTGCAATTTGTTGACATTGTAGCAACAATTGCATTGTTTGTAGATAATTTAGCTGGAATATTATATTTATAGTTATATGAAATTATATCTCCAACTTCTACATCATTTTCTACTACTATTAAATATGATTTAATGTCTTTATAAGACTCTACACTTTCTTTCCATCCATTTTCATTATTATTTAAATCTTTTGTTGCTTCTGGATTTTCTGAATAATATATTCTTGTTTTCTTTCCTGAGTTTGATATTTCATTTAACCCAGATAACATTGTAGCATCAACTGTTGTTCCTAAATCTTCATTTGATAATATAGATTTATTTCCCTTAAATGCAGTCCTTCCAAGTATTGATACATCTTTCATTACATCTTTTGTGTTATTCATCATTGTAATTTTCATTGTTGCTATTTTGGTTTCTGCATATGTATTAATCGTAGCAGATACCTCACCTTGATCTATTGAATATATTGATTTATTACTATCATCATATCCACTAACTTCTTCTATATTTAATACTCCTTCTGGTGCAACTATTTTAAGTACTGTATTTAACTCACCACAATTTTGTAGTAATGTTCCTTCTGATTTACTTATATTCATATTCCAATCTACTTGATTTTCATATGCTGTTGCTGATTCATTATAATAATTTAGTTTTATCGCTTTTGTTTTTGATGTTACATATTTATCTAAAGTAATATCTGAATTTAATATAATTGTTGTTCCAGATGTTACTTCTCCTAGGCTATATCTAGTTTGAGTTCCTTTTACTAATATTCTTATTACAATATTTCCATTACTATTTTTAAATGATTCTGCTTTATCTACCTTTAGTTCTTCATTTCCATAAAGTATATTTATTTTCTTTACATCCACTTTTTTAACTTCATTTGGAAATGTTAACTCAAATACTGGATTTTTATATAAATCTGTATGTTCATTATAGTTATTTAAAGATAAACTTATTTCTACATCTTTGTTAACTACTAGTGTAGATAGCTCATTCCTACTTAAATGTAATGTTGCATTTGATTTTGTTCCTGTTAACTTTACTCCTGTAGAAGTTACTCCTAAATCTGCTGTTGCACTTTTGTTATATATCGCTGTTGCAACAAATTCACTTGTTAGGCTTTCTATATTAATTGCTGCTTGTTTACTATATGATAGTTTTCCTATAGCTTTAATATTTTCTACATTAAGTATTCCTTCACCTTCTGGATTGTTTACTTGTATGATTATCTTACTAGCTACTCCTGATGGATAATTAACAATTATATTTCCTTTTTCGTCAGTTTCTGTATCCTTATCTATTTTTACTAATACTTTATTATTTTCATCTAATATCTGTACATTTCCGTTTTTTCCAATTATACTATCTAGATTTTTTTTGCCTATTCTTGTTTGTTTATAATATGTTTCATATCCGCTTTGTGATGTAGTATATATCTTTTTTCCTTTTGTATCTTTAAAGTATTCATCTTTTTCTCTTACATTTACTGTATCTACTATTTCTGCTCTAGATACATTTATACTTAAAAGGTTTGAATATTCTGTTTCATAGTAATTTTTGTTTAGATTATAGTTTGCATATATATTTCCTTTACTTAATGATTCAGATTGTCCAGTAACTGAATAAGTAACTATATTTCCTGTCTGTTTGCTTAAATCATATTCTGTATTGTTTGTTCCTGATATATTTGAAACTCCTCCTGCCTTAAATACATTTGATGATAAAGCTACTTCTCCTGCAAGTTTTTTATTTTCTGGTAATTTTATATTTTCATATACAACTGTAACTATATATTCATCTTTTCCTTCTGGGCTTTTGTATATATTTTCTACTGGAATATTTGATACATTAATATTTACCATACCATTTTCATAATTCCAATTTTCTTTTGTAAATATTACATCTCCTCCTTGAAGTCCATTTGTTATTCCTGTATTTACTGCATCAACAGATACATCAGAAATTGTAGCTTGTGCTATTTGAGGAATTTTTATACTTAAGCTTGTATCTTTTATTGGAAAAGACTCTGTTCCTTTTGATAGTGCTGTTTCTACTTTTAGTTGTAAAATTGCACAATTTACATTATTTTTAACATATGGAACGTATTTTTCCACTTTAGATAATAAACTTACTGATGTTTCATTTTTCCATCCAAGCTTTACAGAATTTTTTTCTGCTATTTCAGATGCATTCCCTTGTGAATCTACATAAGTCCCAGATAACACTAAATTTATATCTGATATTATTTTACTTACATCAATTTCTTTAGATTTCTTATATTCAATTGGGATATTTACTTCAATTTCAACACCATTGTTTATTTGATTTAAATATATTTTATTTTTATTTACTGATTGAATATATTCTCCTGTCTGGATTTCACCCTTAATCTTGAACATTTGATTTTCTAGATTCTCAATATCTAGAACTGGACTTTTCAAATATCCGCTTTCTTTTATTCCAACTCTGGCAGTAAGTATTATTGTCTCATCAGTAGTTTCTGTTGTAATCTCTTTTTGTTCTTTAAGCTTATCTGTAGAAATAAACATATCAAACATTATGTTTTTATTTACATCTACTTGATTATCACTGGCATATGATATGATTGTTATACCAATTCCAGCAAAATCACTAAGTACTAAACAAAATACGAGTATTGCTGCCAAAATCTTTTTGTATAATCTTCTTTGTTTTTGCATAATATACCTCCAAACCTTATTTTTCTTATACTATAAGTCTTATTTTAAATATATATATACATATGTCAATGTCATAATATTTTATATTAAAATATTGTCAGTTTTTTTATAAAATTTAAAATTACGGAAAATATAGTTTTTTCAGTATATATTACATTTTCATTAAATTTTTGATAGTTTTCTATACTTTAAGAGTTTGTCTACATTATGTTAATTCTATTTCAATTAATTATCTGCATACTTTCATTACATATTCTTATGTATATATTGATATCATAGCGTTTAAGTATTTTGGTCTATAATTCTTTTATAAAAAATCTTCCTTTCTTTCTTATTTCCCTAGCGTTTTAGTATTTTTCAATTCAATACTGGATCTAAATTAAATAAATGATTTTTAGATTTATTCATTTAATTTAAAAATCATTTTTATTATATATATAGATTCATATAATAAAATATATTAAACAATTTTATTCTTAATTAATAAAAATCTCTATTTTTATATTATTTAAAGTATTGACTTTTGTTCAACATTGTGTTAACATAATATCAAGTTTATTACTTAAGTTGAGTAGCTCAAAGGGAAGAGCATTGGTCTGAGGAGCCAAGTATGTAGGTTCGAATCCTACCTCAACGCTACTAACTTTTTTTAGTTAGTACTTAAAACCTTTAGTTCTCCTAAAGGTTTTTTATTATCTATTTTAATATTCATTTATAAATTGTAAAATAAAAATAACCAGAAAAAGGAAAATAATGTTTACCAATTAATAGAATATAAGATTTAAAAAATAATTATTAATTACATATTATCTTTTATATAAATTACAAATTAGATTCTCAGTTTGTATAAAACATATCAATAAAATCCTTGAAAAAAATATAAAATAAAAAATACTGATAATTTAATTACCAGTATTTTTTGTTTTATTTATCTTATTTTCTTTTACTTTTTATATTTGATTTTTTGTTTTTATTTAACTTTTTATTTATAAAAGTTATTACTGCAAAGTATGCAAGTACTATAAGTACTATAATAGATATCTTCTCAGCTCCTGTAGCTACTGATACTACAACTTGTGCATCACTCTTATCATTCTTTGTACTTAATTTTATATATCCTGCTGCACTTTCTGCACCTTCTATAGAAACCTCATTTTTTATAGTTCCCATATTATCTTCTCCGCCAAGCCATTTTAATGTTACTTTATATGTTTTTGACTTTCCAGGAGCCATTTCTTCTGTTGTTATTCTTCCTTCATTATCAGTTACTTTCCATCCTTTGTTATCTTTTTCATACATTCTGAATCCTTCTGGTACTTTTTCTAATATTGTTACCTTTCCAGGAACTTCTCCAGTATTTTTAACAATTACATTAAATACTACTGATACGCTTGTCTTATCTAATTTCTTTCTGTCTATTTCAACTTTAGCTATTTCAGCATTTTTCATATTTTTAGTTGTGCTTCCTTTTATTATACTGTTAATATTTGTTTTTATACTGAAATCAAATATTGGTTTTCTATAATAGTAAACTACAGTTATTGGTTCTTTTGCCATAACACCTTTAGCGTTTTTAGGTGTTGCTGCTACAATATAATCAGATATTTCTTTAGGTGTTGTTGTATATGTATCTCCTTCATGTCCTAATTGAACTGTTTCTTCTGATAATGCTTCATTTGTTTCTTTATTTAAATATTTTACAACTACTTTTGATTGTTTTATATAATAGTATGTTATTAATTTTTGTTCACTTGGATCTAATTTTCCTGTAACTTCTCCAACTACTTCTACAAATTCATATTCATCAAATTCTTTTCCTACTGTATCGTATTCGTCGCCTTCGCTTCCATTTATCTCTATTTTCTCTAGTACTTCTCCTGAATTTTTATCTACATATTGAACTTTTGCTGAAGCTTGTTTTTTATAATAGTATGTTACTTCTGTTAATTCTACTGACATTTTTCCTTCTGCATTTGCTGGGTATTTATCTTCATTTAAATTGTATCCCATAAACTCTTTTTCTTCTGTAGTATATTCGTCTCCTTCGAATCCTTCGTAATGTGTTTGTGCAAGTATATTTCCTGACATTTCATCAACATGTTTTTCGTCTACTCCAGCAGATTGATGTACATAATAATATGTTACTGTTGTTGTTGCATCAAATGTTCCATCTGCATTTACTGTTACTTTCATTCTTCCATTTGCATTATCTGGAATTTGTTCTAATTTGTATCCTTCAAATGTTTTAGTTTCAGTTGTGTAATTATCATCTTCATGTCCTTCTGTTTTTATGGATCTAACTATTTTATCTTTTGTTGCTTTATCAATATATTCAGCTATTACTGTAGCTTTTTTCTTATAATAATATTTTACTTCTATAGTATCTACTGTCATCTTTCCAACACTATTTGATGGATAAGAATCTGGCATAAAGTCATATCCTTTAAATGCTTTTTCTTCTGTTCTATATTTGTCTCCTTCTTTTCCTTCATGCACTTTCTCAGAAAGTATTTGTCCTGTTATTTGATCAATGTGTTTTTCAATTACTCCAGATGAAATATGTAAATAATAATATTTAACTATAATTTCTTCTTTTTTCATTTTTACTGTTGCTTCAACTGGTCTTTCTGATAAGACATATCCTGATATCTCTTTTGCAACTGTTTCACAAGTATCTCCTTCTAGTCCTGTTATCTCTACAGAATCGATCACTCTATCTGTTGACGCATCAATATATTGTACAGTTACTTTTGTATTATATAAGTAGTAATAAATAACTTCTATTGTCTCATTTGTCATTATACCTTTTGTATTTGGTGTAGCTTCAACAAATGTATAGTTTGCTATTGTCTTTTGTTTTGTTTCATATGATTGTCCTTCAAATCCTGCAATGTTTTCACCTGTTTCTATTTCTTTACCTGTTGCTTTATCAACATATTTTACACTTACTTTTGTATTTTTAGAATAATAGTATATTCTTTCTTGTTTTTCTTCTTTATATAATCCTGTTTTTGATGCTGGTTCTTCTACTAATATATATCCTGGTATTGTTTCTACATCATCAGTAACATCAAATTGATCTCCAACCTTACCTTTTTTAACTTTCTTGTCTATGATCTCTTCGTCTGAGTTTTTATCAATATATTTTACATCTACAGTTCCTTTTACTCCTATTGCTGTTTCACAATCTGTTTTACTATCTTCTAATAGTACATCTTGTGCTGGTAAATATAATCCTACACTTACACTGCTTACCATATAATCTTTTAATAAATCTATATTTTTATATAAAACAGTTATATTTTTTTCTATTTTTATTGTTTTAGCTACATTTCTTCCTGATTCATAAGTATTTATATGTCCAAGATCTACATCCCATACTATAGTATTATCTGCTCTTGAATATGTTCCACCATCTAATACTGATGATACTTGATCAATTTCATAAGGTAATTTAGCTTCTACATAAGCTCCTGCTTCACCAATATAATTATTTATTTTTGCTTCATATTTTATTTTATAATCTATTCTGTCATTTTTTGATGTTATTTCTGGTGTTCCAGATTGAGTTACCTTTATTGCTTTTACTTCTGCAGGCGTTGTTGTATAATATACTCTAATGGTTGCTCCTGTTTCTACTGTATCTGGTATTGTTACTGGTACTGTTTTTTCAAATGTATATCCAAGATATTTATTTGCTGTATCTATTGCCTCTTTATCTACTTCTAAAATATCTGGCTGTAATATTTGTACAGTTTTCATTTTTAATTCTGTATCTGCTTCTTGTTTTATACCATCTTTATAGTATTCTACTGTATAACTTAAAGATTTTTTATTTTCATCATCTACTACATAATAAACTTTTATTATATTTTTATTTTCTACTTCTGTTACTTTTAATGGTAACTTCGATGTTGTTGCTAATTTATATCCTTTTATATTATTATCTGTAAATTCTTCTATTTCATCTCCATATGCCGCTTCAATTTCTTCTGTTTTAGTAGTATCTTTTACTCCATCATAATAATATTCTACTTTATAATTATACTTATTTTTTGTATAATAAAGTTTTATTACATTTTTCTCTTCTTCTTCAGATATAGTTAATGGTAATTTTGTTGTGTCTGTTAAGGTATATCCTGTTTTTATTTTATCGTCATATGTATATATCTTTGAACCAAACAAAGCTCTTTTAGTTTCTGTTATTTCTTTCACACCATCATAATAATATTCTACTGTATAATCAAAATTATCTTTCTCATAATATACCTTGATTACATTATAGTCTACATTAGCACCTACTGTTAGTGGAAAATTTGTTGGTCTTCCATTTTGATATCCAGGCTTTTTATTATCTGTAAATGACTTTATTTTTGTCCCAAAAGCTGTTTCCTGTGTTTCTGTTAGAGCATCATCTCTTACTCCATCATAATAATATTCAATTGCATATTCGAAGTTTGCTTTTACATAATAAATTCTTATTATATTTGCTGCTTCATCTGTACTTACTGTTAATGGATAGTTTGATATTTTATCTCTCTTATATCCAGTAATAGCCTTTTCACTATAAGTGTTAATTACTACTCCTTCTTTTGCTCTATGCATTTCTGTTAATGAGTCATCCCTTGTTCCATCATAGTAGTACTCTACAATATACCTATAACTTTCTGTTTCATCATAAGCTGATATATTGTCTTCTTCGGTCTTTGCCTGTAATTTCTGATTACTATCTTTTGCTATAGTCTTTTCTTTACCTTTAGTTGCAAATATAATTGCTACTGCTATAACCATAATTAAAAGAACTAGTAATACAGATATTACGGTCTTTCTCCCTTGATTTTTCTTTCTCTTCATATAATTTTCCCCCTAGTAAATTTATTTGTTGCTAAAAGAGTAATTACATTGACGTATATATCTCTTTTTAAATCATAATATAATTATACTTATATTAATAATACATCAATTTCTACTATAATCAATAATACAAATTAATCCAATTTCGACATTTTTCTTTGTTTTTCTTATTGCTGTAAGCTTTCATGTTTTTTTACTTTTATTTTACTTTTTTATTACTTTTTGTTTTCAAAATATACTATTTCTACAAAATTTTTAATTATAATCTATAATATTAAATATTAAAATAGAAATATTATTCTAAATATTGTAATAATGTCTATTTTCCGTATATTTACTAATACAAAACATAGATCTAGATTACTACTTAAATCTTGGATTCTATTAGTATATATTAGTTATTTCAAGATAAAATAGAGCTATATCTTTCATTGGTTTATAGCTCTATTTTTCTTATTACATATCACCATTTCTTTTATGTATAACAATTCTTATTGTCATTCCAATTACTGAAATCATTAATATTACAATAACTGTTATTAATATTATAAAAATATGTTTATTCATAGTCTTAGATAGATGTGTTAAACCTGTTGGCTCCGTAAATGTTACATATTCAGTAGCATCTGCATCCATTTCTGCTAGTTTTACATCTTCTGCTTTAGATCTATTACTACTATGTCCTGCATTCCAAAAGCCACCATTATCTTCTAGCTTAATTATTTCTATTGCATTTCCTGGAATTGTTGGAATTGTTTCTTCATCTGTTTTTATTGATTCATGCTTTTCTGTATCTTTATTATCCTCCATAAATGTTCTTCTTCCAACTGTATTAGAATATACTAATACCTCAGCTACATTATTATAATTCATGTCATCTGCTGCTTCTGATTGATTTACAGATATACTGGTTGATACATTTATGCTTCCTTGTTGTTCATAACTATCTTTATTTGCTCCATCTTTTTTGTAAGAGATTGGTACCAATTCTTTCGTAATCTCAGGATTATGAACATTATTTGGTTTTTTCTCTGGTTCTATATATCTATATGTGTTCTCCCTTTTTGCTTCTGAAGGTTCACTAATCCTTTTTCCATTTTTATCAATATTTCTGGAACCATATTTGACTAATTTTCTTTCCTTTTTCTCAATAACATCTGATGTTGATATTGCTATATTTGATTTAGTTTCAGAAATGAATGGATTCTCGTTATTATCTGCTAAATATAATTCACCAGCAATTTCACTATAAGAATCATCTGATATTAGTCCATCTAGTGTTTTAACTTTTCCACTCTTATAAACGTTTTCTGTTTCTTCAGTACCATCTTCTTTTGTATTTTTTTCTTTATTTAAGTTGTCCCTCCAAGAATCATTTTTGTGTAATGCTTTTGATGATGATGCAAGTGATGTATCTTTATCAATATAATCTACTAATTGATCTACTGTAGTTTTTACAACTTCATCTTTATATTTAAAGTCAGCATCTTCTTTTATTGGTTTTGATGCATCCTTTTCTTCTCCATCAATTGATTCATTAGTATAGTAATAATATCCTAAATTCTCACCATAGGAAATTCCCTCGCCTGTAACAAGGGGCGTATGTTTATTCTTATTTGTTGAATAGTCTCCTTCTATTTCATCTGCTAATGATAATAATTTTTCATCATTATATATTTTACTTAGTTTCTCTGATGTCCAATCAACTTCAGATTCATTTATGACATCAATTCTGTATGTAAGTAAAACTTGTAAATCATTAAAATAGCTACTTTCCATAGTTATATATTTAAATCCTTGAACTCCTTCAGATTGTGTCATAGCTAAAATTTTAGATATGTTAAGAGAACTATCTGCATCATATTCTATGGTTTCATCATCATTTATATTAGCTTCTAATATAACATCACTTGTATTTTGTTTTGTTAGTACTATTTTTTTCAAATATTTATCTAATTGTATACTTGTTTGTGCTCTTTTTTCTATACCAAAGTCTATGTTCTTAACGTTATATTCTTGTTCTTTTGTAGTTATATCTTCTGTTCCTTCAATCTCTTTTTTAGATACACCTTTTATAACCCTTATAAGTTTTTTATCTTCGTTATAATCAGTATAATTAATTTCTTTTGTTCTTTCTACTTGAATATTTAATTTAGCTGTATTTGCAACCATTGCTGTAGCATCTATTAATTCTTTCTCATAATCAGTTTTTTTTGTTTCGAGTGATGCTAAAACTTCTCCATTTGAATTCGAAATAGTTCTAGAATAAGCTAATACTCTTAGTCTTTGTGGTTCATAATCTCTAGCATCTGAAACTCTTTCCTTTTCTAAGTTCTCAGCTGTCTCATTATCTCCTATATCATGCCATTCATTGTTAAGCGTACTTTCATCTTTCTGATACTCAGTATCACAATTCTGTATTAATTTCTCAGGATACTCTTCTGCATTTTTTAAGTCTATTTGATATGCTGTATTTTCATAATCTTGTCCATTATATTTTATTGTTTCTTTTGTATCTCCATATTCAAATCTAACTGCATAAATTCCTGCTGGAAAATTTGTAAAATTATATATTCCATCTTTATCTTCTTCTGTCTTTGTTTTAGTAATTGGCTCATATCCTTTCATAATATTTTTTATTTCTTCTGGCCATATAAATTCATATTCAAGTACATCTTTACTACTATCACTATTATCTCTACTTATTCTAATTTTTTCGACTAAGCTAACTGTTATATCATTTATTCCTTTTTCGTCATCATCAAGTTTTCCATTTCCTGTAGCTGTATCTAAAATCTTTCCACTACTATTCTTTATTTCTTTTCCCTTTTCATCTAACCATGATTGTCCATCTATTTTTCTCATACTGTCTTCTTTTCTCAGATATATCCTATATACTGGTGCTGAATCAGTATCATCTTCAAACCATTTCTTGTCTAGTGTTTCATCGTCATCTTCATCTTTAATAGTTTTACTTAAATTAATATTGCCTGGCGCTGAATCAGTATCTATTCTTCCAGCGATTTCTTTAACACGATAAGCTGTAGTATTGAATCTTATTCCTTCTTTAGTATAAAAACTTGAATAATTATCTATTTCAACTACATTATTCTTTCCACCTAATAGTTTCTCTCTTGTTTCGTCTAACTTTTCACTTAGATATTCTTCATCTATTGCCTTTTTATATCCTTCTTGATCAATTTCATATGTTAAGAATAATTCTAATCTTTCACCTGGTGATAATATAAAATCACTTTCTTTTACTTTCTTTTTATCCTCAGTTGTTTCATATTTAAAATCATTAAGTATAACCCTTTTATATGCATCACTATCAGTTTCTTTATCTTTCCAACTATCTTTAGGTACTTTTCCATAAACTACTTTTCTTTCATTATTAGAACTTCTTTTTAATTTTTCTTTCACGGTATCACTAAAATCTTTTTCATTACTGTATTTATATATTCCTGCTACATCAGAATTTAATAATGAATAAATTCTATAATATGGCTGTTCTGCTACAATTTTAGAATATTTAACTCCTTCTGAATCTAAAACATCTGCTTTTACATCTTCTTTTACTAATGTAAATGTTGAATCATAATAATCTGAGAATTGATTTATTGTAACATCTAGTGTATCTGAATCATTATATAATACTACTTTATATGTAGCATACATTTTAATTTCAGAACCGTTTCTTCCAATCATGTATAATTTTTGCAATATCACTATCTACCTTATCACTCTTTTTATATACATCTGATCTATAATAAAAATCTGATGGATATAAACCTAAACTATACTTTTGGTTTACACTTTGCATTTTTATTAATGTATTTAAATATTCCCCATTATCTTCTTTTTCATAGTCTCTTAATGTATTATATTTATATGTTACTTCTTGTTGATTTACTATAACTTCTGACTTATATAAATCTTTAGAAACTGATAAGTCAATATCTTCTCTTTTTGTTAGTCCCATATTTACTTGATGGAAGTATTCATATATTGGATAATACCATGTTTCTTTACCATCTAGTACTGTGCCTCTTGATTCAAGTTGATAGAATTTATCAACATCATTTTTCATAATAGTACCACTATAGTGTCTTATATATATATAGTCTGCATATGGTAACATGAAACTGCCTGTTGATGTCCTAGAGCCTAATTTATACTTGTCTAGTACTTTACCATTACTATCTTTTGTAACTATCTGAGATACTACTCTATCATCTTCTTCATTTACTATATCTACTGAGTCATCTCTTTCTTCTATTAATTCAGAATACATTTTTCCTTTATATGATAGATCTATCTTTTCATCATATTTACTATTTTTCTTATCATGTCCCTTTGCTTTTCCTGTTGATGTCTTATCATCTTTTATTTTAGAATCTGAATTTCCATATATCTCTACAAAATTATCATCAAAGTTTTGTCTACCCTGTGGTATTACTACATCTCCGCTTTTTGTTGTATCTTTGAAACTTTGATTTTCCACTATATAAGAATCATTTTTATATTCTGAATAGTCAATTTTTCCTCCTGTACCTTTGACATCTTCAGCAATTTTTTGGAATACTGCTACTTTATCAGCTATGTTGTCTTTTCCAGTGGTTACTAGATATTCTACTGTCTCATAGGTTTGTCCATCATATATAAATTCTATATCATAAACTATTTTCTGATTAGGAGTTTTTTCACCTATACTAGGTACTCTTAAAAATACCCTATATTCACCTTTATCATTTGTATAAATTCTATTATCATTATAATCATACTTATTCTCAAGTAGTACTGTACCATTTTTATTGTACTTTTTTGTGCCATAAGCATCTGCTAATGTTCTATTTGTTTCCTTATATGTCCCTCCTTCTTTCTTATAAACTACTTTATATACCCTTACTTCTATATTCTTCATTCTTTTATCTTTAAAGCCTTCTTCATCAGGCTCTTTATCATATTTGCTATTTCCACCTGTAAATGCAGTACCTTTTTCATATTTTATACCTTCTAGCCACGCAAATCCTGCTATTTCAGTTGTTAAATCCCATCCACCTGCACATACCCTAAGTGCTCCTGCAGTTTCTCCTATATTATAGTTAATAGATGCATCACTTGATGTACTTGTACTTGAATGTGGATCTTTTTCTTCATCTTCTGATGAACCAATTACTATGTTTGAATGACTCCATATATTTTCATTTTTTCCTATTACAGTACTACTTATCGAACTATCTGTAGAGTCTCCTCCACTTCCTGTTAAATAATCTACTGTTACTGTTGATATACAATTTATTAAAGGTTGAGTCTCAATTGCTGTAACACTTTTCTTTTTACCCCAAAGCTGATAATCAAATGTATAACTTTCATGCATATGCTCATGACATTCAGATGGTGTATCATATGGTCCATGTGTATCTTTATTATCTACATGTTCTATTGTATCCTTATATTCATAATCACCTTCCCATTTTGTAATATATGCATTTCCTTCTGTTATATCTTCATATTTTGCTCCTGCATTTACCCAATGGAAGTCTAGTGCAAATTCTTCTACTGACACTACATCATCTAAGTAATCTATTTCTATATAAAACTTTTCTTCACTATATGGATATGGATAATAAAAATTATTACCAGCTGAATACTCACTATATTTATTTACATCATAAGATGCCATTGTTCTTTCATGATCATATACTATTCTAAACCCTTTGGTTCCTTCATAATATTCATGTTTTAAATTTAATTTTGTAGAACTACCACTTTCATTTCTATAGGTTAATGATGCTCCATTTATTCCACAGAAATCAACTGCATCTCTTCCACCACATTTTGTACCTCTTCTTACATACTCAATACTAATAGGGCCTACTATATATACATTTCTTTCTGCATTAAATAATACATTAACATTAGATGTATCCATTGGTTTTAGCTTTTTTCTATAATCCATTGAAAATAATCCAGCTGAGTTTGTTCCAGGATCAGTAGATCCAGAAATTGCTGATACATATTCCTCAAATGCTTGCGCTTCAGCATATATTGCGTTTCCATTGCCTTTATGATCCTCTGGTACATAATAAATATTATCTTCTTCTTCAACATTTGGATCATAATTTTTTATTGTTATCGTTGAATCACTAGATCCACTGCCACTTGTACCTCCTTCTGATTCTCTACAAAGCCACCATGCATATTGTACTTTACTATGATAACTTTTATTTTCTTTCATTTCTTTCAGTACCCATGCTTCTATTGGCTTAGCATCCTTTACTTCACCAACTGTATAATAACCATATGATATTGTTTTTCCTTCTCCTATAAGCTCATCTGCTCTTTCTTTTGCCTCTTTATCTGCTTTTGCTATTGAAGCTCCTTTATCTTTGATGTCAGAGATTGTAAATTCTTCTCTATAATCAATACCTTTATAAAGTGTTTCTTCTCCTTCCCCAATATACAAATGTAATTTAGTTCCTTCATCTGTTTTTTCAGTTCTTCCAAAACCACACTCTAAAAAACCTACTGGTAATCCTGTAGAAAAGTCATATTTACCTTTAGCAGATGTTAGTCTTTGACCTTTACCATCACAAAATAGTGAGAAAAATGGACTTGGTTTACAAGAAACATGTTCATAACAGCTTATAAACACTTTTCCACCTCTTACTTGATCTGGATCAATTGATGAAACTAAAGTTTTTATGTCATCATTTTTTTCTTTAACTATCTTTGCTGTTCCATTTCTTATTATTGTAGCACCTACTATTAATGACATTAACATAAGTAGTAGTATAGTACTTATAGATATTATTATTGTTTTTAAAGCCTTGATAAATTTGTTTTTATAATTACACATACTACCACCTCCTTATTCTTTCTAATACTACTTTTTTAAATATGTATACACAAACTATTCCTAAACATATACATATAATAATTACTGTTCCATTTATTAATAGTCCTCCTGTTTTTACTGATATAACAATGTCTGCTGTTCCAAAGTCATCTTCATTTTCTAATCTATTTGCTACTTTTGAGTCAACATCTTCTATACCAAATTCATTATAAAGTTCTGCAATCTCAGCACTATTACTTATCATACCTGTATTATTTTCTGTCATCTGTTTTACTAAAACTACTTTAACTGTTTTTCTTTCTCCTGGATTTATTAATGTATCTTTTAATGTTGGATTATAAATATTACCATCTGCATTTTTATACCAACCTTTATTTAATTCTGTATTAAATATTGTACCCTTTGGAATATAATCTACTATATTTCTTACACTTCCTGCCACTTCTCCATCATTTTTTACTGTTATTTTATATTCCATATATACCTTTGCAGTAGATAGTTCTTTAGCTTTAATATCTATTTTTCCAAAAGTTGCATTATTATAATCATATACTCTTGTTCCTTTATTTGAATATACGGTTATCTTACTTATATTCTTTTTTAAAGACATATCAAATTTAGGAGCATTTACTAATCCAATATCAATATTTCCTATATCTCTTCTATTTATTGTAATTATATCTGTTATTGCTAGTGAATTGTTTAATATAGCATCTGAATTTAAGGAATTATCTACACCTTCCTTTTGATATTTTGTTAATGTATATTTACTTGTATCAAATGAAAATACTATATAATACTTTCCTGGACTTAAATTGCTAAATATGTAATCTCCTGATGAATTTGTTTTTTGCTTTAATATAATTTTATTAGTATTTGCATTATAAAGTTTTACTACTATATTAGAAAGACTCTTTTCTCTTTGATCTCTTTTTCCATTTTTATTAGTATCCATCCATGATTTTCCTGTAATTTTATATTTATTTTCATAATAATTACTTTCTTGATTATTTTGCTGTGTATAAACTAATGGAAATTTCTCTTTATTTACTTTATTCGATTTTTTTTCTTCTTCTTTTTGAATAATATTTGTTACTGTATCACTTTTTATTTTATTTTGTAGACTAGAAGAATCTATCATTACATAATTATCTATTTTCTTTTCTTTTTGTGATATTTTCTTTGCTTCAGTAACTATTTTTACTACTAATGTATCATTAACTTCTAAATTAACTGTAGCCTTTATATCTCCTCCAGTAATAACATCAATCTTATTTACATTCCTTGGTGCTGATTCTAGATAATATTCACCTGAAAGGCCTTTTAATTCCTTTGGTAATATGTCTGTTACTGTAAATTTAATTGCTGAAAATACACCTGTGTTTTTTGCAGTTAATTTATATGTTATCTTCTCTTTTTCTTTTACATACTTATTTGTATTTGCAGAAGTAAATGTAGTTTCTATATTTGGTCTTCCTATTGTATTATATATATTTTTTGATGTTAATGTTTCATAGCTTTCTGCTTTAACTGTTACAAATGAACTTATATCTTTTTTAAGCTCATCTCCTATATAGTTTGTTTTGCAAACTACTGTTAATGAATAATTATTGTTTGCTTCTATTTCATCTATATTTAACTTATAAGTTCTTGTGCTTTCATCATACATACCAACTTCGACTTTATCATAATCTTTTATTGTTTCATTATATTTAAGTATATATGCTTTTTCAAAAGTAACTTCTTTTGGAATTACTTGTTCTACTATAATATTAGATATCTTTTCACCATATATAAAAGAAGCCTTTCCTCTTTCTTCATGTTCTTCTCCTTTTTCTGTCTCTTCTTTAAACTTATCATAGCTTAATATAGTTCCATCTTCATATCTAACTTCTGTAATTCCTTTCGAAATGTTTGTATTATTGTCTATATCAATATGATAAGTTAAATCATATTTTTCTCTTACAATCTTTCCTTCACTCTCTTGTCCAAATGTTAAAATCATATCTGGAGCATCTACTTTAGACTCCTCTGTAGTATCTGACAATTTTTCTTTAGAACTACCATGTTCCATTCCTTCGGCTGTTGCTTTTACAGTTGCTGCACTTATTCTTTCAGCACTTTTATTTACTTCTACTAAATATGTATAAACTTTTTCTTCTTGTGGAGATATATCTCCTATGTCAATATTTATTTTTGATATACCTTCTTGTCTTTTATAATATCCTTTTTTTCCATTTGTAGCTGGTATATATTTTACATATGTTGTATTTTTAGGAATATCAAATGTGAAATTAATATCCTCTGCAATTGTTTCTCCTTCATTTTTTACCTTTATTGTATATTCAATTATTTCTCCTTCTCTTACTGTACTTCCAGCAGTTGAAGTAATCTTTGTTTTTATTTTTGGTGTAGTTACTGTCTCTAAACCAACTATGTCTGCTTCTTTTGAGTTTACCTCATCTTTTTCATTAGTATAAAAAGTATTAAAAGTAGTATATAATTTTCTATCACATCCTAAATTTGATGGTATCTCAAAATTATATGAAAATGTTATTATTTCACCAGCATTTATACTTTCATCTAATACTATTAAATATGATTTTACATTTTGAATAGCTTTAAACTCTTCAATCCATCCATTATTTTTATCATTTAAATCTTTTGTAGCTTCTGGATTTGATGAATAATATATTTTAAATCTTTTATAAACACCATATACCTCTGAAATTTCAGATACAAGTTTTGTATCTATATTTGTCCCTAGATCTTCGTTTGTAGAAATTGTTTTGTTTCCTATAAAAGCTGTTCTTCCTAGTATAGATATATTGTTCATTTTCTCTTCACTATTATTCATAACGATAATTTCTGAATCTACAACTTGATTATTAACTTTTGTTAGTATTCTGTCTGTTTTTGGACCTTGATTTATTGAGTATATAACATTTTTATCATTATATTTAGATAGTTTTTGACCACTTACAACTCCCTGTGGAGCTATAAATGATATATTTTCTTCTGATGTACCATTTGCATTTAAAATAACATTATCATTTTTATCCATATCCATTGACCATGGTACTGGATTATTATAGTTTGTAGCATCTTCATTATAGTATTTCATTGTTATTTTACTTGTAGTAGAAGGAGTATATATATTAACTTTTATATTCAAGTTTAATATTATATTTGTTCCTTCTGTAAGTTTAATTAATGTATATTTAGTTTGCATTCCTTTTAGGAATATTCTAAGTATTATATTTCCTTTTTTATTTTTATACTGTTCTACATTTGAAATAGTAAACTCGTTATTTCCATATAATATGTTCATGCTATTTACTTTTACTTCCTCAATCTCTTTTGGAAGTGTAACTTCAAATACAGGATTTTTATACAAGTCTGTTACTTCGTTATAATTATTTAATGCTATTTTTAATTCTACATCTTTATTTTCAGCTAAAGTATTTAATACTTTTTTTCCTGTAGATACTACAGCTGATGATTTTGTTTCTTTTAGACTTATTTCATTTTGTATTTTTCCTAATTCATCTTTTACTTTTGTGTCGTATATAGAAGTTGCACTATATGTAGAATAAAGCTTTTTTAATTTTATTGCTGTAGCTTTTTTATATGTTAATTTATCTATGTTTTTTGTATTTAATATACTTAATATTCCTTCATTTTCTGGGTTATCTATTTTTATAATTATTCTTCCTATTTTAGTATTATAATTAATTACTATATTTCCATCTTCATTTGCTTCTACACTTTTATCTATAGTTATTAATTTTTTACCATCTAAGGTGTATATATTCAGTGAACCGTTTTTCACCTAATATATTATCTAAATTCTCTTTTTTTAAACTAGTAGTTTTATAATATGTATTATTTTTATTATTATAAAAAGTTGAATATTTCTCGTTATTTCCATCTACAAAATATTCATCTTGCTCTTTTATCTGTATATCTTTTACTATATCTGCTTTTGATATATTTACATCAATTAAGTTTGTATATTCAGTATCATAATAATTGTTATATAGATTATAATTAGCATATATATTTCCCTTACTTATCTGTGATTCTACTTTACTTACATTATAGCTTACTAAACTTCCACTGCTTTTGCTTAAATCATATTTTGCTTCTCCAGCATTTTCTATTTCTTTTGTAGTTCCATTATTATAAAGTTTTACTTTTGTTGATATATTACTTGTAACTTCTAACTCCTTTCCTGAAAGAAGATATGTAACAGTAATTAAATATCTATCACTTCCTTCAGGAATTATATATTTATTATTTTCATCTTCTACAGGACTATTTAATACGTTTATATATACTATTCCATTTTCATATTTCCAATTATTTTTATTAAATGATACATCATTTCCAATTAATCCATTTGTAAAAGAAGTGCTCTTTGAATCTACTGTTACTGTTTGAGGTACTAAATTCTCATTCTTTGGTACTTCAAAGTCTATATATGTACTCTCTATAGGAAATATTTTAGAGTTCTGATCTAAACCAATATCTATTGAATATTGTGCAAGCATATATTTTTTATTTTCTGATATATATGAAAAGCTTTTTTCTATATATGATTTAACATTAATCTTTTCATCTTTTGAATTCCATCCTAGTTTTACACTTGTACTTTTTGATATTTCTGTGTGTTTTAAGTCCAAGTCTACAAATGTTCCCATAATAACAAATTCTATATCTGAGTTTGTTTTATATGGATTATAATATTTATTCTCCTTTAGCTTAATTGGAATTTGAACTAGTACTTCTTCACTATCATCTAAACGAGAAATTGTAATTTCATTTTGATTTATACTTTGTATAAACTCACTATTTAGCTTTGATTTATCTATTTCAAATATTTCATCATCTAAATTTGGAATTGAAAGTATTGGATTTTTCATATATCCATCTTTTGCTTTTAGTTTTACACTAAAAAATATTCCATCTTCTCCTATTTGTGCAACATATTCATTAACATTTTGTACTGTATTAGATGAAATATTTGCTGATATTTCAATATTTGATTCAAGTTTCTGTATTTCATTATTTTGTGGTAGATCTATTATTCCTGCTGCAAATACACTACAATGTGAAAATATTAAACACAAAACGATTGACAATATTATTAACTTTTTCACCCATTTGTTTTCTAGCATAAAAATAACCTCCACTTAATAAATTAATATATACACTTATATATATTAATATTTTATTATAAATAAGAAACTGTCAATATATATATTAAAGTGTCCTATGAAACACTTTTACGGAGATTGATATTTATAGTTTTATTACATTTATGTTAATTCTTAATGTTTTAATTTTTAGACATAGTTTTCCACAGTTTTTCTACTTTTTGTGAATTATATTTTTACTAGTTCTTTTAGTAACATTTTTTATTTTATTTCATAAAATACTATAAACATATCTTTTTTTATTTAGCATAAACTTATCTTAGGAGGTTTATTTATGGGAAATTTAGATATAAAAAGTCTTATGAAAATATTATCAAATATGGATAAAAAAGATTTAGAAAAAGGAATAAATCAAGCAAAACAGATATTGAATCAAAAAAATGCAGATGATATTTTAGATAATTTACAGAAGGGAAAAGATTAATATGAATGAAGAATTGCTTAATGAATTTTCAAGTATATTAAAAGAAAAAAATATTGATATAAATGACTTATTGAATAACTTTCAAAATAGTAATTCAGAAAGTTCAACTAATAACCAATCTAATGGGACAGATGATAATAATAGCGAAAATAATTCAAATAATACAAGCAATTCTTCTGAAATTCCTGATTTTATTGATATTTCTACAATTCTAAAGATAAAAAATTTAATGAGTAAATATAAAAATGCAAATTCTCAAAATGTTCAATTATTAATGTCTCTAAAACCTTTCCTTAGAAAATCTAGGCAAGAAAAATTAGACAAATACACTCAAATGTTAAAAATTGCTGAACTTTTTGAAAATTTAGACCTTTTTGGTGGTGATTAAATTGTTTATGCCTAATATGAATTATAATATGAATTTTCATTCCAAATTTAATCATCCGTATGGTTATAGACATTTTAATCAAATTCCTCATCTAAAAAAAGAACTTACATATAATAATGATGTCATACCTTCAAATGATGTTATAAAACAAGATATTAAAGCTCTTCCTGAACCTGATAAGAAGAATAATTCTAACAATAGTATTATAGATTTAGTTAATTCTTTGCCACTAGAAGATTTACTTATTATGGGCTTAATATATCTTTTGATAAAAAATGATTTTAATTCTAATATAATGCTTATAGGAGTATTATTCCTTTTATTATTAGATAAGTGATGATAAATTATCAAAGTTTGTATAAAGTAATAATAAAATAAATATAAACTCCAATATAGAAAAAGTTTTAAAAGAAAAATAGAAAATGTTTTTAATTACATTGCTAATGAGTTAGAAAATATCATTGCTACTCACAATTTACTATCCTTAATTAATAAATCAATTATTAAAAAAGTAATAGCCCTAAAAGCTATCTATCTTTTAAATTGTATAATAATAGCACATGTAATTGATATAAAATAAATGTTAATAATTTTTATATTTTTTATACTACCTAAAATAATACAATTAGAATGTCTATATATTCAAAAATAAATCTTAATAATTTATTATGAATTTATACAAAAAGAAAAACCTTTATATAAAAGGTCTTCTTTTTGTTATTTCCACTTATTCATTTATACTTTTCGTACTTGAAAAGTCTATTATAATATCATCATTTTGTAAATATATAAATGCTAATTTTCCTTCTGTATCTTTTAATTCTTTAACAACATTTGCTATTCTTACTTGAGTACAATCTATAGCATGACTTGCTATTATAGCTTTTTTATTTCCATTAGCTCCTGCATGTGCAATTCCTCTAATAGTACCAGTTACTACTATATTCTCTCCTGCTATAACTTCTGCGCCATAATTTACATCCCCAATAATGACTACACTACCAACAAATTCCTCCCTTTGTCCTGAACGTAAATTTCCATGTATAAACTTTGTTTCTGATGTATCTACTGCTCTTTCAAAAGTACTTTTTATTGCATGTAATCCTAGATCTTCTTCCTTTTCAATATTGATTTCTTCTACTTTAAAATCATTTTCTTCTTTTTTACTATTTTCTTCGATATTTATAGTTTCATCTTTGTTATCATTATTTGCTTGTTCTTCATTATTCTCTATTTCATGTTTTTCTTCTTGTATAGTATTTGTTTTCTTTTCACCTTCATCAAATTTTATTTCTGTTTGAACAATATTTAAAAGTGCTCTTTTTATTTTTTCTTTATCTACTGGTTTAAACGAATTTTCTCTACTAACAATTCTTATCTTTAATCTCTCTCTTGCATTATCATATATTCTTTTTAACTTATATTCTTTATTTCCTATGCAGTACAAAATCTCATTCATTTCTGCTCTTCTTATTGTTATTAAAACTTCATTTTTTAATTGTATTATTTTTACTTTTGATTTCATATAACATCCTTTCATATTTAAGTTAAACTTAAAACTTAATTATTTATTATTTTATCTATAGGCTTCTGTTTCTCCTTTTGCTGATACATCTTCTTTTATTTCTTCTGTGTTCATTCCAAAATATTCTCCGATTATATCTCTTACTACCTCTGCTGTATAATAACCATGTCCTCCATTTTCAACTAGAACAACTACAGCTATTTCAGGATCATCATAAGGTGCAAATCCTGCAAACCATGCATTTACCCAATTTCCAGCTTCTGTTGAACCAGTTTTTCCTCCTACTTCTATATCAAAATCTTGGAATATTGAATATGCTGTACCTCCTTCATCTGTTGTAACTGATTTCATTCCTCTGCGCACAGCCTTGATATTTTCTTCTTCTATTTTTACATCTTTTGTTACATTTTGTTCTGAAAGTCCTAGTTTCTCATTTACATATGATTCGATTTCTTTTGATGATATTTGTTTTCCATCTGATGAAACAATATTTTTTATAAGAGTAGGATTTACTGCTTTTCCTCCATTTGATACCATCGCTATATATTTTGCCATTTGCATAGGTGTAAAATCATTATAACTTTGTCCAATAGCAGCTGATAGTAGTCCTCCTACAGTCATTGTTTCATTATTTGCTTTAGCAGATTCATCTGATGCTACTGTTCCTGCTTGTTCATATGGAAGTTCTATTCCAGTTTTATATCCAAGTCCAAAAGCTTTTGCATATTTTGATAATTTTTCTATTCCTAACCTATATCCAGTTTCATAAAAGAAATAGTTACAAGATTTCTCTAGTGCTCCAACTACATTTAAGTTTCTGTGTCCATAATGATGACTTGTATAAATCCAACATTCTGGTCTGTGTGCTCTTGGATATACACCACTATCATATATCTCTGTATTTGTATTAATCTTTCCTTCTTGAAGTCCCGCTATTGCTGTTACCATTTTAAATATTGAACCTGGTGCATATGTACCTTGAATTGCTCTATTTAACATTGCTGAATTTTTATTATAAGCTTTTAATTTTTCTGCTGAAATTCCATTTATATAATCTTGTGGATTATAATCTGGATAGCTCGCCATTGCAAGTACTTCACCTGTTTTTACATTTAGTACTACTGCTGCACCACCTTGAGCCTTATACTTTTTTCTAAATCCTCCTGATCTGATCTTCTGAATATTTTTTTCTAATGCTTTCTCTGTTATATATTGAAGATTTGCGTCAATTGTAAGTACTATACTCGAACCACCTATTGCGTCTTTAGTAGTATATTCTCCTGTTATCGTTCCATCTACAGCCATATCAATTTCTTTTGTTCCATTTATCCCTTTTAAATATTTCTCAAATAAGTTCTCGATTCCTGTCTTTCCTATATGATCATCCTTTTTATATGCTTCTTTATTAGCATTATATTCGTCTTCATTGATCTTTCCCATATATCCTATAATGTGTGATGCTAAATTTCTTTGAGGGTAGACTCTCTCAGATTGTACATCTATAGCAATTCCAGCAAGATCTCCATTTCTTTCTTCTATTTGAAGTGCGCTTTTTCTTGATATTTTTGTTGCTACTTCTATAGGTTTTGTAGCTGTATATCCTGTCAAGTCAATTGTATATCTAAGACATAATATTTTTCTTGCTTTCTTATTATCTTCTTCCTTTATTAGATATTTATCTTTTAATATTAAAAATGCCTCTTCTGCAGTCGCAGCTGAATTTATTTTGTTTGTTTCCTTCCATTTTGCAAGTTCTTCTCCTTTTATCAAATAATTAAATGGTTCAACTGTTATAGGAAGTTCATCTATATGTTTATCTCCGTTTGACTCTAATATCTGACTAAATATTAGTAATGCATTATTTAATTCTTCTTCACTAACTTTTGTTTTAAATAGTTCTACATTAAATCCCATTTTTGTATTTGCTAAAATAGTTCCTGTTCTATCATATATTTTTCCTCTAGCAGCTTCTATAGTTACTTCTCTAGATAATTTTGTATTTGATGTTTCCCTATATTCGCTTCCATGTATTATTTGAAGATTAAATAACTGTATAAGAAGTATTACACCTATTGCATATACAAGTGTTGTAACTATGTTAAATCTAAAATTAGCTCTTTCTAATTCAGATTTATTATTCAAAGACATCACCTCTTTCCTATTGCTGTTTTATTTTTTATATTTAAAAATATCTAGTTAATATGTTTCGCTCTTTAAATTCTCTTTCCATTATGTTTCCTATCTTTCTTATTGGTGTATATAAAATAATAGTAAGTATAGCATTATAAATAACTTCAATAATAAGTTTTCTTATGAATATTCCCATTTCTGATTCAAATTTAAATACGAATATATTTAATATGTATAATCCAACTTCATATATTATTGTTCCTAGTATTACCATAATTAATATTGTAATTTTGCTATCTTTTGAAAAGTTTTTGTCCAAGTATCCTGCAAATACTCCAATAATAACAAGCATAATAGCAGTTGTTCCAATTGCATGTTTTCCAATTTCAAAATCTATAGTAAGTCCTATTATTACAGACATAATTAATGTAAAATAGTTACTTGAAAATAATCCCAAAAATATTACTAATATTATAAATAAATTTGGAGAAATTCCTGCAATTGTAAACCAATTAAAGAAATTAGCATGTAAAAAATATATCATTAAAAATACAAAGTAAGTTATTACCCCTATTAACACTTTTCTCATAACTACTCCTTAATTTTTTATAACTAATACTGTATATAACTTTGAAAAGTCTACAGCTGTATCTATAACCGCATACCTATCAGTTAAATTATTAGTATTTACTACACTACTTATTGTTCCTATTGTAATCCCTTTAGGATATATTCCTCCTATTCCAGAAGTTACAACTGTATCACCTACTAGAATCTCAGATGATGTATCTATATAAGTAGCTCTAAGTTTTGATTTGTTCTCAATTGATCCTTTACATATAATACTTTCTGATGATGTTGTAATCATTGCACTTACAGAACTTGATGCGTCTATAATTACTTGGACTGTTGATGATGAATTTGTAGCAGATACTACATGTCCAACAAGCCCCTCCTCAGCTATTACTGTCATACCAACATCTACGCCCTGTTTTTTGCCTATATTTAGAACAAGTTGACTACTATAATTACTAACATCTCTATCTATTATTTCAGCTGGTATTGAGTCATATGTTGAATATTTTTCTTTTAATACAGCATACTCTTGAAGACTTGCATTTTGTGCTTTTATTATTTCTAATTCTCTTAATTGCTCTTCTAGCTTTCCATTCTGCTCTTTTAACTCTTTATTTTCTTTTCTTAAAGTCTCTAAGTCAGTAAAAAAAGCATCATTACCTGTTATCTTATTTTTAACATACGTAAATCCATTTTGTACTGGTTTAATTATTACTGTTGATATACTTTGGAAATATGATACATGTTTAATATCTACATTTGTTAAAAGAACTAGCATAACTAGTACCCCTATAGTAATGACTGTAGCAACTACACTTGCATGTTTAGTCTTATACATACCTATCTTCTCCTTTTAGATTGTAATTTTCTTAAAACATTTACATTATCTAATGCTTTTTGTGTGCCATATACTACTGTATTTAATGGCTCTTGAGTAATATATGCATTTATTCCTGTTTTTGATGTAACAAGCTCCTCCATACCTTTTAGATTAGCTATTCCTCCTGTTAGTAAAATTCCTCTTTCTGTGATATCTGCAGTTATCTCTGGTGGAGTTTTCTCTAGTGTAAATTTTATAGCTGATACTATCTTTTGAATTGATGGTTCTATTGCATCTAATACTTGTGTAGATGTTATTGTAATTTCTTTTGGTAGTCCAGTCTTTAGGTCTCTTCCTTTAATATCTATATCTTCAACAAATCCAGGTACTACTGTCCCTATCATAATTTTTATATTTTCTGCACATATTTCACTTATTTCTAAATTTTTATATTTTCTAATATAATCTACTATATTTTTATCTAAATCATCTCCACCCACTCTTATTGAATTGCTAACTACAATCCCACCAAGTGAGATTACTGCTACATCTGTTGTTCCGCTTCCAATATCTGCAATAAGGCTTCCTGTTGGCTCTTCTATATTTATATTGGCTCCAATTGCAGCTGCTAAAGGTTCATCTATTAAATAAACTTCTCTTACTCCTGCAGCATATATAGCTTCTTCTACAGCTCTTTTCTCTACTTCTGTTATCCCAGAAGGAACTCCAATTATTACTTTTGTTCTTGCATATCCATATTTTCTATTTATTTTATTCATTATTTCCTTAAGCATTAATTCTGCTGCTTTTAAATTAGCAATAACACCACTCTTCACAGGTCTTATAGCTTCAATCTTATCTGGTGTCCTTCCTATCATTTCTCTTGCTTCATTTCCTATAGCAATAACATTTCCTGTTTTTTTATCTATTGAGATAACTGATGCTTCGTTTATTATTATTCCTTTATCTTTCATAGTAACTATTGTTGATGTAGTTCCAAGATCTATTCCCAAACATCTTGTTGAAAAATTAAAAAAGCTCATTGTTTCCCCCTAATTTAAAATTTTTGAAATTTTATACTTTCATAAACACCATCACCTATAACAATATGATCTAATAACTCAATTCCAAGTATCTTTGAACAATTATACAACCTATTTGTTATATTAATATCTTCAATACTTGGTTTTGGGTTTCCACTGGGATGATTATGTACTAGTATTATCTTTGATGCTTCTATTTTAATTGGTTCTGCTAAGATATTTTTTGGTTCAATTACTGCATAATTTGTACCACCAATCGAAACATTAATAATTTTTAAAATTTTGTTCTTTATATTTAGCATTATTAATTTTACAATTTCTCTTTTTTCAAATCTCATTTCTGGCATTAATAAATTTGCTACATCTTTAGATGAATTAATATATATTTCATTTTTTATAGGTTTTTCAATTCTTTTAGTGATTTCACCTAAAGCCTTGAGTCTAATTGCTTTTACTTTTCCAATTCCTTTTAGTTTCATTAATTCTGAAATAGATATGCTTTGAAGGAATCTTAGATTATTATCTTTTAATCCATCTAGATTTAATACTCTTTGTGCCAATGATATTGATGTTTCATCTTTAGTACCACTACCAATTATAATAGCTAATAATTCAGAGTTTGATAAAAAACTTTCTCCATACAATTCTAATTTTTCATATGGTCTTTCTGATAAAGGCATTTCTTGTAATTTAATCTTAGTGCTCCTTTCTTATAGTCCCCAAGTTTTACATTTTTCTATATACAAATACTGCTAAAATCATACCTATTATACTTGCAACATTTATCTTTATCCATAAACTAAATGTAACTTTAAGTACACTCAAATCCAATATTACAGGCTCTGTAAATCCAAACTGCTCTCCATAGCTTAGCCACCAAAGCCAGTTTATCTTTTCCGCTAATACTCCTAATAATCCTCCTAATACAATTCCTGATAATACAAAAATTAAAAATACCCAAATACTTTTTTCCTTAGTTAGCATGTTTACCTCCACATTTATTTACAGAAATCCGATTATAATATAGATATTATATATGCATACAGCAATTTTTTCAAGTTTATTTAATATAAAGTTACAGTTATTTTATTTATTATGTACCCTATTTTTATAAATATAGATTAATAAACTTAAGTTTAATATTAAATTCTACCAGTATTTCCATATTTTTATCATTTATTTAATAATATTAAAATAGTATAATTAAAATATAATAGTACATAATTAGAGGTGATTTTTTTGAATATTTTTAAATCTGATTCTTTTCTTTTTTTAGAAATAAACTTACAGGAAATTAAACATTATCATATAAATATCCACAATCTTTTAACAAATTGTGAATATTGTATTGATTCTGGTATTAAATTAATTTTAAAAGAGTATATTGATATTGACATTGAGTATTTCTCTATAATTTCCTCTTCATTCTTTAATAATACTTTCACTATTGAAATATCTACTTTTCCAGAAATACAATCATTAAAGTTATATTCTAAATATCTTAAAAATAATGTTAATAGAGATAAAAAGTTTAAACATACATATATTAATGTTAAACATTCTAAAGACAAAAATTTATTTTCCAGTTTTTATGAATATTTGAATAATTCTATATATTCTAAATATATTTCTATTAAGAATGGTATAATCTTTATAAAAGATAAATCAAAAGAAAAATATATATTGAATTATATTTCTGAATTTGAATAATATTAGTTACTTTATATAACATACTTAAAATATAAAATATATATTTTATTAAATTTTTTGATTATTAATATGATATATTTAAAATACTTTCAATCAATATTCAATAAAAAAAGATTAGAATTTTCATTTCTAGTCTTTTTTATACTATATGATATTACATAATATATAATGTAATATGCTTTTGTTTGGTTAGGTATTTATAAATTATAAGTTGTGCTACAAATAGTTTTAAACTTTCTTTCGAGTCAATACAATACCAACAATTGATACAATAAGTATAACTGGTGCTATCCTAACAAATAACCATTCAAACGAATGAAAAGCAACTCCTAAAACAGCATTTTCAGGATTATTATAA
>CANOSM010000014.1 GCA_947569365.1 uncultured Clostridium sp. | reverse complement strand
TTATTTATATATACTTTCATAAATTATTTTATTTTTTTCATTTCTTAATCCTGTACTTTTGTTTTTTTCTATTGATTTTTTGAGGAAATTATAATAGAATAAGTGCACTATATGAGTAAAAACAAAATAAAATATCACAATTTGTAAATAACTTTTTTATTTATAAGCTTATAATCGACAGCTTTTTTATGGGACATGTTATATGCTTAAAGATATTAAAAGTATGAGGTGGTAAGGATGTTTCAAAATTTAGCTGAGAATATAATAACTAAATATAAAAATATAAAAGAAAATGATGAATTAAATAGTAAAAATAGAGTATTAATTTTACAAAATATACTTGTTTATATAATTGTATTTTTAATATCTACTGTACAAATAAAAAGCTCTGTAACTCCATTCGCTATGGCTATATTTGTTGCCTGTTGTAATAGTAATATTCCTGCAGGAATTATTTTAGTGATAACTACAATAGGGAGTATAATAGGTTTTGGTTTTAATGGAGCTCTAATATATGTATTAAATGTACTTGTATTTATGGTTTCAATATTGTTTATAAAACCAGTAATTCAAGATAATAGGAATGAAATCACAAGATTAGGAAGAAACTTAATAATATCTACAAGTATAGTACAAATAGTTAAATGTATAATAAAAAAAGAATTGTTTGTATATGATATTCTTATAAGTGTTTCATCAGTTATACTTACATATGTATTTTATAAAATATTTGTTAATAGCATTTCTGTGATAAAGAATATAAATAAAGAAAAAACATTTTCTATTGAGGAGATAATAGGAGCAACAATTGTTATTAGTATATCAACAGTAGCACTTAATCCAATTTCATTTCTAGGGTTATCTATATCGAATATAGTAGCTATCTTTATGATATTAGCACTTAGTTATAGAAGTGGGACACTAGTTGGAGGAACAACTGGTATATCAGTAGGACTAATACTTGGAATATTAGGTATATGTACACCAATGCAAATACTAGCATATGCAATAGCAGGATTATTTTCAGGAATATTATCAAGACTTGGAAAAATATTTACAATTCTTGGGTTTGTCTCAGGATGTGTGATTATAGCATATATTTCTACAGGGCTTTCAGTAGAAATAATATCATTTAAAGAAATAATTGTTTCATGCATAGCATTTATGTTTGTTCCTAAATTTGTAGGTATAGATATAGTAGGTATAATGGATGATGTGAAAATGCTTGAATGGAAAAACGAGACAAGACTAGCTGAAACAAATGATACAAAGAATAAATTAGATAATATATCAGACATAGTATCAGAAATGTCTAAAGTATTAGGAGTTAATGATAAAAAATTAATAGAGCAGGAAATTGATAATATCAATAATAGTAAAGTAACTTTTGTGGAAGATTTATTAGATAATATAGATAAATTCCCAAATAATATTTTGTATGACGATATAAGCGAGTTGAAAACTGGAATCATAGAAGATATATATATTACTTTAATAGATAAATCTGAAATGACAAAAGAAGATTTGATGAGAATATTTGAAAAAAGAAATAATTATATTATTGGAACAGAGAATAATGAAGTAATAAAAAATGATATAGAGCAAATAGTAAGAATAATAAATAGAACATATAGAATAAATGAGATTGGTTTTAGTTGGAAAAGCAAATTTGAAGATCATAGAAGAACAATGTCAAAGCAACTAAATGGAGTATCAAAAGCTATAACAGAGATAGCAGAAGAGATAACAAAAGAAAAACAAGAAAAGACAGGATATAATGATAAGGAAAAACAAATAAAAGAACTATTATCGCAAAAGTCAATAGAAATAAAAGATATTAAACTTAAAAAAGCTAAATCAGGAAAAACATTTATAGATATATATTTCGAAAATATATCAATAGTTAAAGAAAAAGATAAAATTAAATGTATAGAGAATATTTTATCTAAAGTGTGTGACGAAAAAATAGCAATACAAAAAGATACAAGTAATATAGATGCTAGTAGCTATATGCAAAGATATGCATCAGAAGATAAATTTATAATGCAATTAGGATATGCAAAAGCTACGAAATCAGGAAACACTGTTTCAGGAGATAGTAGTATACAAATAAAACTTGAAGATGATAAATTTTTAACTGTTTTAAGTGATGGAATGGGTTCAGGATCAGAGGCAAGAAAGAGTAGCCAAATAGTAATTAAGATGATGAAAAAGCTATTAAGTGCAGGATTTGATAAAGAAGATTCATTAGATCTTATAAATTCTACAATAAAACTTACTACAGAAGAAGTTTATGCTACAATTGATGCATCAATATTTGACTTATATAATGGAAATGTCGAGTTTATAAAGAATGGAGCATGTAAAACATATATAAAAAATAAACAAAATATAGACATTGTTAACTCAAATGCACTACCACTTGGAATTTTAAACAATGTAGAATTTTCTGTGTTTGATAAAGACATTAATGATGGAGACATTTTTGTAATGTGTAGTGATGGAGTAATAGAATCAAATGAAGAAGGACAGGAAGATAAATGGTTCACTAAGATACTTAAAAATATAAATACCAATAATGTACAGAAAATGGCGGATATATTATTAAATGAAGCTGTGGACAATAATTATGGAATATGCAAAGATGATATGAGTATAATTGTTGTTAAAATATCAGCAAAAAATAAAAAATAAACAGTAAATAAACCTCAGATTCTGGGGTTTATTTGTTTATAAATATGTAGTTAATGACTTTTTTATTACAAATGATGTGGCATTCAATTGTAAAATGTTATATAATAACACCCAGAGGTGTATTTGTGTATGAATAAATAAAGAATTAAGACTTATTGTAAGTAGAAAGTGTAATTATGATTGTTATTTTTGTCATGGAGAAGGTATAGAAAAAACAACAGAAGAAATATTCAATGGAGATGATTATAAATATTTAGTAGATTTTTGTAAGGAAAAATATGGTTGGGATACAGTTACAATAACAGGAGGAGAGCCGTTAATA
Organism: uncultured Clostridium sp.; assembly: GCA_947569365.1. Classification (GTDB taxonomy): domain Bacteria; phylum Bacillota; class Clostridia; order TANB77; family CAG-508; genus UMGS1994. Next base: position 46,570 of record CANOSM010000014.1, on the reverse strand, counting down.
CGAAGTGATATAGAAGATATAATTATGAAAATTAAAGAATCAGGAATTAATATAACAATAGTTAGTAATGGAGAATTAATTGACAAGAAGATGAATTGTCTAAGTGAAATAGAGAGATTAAATGTATCTATTCATAGTCTAGATGAAGATATTTATAGTGATATTATACAAAGAAAAGGAAAATTACAAAAAGTAATATATAATTTATCTCAGTTAAGGAATCTAAATAAGAAAATAGATATTAGAATTAATATGACAGTAGTAAAAGGACAGAATGATAGTATTGAGAACTTAAGAAAAATAATATCATTCGCAAAGAAGATAAATGCAAGTATAAAGATAATAGAATTATTTAGCGAAGATAAGACGAAAATAGTTCCAATATATGAAATAAAAAAACAACTTATTACTCAGAATTTTAAAGTATTAGAAGAATATACACATAAAATTGAATTATATGATGGGTTTACAAAAATAATATTATCGAAAATATTTTGTGCTGCTGCAAATGATAGATATAATCCAAATACTTATTGTAATTCTTATAATGATTTATTTGTAGCACCAAATGGAATAATAAAATTGTGTAGATATTTAAAACAAGAAATAAATATAAAAGATGAAGTGATAAATAGAGATGATGTGGGACTAGATAAGAAAATTAGACAGGCAAATCTACTTTTAGGAGAACAATGTCCAATGAATACATTAAACCACAAGGAGTTAGCTATTAATGGAGGTATACCCATAATAAGTAAAGAACAAGGCAGATTTATTCATCCTAAAATAACAAAAGAAATAGAGAAAGTAGTAATACATCAATTACACGATAATATTTCTATTTATGATAGAAGTAATATATTTAAGACTTTTGAAGATGATTTTGCAAAATATCATAATAGAAAATATGCTTTAGTAACTTCTTCTGGAACTAGCGCATTACATTCTTTATATGATGCCATAAATATAAAAAGTGGAGATGAGGTTATTTGTCCAATATACACTTTCTATGCAACAGTAACACCAATATTTCAAACTGGTGCAAAACCTGTTTTTGTAGATTGTGATGAGACAGGAAATATTGATTATAAAAAAGTTGAAGAGAAAATTAATAAAAACACTAAAGCAATAATAGTAACACATATGTGGGGATATCCATGTAAAATGGATAAATTGAGGGAAATCGCAGATAAATATGAGATTTATCTTTTAGAAGATTGTTCACATGCACATGGTGGTGAATATAAAGGAAAAAAGCTTGGAGAATGGTCGGATGCTGTTGCTTTTAGTTTACAAGGAAATAAAATTATAACTGGTGGAGAAGGTGGAGTTATTATAACGAATGATAAGTACATATATAAAAATTGTATACTTCTTGGGCATTATAATAAACGTTGTAAACAAGAGATAGACAAAAATAGTTCAGACTATAAATATGCAGTAACAGGAAAGGGGCTAAAACTTAGAGCACATCCATTAGCGATAAGAATCGCATATGAGCAATTTAAAAATTTAGATGAAATTAATAGAAACAAACAATCTATGGTAAATATTATAAAAAATACTATTAATAATATAGATGGGTTAGATTTAAACATTCCATATGAAGACAGTAAATGTAGTTATTATGCATTAATTATAAAATATGATAAATCTAAATTTAATAATACGTCAATAGAAACATTTATTAATGCATTAAATGAAGAAGGTGGAATTGAATTTGATAAACCAGGTTCAACATGTCCATTAAATAGATTAGAACTTTTTAGAAATCCAAGTTATTTTTTTAGACAATATGATAAAATATTAGATGAAAACGAAGAATTTAAAATGGCAGATAAATTTTATGAAAATTGTTTTAAAATGCCAGTCTGGTATGATAAAGAAGATGAAGAAATAGTTATAAAGTATTGTGAAATATTAAGTAAGGTCTCAAGGTATTATAAAAATGAGGAGGTATAAATGAAGTTTTATAATTATTTAATTGAAAGAGGAAAAGAAGAAGGAATTGAAAAAAACGTTGTAGGAGCAGTTATAGTTAATGATAAACATGAAATATTAATAATGAGTAGAAAAGCAGATGATTTTATGGGAGGAATAGATGAACTACCTAGTGGAAATATGGAAAATGGAGAAGATATATATGAGACTCTTGTAAGAGAAGTAAAGGAAGAGACAAATTTAGATTTGAAAGAGGTAGTTTGTTTTATAAATTCATTTGATTATATTTCTGGAAGTGGGAAAAAAGTACGTCAATATAATTTTGCAATAACAGTTGAAAAATGTGGAGAAGTAAAATTAACAGAACATGATGCATACAAATGGGAAACACTACAATCAGCTAGAGAAAATAGTAAAATAACAGATGAAGTTAAACAATGCTTAGAGATTTATAGTTTTAATAATTTAAAGAAAATCCCAGAAGTTGAATGCCATTTTTGTGCTACAGCATGTATTTTGAATAAACATAAAAATAAAATACTATTTATCCACCATAAAAAATTAGATAAATGGCTTTTTGTTGGAGGACATGTGGAAAAAAATGAGGATATTGAAACTGCAGTTTTGCGTGAAGTGAAAGAAGAGACCAATTTAGATATTGAACTAATTGGAGAAAGATATCCAAGAAGCGAAGATTTTATTAGACCTTTTGCATTGCAAAAAAACTTAGTAAAAGAAAACCATATACATATGGATATTTTTTATATAGGAGTAGATAAGGAAACAAGTAAACTAAAAGAGAATGAGAATGAAATACTTGGAAGTAAATGGTTTTCAAAAGAAGATATAAGAAGACAAGACTTTAACACTTTTCCAGAGAAAAGAAAGATGGCAATAGATGTATTAGAGATGTTTGAGTAGATAAAAAGGAAAAAGATTTTAATAATCCACACACATTCTAGATGATATTTTTAGGGGGTGTGGATTATATTCAGTAATAAAGTAATTACATTTTCAAGTTTATTATAGCATGAACTTTATCAGAATCACTATTTTTGATAACTATAGTGTGTTCATCTTTATTAACTTGTGTATAATTACATATTATCTTATCTGATAACTTACATTCGGATTTATAATTGATAGATATTTTATTGAAATTATGATTTTTATACACTACTTCTGGAAGTACTTCATATGCTAATTCTAAATATTTTAAGTTATTCACATGGTTATTAGAATCAATATCTCTACGCCTAATAGTATATTCATAAGAAGAATGTATATTATCTGGAATTGATAATTTCGAAATTGATTTATCAAAAACCTTTTTGTCCACAGGTCCATAGGCATTAAAAATTTCATGAGTTGTTGATAATATTGAGTGTGTATTAGGATTTACTAAAATCCATTTTGATGATGCTCTAGCTATTAATTCACTATTTAAGAATATTTCAAAATTACGAATAGATAGAGAGTGTGAAAAAGATTCAGCCCATGTATTAATAGTAATTTCTTCTAATAAGTTAGCTCTTTTAATTATTTCTACTTTCCAACTTGTAAGTAAAAATACAACATTAGTACTTTTCTGATTAGATAAGCCATATCCAACTTTTTCAGAATGTTCTCCTGATATCTCAACTAAATACCTCATTAAAGCAATATCTGTTATTTTTAAATTTTTATCAATATCATTAAATAATATTTTATATTTTTTTGTATATATACCCATAGTTTAATTTAATTCCTCCATATAAAATAATATTATATCAAAAATAATAAAAAATGTTAATAGAAACATAATTAATATGTATGTTATTAATTATAAAGTATTGAAAAATATAGGAATATTATGATATAGTAATGATGTAAAATTTAACTTATACTGGAGGAAATATGGGAATAGAAAAAGGTAGAAGATTTGATGAAGAACCACAGTTAAATATAAAGAAAGTTATAGCAACAATAATTGCTTTAATAGTTATAATAATGGTTATAGTATCAGTAATAAGTCTATTTAAGCCAAAAAAGGAGAAAATTAATGAAAAATATGAATATTTTTCATTGCATGCAAATAATAAATGGGGAGTTATAAATAATAAAGGAGAAGTCATAATAGAACCAAAATATGATGAGATGATTATAATTCCAGATAAGACAAAAGAGCTTTTTATATATAGTGATAATGTCAATTATGAAAATGAGACATATAGAACAAAGATAATTAATTCTAAGGGAGAAGAAATACTGAAACAATATGATAATATAGAAGCTTTAGATAATTTTACTACTTTAGAAGATGTATGGTATGAAAAGGATGCTTTAAAATTTAAAAAAGATAATAAATATGGATTAATTACATATGAAGGTAACGAATTATTATCACCAGAGTATGATGATATTCATACTCTAAAGGGATTAGAAAGAAGTATCATATTAAAGAAAGATAATAAATATGGGTTATATAATAATATTTCCAAAGATATTATATTAGATACTGTATATAAAGAAATAAAAGCATTAGGAAATACATATGATGATGGATATATAGTAAAGGCAGAAAATGATAAATATGGAATAATAGGACCAGATAAAAAAGTAATATTAGAACCAGGATATGATAAAATCTATAATATTTATGGAGATTCATTATATCTAGTCCAAAAGTATAATAAAATTATGATAGTTGATAACAATGGAGAAAAAAAGACAGATATAAAAAATAACCAAAAAGTTTCACAAATAATTAATGACAATATAATTTTTATAAAAGATAAAAAATATGGAATAATGAGTATTGAAAATAAAATTTTAATAAATAATAAATATGATTATATAGAACATGCATATGGAGATTATTATATCGCAAAAAAAGGAAATAAATATGGTGTAATAGATATAAATGACACTCAAAAAATAGAATTTAAATATAAAAATGTAACTTATAGAACAGATGGGTCTTTTATAGAATGCGAAAACAATGATTATACAACAGATTTATATGATAATGAATGTGAATTTAAAGTTACAGGAACTATAAGTGAAGTTAATCAAGATAAATCTTATATCAGAATAAGAGTAAATGATGAATATAAATACTATAATTTGAAGTTTGAGGAAAAAACTAATAGAGATGTACTTACAAATAATACATTATTTCTAGTAAAAGAAGATGGAAAGTATGGTTATGTAAATAAAGATAATAAAAAAATAGTAGATTGCATATATGATGATGCAACAGAACAAAACGAATATGGATTTTGTGCTATAAAAAAGGATGGAAAATGGGGAGCTATAAAATCAGATGGAACAATTATTTTAGAACCAACAAAAAATTTGGATAATAATATTGAAATTAACTTTATAGGAAAGTGGCATTTAGATAACAATATAGAACTTAATTCATATACAGATTAAAAAATAATTAATATACAAAAGAGGAGAATGATAAGAGTGGAATTATCAGTAAAATATCAATATACGTATTTTCTGTATCCATACACAGTAGAAACTAATAAATATCAAAAATATATACTTAAATTATTAAAAAACAATAAATGCAAGCTAAAAATATTTGAGAAGGAAAAAGATTTAGATATTTATAATTATTTCAATACAAATATAAGGAATACATATATGTCTACATTTGAATTCAGAAACAAAAAGCTAAAAGAATTCTTAAATATGAATATAGATAAACAAAGTAAAATTATTTCAGAGCAACCATGTGCTATATTTGAATATGATATTAGTGAATATGAAGATATAAAAGAATTTGATAAAAGAAAAAAAGAAAATATAGGTATATTATTTAATGTATCTAAAATAGAAATTATTTGTTTTAATACAGGTATTTGCTTTATCAGTTTAAAAACAAATATTGAAAATTCAGAAAATTTTTCAGATCTATTAAATTTTAATTATAAATTTAGGGAAATGTATTCAGAATTCAATAGTTTAAAACAGTATGAAAATATAAATATAAATACTAATTCATTTGAGAGTATAGAAGAAATAAAAGAAGTAATAGAGGAAATAGCAGGAGAACGTGAGAAAAATAATGTAATGCTGACTAAACAAAAATTTTACACTTTTGCATATGCATGCATTCAAAATGAACATTGGAATGAAAGAGTTGGATTTGAAAATTTAGAAAACGAATTTTTAAAATATGTAAATGTATTTCCAAGTAATCATTTAACAGATTTAAATAAAAAAAGTGATGAACAAAATGTTAGTATTATCTCAAAATTAAAATATGTAAGAACAGGAATAACAAATACAAGCTGTAATGTTCTAGCTTCAACAGTTGATATGTATAATTACACTAAATTACCTTATGAATACGAAAATCAAATATATTATACATATATATTAAGATTATATCAAAAGATATTCTTAAACCAAATTAATATGGAATTTAAGAGCTATGATAAAATAATCAGAATACGAAAAGAATTTATAAATTTTGCGAAAAGTTTATGGGTAAAAGATGTGACAACAGACGATACAGGAAGTTTGTATTATAGAGTAATTAAAAATAGATTTGAATTAGATGATTTGTTTGAAGAAATAAGAAAAAAATATGAAATAATATATAAGGACTTAAAAATTGAAAAAAATAATAGAGATAATACAATAATTGTAATGCTTTTAATATTATCATTAATATTAAATACATTCTCGATTATAACATATTTATATTTGATGTAGTAGGTGTTAGTATGAAAGTATCTTGTGGTACAGATATAATAAAAATAGATAGAATAGAAAAAATTATAGAAAAACATGGTGAAAAATTTATTAATTCAATTTATTCAGATAAAGAAATAGAATATTGTGAGAAACATAAAAATGTAAAATATCAACATTATGCAGCCAGATTTGCTGCAAAAGAAGCAACATATAAAGCTATTACAAAAATATTTAATGATGAAACATATGTTGATTGGAACAATATAGAAGTAGTAAATGATGATAATGGAAGACCAGATGTTAATTTTAAGCAAAAAGATAATGAGATAATCAAAAGTGTTGATATTACATTATCTCATAGCAATGAATTTGCTATTGCTACAGTAGTAATACTATATGATTAATTGGAGGAAATATGGTAAAAAGTATAAAATCAGAAAATGGTATAACATTAGTAGTATTAATAGTTACAATCATTGTTTTAACTATACTTACAACAATTACTGTAAATTTATCTTTTGGCCCAGATGGTATATTACAAAAAGCTACAAAAATAAAGTTTTTAGAAGACATTTCTGACTTACAAAAAAACATAGATGAAAGGGAAATTGTAGCAAGAGCAAATGGACAGTCTAATGATAATATTAAATCAGGTTTAGAAGAAGAATTAAAAAAATGGAAAGAAGCTAATAAAAAATATAGTAATATAAAATTTGATTTAATATTAGATGAAAATAATGAGTTTATATTAACATATAATTCTGGCGCAAGTAGAAATCAAGAAGTATGGCTTGAAAGTGTAAGCTTTCCAGGAGTATAATATATAAAAAATAATAGAGTAGAAAATAGATAGTTAAGGCTTAGTAGACGGGAAGTTGCTACTAAGAGAAATGTAAATGCTAATTTATTTTCGCATTCCGCTATTCATAAGTAATAAGAGGAAATATTACCTTTTTTCTTTGTGTGCGGAATTTATAGAAATAAATGAAATAAAGAAAGAAGGAATTTTTTTATGTCAAAATTAAAGAAAACAGTAATTGCAGCGTTATTATTAGCAATAATGATTATATCAGACAGATTTCTATCATTTAATACAACATTTTTCACTATTAACTTAAGTTTTATACCAGCACTAATTACAGCAATATTACTAGGCCCAGTATATTCTATGTTAATATTTGGTTTATCTGATTATATAGGAGCACATTTATTCCCATTTGGAGAATACTTTGTAGGATTTACAATATCAGCTGTAATCAAAGGATTAATATATGGTATATTTTTATATCCTGGGCTAAAGGAAAAATTTGTAGATACTAAAATAGGACAAAGTAAGTTTGGCAAAGTAATTTCAAATATATTATTGACAAAGGAAGCTAAAGTAAAAAGATTTACTATTAATCTAATTATATCTTCAATAATTGTTAGATTTATTGTAAATGTTTTTCTTCAAGCATTATGGCTAAATATATTATTTGGAAAAGCTTATTTAGCAATAATACCTACAAGATTTGTAACACAATTAGGAATATTTATTATACAGATAATAGTCATTCCAGCAATATATAATATATTAAGAAAAGAGATAGATAAGTACCTAGAGGAGGAATAATATGGATATTAATGAATATTTAAAAAGATTTGATAAATTTACAAAAGATCCAACTCTAAAAGCTATGGAATTTTTACTATCCAAATTTGATAATCCACAGGATAAATTAAAGATAATACATGTTGCAGGGACAAACCGGAAAAGGTAGTGTATGTGAAATGATGAATAAAATTTTAATAGAAGAAAAGTTTAAGGTAGGAAAATTCATTTCACCACAATTAATAAGATTTAATGAGACAATACAAGTTAATAATAGTGAAATTACAGATAGTGAAATAAGCAAAATATTAGAAAAGTTATCAATATATATTGATGAATATAATAAAAAAAATGAAATAAAAGTAAAATGGTTTGAAGTAATAACATGTATAGCACTTATATATTTTGAAATGCAGAGATGTGATTTTGTTATATTAGAAACAGGACTTGGTGGAACTCTTGATTGTACAAATATAGTAAACTCAATAATATCAATAATTGTATCAGTAGGGTATGACCATATGGATATATTAGGTAGTAGTATAGAAGAGATAGCACAAAATAAAGCAGGAATTATAAAAAAGAATTCTGATGTTATTTATTTGAAGCAAAATAATAGTGACGGGTATAAAATATTAAAAATAATAGAAGATAAGAGTATAAAAGAAAACAGTGTATTACATATTATAAACGAAAGTGATTGTTCTGATTATAGACATGATTCAAATTTACAATACTATTCATACAAAGATATGAAAGACATTGCTATTAACTTAAAAGGAAAAAAACAAATATATAATTCCACAATATGTATAAAAGCTGTGGAAATCTTAAGAGAAAAAGGATATAAAATTGCGGATAAATCAATAAGAAACGCACTAAAAAATGTTATACATAAAGCAAGATTTGAAAAAATAAATAATAATCCAGAGATAATATATGATGGGGCACATAACAATCCCGCAATAGAGAATTTGATGGAGACAATAAATCAATACTATTTAGATAATAAAAAGGTATTTATAATATCTATTTTAGATACTAAAGACTATAAAAAAATACTGGAAATACTAATTAATAATTATAATGATTCTATATTCTATTTTACAGATGGTATAAAGGAAAAAAGCTTTGTTTCTAAAGAGGATTTATATTTAAAGTCTACACAAATAAATAATAGAGGAAAATATATAAAGAAGTCATTATCAGAGTCAATAAATGAAGTAAAAGATAAATACAAAGGAAGAGATAATATAAAAGTATTTATAATTGGTAGTTTTTATATTTATAAAGAAGTAATAAAAATAATAAATGATAATAAATAAAGGAAATAATAATGATAAGAATTAATAATTTAAGTTATAAATATAAATTTAGTGATGATATTTTAGAAAATATAAATTTAGAAATTAGTGATGGAGAAATAATTACTATTGTTGGAAAAAACGGTACTGGAAAATCAACTTTAGCAAAGTTGATTTCTGGTATATTAGTTCCTAAAAAAGGAGAAATATTAATTGATAATATTAATACTAAAAATAAAAAAACAAAAAAGGAGCTAAGAAAACAAATTGGAATATTATTTCAAAACCCTGAAAATCAAATAATATTTCCAACTATAAAAGATGATTTAGAATTTGCTCTAAAAAACTTGGAAATTGATGATAGAGAAAATAAAATAAAAGAAGCCTTAAATATGGTTGATATGAATGGATTTTATGAAAAGGAATCATATGGATTATCTTTAGGTCAGAAACAAAGAATAAATATAGCTGGAATTTTAGCAATTGGTACAAAATATATTGTTATGGATGAGCCTACTACAATGATTGATACTCTGGGAAAAGAAAAAATACATAAAATAATTAGAGAACTAAAGAAAAAAGGATATACATTTATAATAATTACAAATAATTCTGAAGAATTATTATTGGGAGATAGAATAATAATATTAGAGGAGAAAAAAATAAAAAAAATAATTAATAAAAAGGATATTATTAATAATATCCAAGTTTTTAATGAGTGTGAAATAAAATTGCCATATATTATTGATATTTTATTAGAATTAAAAAATATGAGAATAAATATTAATAATATAGAAGATTATTCAAAAGAAAATTTAATTAAAATAATTAAAGAAAATATAGATAAAAAATGAATTATTAAATTAAATAATAAATAAAATAAAAAAATATAAAATATTAATAAATAAGGAAAAAATAAAATGGAAAATCCTATTAAAAATAAAATAAATAATAAATTAATAAAAAATATAATTAAATTTATTTTTTTTGATATTTTTGTATTATCTGTATTTTTTATAAATAATTATTTAATTCTTTTTTTAATATTTTTATCTAATTTAATTATTGAAAAAATATTAAAAATAAAATTAAAAAAAAGTATAGAATATTTACTATATATTTCTCCAATAATAATAATTACATTAATTATTAACTCATTAATTTCGAATATAGAATATGCTTTTTTAATAATGGTAAGATTTATAATAGCTTGTAATAGTACATATATATTTTCTAAAAGTATTTCTGTAGTTGAAATAAGTGAAGTAATAGAGAAATTATTAAGTCCTCTAAAATTATTTAAAATTAATACAAGTAGTATAGGATTACTAATAAGTATGGGGATTTCATTTATTCCAATATTAAAAGATGAAATTATTGAATTAAAACAAATATTAATTTCAAAAGGATATAATATGAAAATAAATAATATTCATTTATTTGTTAGACCATTAATTATATCTATCTTAAAAAGAACAAATGAAATAGAAAAAGCGATTATAGCAAAAGGATATGTAGAGTAAAAAGTAAATACTAAGATGATAAGTATATCTATAATTATAGATTTTTGATATAGAATTCTAAATGACAGACCTAATTTATAGAAGTTTTAAAAATGGAAAAATGCTTGATGAACAAGGAAGTTTATGTTTTAATATAAGTAAAGGAGGAAGTAATATGCCTGACAAGATAGATAGTATTTTAAAACAATTCTTAGTAGAAGTATCAGCACTAACAGGAGATAGATTAAAAAAAGTAATATTGTATGGATCTTATGCTAGGGGAGATTATGATAAAAATTCCGATATTGATATAATGATTTTAACTGATTTTAATGAAACAGAAATTGCTGAATATAGAATGAAAATACGTGAGTTAGCATGTGAGCTAGAAACCGAAAGTGATATTATCATTTCTCCAATTGTTAGGAACATAGAAAAATATAATAATAGAATTAATATAATACCATTTTATATGAATGTTCAAAAAGAAGGAGTGGTTTTACATGGATGAAGAACTAACAATAAACGGATTTGCTAATTATAGATTAGAAAGAGCTAAACAAGATTTATCTGATGCAGAATTTAGTTATCAAAATAAGTGATATTTAAATGCTAATAATAGAGCGTATTATTCAATTTTCCATTCAATTAAAGCTGTACTTGCTTTAGAAAGAGTGGATTTTAAGAGACATAAAGATGTACTAGCATATTTTAATCAATATTATATAAAAACAGAAAAATTTCCTAAAATGATAAGTAAAAAAATTAGCCAAGCAAGTAAAGTTAGAGAAGACAGTGATTACGATGATGAATTTACTCCAACAGATGAAGAAACAAAGTTACAGATTGATACAGCAAAAGAATTAATAAAGTTAGTAGAAGAATATTTTAAAAAGTATAATATAAAATAATAAGCAAAAGAGCAGCTAAACGACTGTTCTTTTTATTTTAATAATTATAATATTCCAATAAAAAATATTTAAGAATGTATTTAAAAGAAAAATATGTATAATAAAATAATAATATTAAAGAAATATTCACATATAATTATCATAGGTGATATTATGATAGTTGTAAATAAGAAGAGGATATTATTAATTATTTTTGCATTAGTAATGTCAATATCTATTAGTCAGATAAGTGGAAATAATATTGAAAATTCTAATAATTACATGGACAGCATAGAAAATACTAAAATGGTAAACGCAGTTCCAGTATCAAATAAAGTAATTGTTATAGACGCAGGACATGGTACTCCAGATGGAGGTGCTGTTGGTGGTAATGGGACAGTAGAGTCAGAAATAAATTTAAAAATAGCTCTTAAGTTACAAAAGCTTCTAGAGGAAAGTGGAGCAACTGTTGTGCTTACTAGATCTGATGAAAATGGAATATATGATAATGAAGAAGATAGTATAGGAAAGAAGAAAGTATCAGATATTAAAAATAGAGTAAAGATAGGAAATGAAAGTACAGCAGATATATTTGTTTCAATACATCTTAATAAATTAGAGCAAACGCAATATGATGGATGGCAAACTTTTTATAAAAAAGATTCAGAAGATGGTAAGAAACTAGCAGAGTGTATACAAGGTGCTTTAAATGAAAATATAGAAAAAGAAAATAATAGAATAGCTAAAAGTATTGATAATGTTTATATAATAAAAAATGTAGAAATACCAACGACTATAGTAGAATGTGGATTTTTATCTAATTATGAAGAGGAAAAGAATTTAAAAGATGATAAGTATCAAGATAGACTTGCATATGGAGTTTATATTGGAATAATGAATTACTTTTATAGATAAAATAATTTAATAAATAAAAAATAACTCACGATCTTGAGTTATTTTTTATGTTTATATAAAATTTTAAAACTATTTGTTTCTAGGCATTGATGCAAGTGTTGAAAGTTTAGTATCCTTTATAGGAGCCAACAATATCTTTCCACTTCCTCTATATACATTTACAAAACCTTCTGCAGAAACAGCAGATCCAATTAAACTTTTAGTTGATTTTTCAACTGTAAAGTTTAAAGTAGAAGACCAAGCTATAGCAAAGTTACCATCAACTTTTAAAACATCATTATCTAATGTAACTTCAATAAGTTCTTCTTTAGGAACAGGGCTTTCAAGTGCGAAAGTTCCTTTACCTGATAAGCTTAAATTAAATAATCCTTCTCCTCCTAAAATAGCAGAAGACAAATTAGATCTTGCAACAATAGATTGTTTTATACTAGATTCACATGCTAAGAATAAACCATCATCCAATACAATCCCATTATCCCAGTTCTCAACAGAATCTAATATAATATGTTTATATGTTGGCTCAAGCATTAATAAACCAGATCCAGAATATTTAGGCTTAACAGCACTTTCATTTGTAACAGCGCCTTTTACAATCTTTCCGAAGAAATCGCCTACGCCTTTTACATCTGCAGTAGCATTAACATTTCCTGCTATCCATTGCATTGCTCCAGCACTAATTGTATATTCATTATTATCTAATGTAATTAAAAGTTGTCTCTTTCTTACATTCATTTTTGATGAAAAGTATGCAGATACTGCCATATCAGGTGTAACACTTAAGTCATTAACATACTCTAAAACTTTCATATCATTTTTTTGTTCTACTATTTTTATATTTTGATTATTTTCTAAATTCTCAATTTTAAACAATATTTTATCCTCCTATACACGTAATTTTTTTATACTTTTAACTTCACCAGAAAGTTTCTTTATATGTTCTTGTCTTGCTTTTAAAGAAGCTTCATACTCATTTTTAACTTGCATAAAATTATCTATAGTTTCACCTGAAGTAGTTAAATACATTAAGACACCTTCTTTATTGTAATTTTTTTGACTTTCTGTTTTAGATTTTAAGTATTTATCATAATATTTTTCTGCTTTACTTAATCTAGAAATTTCTTTCTGAATAAAATTTAAATAATCAGAACGACATACAATTTCATTTTCTGTATCATCAATAATAACTCTAAAAAGTGCTCTTACAATTTTTTTATCTACTTTACCAACAGTAGTATCTTTTATAATCATTTTAGAACCTTCTTTTGGTTTCATAGGTTGAGCATTTTCAATAAGAATATTCAAAGTCTCAATAATTCCAATATGTGTTTTATATTGCCTTTTAGCAGTAATAGCTTCAAATTCATCTGCTACACGTATAATCTGAGCTTCATATGGAATATCTTTTTCTGTTAAATGATTAGGATATCCTGAACCATTTAATCCTTCATGATGATAATAAGCTCCTGCAGAATAGGGTCTAAGTTCTGGATCTTTTCTGCACATATTGTATCCTATGGTTGTATGAGTTTTCATAATTTCATATTCTTCTTCAGTTAATTTTGATGTTTTTTGAAGAACAGCAGGAGGAATAAAAATTTTTCCTAAATCATGTATATATGCACATGTTGTAGTATAAATTGTAAATCCTTCATCCATTTTTAAATATTCACAAAGTCTACAAGTAATATTTGCAACATTTTCAGAATGTCTTCTAGTAAAGTTATCTAAACTATCTAAAGTCTTTAGTTGATAACGTATTTTGCTATCTAAGTTATATGACTTTAGGCTAGTTTTACTATAAAAATCAAATTCTTCCTTCATAATAATACTCCCTATAAATATTTTATATATTAAAAATTAAATAGTCAACTGAAAAATATAACATATATAAAAAGTATAAATTATAAAAATATTATATTATATGAATGTTGTAAATAAAAAAGTGAAATGTTATAATTTTAGATACAATAAAATGAAATAAAGGTATTAAAAATGATTTTTATAAAAGAAAAAGAAAGTACTAATATAGTATGGAGGAAAGCTCTTTATGAATTATATAATAGTGGATTTATTCCACAAGATGAACGTTTTACTAGAATGGAAAGTTTAGAAATTGAGATAGAATGTCCTATTATCGAAAAAGTAGATGAGAGATTTCCTATTAATCAAAAAAATATTGATATTATTAATCAATATATTATATCTGGTGAAAATGAAGAATTAGTTTGTCATGAGTGGACAAAGATTTATTATCATAGATTATTTGATGAGCCAAATTCACAAATAGTATATATTATAAACAGATTGAAAAATAATAGGACTGGTATTGGAACTACATGGAGAAAAGAAATTGACCAACAAGGTGAGATAAAACCATGCATGCTTAGTATAATAGTAATGAAACAAGAGAATAAATTATATTTTCAATTACATGGAAGAGCTTGTAATGTATATGATAAATTATTAATGAATATTCAAGAATTTGTATCACTTCAGAAATATTTAGCAGAAGAATTAAATTTAGAAATTGGAAGATTTGTCTTTACAATAGATTTTGCTCAAATTGCAACAAAAGATATCGAAAAAGTAAAAGAGATTATCTCTCAAAAATAAATTATTATAAAAAATATAAAGTATAAGTGTAAATTCTTGATAAAAATGAGATTTTAATATATTATATATATGCTAGTACAAAGTACTAAATACCAATAAAAAGGAAAGCAAAAGATGTATTTAAAAAAGTTAGAATTACAGGGATTTAAATCATTTGCAGATAAAACTGTACTTGATTTTATGCCTGGAGTAACAACAGTAATTGGACCAAATGGATCTGGAAAAAGTAATATATCAGATAGTATAAGATGGGTTCTAGGAGAACAAAGTATGAAATCATTAAGAGGATCTAAAACAGAAGATGTTATATTTGCTGGAACTCAAAATAGAAAATCATTGGGATTTGCAGAGGCATCAATTGTGATAGATAATTCTGATGGAAAGTTACCAATTGAATTTAATGAAGTTACTGTAACTAGAAGAATATATAGAAATGGAGAGTCAGGATATTATATTAATAAGACACCTTGCAGACTTAAGGATATTTTAGAATTATTTATGGATACAGGAATTGGAAAAGATGGATATTCTATAATAGGACAAGGCAAAATAGATGAGATATTAAGTAATAAATCTGAAGAAAGAAGACATGTATTTGAAGAGGCTGCTGGAATAGTAAAACATAGAACTAGAAAAGCAGAGTCTGAAAAGAAATTAGAGCAAACTAAATTAAATTTACTTAGAATAAATGATATAATTTCTGAAATAGAAGTAAATTTAGATCCATTAAAGATTCAGTCAGAAAAAGCAAAAAGATTTTTAGATTTAAGAGAAGAATTAAAATCAATAGAAGTTGGATTATTTATTCATAATATTGAAATGTATAAGTCAAAAATAGAAGAGGTATTAAAAGATGAAGATATTTTTAATACTCAAATTGTAAGAGAGGAAGAACGACTTTCAAATATACAATTACAAAAGGAAGAATTAAGAAAAAGTATAGATGATATTACAAACCAAATAGAAAGCATTCAAAATTTAAGCCTTGAAAGCGAAAAGCGAAAAGAGCAATTAATTTCTGAGATAAATATAAATAAAGAAAGAATAAATAATAATAATTCTAATTTTGAAAGATTTAAAACAGAAATTGACGAATCAGAAGAAAGAATAAAAGAATTAGAAGAAGAGAAAAATCAAAAACAAGGAAAAAAAGAGAATTTATTCTTAAATAAAGAGAAATTTTCTAAAGAATTGGAAGAAAAAGAAGCAGAGCTTACAAAACTTACAGATAAATTGTCTAGCAAAGAGATTGAAATAGAGAAAAAGAAACAAATAGTAGAGAAAAATACAGATGAGAAGTATGAAATATCAAATGTTATTTCTACTTTAATTGCAAATATGGAGAATTCGGAAAAAAGAGAAAATAACATTAAATCTGAAATTACATCATATATATCTGAACTTGATAGATCAAGAATACATAAAGAAGAAATAAGCAGAGCTTTTTATGAGATAGATAGTAGAAGAAATAAAATAAAAACTCAATTAGAAGAAATTGAAGAAAAAAGAAATGAAGCTGAAAATAAGTTAAAAGATTTTCAAACAAAGATCAATAATTTAGATTCAGATAAAAGGATAAAAGATTCTAAATTAAAGTTTTTAGAGGAAACAGAAAGAGAAAAAGAAGGATATACTAAAAGTATTAAAGCTATTTTAAAAGAATGTGAAAGAAATGTTTCTTTAAATAAAGGAAATCATGGGGTTTTAGCAAATTTAATATCAGCACCAAAAGAATATGAAGTAGCAATAGAAATGAGTCTTGGACAAGCTATGCAAAATATTGTTACAGACACAGAAGAAGATGCTAAGAAGCTAGTAGAATATTTAAGAAAAAATAAATTAGGTAGAGCATCTTTTTTACCAATATCTTCTGTTAAAGGTAAAAAAATAGATAGTTTTACTGAAGATAAAGGAGTAATAGGAGTAGCGTCAGATTTAATTAAATTTGATAAAAAATATGAGCAAATAATATTAAATCTATTAGGAAGGACAGTTATTGTAGATAATATGGATACAGCAGTATCACTTTCTAAAAAGGATAAATATTCTTTTAAAATAGTGACTTTAGAAGGTGATATAGTAAATCCATCTGGTATGATTACAGGTGGTAGTATAATACAAAAAACAGTAAATATTTTAGGGCGTTCTAGAGAAATTGAGGATTTAAAAAATGAACTTAAGGATTTAGATAGCAAAATAAATAAATTAAAAAAAGAAAAAGAAGAATACGAAGAGGAAATTGAGGATACTTTAAGTGTAGTTTCTTCATTAGAAAAAGAACTTCAAGAAATAGAAATAGTATATGCAACTGAAAAACAAAAAGTTGTATCTGAAGAAGAGGCTATTAAAAAGGTAGAAGAAAGAATTGCTAAATTAAAAGAAGAACAGAGTTCATTAAAAGAGCAAAAAGATATTAGTAATAAAGAGCAAGAGGAATTAAATAACAAAATAAAACAATTAGAAGAAGAAAATACAAAATTATCAGATGAAATTAATGAATATGTTGCATTAAATAAAGATGAGCAAAAATATATTGATGATCTAAAATTTGATATTACTAATCTTAAAATTTCAGTATCTTCTTTTGATGAAAGTGCAGAGTCTATTGATGAAATACTAGATAGAATAAATGTAGATATAGAAAACACAAAGTTAATTATAAATAATAAAAAAGAACAAAGAGAGAATATATTAAAGGAAAATGCCGAACTTGAAGAAAAGATTAAAGAAATAGAATTAAATATAGAAAAACTAAAAACTGATACTTCAAATAGTGGAAAGAAAATCGAAGAGTTAAAGAAAGATAGACAAACTAAAAGTGAAAAACTAAATGAAATAGAAGAAAATATACTAGATCAGATGAAAAAAATAGAAGACTTAAAAAATCAAGTTATAAAAAGTGATATGAAAAAGGAAAAGCTAGAATCCGAAAGAGACCAAATTATAAATAAAATGTGGGAGGAATATGAACTAACACCAGGAAGTGCTACAGAATATAAAAAGCCTACAAATGTTGTAGAAGTTGAAAAACAAGTAAATGATTTAAGAAGTCAAATAAAAGATTTAGGAAGTATAAATATTGATTCTATAGAAGAGTATAAAAAATTAAAAGAAAGATATGACTTTATGTCAGAGCAAAGATTGGACTTAGAAAATACAATGTCTAAACTAAGAGAAGTAATAGTAGAGCTAACCGAAGTGATGAAAAGCCAATTTAAAGAGAAATTTAAGATAATAAATGAAAACTTTTCAGAAGTATTTAAAGAATTATTTGGTGGTGGTAAAGCAGAACTTAGATTAACAGATGAGAATGATATTTTAGAAAGTGGAATTGAAATAGAAGTACAACCACCAGGTAAGAAACTACAAAGTATGTCTTTACTATCAGGAGGAGAAAGAGCATTTACAGCAATTGCGTTGTTATTTGCAATACTAAAGATTAATCCAGCTCCATTTTGTGTACTAGATGAAATAGAAGCTGCTCTTGATGATGTTAATGTATATAGATTTGCAGATTATTTAAAGAAATTTTCAAGTGATACTCAATTTTTAGTAATTACACATAGAAAAGGAACAATGGAAGTAGCAGATACTGTTTATGGAATTACAATGGAGGAAAATGGAATATCAAAATTGTTATCAATAGATTTGAAAAAGTAAAATATATTATTTTTAATAGATAAAGTGTGGATAATTTTATAAGGACTATTCACACTTTAATATATTTATATATTGAAAAATTAAGATTTAAAATTTCTAAAAAAAATATATATAAGTACATAGTGGTAGTATAAAAGTTTTTACTAAAAACTAAAATGTGATATAATATTTAAAATTTTATAAAAGGAGAAAATTATGAATTTCTTTGATTCACATGCACATTATAATGATGAAGCTTTTAAAGAAGATAGAGATAAATTAATTAAGAATATGTATGAAAATGAAATAACACATATTATTTGCGCAGGATATTCCTTAGAAAAATCAATAGAAGCAATAAATATAGCAAAAAGTTATCCACATATATTTGCAACCTGTGGAATATCTCCAAATGATATAAATGAAAATGTTTTTGAAGAAATTAAAGAAATAGAGGAAATCGCTAGAGAAGATAAAGTGCTAGCAATAGGAGAGATAGGACTAGATTATTATTGGAATAAAGAAAATAAAGATTTACAAAAGGATGTATTTTCTAAGCAAATAGATATTGCAAATAATTTAAGTTTACCGATAGTAATACATTCGAGGGATGCATGGGTAGATACAATAAATATATTAAAAAATAACCCTGTGGATAAAAAAGGTGTATTTCATTGTTGCCAATTAAATCAAGAATTAATAAAAGAAGCTCTAAATCTTGATTTTTATATATCATTTAGTGGAAATATAACGTTCAAAAATGCTAAATCATATGATTGTGTAAAACTAGTTCCGAATAATAGATTGCTTATAGAGACTGATAGCCCATATTTATCACCAGAACCTTTAAGAGGAACTAGAAATAATTCATTAAATGTTAAATTAGTGGCAAAAAAGATATCAGAAATAAAAGAATTAGAGTTAGAAGAAATAGCAAATATAACAAGAGATAATACAATAAGGACTTTTAATATAAAGGATGATAAATAAAAATGCCTAAACAATTGAAAATAAGGTAGATATGTTATATAATATATTTCGTTAATTAAAGATAAGGAGAGATTTTATGTTTCAAAAATTAGAAGCTGTGGAAAAAAGGTATGAAGAGTTAAATTCTCTTATAAGTGACCCAGAAGTAATCGCAAAACAAAGTGAATGGCAAAAACTAATGAAAGAACATAGTGATATACAAGAAGTTGTTGAAAAGTATAGAGAATATAAGAAGGTAGCACAAGCTTTAGAAGAAGCAAAAGAAATGCTTTCAGATAGAGATTTAAAAGAGCTTGCAGAAATACAAATGGAAGAAGCAAAAGATAAACTTCCAAAAATAGAAGAAGAAATAAAAATGTTATTAATTCCTAAAGACCCAAATGATGATAAAAATGTTATCTGTGAGATAAGAGGAGGTGCTGGAGGAGAGGAAGCGGCACTATTTGCAGGAGTATTGTTTAGAATGTATTCAATGTATGCAGAAAGGAAACACTGGAAACTTGAAGTTGTAAATGAAAATGAAACAGGACTTGGAGGGTATAAAGAGATATCATTTATGATTACAGGAAAAGGAGCATATAGTAGATTAAAGTTCGAAAGTGGTGTACATAGAGTCCAGAGAGTTCCTGATACAGAAAGTAGTGGGAGAATACATACATCTACTGTTACAGTAGCAGTACTTCCAGAAGTAGAAGATGTAGAAATTGAAATAAACCCAGCAGACATAAAAATGGACGTTTTTAGAGCATCAGGTGCTGGAGGACAGCATGTAAATAAAACATCATCAGCAGTTAGACTTATACATGTACCAACAGGAATAGTTGCTGAATGCCAAACAGAAAGATCACAAGTACAAAATAGAGAATATGCAATGAGATTACTTCGTTCAAGGATATATGAGAGAGAATTAGAAAAACAAGAAAAAGAAGTTGCAAGTGAAAGGAAAAGTCAAGTAGGATCAGGGGATAGAAGTGAAAAAATCAGAACATATAATTATCCACAGGGAAGAATAACAGATCATAGAATTGGATTTAGTATATTTCAAATGGAAGACTTCTTAAATGGAAATTTAGATGAGTTAATAGATAACTTAATTGCAAGTGATAGAGCAGAAAAATTAAAAGGAAATGAGGAACAATAAAAATATTTTAATAAAGTAGCTAATAGCTACTTTATTTTTTGCAAAATATACGGAAACTAATGGATACATAAAAATATTTACTATAATTATTATAAATTTGAAGAAAATGTAAGAAAAATGATACAGAAATGTAAAAAAACCATATAAAAAAACTCGTAAACTAGGGAAATAAATGGACTTTTAATTGCCAAAAAGACTTTGGAAAATAAACCTATTTACATGATGAGCAAAAATCTTATAATTAAAAATAATAAGATTAAAAATAAAGGGGCAAAGGTCATATGAAAAGAGTAAAGAGGTTTAGTAAGGTTGTTTTAATATGGATGATTGTTCTAATAATGTTAGCTTCAATAAGTAGTGAGGTATTAGCAGCTGGAACAAGAAGTCTTATAGCAACAAAAAGAAATGGAAAATGGACATATAATGAAGGCAATAGAGTATTCTTCCAAGATAATAGTAATGATAAAAAGAAATCAGAAGATACTAAAAAAGCACAGAAATTATATGCATATATTAGAAAAGGAGAAACAGCTTATTTTGGAAGTTCAACAATAGGAACAAAACTTAATAATGGATATGAAATAAAAGTCAAATCTCCAGATGGAAAAACAAGAAACTTTAATATAACTAAAGATAGAGGAGTTATAGATAGTAAGGAAAAAGAATTAAGTGGTCCAAATTATGATGGTAATACAAAAGGTTATACACCATTATCTATTCAAGTAGATGGAAAGAAATATCCAGAAGGTACATATGAATTTACTTTCTATTCTAAAACAGGAATAAATAATAAAAACTTTACTTCTAATTTATTAAAAGAAATGGACGATATCTATAATGATAAATCTAGTCAAATATCATCACTTGATATTACTATAGTAGAAAAAATTAGAGATTTCTATGAAGAAAAAACTGGTAGAGTATGGGCTGATTATTTATCTCTTACAACAGGAAATAATAAATCAGAAGATATGACTTCTAAAATATATGTAGTAACAAATGATGGATATTGCTATAAGGTAAACTATAGTGGAATAAGTGAATCAGGATTCTTTATATTTGCTAATAATAGAGGACTTATAGATACTTCAAATAATACTCAATTATATCAATCTGTATATGCAAAAAATGATAATTGTACTAAACCATATTATACAAAGGATGGAAAAGAAATAGAGGTTCAATATCATAAACCAGGAGCAGAAGATACAGATTATGATAAGACTTGTAAAATATTCTTTGAAACACCTTCAGATGACTTACCACATTATATAAAAGCTGATCCATATGAACCAGAAGCTATTAAAGATATAAAATTTGTTGGAATAAATAGTAAAGACAATGAAGGTAGAGTAGGACAGGGAGGAAACTTTATCTTTACAGTAACTAATGCTAGTTCATATGAACTTAAATTAGATTTTTCAGAATTGAAATCAGCTAAAAAAGATGAAAAAGGAAAAAATATATTAGATAAAAACGGTAAGAAAGTATACGAAAGAGTACAAGCTGTAGATAGATTATCAAGAAAATTATATAAAGATTCTCTTGGAAACGAAGTTTCATTATATGATAGTGAATATTCAAAAAATCCAAATAAATACACACCAATATATATAGATGGAACAGTTTATATAAGAAACGCATGTGTAGCAGGGGAAAATAAAGCATTTTGGGATGGAAAAGATGGAAATGGACATTATTTACCAAAAGGAAATTATGGAGGAAAAGATAGTTCATTAGGAATATCAATAACACCTAAATCAGGTGAATATCACTTTATAATGTTAGATACTGAGGAAAATAAAAAAGGTATACAAGTTGAAATGATTTCCAAAGTTAATTCTTACAGTAGAAAAAATGTTAAAATATCAGAAAAAGAAAGAAATACGATTTATTATAATAACAACAATCCAGATTTATTATCAGGAAGTAACAAAAAAGTAAAATCTAGTAAAGAAGAAGCTATTAAATATCTTAAAGATAAAAGTATAACAGGTGAAAATACTAAAGAAGAGCCTGGAATGAAATTTGACGGAAGCTTGGGAAATGAATCAATTATTGATATGTGGACATATATAAAAAGACAATCAGATAATAAAAAGTCAGAGACTAAAGTAAAAGCATTTTCATTATCAGGAGAAGAGATTAAAGAAGATAACGAAAATAAGATAACGATAAAAGGAAGTAATAAAACAAATAATAAGAAAAAAGCAAAATCTAATAACGTAAAAATAACTTTAAAAAAACAAGTAGGAAATGGTGTACCAGTAAAAGTAGACGAAAAAATTGTAAAAGTAAATAAAAGTGGTAAATATAATTATGAATTTAAAAGTTTACAAAAATATGAAAACAATTTAAAAGTAAACTATTCAATAGAAGAATCAAATGTTAAAGTAGACCAAACAGCATTAAAAAATGAAATTGTTCAAAATACTAGCGTAGAAGATACAAAAGTAGTAGGATATGGTTATAAAGTAGATGCAGAAGATGAAAATAAAATTAGTATAAATGGTGGAATTACATGGAATGATAAAAATAATGAAGATAAAATAAGACCAGAAAATATAACAGTAATATTAAATAAAATACTTGAAGACGGAACAGTAGAGGAAGTAGAGAAAAAAGTTATATCAGCAAATGAAAAAGATGAATGGAAATATACATTTAATAATTTGACAAGATATGATGGAGAAAAAGAGCTAAAATATTCTATAGACGAAGAAGAAATTACAGGATATACTAAAGTAATAACAGATTATAATATAGAAAATATACATAATGTATCAGACCCAACTAAAACTGAAATATCAGGAACAATAATTTGGGATGATGATAATAATAAAGATGAAATAAGACCAGAAAGTATAACAGTAATACTAAATAAAGAGGTAGATGGAAAAATCTCTGAAGTTACTAGAAAAACTGTTAAAGAAGATTCAAATGGAGAATGGTTATACAAATTTGATAGCCTTGATAAATTTGAAAGTATTCATGAAATAATATATTCAATTGATGAAATTGAAATAGATGGGTATGAAAAAACAATTTTAGGATATGATATTACTAATAAGAAAACAGATAAAGCAGTAGAACCAATAGTAGATACTCCAAAAGGAACCATATCAGGAAAGGTATTTTATGATAATGATCCACAAGAAGGAATAATGGATATATCTGAAGGAGATTATGGACTAGAAGATGTAAGAGTTAATTTATATAGAAAAATGTATGATCCATCAATAAAGAAATATAAGTATGAAAATGTAGATTCTGAAAAAACAGATTCATTAGGAAATTATCGTTTTGCTAACTTAGATTATACTTTAGACAGAGAAACAAAAGAAGGTGTTGTTACTACTCCAGAAGTGTATTATGAAGTAAGAGTAGATAAGCCATATGATGATGCAAAGTTAACAACAGAGTCTGATAAATTTACTAATATTAAGTTATCATATGATGAACAAGATGAGGAAGCTTTAGATGTAGTGAATAATCCAGTAGGATATGCTGCCACAACGAGAAAAAGTGTAAAGATAACTAAAACGTGGTCAGTTGGTTCTTCATGGTTACATTGGCCAGTTCATATTGACCTAGGTGCATATTATATGGCAGAGGATGGAAAATATGTTGAGGTTCCAGAGTATGATGTGAAAAAGATATATTTATCATTATTAGGTGGATGGTCAAAATCACAAAACTTACCAGCTGAAGATAACCAAGGACACAAATTAATTTATTATGTAAAACAAGAATATATATATAGATGGTTTAGAGATATAGAAGCTGAAACTTATGGATATGAATATAAAGTAAGTCCTAAAATTAATACTATAGATCCAAATGCTACTTCAGAACAATTGCATATAGAAAATATTGCAAAACAAGTTGAAATAGTAAAAATATTAGATGAACCAGCTGAGGAGAATACAACATTTCATTTTACAGTACAAGATTCATCTTCATCAGCACATAGTGATTATCATATAACTATACCAAAAGGAGAGATAAAAGGAAGCGTTTCAGTAGATGTAACAGATGGACGAACATATATAGTTAAAGAACCAAAAGAAAGTATTCCTAGAGGATTTGAACTAGATACAGAAAGAAGTTATATGAGAATATCTGGAACTACACAAGAAAATACAAGCCCTAGTAATGATTTCTCATTCAGATTCTCTTTTGAAAAAGAAGAAACATATATTTTAACTTTTTATAATAATCGTAAAGGTAGTGATATAACAATAACTAATAATGTATCAGGAAATAAAGCAGATACAACAAAAGAATTTGAATATGAATTTAATTTAAATAATGATAAAGAATATGCAGCCGTAAAAACTGATGCAGAAGGAAATACAACAGAATTAGTATTAGGAAGTGTATCAAACTTTAAATTGAGAGACAATGAAAAGATAGTTGTTAACATGAAATTAGGAACACAATATGGAATTACACAAACTAAAACAAATTATAATACAACAATAAATAGTGAAAATAAATTATCTTATAAAGGTACAGTAGGCGAAGAAAGTAGAAATATTGAATTTATTAATACATTGGATAATAATCCATTAGTTGGTATTGATACAAATTATAATCAATTAAATGTACTGGCAATAATGGTATTAATAATAGCCACATACTATTTTGTAATATCAAGAAATAAATCTGGAGTTAGAAATACGTCATTAGCTAGATATGCAAAAATAATGACAGAAAGTGAAAGTAAAAAGTTATTAAATAAAGGAAGAACATTTGAAGATAGCCAAAGACGTTATTCAAATAAAATATGTTTTGGTAGCCTTCTTAAATCTACAGGAAAACATCATATAAGAGGAGGAAAACATTTTGAAAAGTAAGGAAATAGAAGACTATTTGAATAAATTGAAATTCAAAAAAAAGACATTTGGTGGTCTTGACGAAGTAGATGTTTGGAAAAAAATAAAGAAATTAGATGAACTATATCAAAAAGAGGTAGATCGTATTATAATAGAACAAGAAAAATAAAAGGATTTTTTAAATGAATAAAAGAAGAAAAATGACAGGAGAAATAATTACAGAAAGACTAAACAAGATATATTTCAGACAAGATTTATATCAATTAATTAAGAAAATAATTTTTATCATTATAATATTATTTGTTTTAACTGAATATGTATGTGTGTTTCAAAAAAATACTGGAAATGCAATGGATCCAAGTATAAAAGATGGAGACTTATCTTTAATATATAAATTTGATAAGACTTATGGAATAGGAGATGTTATAAGCTTTAAAAAAGAAGACAAGAAATATATATCAAGAATTATTGCTACTCCAGGAGATAGAATTGATATTAATGATGAGGGACAAGTTTTAATCAATGGTGAAATAATACAAGAAGAAGGTATATTTTTTGAAACATACAAAAGTAAAAATTCTATACTACCTATAACACTAAAGGAAAATGAATACTTTGTGTTAGGCGACATGAGAGATAGTGCAAAAGATAGTAGAGATTTTGGTGCAGTTACAAGTAGTGAGATAATAGGTAAAATTATTTATATATTTAGAAATAAAAATGTTTAGAAAGGAGAAAAATATGAATAGCAAAAAGATTATTGCAGGAATTCAAGCCGTAGCTTTAGGTATGTTAGTTCTTTTAGGACAAACAGTAAACGCTGCTAATGTGGAGGGATTAGAATCAACAGGAGATGTATCATTTAGTTTTAATAAGGTAATCCATACAAACTCTATGTTAGATAAGTATGTACCTGGTTATGAATATTCTTTTGAAGGAATAGACGTAACTGGAAACCCAGTAGGAGGAAATATTAAAAATACTGTAGCAAATATGCCAAGTATTCCAGATGTTTCTACAAGTAAAGATAAATGGGAAGATGCAACAGGTGATAACGTAAAAGATGCATACAAGTATAATAAAATTCAAGCGTTAACATCTAAAACAATATTTACAGAGGTAGGTACTTATACATACGAAGTAACTGAGTATGAAAAGTACGAATCTGATGCAGAAAAGAAAGCAACAGGAAACAAATTTAAACTACAAGTAGATGTTTTTAAAGCTGATAAAAACGGTGATGGAAAGTATGACTCATTAACAACAAACTATGTTCTTTTAAATAGCGATGACGAAAAAATAGGTGCAGATGGTAATATTAACATCGATGGTGGAGAATATGGTAGTGATATAAGTGCAAAAACAGATATCTATTTTGAAAATGAAGTTACAGGTTCAAAAGGGGATACAACAAAAGATTTCACTTATACAATTAAATTAAGTGATGCAACTACAGAATATAATTTTGTAAAACAAGAAAAACAAGCTGATGGTTCATGGGTTGATATAAGTGGTTCAGAAGGAACAATTACAGGTGGAGAAGCAACAATAACATTAAAACATGGTCAAAGAGTAGTAGTTAAAGAATTAGAGATAACATCAACATATTCTATAGTACAATCAAAAGATGCTGCATATAAAACTACTGTAGATTTCTTAAATCCATCAATTGCAGACAAAACAAATGCTACTGAAACAGGAACTGTAACTGTTGAAGAAGAAAATAATGAAATTAAATTCATAAACAATAGAGAAAATGTTATTAATACTGGTCTTGTAATGAATGTATTACCATACATTACAGTTGTAGCAATTGCAATCATTGGAATAATATTATACTCAAAAGCTACTTCAAATAGAGCAGAGAAAGAATAATATATTAAAAGATGTTAAGAAAGATAGTAAAGTTATTAAATAAATTAGTTGATCATTCTATTCTATTAGTTTTAGTTGCTATATTATTGTATGGAATATATGGTATTATAGATATATATGAAGTATATGATAATGCGAAAATAGATGAATCAATAATTAGATTAAAACCTAATGGAAAAAATAATCGTGAATGTATAAAACAGTTAAAAAAATTTAATGGAGATATATTTGCTTGGATACAAATAGATAATACAAGTATTGATTATCCTATAGTTCAAGGAAAAGATAATATGGAATATTTGAAAAAAGATTATCATGGAGAATATTCTTCATCAGGAGCTATATTTCTAGATTATAGAAATAAAAAGAACTTCTCAGATTTTTATAATATAATATATGGACATCATATGAATAGAAGTTTAATGTTTGGTGATTTAGATGAGTATAAAAATAAATCTTTCTTTGATAAAAATAAAACAGGAAAACTATATTTAAAAGATGGCACATATGATTTAGAAATATTTGCTTGTGCACAAGTATCATCATATAATTCAAATATATATACATTGAAAAAAACTAAAAATGATAGACTTAATTTTATCGAATATATAAGAAAAAATTCTAAATATTATAGAGATGTTGAATTAGATGAAAACAGTAGAATAATAGCACTATCAACATGTTCTAGAGATACTACTAATGGTAGGTTTATTATCTTTACTAAGATTATAGATAAACAAACTGAAGATGAAAAAAATGAAGATACAAATGATAAAACAAATAAAAATACAAATGATAAAAAAGTAGAAAAAACAAAAGAAAAATAATTAAGTAAGAAGGTACCTATTTAAAAGGTATCTTCTTTTTTGGGTTAAAGATTTTTACATGATAAAAAATATAGTTATATAAATATCATTAATGATGTTATTAATATTTTTCATTGACTTTTGTAATTGTTACAATTACAATATCTAATAATTAGTATATATAATTGGAGGGGAATATGAAAGTCGGTATTGGTCAAGATAGTCATAAAATAGATTATAATAATAAAGAGAAAAAATTAATATTAGCAGGGGTTGAGTTTGAAGAAGCGTTTTCTTTGCTAGCTAATAGTGATGGAGATGTTATCTTACATGCTATTACTAATGCAATTTCAGGAGTTACATGTAAAAATATATTAGGGAAAATAGCAGATGATATGTGTAATAAGAGAGGAATAAAAGATAGTAAAGAATATTTAAAAGAAGCTCTTAAATATTTAAATGAACCAATAAGTCATATTTCTATATCAATAGAATGCAAAGTTCCTAAAATAAATCCAAAAATTGAAGAGATGAGAAAAAATATAGCAAGAATATTAAATATAAACGAAAATTGTGTTGGTATCACAGCAACATCAGGTGAAGAGTTAACAGAGTTTGGAAAAGGCAATGGTATTAATGTTTTTGCGTGTGTTACAGTCGGATAATTGCTATAGAAAAGGTGTGAGAATTGATGAATAAAATATATTTAAAAGCAAGAGCAAAAATTAATCTAAGTTTAGAGATATTAAATAAAAGAGAAGATAATTACCATAATATAAAGTCAGTATTTCAAAAAATTAATTTATATGATGAAATGTATGTAGAGAGAACTAATACTAATAAATTTGAGCTAGAAACTAATATAGAAAGTTTAAACAATAAAGAAAATATTATCTATAAAGCATATATAAAACTAAAAGAAAAGTATGATAATATTTCGGGAATTAAGGTAATATTAAATAAGAAAATACCAATGCAAGCAGGACTTGGAGGAGGGAGTACAGACTGTGCAAGTTTTATTTTAGGAGTAAATAAATTATTTAATTTACAATTATCTAAAAGTGAAATAGAAACGATTGGGAAAAGCTTAGGAGCAGATGTTGTGCCATGCTTTTATAATAAATCAGTATTAGCTGAAGGAATAGGGGATGAAATAACAATTATAAATACTAATTTTAAGTATTATATAGTTATTGTGAAACCTGAAATATCATGTAACACAAAAGAAATGTATGATTTAATAGACAAGATAAATAAAAGAAATAAATCAGATTCATCAAATGTAGTAATTAAAGGATTACAACAGAACAATGTAGAATTGATTGCGAATAATTTATATAATACATTTGAAGAAGTGCAATTAGATAGTAATACAATTCAAGATTTAAAAAGAGAATTCTTAAAAAATAATGCAATTGGAAGTCTAATGACTGGTTCAGGCTCATGTATATACGGTATTTTTAAAGATAAGCAAATGGCAAGAAAAGCATATAGAAAACTAAAAGATAAATATGAAACTTACATATGTACATCATATAATTCGAAAAGGAGTGAGAAACTTGATTGATAACAAGACAGTTACAGCAATTATACTAGTTGCTGGAAATAGTACAAGATATGGCAAAAATAAGAATAAAAATTTTGAGATAGTAAATGGAAAACCAGTATTAACATATAGCCTAAATGCATTTGATAAAAATACATATGTTGATAATATAATAATAGCAATAAAAGAAAACGAGAGGCAAGAGGTAAAGGATATTATAAATAAAGAATCACCAAGTAAAGATATAAGTA
Source organism: uncultured Clostridium sp. (assembly GCA_947569365.1). GTDB lineage: Bacteria > Bacillota > Clostridia > TANB77 > CAG-508 > UMGS1994. Next base: position 16,033 of record CANOSM010000014.1, on the reverse strand, counting down.
TAATTACAGGTGGAGATACTAGAAAAGAATCTGTATATAATTGTATCAAGAATGTAAATACAGATATAGTTATTATTCATGATGGAGCAAGACCATTAATAAAACAAGAACATATAAATAATTGTATTGAAAATATGAGGGAATTTAAAGGTATAACAGTTGGTGTAAAATCAAAAGATACTATAAAAATAACAGATGAAAATGATATTGTTATTAATACGACAAATAGAAGTAATACATGGCTTATCCAGACTCCCCAATGCTTTGATAGAGATACTTTATTAAAAATGCATGAGAAGTATAAAAATGATGATGTAACAGATGATTGTTCATTACTTGAAAAGGATAATTATAAAGTTAAAATTATATTAGGAGATTATAGTAATATAAAAATTACAACAAGTGAGGATTTAGATATTGTAAAAAAATTTGCAAATTAAGTACAAAATTTGTAAATACAGAAAAGATACTAAAGTAAGTAAAGGTAATACTTTTAAAGTTAAACGATTATCTAAAATGACGAATCATATATAGTTATTAAGAATCAATAGTATTTTAAATGCAAATAATCTCGTTGTTTGTTAATCTACTTTATATTTTAGTAATTTTGTAAATACATATAGAAGGAGTTAAAAATAGTGAAAAATGTATTAGAATGCAAAAAAATATATAAAAGTTATTTGAAAAAAGAATTGATAAAAGATGTTTCTTTTAGCATGAAAGAAGGGGATATACTAGGTTTTATTGGACCAAATGGAGCTCGGAAAAACAACTACTATAAAGATTATTTTGGGGCTTTATAAAATAAATAGTGGACAAGTTTTAATAAATGGCTATGATATAAAAAAAGATTTTAAAAAAGCAATAGAAAAAGTAGGAGCAATAATAGAAAGTCCAGAAGGATATATGTATTTATCTGGATATCAGAATCTAAAATTATCTGCAGATTTATATGATAATATTGGTGAAAAGAGAATTGATGAAGTTGTAAAATTAGTAGGACTTCAAAATAGAATACATGATAAATTATCAAAATATTCTTTAGGAATGAAACAAAGACTTGGGATTGCAAAAGCAATTTTACATAGACCAAATGTTTTGATACTTGATGAACCTACAAATGGATTAGATCCAGAAGGAATAAAAGATTTGAGAGATTTACTTAAAAGGTTGGTAAAAGAAGAAAAAATGGCAGTTCTTGTATCTAGTCATAATTTATCTGAACTTGAAAGTTTTTGTACAAGAGTATGTATTATACAAAATGGTAAAGTAGTTGAAGAGACAGAAATTAGTAATATTAAAAATATGGAAACTACTCCAAGATATATAATTGAAGTAAGTGATGTAAAGGATATTAAACAAAGTATAACTGATAAGAAAATTGAAATATTAGAAGATAATAAAATAAGAGTTTCTTTATCTCCTAAAGAAGTATATGAATTCTTAACTATATTAAAATCTAATGGCATTGATGTATATGAAATAAAAAAAGAGGAAGTTTCTTTAGAAGATGCCTTCTTGAAAAGAACAGGAGGTAATGAAATTGTTTAAATTAATAAAAAATGAACTTAAAAAAATATTTTTAAGGAAATCAACTTATATTTTTTTAGTAATAATATTTATAATTATAGAGATTTCAACAGCCAAAGAAAGAAACACACCATTAATTGCTAATGAAAATGATTATGAACCTTCTATATATAATGAAGATGTATCTACAGTGGAAGAAATAAAAAATTATCTAGAATTAAAGACTAATGATAGTATTCCAAGGAATATTAGAGAGACTTACGGAGCATATTCTTGGCAAGAATATATTATATTGTCAGAATATAAACAATTATTTATTAATAAATTGTATCCATATACATATATTCAAACCTATAATAATTTTATTAAAAATAAAAAAGATATATTGAAATCTAATAAGATATCTATAGAAGATATAAAATATGACTATGATGAAGAAAAAGCCAAAGAAGAGTTTGATGAAATTAATGATATTTTTAAAGCAGATGATTGGAAAAAGGTAGCTAATATAATGCTTGAAAAAGATAAAAAGCAATTAGATGAATTAGAAAGTAACAAAGATTTACTTATTCAAGAAGAATATGAAACTCAAAAAGAAATGATACAGAAAAAAATAGAAGAAAAAGAATATCGACTAGAAAAAAATGTTAGATTTGGATATGACTATTTAAATATAGCATTAGATAATAGATTTTCTGCAATAGAACAAATAAGAGATTATAAAAAAAATGTTGAGAAAAATATGGTTTCATATACTGATAAATTCTGTTATCAAAATGCAAAGGAAACTTTAGCCAGAAGCAATTATGTAATTGATACAAGAAATGATACAGAAAGCAAATTTACTATAAGAGATAGAGTTTCAGACGTATTTTTTGATAATATACTTCTTGTTATAATGATTATAATTGTTTCTTCTACAATCATGAGTAGTGAATATGGCAAGGATACAATGAAACAATTATTAATAAAACCATATAGTAGGACACAAATATTTTTTGGAAAATTAATAACTTGTTTTATAATACTTATTTTAGCAAGTATTTTTACAGTACTATGTACATTAATATCTAATATAATATGGTTTGGAACAGATACATTAGAAATTCCAATGATTATATATAATTTCAGTACAGATTCAATAATGGAAATGAGTATGTTAAAATATATTATAATTCAATTTATGGCAAAATTACCAATATATATAGGAGTAATATTTATTGGATTTGCTTGTAGTACAGTATTAAAAAATTCATTAGTATCATTTTTAATAGCGTTATTAACATATACTAGAGTGTTTACATCATTTTTATTACCACAAACTCAAGAATCTGTAGCATATAATATATTATTGCTTACACAAAATTGGGATTTTTCAATATACTTATTTGGAAAAATGGCAGAATATGAAAATTTTACTATATATAAATCAGTAATAATATGTTTAATATATTTTGCAATAATTATGATTCCAGCATTTTTCTATTTCAAAATAGCAGATATAAAAAGTAAATAAATCTACGAAAGAAACTTCAAAAATAGAAGTTTCTTTTCTGATATAATTTAGAATGTTATACAAATAATAAGATGATAAATTAAGAGAAAATAGCATAAATTTATATAGTATAATTTAATATTATAATATGTTTTAAAGTTTATTAAAAAATAATATTTTATAATAAATGGTGTTAATTAGAATAAATAAAAAGTAATAGAATATAGATTTAACTAAGAGGTGTTATTACCATATGAGTGAATTAGTTAATATTACTTTTTTAGGTCTAATATTTGGAATCATGGGAACAACAGTAGGAGGAATAATTGGTTCTTTTCTAGAAATAAGAAATAGTAAATATTTAAGTTTTATGCTTGAATTTACAGCAGGACTTATGCTTTCTATAATATGTTTTGAACTTATTCCAGAGTCATTAGCTATAGCAAATGTAACATATGTAATCTTAGGTGTTATACTAGGAGTGATATGTATGGTGGTTTGTGATAATAAAATAAATGCTTCATACAGATATAAGAACTTAAAAGTGGGGAATAGTAATTTATTAAAAACAGGAATCATTGTAGGGATAGGACTCGCAATACATAATTTTCCTGAAGGTCTTGCTATAGGAAGTGGGTTTGATAGTTCTTCAAAATTAGGATTTGCACTTGCTATTGCTATATGTATGCATGATGTGCCAGAAGGTATATCAATTGCTCTTCCTTTAAAACAGGGAGGAGTTGGTAGATTAAAAACTATCTTATATACAATGTTTTCAGGAATTACAACAGGATTAGGTGCACTGGTAGGTGCTATAGTAGGGAAAATATCAGTAACGAGTATTAGTATTTCACTTGCTTTTGCTGCAGGAGCGATGCTATATATTGTATCAGGTGAACTTGTACCAGAATCAAAAAAAATTTACAAGGGAAGATTCTCTGCAATTGGCAATATAATAGGATTTTTAATAGGTATAGCTGCAATGAGTATATAAATTTGTATTGACAAATATAGAAACAGAAAATATAATACAAACATAAGTTTTTACGAAAATTAAGGAGAAAAAAATGTCTGAAGAAATTGATATAATAAATGAACTAAATGACAAACAGAAAGAAGCAGTTTTATCAGTAGAAGGTCCATGCTTAGTTATTGCAGGTGCTGGAAGCGGAAAGACTAAAGTATTAACACATAAAATAGCATATTTGATGAATAATGTAGGAGTAAAACCATGGAATATACTTGCTATTACTTTTACAAATAAAGCAGCAAATGAGATGAAAGAAAGAGTAGAGAAGCTTGTAGGAGATGTTTCTAAAGATATGTGGATAGGAACATTTCACTCAATATGTGTAAGAATTCTAAGAAGATATATTGATAGAATAGGATTTACATCATCTTTTGTAATATTTGATACATCAGATCAAAGGACACTTATTAAACAATGTATAAAGCAATTAGAATTAGATGATAAAATGTTTACAGATAGATCAGTACTTAGTGAGATAAGTAATGCAAAAAATGAAATGCTAGAGCCTGCAGAATATGCAGCCAGAACAAATGGCGAATTTAGAAAAGCTACTATTGCAGAAGTATATAAAATGTACCAAAACAAACTAATGGATAATAATGCTATAGATTTTGATGATATTATTAATTATACAATTAAAATACTAGGAGAAAATCCAGATGTATTAGAATATTACTTAAATAAATTTGAATATGTATTAGTAGATGAATACCAAGATACAAATAAAGCACAATTTACTTTAATATCAATGCTAGCAGCAAAATATGGAAATATTACAGTAGTTGGAGACAATGATCAAGGTATATATTCTTTCAGAGGGGCAGATATAACAAATATATTAAACTTTGAGAAAGATTTTCCAGGTACTAAAATAATAAAATTAGAACAAAATTATAGATGTACACAAAATATATTAGATATAGCAAATTCAGTGATCAAAAATAATGAGACAAAATATGAAAAAAGATTATGGACAGATAATGAAAAAGGAGAAACTCCAACAGTATTTAGAGGGGATACAGAATATGATGAAGCAAATTATATTGTTGAACAAATAAGAAGATTAAAAAGAGAAGAATATTTAGAATATAATGATTTTACAGTACTATACAGAATGAATAGTCAATCACGTAGTATAGAGGATATTTTAAGAAGAGAAGACATTCCATACAAAATTATTGGTGGATTAAAGTTCTATGAAAGAAAAGAAATAAAAGATATAATTGCATATCTTAGATTAATAGAAAATCCATCTGATAATTTAAGCTTACAAAGAATAATAAATGAGCCTAAAAGAGGAATTGGGAAAACTAGTCTAGATAATGTAGAAGTCTGTGCTACTCAAAATGGTGTTTCTATGTATGAAGTAATAAGTAGGGCAGATCAATATGGATTAAATAGGGTATATGTGAATTCAAGAGATTTTATTGCTCAAATTGAGGAATTAAGATCTAAAAAAGAGAATCTCACAATTTCAGATTTAATTAAGGAAACTTTAAAAGTCACAGGATATTCAAAAGCACTAGAACAAGAAGATACGACAGAAGCAGAGACAAGGCTTGAAAACTTAGATGAGTTCTTAACAGTAGCAATTGAGTTTGAAGATGAATCTGCTGAAAATACATTAGCAGACTTCTTAGAAGGTATTACATTATCTAGTGATTTAGATAATGCAGATGATACAGAAGATTCTGTAACACTTATGACATTACATAGTGCAAAAGGACTTGAATTTCCAGTAGTATTCCTAGTAGGAATGGAAGAAGGAATATTTCCAGGATATAAATCTATTGGTGAACAAAAGGAACTTGAGGAAGAAAGACGTTTATGTTATGTAGGAATAACAAGAGCAAAACAAAAGTTATTTTTAACATGTGCTAGACAAAGAACAATATTTGGTTCAACAAGTTGTAATCAAGTATCAAGATTTATAAAAGAGATACCAGAAGATTTACTAGAAGGATATGAAGAAGCTGTTTCAAATAAAAATGAAAAATCATATGAAGATTATAAGCTAGAATGGAAATATGGTAATCAATCAGCATCTACAGTAAATTCATATAAAACATCTAATGTAAGTAAATATAATAAAAATCCTGAATATGCATTTAGAAGTGCAGAGTCATTTTTAAGTAATCTTAATAAAAGTACAAGTTCTAATATTGATACATCAATATATAAAGCAGGAAAAAGAGTGTATCATAAAAAATTTGGAGAAGGTAATATAAATTATGTAGAAGCAGAAGGAGATGACTTAAAAGTTGATATTACTTTTGAAAAGGCAGGACATAAAAGATTAATGGCTAAATTTGCAGGACTAGAGATAATTGATTAAATAATTAAAACACACATAGAATTAGACCTATGTGTGTTTTCTAGTGTGTCTATCATAAGTTTTTAAATTTTAGTTTTAAATAAAGTCTATTAAATTTTTACAATAATTTATCACATATTTAAAGTCGTTATTTTTTTATGTTTCTTTATGTGTTATTTTCAATTTTTATAATATTTTAACTTTATTTATTATTTAATATTATTCAAAATCAATAATTAATTAATTTTATATATTTTTTCTTTTAATGCGACAATTTTATATCGAAAGAGACTCTATTATATTAGAAAGGAAAAAATAATGTATAATTTATTAGTAATAGATAACAATTCAACTGAATTAATAAATGATATAAATTACATATTAGATAATAATTCTAATATTAAAATATGTTATATTTCCAAGACAATAGAAGGATGTTTTAATAAATTGAATAGTATTACAATAGATTTTATTTTATTAAATGCAGATTATAATAATAGCTATCATAAACTAATTAATTATATTAGAAAAAACCATCTTTACAGGTATAAAAAGTCTATTATAATAAAATCGTCAAATACTAATTTTGAAAATGAATATATATATTCATTTAATCTAAAAATTGAAGATATATCAAAAAATTTAGATTTATTAATTAATTATAGAAATAATGAACAAGATTTATTATTTATAAAAAGAAAGATACAACAGGAACTCATTAAGTTAAATTATAATTATTCTTATATTGGTACGCAATATTTAGTAGATGCTATTTTAGAAATATATAAAAGTGGTTATAATTTTGAAGGTAATTTGATTAAAGAAATATATCCCATTATTGCTAAAAGATATCGAAAAAAAGTAAATACTATTTATTGGAATATTAAACAATCTACAAAAAATATGATATTAAATTGCAATAAACAAGAAATAAAAGACTATTTTAACTACGAGTATTTCATAAAACCTAAAGTAAAAGAAATAATTATTACTATTTTAAATAAAATTATAAATTAAATAAAAAATGAGACAAAAATATTATTATGAAATATCTAAATATTAAAGTCAATTATTCTTATAGGAAAGGAGATTTGTTTTAGATGGAAGAACTAATAAAAAAGGCACAGCAAGGAGATGAAGAGTGTTTTACTGCTATTATAATTGAAATTGAACAAAATTTATATAAAGTAGCTAGAATGCGACTAAATTGTAATGATGATATAGATGAAGCTATACAAGAAACGATAATACAAGCTTTTAAATCTATAAAGAAACTAAAAAAAACAGAATTCTTCAAAAGTTGGATAATAAAAATTCTCATAAATAATTGCAATAAAATATATTTAAAAAAAATAAAACATCCAACTATAGAATATAATGAAAAATTAGATAATGATACATATTCAAGTGATATTAATATTAATAATTTAGATTTTTATATATTAATTAAAACCTTAAATTATAAAGAACGTATTTCTTTAACATTACGTTATTTAGAAGATTTAACAACAAAGGAAATTAGTAAAATACTACATGAGCCTGAAAGCACTATACGAAATAGAATTTCCAGAGCTATATTAAAATTGAAAAAGATTATAAAGGAGAGTGATTATAATGGATCCTATTGAAGATACATTAAAACAAATATTATTAAAAGATATTGAATTACCCAATAGTTATAAATATACAGTTAGGAATACTCTTAAAGAAAGAAAAAAAGATAAAGTTAGAAGATTACAATTTACAAAGATTATTCTTGCTGGATGCGGATGTTTATTATTTACAACAACTGTATTTGCATTTAATAATAAGAAGATATCACATATTGTTACTGATTTTTTTGGTAGCTCACATAAAGGTATAAATACAGCTATTGAGCATGGGTATATTGATACTCCTGATATGGAATATCAAACATCAAATAATATTTCAGCAACATTGAATAATAAAATAATTGATTGTTCTGATACACAAATAAAACTAAAAAATATACTAATGGATGATTTAAATTTAGATATTACTTTCTCTATTAAAGTTGATAAAAATATTGATATAAGTCAAATTAATGAGGTAAACTTTTCACAGATGTTGATTACAGATGAAAATAATGCAATCCTTTATTCTGATAACAAAGAAAGTTTTGAAAATTATTGTAAAAAAAATAATCTAGATTATAAATATTCCAAATTTAATGAAAAATATATAAATAATGAAGTAAGTTATTTTATTAAAGCAAAATCATTAGAAGATAATACTATTGACTTAGTATATAAATTGAATTCTAGTGTATATCACTATCCTAAAAGTAAAAAAATATATATAAATATCGCAGAAATTCGTATGACAGAAAAGGAGATAACAGAAAGTGAAGAATTTGTAATAAATGGCAATTGGAATATAGATTTTAATGTCCCTGAAAAATTTTATAATAGAAAAGCTATTATATATGATGTAAAAAATTGTAGTGATGATAAAATCAATATAACAGAAATTTGTACTTATAATACAGGAACAGTATTTGAATTTACATCTAAAGATAAACCTATATATGATGAATCAGATTCTGTAGAAGTTAAGAATGAAAAATTCAAACAATTTACTGATATGACTGATAGCGGAGTTACATTTATAAATAATGAGTATATTGAAGATAGAGATGGAAACAGATATTATCCAGTTGAGGGTAATGTTGATTCTTCAGGGACTATTTATGATTCAACAGGAGATTTTAGACATTGGAACACTTTTGAATTAACTAATCCTGATGTTACAGATTCATTAACAATACATTTGAATGTTTATCTTCAAGGATATACTAGGGACATTGTAATAGAATTAGAAAGAAAAAATTAAGATAAATGTAGATATCGAAAAATAATCATTCATTTATAAAAAAGGAGAATAGAATAAGATGAAAAGAAGATTAATTATTTTAGTTATAATATTAGTTACGTTTTTTTTAATTGGGATATATTATGCATTTAATAACAATAAATCAAAAAACATAATTAAGTCTACATCTAATACTGTATCTTATACAAATAATAATACAGAAAAACTAAGTAATAAGGAAAATATTGAAAGTTCTACTACTGATAATTGGAGTAATATATATTTAGAAGAATTAAAAAAAGATTTAAAAATAAGAGAGAACTTAAATGAAAATGAAAAATATAATGTTGATTTATACAATAATGCAAAAGATATTAATATACAAATGCTTCAATTATCAAAAAGTACTATTCCTGTTATGATATTATCTTACAATCAAGATAATAAAGAAAGAATTACAATATATCAAGTATATAATAATTCTAATAAATTAAAGCATATAGCAAACTATTATCCGTCAATAAGATATGTTAAAAATTCTAAGGTTTCTGAACAATATGATAATTTAAATTGCAAAATTGAATTTTTATATAATATAGAAACAAAAGAATATAAATGGTACATACATGAAAGTGATTTAGATAATTATAGGGAAAGTTATATAGATCTTCAAAAACAATGTGAGATAGAAAGAAGTGATATTAATAAAAAAAATGAAGCTAAATTATATAAAAATCTGAAATATCAATTTTCAAAAGGTGATTTACCACAAGAAAATGTAGAAGAAATATCTGAATTTGAAAGAAAATTTATAAAAATAGATATTCCTGAAAAAGCAATTATACATATTGAAAATTTAAAAGATTTATCTGAAAATGAAATAAATAATTATATAAAAACATTAACAGAAAAATATAAATCTGATGTTAATGATAATCTTATAACTAAAGAAATTCAAGATATGGTTAAAGATACTATATCAAAAAATGAAAAAAGAATTAAAAATCAAAAAAAGTTACTTAAAGAGGAAGCAAAAAAAGACAGTTTTAAAGTTGGAAATAATACAATTAAATATGGTGTATATATTGGTTATCCAGAACATTCTCAAAGAGAAGAAAAAGTTATAATAAATAAATATAGATCTATAATTATTTTTGATTCTGAATCAAGCAAACCACAAACATTAAACTACATTATTAAAGACAATTGCATTGAAACAACTACTAGAAATTATAAATATCAAATTATTAATGATAAGACATTAAAGATAGGTAATACAATATTAAAATATCAAGAATAAATTAGATAGAAATTATTATATAATATAAAAACCTCTACTATAATAAGTAGAGGTAAAAGCTTGGGAAAAATGAAATTAATTTGTTACATGTGACTGATAGTTATAAAATTCTGCACTTCTGTACTTGCCGTTTACTTCACCAGTAGAGCTAACATCTGTAAAAATCTGAATTTTACGATTAGCTTTACCTAAGTCAAATTTCATTTCAACTGGTACAAGAATCCATTTATCTGATGCTTTAGATGTTTTTACAAGTCCATTTATATATTTTCCTGTACTAGCATCTTTAATCTTTACTGTAATTTTGGCTCCACCAATACCAGCATCATCAGTTGCTATCATCCATGAAAATTTTAAAGTTAAATAACGCCCTTTTACTGTTTTTATACGTGTAAGATTGTTATTTGTAACTTCAAAATGTGTGGAAATAGTATACCATTTATTTAATGGTAATGTTTCTTCTCCTGACATAGGCATAATTTCATTATCACTCGTCATGGTTGAAGTACTATTACTATCCTTAGCAAATACGTTGACATTATTGAAAATGTTCAATAACATTACTAAACTCATAATTGTTGCAATATGAAAAAGACTTTTTTTCTTCATGATACATTCCTCCTGCTATAAATATCTTTCCCAAGCTTTTAAATATCCCAAATTCCACTAGTATACTAGTGTATTCTTAGGATATAAATTCAATAAGCTGATTGCCTATTAATCTTTAGTATAAGTCCTTTTTTGTCAAAATTTTCAAAAAAGGAAAAAAAGGAAAAAGATTCATGTAAAAAAATTATATTTTTTTATTTATATATGTAAACTCTTAAGTACTTTTGATAATATAGATATATTTGTTAGAGAATACTTTGTTTTTCATTAAAGAAGGAAATTATTTATAGTTTATATCATTTTGAAAAGGCAGGACATAAAAGATTAATGGCTAAATTTGCAGGACTAGAGATAATTGATTAAATAATAAGAAACACACATAGAAATAAACTTATGTGTGTTTTATTATATGAAAAAATATTATTATAAAAGTCAATAAATAAAAAACCAGTGGCAATATTACACGCCACTGGCAATCCTCCCCGTTATGAAATTATCAATCAATATCAGCAGTCAATAAGGATTTCCATAGTGGAGCCTACTATATGATAGTTAGCTTTAACATATTTATAGGTACCATCTGCATAATATCCACCAAGCATTGTGCCTGTCTCTGATTCCACGTCATTATGGGATGAAGTAAGCTTACATACAAGCTCTTCAAAAGCATTCTGGCTCAGTATATTTTCTTCGCTGAAATTTAATCCATTACAAGAATCTTCAAAACAATAGAAGAACATCAGTATATTTACCAGCTCATCTTCCTCTAATTTAAAGTCTTCTAATGAGAAGTTGATACCGCCATTTTCAACAGCATATTTAGCAATGGCCGCAAACCGCACGTCCTGAACATATTCGCTTGCAAATTCCTCGCACTCATCCACTCTTCGGTATCTCATGAGATCGTTTATATTTATATGATCTTCACGAAAACGCTTTGTCATTTCTTGAATAAAATCTAAAACATCATTTCTAGTTATAAGTATTTCCTCCTTTTGGCTTATTAGATGATAGATTAGATTCTGTATAGCTTCGGAGAGGATAACAGAACTAATCGTGAGGTATATTATATATATCGATATTGAAATTATGTCAACGATACTAACCATGAAAATATAAAAATTATATCCTTTTTAAACTAATTTTGAGAAATCTAGATATAAAACATAAAATAATAATAAAATATTTAGAAATAAAAATAAGGCAGGAAGACCTGCCTATGGAAATGGTATCAATGCACAATTATAGTAACATATAAAAATTATAAAGTTTCTTTAGCCTTAGCAATTAATTCATCGTTGACCGCATTGACGCAGTCCTCAATAACCTTATAGCTCTTTGGCATTTGTTCCTTAAATTTAGCTGTATCAGTTAAGAAAAGATTATAGCAACATGAGAAGAACTCACCAGCGCTCTCTAAAGCAGATCCTTTATCACTACCAAAATATTTGGACTTTTCGTCCTCATAGATTTTAATGAAAGATGCTGTATAGCATCTATTATCATTAATTAAGGACAAAAAATAACCCATTTGGTGTAACAAAGACTCCTCATTATAGCATTTAAGCTTTTTCTTGCTGATGCTTAAATAAGAATCATCTTTGTATCCAGACCAGTAATCAACTGTGAATCCTATCTCCTGAAAAGCTTTTGTCAGGTCGCTACCAATTTTCCCCTGTATCTCAGGACTTAGATCAGTATTGCCTGATTGAGTTAGAACTTTTTCTTTAGTAGTACGTTTTTCTGTTATAACATGCCTGTACTTTTTCCCTTTATAGTACTTGGCATATTTACGAGTTACTACTGTTGTTTTCAATTTTTCTTTAATGTAGTAAGATACATCCTTTTCAGTTTCACTTATTATGTCTGTTGATACTGATATCTCTTTAACATATGTTTTTTTTGCTTTTTTCTTCAACTTCTTTGTTACTTTGCTAGTAGAAGTTGAAGTAGAAATTATTTCTGATTCTGATTTTTCTTCAGCTGCTGCAAAAGATGCTGTGTCAACAGATATAATGATTAACATTATTGCTAAAAATAAACACCGTATGATTTTGTGCATAAACCCTCCATTCTTGCAGACTATAGCCCGCATTTAATGCAATTGATACCACTTTTATTATACCATAATAATCGTAGTTATTCAAATTGCTGATGTATAGAGATTGCAGATATTTATTTATTCCAAGGATTATTCTCATTTGAATCTGTAGGATCCCAATTTCTGCAATTTTTATTTGAAGATATTTTAGAGGCAGAAGGTTTCCCTAAAGGTCCAGGATTTACATCTGAATAAAATTCTACTTTAGTACCAGATTTACAATTATCATATATCCATTTAGCATCTTCTACAGTTAATCTAATACATCCCGCAGAAGCAGTTGTTCCAAGCTTATCATATTCCCAATATTCTAATGAATCAGGTGATTTAGTTAAATAAGGTACTGAATGGAAAAGTATATGATTTACAATTCTTGTAGAGTATTGTCCATTAACATTTCCAATAAGAGATAACCATCTATATTTTGAAGATATTTCATATGTTCCTGCTTGAGGGGTTGCTGTACCACATGAACAAACCATAGCTTTATATGGTACTGTATAATTTCCATTTTTATCTTTAGTATAGATGTTTACAACATTTGCAGAATAATTTACTTTTATATAATATTTAGACTTTCCAGTTGGTGAATTAGTAGATTTTATATTTTCTTTTTTAATCACTTTTTCATCTTTGGGAAGGGATTCAATGTAAACAATGTCATTATCTATATCATTTTCTATATATTCATTTGCGATTACATCTTTAGAGGATACTGTACTTGTACTAGCAATATCAATAATATCTTTTTTTGTACACATTTTTATAGTTATAACACATATTATTGCTGTAAAAACAACAGATAATATTAAAGATAACACGATAAAGATTCTTATATTTAAATTTAATTTGTTTTTCAAAATATCATTCCTCCTATAATTAAGTATACTAAAATACATATAAAACATCAATATATTATAGATTGTAATATATACCATTAAAAACATTTAAAAAACTCTTTATATTAACACGAAGTTAATATAAAGAGAGACAATTAATTTTGAAATTCTGATTTTACTTGATTAATTTCATTAATTGAAGCTGTTTCAGCTGGATTATAATAACCTTTCATCTGAGCTACTCTAAATAAATCATATTGAAAAGTCTCTCCAGAGTTTCTAATTTCTTGAAGTGCTTGTCTTAAATTAGTATTTGCAGCCTCTATAATAACTCCTTGATAAGTTTTTAAAGATTCTTTAGAACTTTCTAAAATATCATTTACCATATATTTTTCTTCCATAATATCCTCCTATTCTGATAAAAATGACATCAATTTTTGTTTTGTATTTAATGTATCTTGAGCTGATTTAGTAAATAATTGCTTTATTTGTGGATCAACACAAGAGCTAGCATAATTTGTTAGTTTTTGATATGTTGTATCAGTACTACCTATTAAATGTCTTAGATTTTGTAATTCTACTTGATTTAAGCTACTCATTATAATCATTCCTTTCTATTAATTTTTTATTATTATTTACGTTTTCATGGAAAATATTCAAATTAAAGAAAATATTACAATATAATTATGGATAAATTTACAAGGATATTTTTTCAAAAATGAGAGAAAATGAAAGAAAACGACAAAAAAATGTAATATTTCTTATTTCTTGAAAGAAAATACATCTTGTATTAATTTCAAAAATGAGATAAAATGGAATGCATATAAAGGAGTATAATAAATGAAGAGAATCCTATATCATTTGAGAAAATCGTTTAAATTAATTTTAATATTATTAGCTGGGGCTATATTAATAGGTACGTTGTTATATTTTTTATATAAGCCAATGTATGCAGTATATATAGATGGTGAATTAGTTGGATATACAGAAGATAAGTCAAATATGCAAGATAAGATAAACCAATATGTAAAAAATGGAGATGGTAAGAGTATTGCTTTTTATGAGATAGATACAATGCCAGTATATGAAACTTGTTATTCGAAAAAGGATTTAGTTGCAGATGATAAGAAAATATTTGATACAATAATTGCAAATTCAACACCATATTATAAGCAGTATGCTATTTTACTAGGAAAAGAAGAAAAGTATTATGTATCAGACTACAAACAGGTAGAAAAGATAATTGGTAATTTGAAAAGTAAGAAAAGTACGAATATAAAAAAGATATCTTATACTACAAAATATTCACCTGATAAAAAACAAGAAGAAACTTCTGGATCTAAAATTGTATCGTCTCTATATGTTAAACCTAAAAAAAAGAAAATTGCTAAAAAGAAGACAAGCACTTTTAGTTCTGGAAAAGCAAGAGTTATAGCTTCTTCAAGAAAAAGTTCATCTGGATTTATATTTCCAGTAGCAGGATGTTCAGTAAAAGATATACATGTTAAGAGATATCCATCATATTATGGGCACACAGGTGTTGATATAAATTCTGCAAGAGCAAAAAGAAGCTCTGTAGTTGCAGCAAAATCAGGAAAAGTTATAGTATCAGAAGCAAAAATAAGCAGAGGAAGATATTATAGCTATGGTGAATATATAGTAATACAACATAGTGATGGAAAACAAACATTGTATGCACATATGAGACCAGGCTCAAGAACAGTCTCAGTAGGCGATATAGTAAAACAGGGACAAGTTATTGGAAGGGTTGGTTCAACAGGAAATTCAACAGGTGCACATTTACACTTTGAAGTAAAAGTAGGAGGAAGACCAGTAAATCCATTTAATTATTTATATTAATAATAGTAAATACAATATAAATTGTAAGATTATACTAAAGGCTACATAAGAATGTGGTCTTTATTTTATTAACATTAGCGTTAAACCCCCAGCTATGCTGGGGAGTCAAATAAAACTTATAGT
>CANOSM010000013.1 GCA_947569365.1 uncultured Clostridium sp. | reverse complement strand
ATTATGTGTCTATATTTTTATGTCTACAACGTGCATTTAATTATACAATATTGGTAAAATGGATTAATATATACTTTTAAAAAATAGATTTTAATTATATAATAATTTTATTATTAGTTTTTTAAAGTAAGGAGTAAAATATAAATGATAGATAGAAAATTAAATCCAATATTTTTAAATGACTTTTTAGATTATTCTTCTACTATATCAAATAAATCTGTAAATACTATTAAGGAGTATAATTATGATATAGCACATTTTTTAAAGTACATAAAATATAAATTTAATATGGTAAATATAGATGAAGAAAGTATAAAAGAAATTACAATTGATGATTTAACACTTTTAGATATCGAAAGAATTCAAATAGAAGATATCCATTCATTTTTAGGATATCTAAAGACTACATATAGAAGTAAGCCAGCGACCCTTGCTAGAAAAACAGCAAGTATACGTGCTTTTTTTCATTACTTATGTAACAAAACTAAGAAAATAAAAAGTAATCCTGCTCAAGACTTAGAAAGTCCTAAATTAGATAAAAGACTTCCTAAATACTTAACATTAGAACAAAGTAAAGAACTTTTAAAAGTATCTTCTACTCCTCCACCTAAAACTCATGGTAACCATAATAATTCTACTAGAAATTTTGCAATCATTACATTATTTTTAAATTGTGGACTTCGTTTATCTGAACTTATTAATATTAATATAAAGGATATAGATTTTGAAAATAACAAGTTAAATGTTATAGGAAAAGGAAATAAGGAACGTACAATATATTTGAATAAAGCATGCATTAATGCAATAAAAGCTTATCTTTCAGATAGACCTCATGATGCAGTAAAATATAATTCTAAAGATGCTTTATTTTTAAGTGAACAACGAAAGCGTATTAGTAATAGAACAGTTCAATACATTGTAAAAGAAGAATTATATATAGCAGGAATTGATCCTAATAAATATTCTGTACATAAATTAAGACATACTGCAGCTACTTTAATGTACAAGTATGGAAATGTTGACATTAGAGCTCTTCAAGAACTTTTAGGACATGAAAGTATCTCTACTACAGAAATATATACTCATGTTGATAATGAACAAATTAGAAATGCTGTTGAAAGTAATCCATTAGCAGATCTATAGGAGGAAGTTTATATGAATATTGGATTTTATGCAGGAAGTTTTGATCCTTTTACAAATGGACATTTACATGTAGTATAAATGTCCTCTAAACTTTTTGATGAAGTTATAATAGGTATTGGTATTAATAGAGGTAAAAAAAGAATATATAGTGTAGACTTAATGAAAAAAGCTATTGAAAAGACTTTAAAATCTTATAAATTAAACAATGTTAAAGTGATTGCATATGATGAGCTTTCAGGAGATGTTGCTACTAAAAATAATGCTACATGTTTCATAAGAGGAATACGAAATGGGATAGATTACAATTATGAAGAAAATCTAGCTTGTCTTAATGAGGAATTATCTAATTTAGATACTATTTATATAAGAGCTGGTAAACTTGGAAATATTAGTTCTACTATGGTTAATGAATTGGTTTCTTATAAAAAAGATATATCTAAGTATGTTCCTAATGAAATAGCAAATGTTATATGTAATAAATAATATATTTTTATTATGTGAAGCGGATAATATAGCTTTTACTTGTAATATATTTTTATAATTTCTCCAGGTACTATATTAGCATCAGACATATTATTTAGATTCCTAATATCGTTTATTATCTCTCTAATTTCTTTTCTCTTATAATACTCATTATACTTCTTTTCATGCTTTGCAATTGTCCAAAGAGTATCACCTGATTTTATACATATTTCCTTTTCTTCTACTGTTTTATATGAATATATACTTTTAGTAGCTATAAAAGTTATTGTAATAGCTAAAAATATAATAACTATTATTCCTCTTAAAAACTTTTTTAAATTAATTTTTATTGATTTATCTCTTTTATTATTCATTTTAACACCTCCGAATATTTGTTTGTTTATAAAAAGATTATATAAGAATATTTGTTCGATGTCAATATTTTTAAAGAAAAATTTTTTAATTTTATAGAGCAGAACTTTTATATGCCCTGCTCTATTTTATATTCATAATAATATAGGTTCAATTTGCTCTCCATCTAATGCACATTCTAATGTTTTTATTATATAGCTTGAATCAAATACAATTGATCTTGGCTTGGTAATTGGATTATCCTGTTTAAATGGTACAAAATAATAATTAGCTCTATTAAGTAATTTTCCTATATTTTCTGCATTACCACCAAGCCCATTATTAGTAGATGGAGCTATTACTAATGGATTTCCATTTCTTAAATGTGATTTTACAGCCATAACAGCAGGTGTATCTATAATGTCATTTGCAAGTTTTGCCATTGTATTTCCTGAAGCTGGCGCTACTATCATTATATCTGTCATATGTTTTGGTCCAATTGGCTCAGCATCCTGAATCGTATGAATTATTTTATTTCCAGTTACTTCTTCTATTTCTTTTATAAAATCTTCTGCTTTTCCGAATTTAGTGTCTAAATTATATGAATTAAAAGACATTATTGGTATTACATTAGCCTTTAAATCTACAATTTTCTTTAATTCCTCTATACTTTTTCTAAAAGTACAAAATGATCCTGTAAATACATATCCTATGTTTTTTCCTTCTAGTGTCAAATTAAGAGACCTCCTTATTTATATGTTTTATATATTATATGATATTATGTAAATTATTGTTTTTATTATAATTATTTAATTTTATATTTGAGATAAAATAATGTTATAGAAATTAAATATCATAGATTTAATTTTCATAAATGTGAATAAAATCCAAAAAAATAGAAGATAGTGTTTATCCTCTACTTCTCTATTTTTAATTATTTTTTTCTATTTCTATTTATACAAACTATAACACCAATGCATGCAATAAATATTGGTACCATAGATATTACAGTTCTTATTATATAATCTTGATTATCAGTAGTAACAATATTTGTAGTAACTATTGAATTATCTAGTTTACTTATTGAATAATATTCACCTTTATCTGCTAAATATGCTACTGAATTCATTATTACTTCCTCTGTAAAGAAGAATAATGGATAATTATTATATCCTAGATCAGTTGCTGATAAATCTGAAAAGGATGTCTGGGTAGAAAATACTACTGCATTTGAATTTACTCCATCTGCAACATTTTTTGTAACAGTTGCACCTATTATATAATTACCATTTTTATCAAGATTTCCTGTTTCAAAATCTTTGGCATTTGCATTACTTGATGATTGTAAAAATGGGCTGTAAGTTACCTTTAAACTTCCTATCTTTTTAGTATCAAATTCTATTGTTCCAGGAAAATATAATACAGGCTCTTTTTTTATATTTCTTGTTATCTGATGAGTTAATGAAAGCGTTCCTAACATATAAGATGATGTACTAGAAATCATATGATCAGAATCCTCTATTATATAATTCTTGGGCATAGTAATTCCATATAAATCTAATATAGATTGGTAATTAGTAAGTTTTCCTTTATTTTTTAGAAAACTATTATTTAATATAAGTATATTTCCACCATTAGTAATATATTTCTTTATTTTTGTTGCTACAGTTTTATTTATATCAGATTCTACTGATGGTAAAACAAGAACTGAACAATCTTTTGGAATATCAAATTCTTTAGCATTAGTTACAGATAAATCCTTTGTATCATATAATCCAAAATTTGATACATATTGTTTAAAATACTTAGTTGATGAAATGTCTGTATTGTCAAATCCTGTACCAGATAAGAAATATACTATTGGAATTTCATCAGAATTTACTCTTAATATTGAATTTGTAACTTTTTGTTCTGTAACATCAACTAGATTATAACTTGCATCATATGATTGAAGATCTGTTGCATACACATAATCTGTTCTTTCATTTTTAGATCCCTCATTAGCAATTATTAAAATTAATGGTGAATCATCTTCTAGATAATATTTTTCAACAAAATCTTTATCCTTATCTCTTGTAATTACTTTATATGTTATTTTTTTATTTTCTGAATTATATTGTTTTAAAAGATCAACTGTTGTTGATATCTCATCTATTCCCCATACATATATATGAATATCATTATTTATATATTTTACAGCATTTTTAGATGTATCTGTTAGAGAATATAACTTATCTTTTGTTATATCTATTTGAGCTAAATTAAGGGATCTTACATATAAATTTACAACTATAAAAATACCTATTAATATAAGAATAATCAGAATTGTTCTTATATCATTTGTCATAAAATTCTTTTTAAATTTATAAACTAAATTATTATCATTTTTATTTAACTCTTCTGAATTATTTTTTATTTCTTTATCTTTCTTCATCTCTAAACATTCCTCCTTCCTATTTAACACTTTTTCTTCTTTGTAAAACTATTATTGTTAAAAGAATGAATAATGTTATAAATGAAATATATCCTACAACCTCTTGTAGTGATATTATACCAAGAGGAAATTTTTCATACATACTCATAAGTGAAACTGATGCAATAATTCCACTTGTTGAATTAAAAAAGCTTGTTATAAAGAAAAATCCTATTGTAATAATTGCTGCTATTAATTGATTTGGTGAAACACTTGATGCAAACATCCCAAAAGATATATATGCAAGAGCTACTAATAAAAATCCTAATTCTGCTGTTAAAGCAACTTTAAAAGAAGGATTCCCTAACTTTGTTAATATAAAATAATATATAAAAGTTATTAAAATTGTTATTAAAATAACAATTGTTGCTGCTAAAAATTTTCCAAAAACAATTCCAACTATACTTCTTGGAGATGTAAATAATATTTGATCTGTTCCAGAAGCTCTTTCTTCTGCAAACATTCTCATTGTTAATACTGGTGTTATAAAAGTTAACACTACTAAGCTATTTGCAATAACATATTCAAATTTTGCGATAGTTAAATTATCTGATGTAGTATTAAACATCATACTATAAAAAACAAAACTAAATGAAATCATGAATACTGCTATAAAAATATATCCAAGTGGGGTTAAAAAATAAGTCTTTAACTCTTTTTTTAATACAGCTAACATTACTTATCTCCTCCTTTATTATTTTCGTCAGTTTTCTTTACTTTTCCAAATCTCTCTTTTAAAGAAAGTTTTACTTTTACAGCTTTTTGTTTGTTTTGCATTTCTTCTCTAATTTTATTTTCTTTAGTGTTTGTATCGATAATATCTATGAAAGCATCTTCTAGAGTTGCTTCTTTAACACTCATTTCAAGCAAAACAATTCCTTCTTTTGTTAAAGTTTTAGAAAGTTCTTTTCTTATATCAAAATCTTCTGTTGTACATGTAAGTTTGTATGTTTTAGAACCATCTGAATTCTTATTTATTAAATTCATTTGAGAAATAAATTTTAATCCATTAATTACTGCTTCAAAATTCTCATCTTCATCTTCTATAGTAATATTAATTATTTTTGTTTCTTTACTTTCTGATTTTATTAAATTAGATGTAGAATCTATTTTTACAATTTTCCCATTATTAATCATAATAATTTTATCACACATATTACTAACTTCTGATAATATATGTGAACTTAAAATTACTGTATGTTTTCCTTTAAAAGACTTAATTAAATTTCGTATTTCAACAACTTGCTTAGGATCTAATCCAACTGTTGGTTCATCTAATATAATTATTTCTGGACTTCCAACTATAGCACCAGCAAGACTAACCCTTTGTCTATACCCTCTTGAAACTTGTGATATTAATTTATTTTCTACATTTCTAAGTCCTGTCTCATCTATTGCTTTTTCAATAGCTTCTTTTCTTTCCGACTTTTTTATTCCTCTTAATTCTGACATATAAGTTATAAATTCTCTTATAGTTAGCTCTTTATATAGTGGTACATTTTCTGGCATATAACCAATTTTACTCTTTACTTTATTTGGCTTTCTTTCTATATCCAAGCCATCAATAAATATACTTCCTTCTGTTGGTTCAATAAATCCTGTTATCATATTCATAGTTGTAGATTTTCCTGCACCATTTGGTCCTAAAAATCCTACTATTTCCCCATCTTCAATAGAAAATGAAATATCTTTAACAGCTTCAAAATTACCATACTTTTTGGTTAGATTCTTAACTTCTATCAAAGTTTTATCCTCCTTAAAATTAATTCTTTTAAATTTTATATGTTATATATTAAATAAAACTTAAAAAATAAAAATAAGTTACTTTAATTTTGCAATTAAAGCTTTTATTTTTATATTTTGCTCTGTGTACATTATTTCATGTTCTGTTATAATATCTTCAAATATTAAGTCTTTTTGTAAGTCATATGTTTTTGATACTATTTCAAAACCTGTATTTTCAAAATATTCAATGCTTTCTTCAAACAATTCATCATTATCAGTTTTAAAATATATTTCTCCATTTTGAGCTAAAAATGTTTTATAGTTTTCTAATTGTCTTGAATGTGTTAACCTTCTTTTCTTATGTTTTCCTCTGGGCCAAGGATTACAAAAATTTATATATATTCTTTCAATCTTATCTTCTTTTCCGAAAGTATCTAAGATTCTCTCTGCATTCATCCTTATTAAATATAAATTATCAATATCCCTTTTTTCTTCTAAATACTTAGATTCAATATTTCTTTTAGAAAGACCAAGCATTGCTTCGATCATATCAGCAGCTATATAGTTTTTGTCAGGATTATTTACAGCTAGCTGTGCAATAAACTTGCCTTTTCCACATCCAAGTTCAATAAAAATAGGCTTGTCCTTGTTTTTAAAATATTCCTTCCATTTGTTTTTACATATAGTGGGATCATCAATATAAAAGTCAGCTTCTTCTAGTTCTTGTTTTGCCCACTTTCTTCTTCTTATTCTCATAAAATTTATATCTCCATTTTTACTAGTGATTTTTATATGTATCTGTTGATAATAGTTCTGTTTTTATTAGTTTATTATTTTTATAATAGTGTTTATATGCCTTATATATTGAATAATTTCCGCTATTTCTTACTTTTTTAGATGTAATTTTTATTTTATAATCATTATTTGTCTTTAGACCATATATAGATACTGTTGCGATACCACCACTTACTGATGCTTTTATTTTTATAGGATAGTTTCTATTATTTTTGAATTTGAAATCTATCTGTCCATATACAACTGTAGCATCTTTTCCTCCTGATACATAAGAGGGAACAAAACAATGATTTTGTCTTTGCACAATATCTAAATTTGCATAAACTACTGCATCATATAAAGTAGTGGTTATTTGGCATATTCCTCCACCTAGACCATCTGCTACTTCACCGTTTACATAAATAGCTGCATTTTTATATCCAGCTGATGCTGTTCTCTCTCCTACTACCTTATTATATGAAAAAGTGTCTCCTGGCATAATTACAGTACCATTTATTTTTGCAGCTGCCAGTTTTAAATTTGTAGTCCTATCTCTATTACTAGTATAATAACTAGTCGAAAAAGTTGATAATTTATGTGGAAATGCATCTTGACCTAGATCCTCTGTTGTAATCTTAGGATTTGTTACAGCAAGTTCTACTACATATTTTTCTTTTTGTTCAGCTGCAATTTCAGCTTTTATTTCATCAACTGATTTTTTAAAATCTATTCCTTGTACTTCTGAATAAACCATTCTAGGATTTTTTGTATAATATGCATTCTTTACTTCTTGATATATTTCTTTGTGTATGGCATCTACATCTATTGGATTTGGATACTGACTATAAGTTATTATAGAATATGATGTATTTTTATATGATACGGTTTTGATAGCTTGAATTAATAATTTCTTCATCTCATCTACATTTACTGCAGCACCAATTTTTCCAGAAGTTATTATTAAATTTCTTTTTTCAATATAATAACTTGCTTGAGTTAACTGGTCTGGAAGTTTAGTTGATAATGAAGTTAAAGCTTCAGTTAATTTTATATCATTATATTTTAAATTAATTCCTATGTTTTCAGTTTGTTTAGACATAAGCTTTAAAACTTTAATGTCATCTTCTAAAATATTTCCTGTTCTTCCTACATTATAGGCTTTATTTATAGCTGAATCTGTATCAAATTCAGCATTTATTTGTTCTAAAGATATACAATATGTAGAACTTTTATATTTAAGATATATTAAATCATCTTTATTTATCTTATACTTTTCTTCTATCTTCTCTTTTGCTTTTTCTTTTGATAAACCTGAAACATCAATTCCTTCTATATATACACCTTTTTTTATTAATGTATCATTTTTTTGATTTATCGAAAATATTATAATTCCTATAATAAAAATTGATAAAATAATTGCTAAAACTATAAAGAAAATAATTAATATTTTTTTCTTTTTATCTGTATTTATGTTTTCCTCTAACATTATTATATCTTCTCCCTAAAAATTGTAAATTATTATTATATATTATATGCATTTTAGTGTATAAAGTCAAATAAATAGCTATAAATTAATATATAATGTTTTATACATAAAAAGCAACAAGAAATTGAGAATTCTTGTTACTTTCATTTTTATTATAATTTTATTATAAAAATAGTTCCTTTAGGTTTATTATGAGATACTTTTATAGAGCCTCCATGCATATTTACTATAGTTTTAGCAATTGAAAGTCCAAGTCCTGATCCTCCATTTTCTCTACTTCTTGCTTTATCTTCTCTATAAAATCTCTCAAATATATGTTTCATTCCTTCATCGCTAATACCTATTCCAGTATCTTTTACTTCTATAAAACATTTATCATCTCTATTCCTTGTACAAATTATAATTTCATCATTTTCTTCAGTATATTTAAGTGCATTATCTAATAAAATTACTAACAATTGTTTAATTTTACTTCTATCTACATTACATTCTCTTGTACAATCTAATTTAAGATTTATTTTTTTATTTTGCATTTCAGATAATTCTATGTATGGTCCAACTACTTCTTTTATTATTTCATTTAAATCTTCACTATTTTTGTTTACATTTTCTTTAGATGCATCTGCTCTTGCTAGATCCATTAATTCTTTAACTAATTTTATTATTCTTCTTGTTTCATTTAAAGTTTGAGCAATATCTTCTGATTTTTCAATTATCTTACTATTTGGAGATCGAAGTAACATTTCTTGTTTTGCTTGAATAATAGTAAGCGGTGTTCTAAGTTCATGTGAAGCATTCTGAACAAATTCTGTTTGTTTTTCATAATTTTTTATGATTGGGTCCATTGCTCTTCTGTTTAATATATAAGTAAGAATAAGTATTGTTACTATAATGACCGAAAATCCAAGTATTAAAGTATTAGAAAATACTTTCATCATAGCTTTTTCTGAATCAACATTTATTAAAAGTTGAACATAGTATGTATTATCAGAATCATCTCTATACTTAGCATTTATAGCTCTATAATAATATTTATTATTAATAGATACTTCATAAATTTGATTTAAAGTAGATTCATTAAATTTTATGTCTTCAAAATACTTTAAATATGAACTATTAATAAGTGAATTAGTATTTATAGAACCATCTTCTCCTCTTTCAATTGCTATAATATTTATATTAGAAATTCCTAAGTTTGTTGCTTGATAATTGCTTTGTTCTTCAATACCAATAATATTATTTTTAATTTTCTCTTGTTTTTTCTTTTCAGTTATCCATTCTATTCTAGATTTTTCTAAATCACTATCTGCTGTTTTATATAAATAATAATTAACTTGCATATATAAAAGTGCTGCAAATATGGTAAAAATTATCGCATACAATATAAAATTTATTGATGTATTTTTTAATAACTGAATATTTATTTTTTTTCTCTCATTCATTTTTTATACTTCTTTCCATAATTACTCTGAGATCATATAGCCTACTCCTCTTAATGTCTTTATATATTTATCATATCCAAATTTTTTTAATTCTTTTCTAAGTACACTAGCATATACTTCAACAACATTTGTGGATGTGTATGAATCAAATCCCCATATTCTATCAAATATTTGCTCTTTAGTGATAATTGTATCTTTTGATTTAATTAAATATTCCAGCAATTCAAACTGCTTTTTTTGAAGATTTACTTCTTCTCCATTTATTTCAACTTTCCTAGATTTTATATTTAGTTTTAAATCTTTAAACTCTAAAATATCGTTTGTAAAAAAATCATTATTTCTTCTAATAAGTGCTTCCAATCTAGCTATTAATTCTTCTCTTTCAAAAGGTTTTATTAAATAATCATCTGCTCCTAAAGAAAGTCCTTTAACTTTATCATTTAATGAATCTTTTGCTGTAAGTATAAGCACAGGAGTTAAAACTTCATTTGATCTTAACTTTTGCAAAACTTCATATCCATTCATTTCCGGCATCATTATATCTAAAATAATAGCATCATATATATTTCCCTTTGCATAAATATATCCATCATATCCATCATATGCTTGTTCTATATCAAATTTATCTTTAAGACATTGTTTTATTGTTTCTGATAATATCTTATCATCTTCAACTATTAAGACTTTCATTTTATCCTCCTAAGTATATTTTTAATATTATATCATAGTTATTATAATAAATATATCTTAAAAATAGCTTAACTTAAATTATAGAAAAAACAAAGCAGACTTTTATATTTAAACAATATAAAAAACTGCTTTATTTAAAATATAATTATTTACTAAGAATTGGATTTGCAATAAAATATGATATTCCTTTATCACTTTCTAGTACTATTTTTATTTCTGTTACACCAGTAACATCTATATTAAAATTAAATGGTTGTATACCTTTTTTTATTTTTTTTGATTTATATATAACTCTACCATTTCCATATATAGTTATCTTAACACCTTTTGAAGTTATATTCTTAAAATTTTTATTTAAAGAAATTTTTCCTGATAACTTTGTATATTCTTTATCTATTTTCCAAGTTATAGTATTTTCTTTAGGTTTATTAGATTGATTTATTAATATATAATTTGTATATTTTTCTGATTTTGTGTCTTCTACTGGTTTATCTTTTGAAGAAACTTCTATTGTTTCTTCTTGTTTCTTATAATTTAGACTAACTAGACTTAATGGTTCATATTCTTTAACAAATTCTTGTAATTGTGATATTTTATCATTATCAATCTTTTTTGATATATTATCTAATTCCTTTGAGTATTTTTCATAAGTTTTTGAAGAAATATTATTTTTCATCTCTTCTTCATATTTGCTTATATTGTGATCTAATAAATCATTTAATTTTTCTTTTGATTTATTATCTAAGTCATCAGTAATACATCTATTTATAGCTAATATTCTATCATAAAAATTATCAAATTCTAATATCTTTTTTTGAGCAATTTGATAATTAATCTCTGATATAGCTATCTCTGCACTTTCTATATTTTTTAGTTCATCTGGCAATGATTCAAATAAGTCTAGTGCTCTATCATATTCTTTTTGTTCTATATAAATACTTGCTGTATTTATATAATTACCTAAAAATCTATCTATTGCTTCATTTATTTTCTCTTGTGCCTTATTGTAATTATTAGAATTTTTTTCTATTTTATTTAACATTTTAATTGCTTTTTCATATTCTTCTTTTTCTAATAATTTTTGTCCCTCTTCATAATAATAACTCATTTCTTCTTTATATAATTCTTGTTGTTTATAATTTAAATAATATTTAAGTAAGAAGAAAGCAACAATTATAAGAATAATTACAAATATTAAAGTCAAAATAAAGCTTTCGAATTTATACCAAAGAGAATTTCTAACTCTATCTTTTTCTTCTCTTATCATTTCTTTTTTTCTTTGTCTTTCCATTTTTTCTTTCATTTTAGATTCTTTTTTTGTACTATTGTCCATAAACTACTCCTTTTTTAATTTCTACTTATATTATTACTAATTATTTAAAATATATAAATAATATTAAAAACATAGCAGAATATATCTGTCTTAAAAACACTATATATTCCGCTATTATTTTAGCAGTTTTCATTTGCTTTGTTTTTATTTTTCATATTATTTTTTTGATGTTCAAAGCAATCGAATATTATTTCATTTTTTTCTTCTTCACTTAATTCTTTGTTTCTTTCATTGATTAATGTTTTCATTTTTTCAACAGCTTTTTCTAATGCTGTATCTAATAATTTTGTAGAAAATATTTTTTTGTTTATTGCTATTTCTTGTTCTATTTTTTCTTCTCTACTCATGTATATGTATATTGATACTGCTATTCCTAATAAAATTCCTATTCCTAGATATGCGTAATTTCCCATATATATAATATGACCTCCTTTATCAAAGAATATGTCACATTATAGCACATAATATTTTATTTTTCTACAATAAAATCAAGTTTTTTATAAATTTATAGTATTTTTTTGTAATAAATAATAATTTATTATAGAAGCGTGACTCATATGAATCACGCTAAAAATAACTTCATTAGAATATTATAAATTGTAAAATAGCAGTAACATTTAAAAGTTTTTTATAATCATTCTTAAAAACGCTGACCTATCTAGCTTTTTTACATACTTTGTTATGACTTTATTATAATACTCTTCATCTATTTTGGCTTTTATCTCCTTCTGAGACTCAGTAATATTGTATACCTTTTTTATTTCAGCTGTTAACTTTCTTATGTTATATGTCTTCATTTCTCTAGCTAATATTATAGCCTTTTCCAACATTCCATTAGATAAATTAAGCTGTAATATAAAATCTTCTAAAGAAGCTGGACAATCACTGTTTTCTAAAGTATTTTTTTCTATAAGTTTATTTAGTAACTCTACATTTATAACTTTTCCAACTACTCTACCATGTGAATCCAAAAAGTCATTTAATATAAGATTATGATATAACTTATCAACTTCTATAACTGTATACTTCTTATACGTCGGATTTAGATAAATAACATCTTTTCCTTTTTCTAGTTTTATATCATTATCATTGTATGTTAGTCCCAAATTCAGTTTAGCTGCTGTATATATGTTTTTATGAATACCGATAATTACAACATGTATACATTTTCCATTATCCCTTATTCTAGAAACAGTACCTATTTCTAATTTATCAGAGATTTCATAATTTTCTATGATTTTGTTATATGACTTTGTCTTAACACTATCAATCTGCATTTGCTCAGCTATATCTAGTAATGATTTAAAATCTTTAACCCGTATAAATCCAGTGTTAAAATTTATTGATTTAACACCTTCTGGTAAGTTGAACATTTCTCTTAAGTTGTCTAATACTTTCACATTATACATTTATAACACTCCTTTTCAAACTTAAATGTAATTAACAGTTACTATCTTTAATTTTCCATAACACCTCCTAAAGTTATCTGGCCTTATGTATAAAAATCATTTACATAAGATTGTTTACAAATTACACTTCTATAATTATATATCATTTTACTGAAAAATCAACTATTTTATGTAAAATTTATAATGAATTAAAATAAATTTTTCTATATAAAAAAACAAATCAATATTGACTTGCTTTTAGTTATATATTTTTTATTTATTGTTTTCTATATAATCTATTATATCACCAACTGTAACTATTTTTTCTGCATCAGAATCTGGTACTTCCATATCAAATTCTTCTTCTATACTCATTATTAATTCTACTATATCTAATGAATCTGCTGATAAATCATCAACAAAAGTAGCTTCTTCTTTTACTAATTCTTTATCAACTCCTAATCCTTCTGATATCAATATTTTTAATTTTTCTAAAATTTCTTCTCTAGTCATTTTTTCTATCTCCTTTATATTTTATATTTTAAGTCATAAAATTATGACCTTTTTTATGCTCCCATTATGTTATAACCATTATCAGCATATATTATTTGTCCTGTTATAGAATCTGACATATTACTTAATAGAAATGTAGTAGCATTTCCAACTTGAATAGTTGTAACATTTCTATGTAAAGGTGCTTTTTCTTCTACAACATCTAATATTGTGTTAAAGTCTTTTATTCCTTTTGCAGATAATGTTTTTATTGGACCTGCTGAAATTGCATTTACTCTGATATTTTCTCTTCCTAAATTACTAGCTAAATATCTAACACTTGATTCAAGAGCAGCTTTAGCAACTCCCATAACATTATATCCTTCTAATACTTTACTAGATCCTAAATATGTTAGTGATACTATACTAGCATTTTCATTTAGCATATCTAATTGTTTTGCCATTCTACAAGTAAGTACAAAAGAATATGCACTAACATCATTTGCATGAGAAAATCCTTCTTTACTTGTATATATGAAATCATTATGCAAATCTTCTGTATTTGCATGCGCTATTGCATGAACTATACCATCTAGTTTTCCATGTTCATTTTTTATCTTTTCAAATACTTCCTTTACTAATTCATCTTCTGAAGCTCCATCTAATACATATGCTTTGCTTCCTTTGAATTCACTTATTAATTCTTCTATCTTTTTCTTATTTTCTTCTCCCATATATGTAAATATTAATTCTGCTCCATTATCATATGCAGATTTTGCAATTCCATATGCTATACTCCATTTATTCCTAATTCCCATAATTAGTACTTTCTTTTTTTCTAGTAGCACAAAGCATTCTCCCTTCTATTTTGTTTTATAATATATTATATATCATAACAATAAAAAAAAGTCTCTAGACTGAAAGGTCAGTATAAAAACTTTTTTAATGTATTTATTTTTGTATATTTTTTTCTGCCAAAATATTTCCATCTATATCTTTTATATATATATTCTTATTTTCAATAATAGCATAGCTATTTGTACTCTCAGGTCTTGGAAGTGCAATAGATCCTGGATTTACAAATATAATTCCATCTTTTTCTTTAATAAAATTTTCATGAAAGTGTCCATAACATATTATATCTATTTTATCAGGATTTTCAGGTAGATTATCTATATTAAATTTATGTCCATGAGTAAAATATATATTTATTCCATCTGTTGATAAAGATATATTATTTTCTAATTTAAATTCAGATATCATTTGATCTACTTCTGCATCACAATTTCCCTTTATAGCTAATATCTTTTCTTTATGTTTATTTAATATACTATTTACTTCTAAAGGATTATATTCCTTTGTAAGTGGATTTCTTGGTCCATGGTAATATAAATCTCCAAGGATTACTATTCCATCAGGATTTTCCATACTAATAATCTCATCTAACCTTTTAGCATAATATGATGATCCATGTATATCTGACGCAATTAATAATTTCATTCTAAATTCCTCTCTTTCATTTTTTATAAATTATAAACGTTTTTCTATAAATATACAATACATAAGAATATAAAAAGCCTAGAACTTTAAATTCTAGACTTTTTAAGTTTAATCTAATCTCCACAATTGAAATTTCCCAGTAATTTCATCTACATCTTTTGTATTTCCATAAATAACTGCTCCTAAATATTCTAACTGATCATTTTCTTTTGAATTTATGGAACTTACTAATTCTTCATCTGTCCTTGTATCTAGCATATCTCTAGGATAATCAGCAACTAATAAATTATTATTATCTTTAGCCATATCTATGGCTGTTTTAAGTTTGCCAGGTTTTACTTTCGTTATTATAAATGGAAATTTACTAATTCCTAAATGTTCTATTTGCGATTTATCATTAATAATGTGCTTTCCCATGATCTCACTATCAGAATATTTACCAATTGATATAGCAAGATGTCCTATTACATTAAGAGCGATAGCTGGCTCAACATTTGTAGCTATAATTCCTACAATTTTTTTATCTTCATAATTCATATTTTCATTTCTCTCCTTTATTTAATAATTTTATTTTAAACAAAGGAGATTAAACATTTTCGAGTACTTCTATTTTTGCCCAGATTTCTCCTCCATGCATTTTTCTTGAATATTTAAGCATATTTTTCTCCTTTTATATTTCACAATAAATTAATTTCATCATCATTTAAAACTTCTATTCCATTTTGTTTTAAAAGTTCTGCAAGTACACCATTTCCATCAACTAGTTTTTTATCAAAATTCCCACTATATATTTTATTTAATCCACAAGATGGACTTCTTGATTTAAGTATTGCCTTTTTTATATTTAGACTTTTAGCTAACTTCAATACTTCATTTGCTCCTCTTTCAAAGTTTTCAGTTACATCATTTCCTTCATCATCAATCACATGTCTTTTTCCATTAATTATTTTTATTTCAGCTGGATTCCTCGGTGTTTTAAGCCCTCCTAATTGTTCTGAACATATAGGAAGTGCCTTTCCTTCTTTTACCATGTTACATATTTTTTCATTATAATTATTTTCACCATTATACTTACAATTAATTCCTACTAAACATGCACTTACTAGAATCATTATATTATTCTCTCTTTCTATTAATTTTTAAAATTTAATTTATAAATCATATTTAAAAAATTGACCATTTTCCACTTTAAATGACAACATATCTGTACTTTTATTATATCCGACAATATTATAATTCAGTGCTCTAATTGTCGCAGCATGACTTACAACTAATATACATTTATCATAATATTCATCTTTTAAATAATCTATAAATTCATTTGTTCTTTTAAAAAGTTCCTTCAATGGCTCTACTCCATAGTCAGATCTATTTAAATAATAGTTCCAAAAATCTGAAGTGTATTTAATATCTAAAGAACCACCATCTAAATAGCCAAAATTTCTTTCAGCTAATCTATTATCTAATAAAATTTTCATTTTTTTGTTTGATAATATTTTAGATGTTTCTATAGTTCTCTTATATGGAGAAGAGAAACAAATATCAAATTTTACATTTTCAAGTTGTTTTTTTGCATTCAATATCTGTTTGCATCCTAAATCATTTATACTTTCGTCATTTTTCCCTAATAATTTTCCATATTTATTAGACTCAGTTTGTCCATGTCTTATAATATATATTTTCATATAAATATTCTCCATTTAAATAAGTATTATTTACAATTTTAAAAATTATCTGTCAAAATATACATCTCTTTTTGTTTTTTCTTCTTTTTGTTCTAAATATCTATATTATTAATATTTGCTATATTAAGTGGATATATATATAAAAGCAATCTTATAATTCTTCTAAAAATAGCACTATTTTTCTTTCAAAATAGTGACTCTGTCAAATTTTTATATCTTTTATGTATTTTTGAATTTCTTATTATAATTTATTTTAAAAAATATAGATTAGCTTTTAAACTAATCTATTAATTGTAACTTATATTCGTTATTACTTAGATGTATGTTCTAATATCCATTCAAAATATTTTTTCCTATTTAAAAGAGATAATTTATATTTATCACCATTTTTCATTGTAATTAAAATACCAAATGGAAAGAAAGGTGGTGTCAAGCATGTTTTTACTGTGTCAATATCTTTCATTTCAATTTCCCAACTTACACTATCTGTGCCAATTAGACCAGATGCTAAAAATGCAATTCTCTTATCTGTAAAATAGTATTTTCCTGATACTTGACTATTAATACTTAAATTAGGCATTTTCCAACAGTCACCTGAGACTTTTCCTGCAAATAATTGTTCATCATCTTTTACTTCATATACTTTTTTTGCCATAATATTTCCTCCAAAATTTCTTTATTTACTTATATATATTAAGTATAAATTGTTACATTTTGATACTATTAGAATAGTTATTTACAATTCTTTTGTCTATTAACAATTTATACAAATATTAATCAATTTTATTTATTTTATCATATTTTTAATAAATTGCAATAATTTTTAGAACAAATACATCATTGGTGCCGGTAGTGGGACTCGAACCCACACGCCATTGCTGACAACAGATTTTGAGTCTGCCCCGTCTACCAATTCCAGCACACCGGCATAATTACTTGCTTTTAAATAATAACAAATTCTTATATTAAAAGCAAGACTTTTTATACTTATTTTTTATCTATTTTCGAAAATTCCACCTTCTAGCATTCCTTTTACAGTTTGTCCATTTGATACTGAAACTAGAGGTACATCTCCTTGTTTATATTCTGTTCCATCTACTGATATAAATAAGGTTCCTATCCATGACCAGTGATTATCTGCAAACCATTTTACATTAAATAAATAATACTCTCTTCCCTCTTCATCTTTTATCCATGCTATATATGAATAGGAAATTTTATATCCAGTTGCTTTAGATTTTGTGCCCCAAACATTTTCAGCTAATATCTGTGCTTCTTCCTTTGATATTGCACCTTCAGTAGTTGGATTTTGATTTTTAATGTTTTCATTTTGTTGTACTGAATTATCTTCTACATTATTTGCACTTTCATTATTATTATTATTATTTTGTACTGCACTTTTTTGATATGTTATATAAGAAACTAAATACCCTTTACTAATATTTATTTCTATAGCTTTTGTACATGTCCACTTTGCTCCAGGTTGTTTAAATTCTACTATACTACATAATTCTCCGTTTTTATTTAGATATATATTATCTAAATTTTTAACACTTGTATTTAATTCTTCTTTCCAAGTAGCTTCTTCTTTTCCATAAGTTGTATTCCAATATTGTGACATATTTGATTTAAAATTTTGAGTAGCTAAGTCAAATTCTTTATTTGATTCTTGAATCAGTTTTTCTATTACTTGTGATGAATTAAACCCTTTACTTTCTATTATATTAGTATTATTTGCTCTTTGACTTGATAAAATATCTATATTATAAGAATTTATATTTGTACTAGAATTTCCACCTTTTTTAACCACTACAGATAATATATTATCATTTATATAATAATCATATGTGATTTGCTCTATCTCTTTAAGAGATAATTGTTTAGATTTAGCATCTGTTTCGGTAAAGCCATATTTATTTTTTATTTCACTATTAATCTTTTGTACATTTTCTGAATTTATATTTATAATAGGATATTTATAATCACCATATTCTAATGCTGAATATACTATTCCTTTACTTGAATCTATTTTATTTAAATTCTTTATTTTCTTTGCAAGTTCTATTTCTTTTTTTACTATATCAGTAATCATTAGATCTGTCTGTACATATCTTTCTTTTGCAAGTTCTAGTGTCTTTTCTTTTTGCTCTTCTGAGTCTTCTTTATTAAAATCAACTTTCCCACTATAATTTCCTGTTATTTCATAATATTCATTATCATAATTATTTAAAGTTGTTTTTTTAGTTGTTTGTCCTAAATCAATATTAAGTTCATGTAGATTATATTCTGATATGTTTTTTTCTACACCATGCCAAATGTAATCATCTTTGGTAAAATCGTATAATAAAATCATATCTGTAAGATTTTTAGATGTTATAGAAGTTTTTATATTATTATTTTTGTCATTTATTTTATAAATATCTATTATATATTCCTTTGTTTCTGTTATACCATAAATAATAAGTTCTGGAACTGAATTTTTATCTATATCGCAAAGCTGAACTTTAGTGTTTGTAATATTTTCCATATTATTAGTATCATTTAAAATAGAAAGATAGGATTTTTCTAAATCAATATTTATCTTTTTTTCTTCTTTTTTTTCTTTTTTATTACTTCCTGACATAATAATTACTATAATTATTATTAAAGCTAGAATTATTGACGAAATAATAATAATTTTTTTCTTTTCCATTCTTTCCTCCTAAAACAATTACATCTTATTTGGCATTTCTATTCCAAGTAATCCTGCTCCTGTTTTTAAAACTATGCTAGTTACATATGTTAAATATACTCTCGCTTTAGTTAGTTCTTCATCTTCTGTTATAATTTTATTTTCATTATAGAAATTGCTATATGCCTTTGCTAAATCAAGTAAGTACCTTACTAAGATTGATGTCTCATTTTTTTCTGATACTGACATAATTGTATCTCCAAATCCATATAAAATTTCTATAACATTTAATGATTCTTTGTCATTTAGTTTAGTTATATCTATTTCATCATATACTGGAATTTTATTTACTTTTTCTAAAACACTTCTTGTACGAACATATATATATTGTATATATGGACCTGTTTCACCATTAAAGTTTAATATAGTATTCCAATCAAATACTTGGTCTTTAATAAGAGTTGTACATAAATTATTAAAGACTACTGCTCCTATACCAATCTTTTTTGCCTCTTCTTTTCTGTTTTCCATTTCTGGATTTTTCTCTTCTATTATTTTATCTACCCTATCAATAGCTTCTCTTAAAAGTTCATCTGCTTTTACAATTGTTCCTTCTCGTGTAGACATTTTTCCAGTAGATAATCTTGTCATCCCATATGAAATATGTTTAAGTCCACTCATACATTTTTCTGAAATATCTAAGTATTTTCCAATCTCAAATATTTGTCTAAAATATGCATCTTGCTCATATGCAACTACATATAAACATTTATCAAAATCATATGTATCTGCTCTATATTTTAGTGTAGCTAAATCTCTTATTGCATATATTGAAGAACCATTGGCTTTTTTTACAATACATACCCCAAGTCCTTTATCTTCTAAATCAATAATTTCAGCACCTTCTGATTCCTTAACTATACCTTTACTTTCTAATATATCAACAATAGCATCTGTTTTATCTGAATAAAAAGACTCACCTTTTACTGAATCAAACTCTACTCCTAGTAAATCATATATTCTTTGAAATTCGTTTAAACTTAACTCTTTAAGTTTGTTCCATAATTGTACACAATATTTGTCTCCATTTTCAAGCTTTTTAAAATTGTCTCTACATATTTCTAGTACTGATTCATCTTCCTTGCATAGATTATTTATACGAACATATATATCAGTTAGCTGATCTATTACATTATTTTCTAAGTTATACTCTTTTTCCCATCTTTTATATCCCTCAATCATTTTTCCAAATTGAGTTCCATAATCTCCTAAATGATTTATACCTGTAACATCATATCCCAAAAACTTATAAATTTTGTATAATGCTGCTCCGATTAATGTATTTCTTAAGTGGCCTATATGAAATGGTTTTGCAATATTTGGAGAAGAATATTCTATAATAATCTTTTTTCCATTTCCAATATCTGATGAACCATACTTTTCTTTCTTATCTCCTATTTCTTTAAGTACTTCTCTTGTAAGAATATCTTTATTTATAAAAAAGTTTAAATATCCACCTTGAACATTTATTTCTGTAATATTATTATCAGAAATGTCTATTTTTTCCTTTATTTCATTTGCTATCATTACTGGTGACTTTCTAAGTACTTTAGCAAGCCAAAAGCATGGAAAAGCAAAATCTCCCATTTCTTTATTTGGTGGAACTTCTATATACTGCTCTAAATTCTCATCTAGATTAAGCACTTTACTTATTTTTTCTACTATTATTTGTTTAAAATTTAACATATAAATCTCTCCTATCTATACACTACATAATTATACTAAACAGAAAGCTATTATGCAACTACATAATAGCTTCTATCTCAATAATTCTAAAAGTTCTTTATTAATATATATATATATATATATTATTATTTTTCAGTTTCCTCTTCTTCAAAATTTACTGTTGTACTGTCAAAATTTTTTAATTTTTTTCTTAATACAGGTAATTCATCTTTTATGTATTGTAGTAGTTCAAATTCAATAATAGAATGATCTTTTATTTTTTCTCTTGCTAGCCACTCTTCTTGTTTAGCATATATTTTCTCTAGATATGACTCTATAAAATTTGATTCTACTGAATCTAAGTTATAGCCTTCTACTTGTTGTCTTAAGACATGTGCCAAACACTCATATGGTGAATCATAATATATCTTAACTCTGTCTTTTACAGATGAATCTTTATCTAATCTAGCTGTAGCATGCAGTGCAGAAATATTTTCTGCCCATAATTTAAAATTTGTTATTCCTTCTTTATATAATTCTTTCTCTAATTTTTCTTTTTGCTCATCTGTTAATTGTACTATATTTTTTAAAACTATATTTTCTTTTTTACTTACCTCTATACTATCATTACCTTTTTTTCGAGTTATAATATTATCTATAGTAGTTAATTCATCTTCTGATAAATCCTTAACTTTCATTATATTTCTTAGTAATCTTAGATTATCACTATCTATAACTTTTACATCATTAAAATCTTCTAACAATTTCATGTATTTTTTTACATAAGCAGGAGGTATCTTAAATGGTATATGATTTTTTCCTGGCATATTACTATGTGCTGCATATCCTAGTGTACTTGCTAAATATTCATCAATAGACATGATTTGGCATTCACAATTGATTGGTATTCCTTTAAAATCTATTCCAAAAAAATCAGCAACATATCCAGATTCTTCTCTTTTCTTTTTTGTTCTAGAAGGATCCATATTAACACTACCACCTAATCCATTTAAAATTTCGGAGTTTTTAATCATGTTAGGTAGTGAACTTGAATATAAATTCAAAGCAAGTTTACTATCAATTCTTGAATCGAAATCTTTTAAAATCATAGTATAATCAATTTTATCTGATAAACTTTTATTTCCTACATAAAAAGAATTAGTTTTCCTATCTTTTCTAACAATATCTTCGCCATTACCTATAACTTCTATAAATTTCATATTTCTTTCGCAATCTTTAATTAATTCTTGATATGTTTCTTTTAATTTACATGCATATTTTTCACTCTCTTCACCTTCATTTAACATATCATAAATGTGTTCCAGTAATTCTTTACTTTTCTTATAATATTCATATATAGTACATTCTCCATCTAATATTGACGTTTCGAAATCATGACATTCTTCTGAATATAATGTATTCTTCTTTCTTATTTTTTGTAATTCTTTTAATTCTTTATAATTTTGATTTTTCTTACTAATTGATATGTTATGTGGAATCTTCTCTACAATAATACGTATTCCTATTAAATCAGTTATTTCCTTTAAACTAATTTCTCCATTTTCTTTCTTCATTCTTTTTATATAGTCTTCTAATTTATCTATATCACTTTTTGCTGACTTAATTCTACATATTATATAACTTGAATAATTAGGTTCTGGAAATTTTTTATTTATTTCAAGTGCTAATCCTGTTATAAACATCTCTAAATATTCCATCATATCTTTATCTAATGATAAAATCATTCTATCAAGATTTTTCATAACATCTTTTTCATAAAATTTTCTATATTGTTCATTTTCTTCTTCTGAAGTAAATGGTTTTTTAACATTATATTCCATATATAATACTCCTTTTACATTAAACTATATATATTTTACCACATCTTTACATAATTCTCAAATTTTTCATAATAAAAAGTATAGACATGATATCTATACTCTCTTAAAAATTTATTAAATCTAATCTCCAAAACATATGCCAATATCTTTTGCTACAATTAATTCTTCATTATCCTTCTCTATTCTTCTTATATTAGTTTCAGCTGTACTTCCTGATGCTGCCCCAATTTCTTTATTCCTTCCTACAACATCTTCTAATGTTGCATATGATAAATGACCATTATTATATGTTACAAGTACATTAAATTTTCCTTCTAGAGCAAGTTTCATAGCTTTACTTCCAAATTTTGTTGATAATATTCTATCATATGGAATTGGTGATCCTCCTCTTTGTACATATCCAAGAGTAGTATTTCTTGTAGCAATTCCTGTCTTCTCTTCTATTTCTTTTGCGATTTTATCTCCTATTCCACCAAGTCTTATATTATCTACTCCTTTTCCTTCATTTAGAGTTCTTTTTATAATAATATCTCCATCTTTAGGTTTAGCACCTTCTGAAACTACTACAATACTAAATCCTTTACCATCTCTTTGTCTTTCTTTTATTTTTTCTGCAACTTTTTCTATATCATATGGTATTTCTGGAATTAAGCATACATCTGCTCCTCCTGCCATTGCAGATTCTAGAGCAATCCAACCAGCATATCTTCCCATAACTTCTAATACCATTACTCTATGATGTGACGCAGCTGTTGTGTGTAATCTATCTAATGCATCAGTTGCAACTTCTACAGCTGTATTAAATCCGAATGTAACATCAGTATGTGCAACATCATTATCTATAGTTTTAGGTATTCCTATAACATTAACTCCTTTTATTGATAAATCTCTTGCTGATTTTTGAGTTCCATCTCCACCTAATGTAAATAAACAATCTATTCCTAAATTATTAAGATTCTCTACACACTTTGAAGACATATCTTTATATACTGTTTGTCCATTTTCATCTTTCACTGGTAAATTAAATACATTTGTATTATTTGAAGCTCCAATTATTGTTCCTCCTCTATGAAGAAGTCCTGCTGCATTTCCATTAGATTCTAATCTTACATAATTATTTTCTAACAACCCTTTATATCCTTCAATAAATCCATAGCTTTCAATTCCATTTCTTTCAGCTACTTTTACTATTGCTCTTATTACAGCATTTAGTCCTGGTGCATCTCCACCATTTGTTAAAATTGCTATTCTTTTTAACATAAAAAACCTCCTATTATATATATGTATTAATTATTATTTTAATCATCTTTTTTATCATTTTTTGTAATTTCCTTTTTTCCATCTTTATCAGAAAATATTTCGTTTGCATCAACTTTTCCTAATACTTCTACACATTCATCAGAATTTGTTTTGCTTGTATTTTTTCTTGTTTTGAAATATTTATATAAGCAGTAAAATAAAGCAATTGGAAGTCCTATCGAACCAATAATAATTATATAATATGCATATGGCATTATGACTATTACAGCTACAATATTAAGTATTATTCTAAGTATATTATTTAGTCCCTTTAAAAACTTCTTTTCTATAAATAGCAAAAATGATACTATCATCATAAATCCATTAAACATACTTAAATACTGAATTGAAAGAGTACTTATGACTTCTGCATCTTTTCCTTCTTCAAGAAGAACATATATCTCTCCCTTTTTAGTTTCATTAAGTTTTTCTAAAATACTTTCTTTTGTGTATTTCTTATCATTTTCTTTAATTGAATTATTAAATTTATCTACTATATCATCCTTTGCTTTATCTTCTCCATTTACAATGACTTCATATATTTCGTCAAACCACTTTTTCTCTGAAATTTTAGATTGATACATAAGATATCCAAAAACAAATGAAATTATTGTAAAAATTCCTAAGCATATTAAATATACTTTATATTTTTTATATTCTGTGCTCATATTTTCTCCTCTTTTATATCTTTTACACAGAATGAATTATATTATATAAATTTTTTAATTGCAATAATACTTAAAAATTTATTTTTATTTTAATCTTCATATCATTCATATTTATTAGTTATAGATATGTCTTTTATTTCAATAGAAAGCTGCTTTGTTATAATATTTTGTATCTGTGCAATATGATTTTTTTTGAGTGTATCTATTTTTACTACCACTGTTGCTGTTGCATCATTTATAAAAATAACAACATCTTCAAAACCTTTAACTTTAATTAAATTTTCTGCTACTACTATACCATTTTTTACATTTGTAATTGCTGCTATTTCATTTTCTGCAATTACTTTTTGGTCTTCACTAATACTATCATTTGCTAAAATATTTTCATATACTTCTATTGTTTCAGAATACATCTTATCTCTTTCTAGTCTAGATTCTTCAAAATAATTATCTTTTTTTGTTTCATTTACTTTATCATTCTTTATATTATTCGTATTATTTATCTCATTTTCTTCTTTTCCTATAGCTTCATTTGTAGCAATATTTTCTTCATATATATTTTGTGTGCTTACTAACTCTACATCTCCTAATCTTTCACTATTATTACTTACATCTGCAATTTGGTTTGCAATATTATTATCCATAAAATTATCATTGTTTAAATATGCAAAGTATCCTAAAAATACTAAAACAATTGAAATAGATATTATTATTATCTGCTTTTTTTCTAAAAATTTAATTTTCATTATATCTCTCCTTTAAATTTTTTATTAATTTCCCATTTCAAATACTTGTATCTTATGTACAGCAAGTCCTGTAGCTGCTTCTACAGCACTTATAATATTATTTTTAACATTAATGTTATTTGCACCTTTAGCAGTAATTATAGCTCCTTCTATTTTAGGCATTACTACTTTTTCTGTAACTGGTTTTGAACTACTATCTGAAACTACTTCTTTATTTGAATCATAACTTTCTATTTTTCGATTTCCTCCAGAATCATCTGATTCTTCTGTTTGACTTTTACTAGAACTTTCATTATATATTGGAACTACTTTACTTGTTTCTGAAAACGTAATTAAAACATCTACATCTCCGAACTCCATCTATTTTTTTTAGTATATCTTTTAAATCATTTTGAAGTTTATACTGGCTACTTTCAACTGATGTATCAGAGCTTTCCATTTTATCATTATATACAAGTTCTACATTTTGATTATTTATAAGATTTTTATTAGTTTCTTTATTTTTGTTATTTCCTGAGAAAATATATTTAACCATTATAAGTGTTACTGAAAAAA
Organism: uncultured Clostridium sp.; assembly: GCA_947569365.1. Taxonomy (GTDB): domain Bacteria; phylum Bacillota; class Clostridia; order TANB77; family CAG-508; genus UMGS1994. The sequence goes on along the minus strand of CANOSM010000013.1, from coordinate 25,240 downwards.
TAATTATAAATACTACTAAGTTTTCAATTTTTCTATTTTTCGTTTTATTTTCTTTATTAGTAGCTTCATTATTATCAGAAAGCATTTTTTTACTTTTTCCGAAAATTTTCTCTAAAAATAATTTTATTTTATTATCATCTCCCATAGTCACACCTACTCCCATATAATATTTATATTTTTATCATCTATGTCATACATATCAGATAAATATTTCTTTATATAATCGTTTTCATCACTACTAACTTCATTTTTTGATTTATTTTCTTTATTTGTTTTCTTCTCATTATTCTTACCTAATTCTATATCTTCTATTTTTACCTCATTTATTCTTTCTACTTCATTAGATTTATTTTTATCTTCTTTTGTTTTATTATCTATCTTTTCTTTTATTGTTATACTAATTTCTTCTATATAATTAGTATCTTTATTTATATTTATACTGTTAACACTTGCTAGATATCCTTGTAGCTTTAAATGTTCTTCTATGTTGCTCTTTAAATTTCCTGTATAGACTTTTTCTGTTACTCCATTTACAATATCTACTTTCTTACTATCACTACTTATTCCGTTTTCATTAAATGTTTCTATAGAAATACTATTTGAAAAATCTTCTATCTTTGAAGAGATAAGTGGACTAATTATTATATACATAATAAATATTCCAAAAACTATTTTTATATACTTCTTATTTTTGCTATTTGGAATAATTAATTCAAAAATAACAACAATTATAATAGCAATTATTATTTGCTCAGACCATGTAACTAAAAATTCTGTCATTTTTAAAAGCCCTCCTATCTATAAATATTTTTAAATAACTGCTGTTAGTTTAAGTATTATTGTAAATCCTATTATAAGCATAACAATTACTGTAGAAAGTATTGCAAAAAGTATTTTAAAAGTATCTCCCATTTGACTTATAACTTGTACTATTTTTTTGTCAGCCACAAGTTCACATACTCCACTTGTAATATAATATCCAACCATGAGCATTAATACTTTCAGTATTGGAATTATACATAATCCTATTATTACTATTATTCCAATTACTCCAACTGAGTTTTTTAATATTCCTGCACAACCAAGTACTGTATCTGTAGTATCGCTTAAAACTTTACCGTACTATTGGAATCGCTGATGATACAATATTTTTTGTAGCTTTTATAGCAATTTCGTCACTACTTCGTGATACTACTGATTGTAGAGATAAAATAGCTGTAAATATAGTAAGTACAAATCCTAGAATCCATATTATAGATGATTTCATATATTTTGATAGTTTATCTAGATTTACTTCATCTGATAAGTTTGAAACTATTGAAAATACTGTTCCAATTAGAAGTAATGGTATAAGTACATACGATATAAATCTTCCTATAAAAGTAATTGAAAATAATATTATTGGTTCTATCATACTACTAGATATTATATTTCCTGTAGATGCACTAAGTGTTATTAATAGTGGTATTAGAAGACTTGTATAATCAATTATTTTTTCTATCGTTTGTTTAATATATGTAACTATTTGTCCATATGTTTGCATTAAAAAAATAACTATTATTATGTATTGTATAAAATATGCTATTTTACCAACTGAATTATTTCCTAGATTTTCACTTATACTTTTAAATATACTATGTACTATAACTATTAATATTATTGTTGTTATTATTTTAAGTACTCCTTTAAATTCTTTTTTTATTAAATTTGATATTTCCGAAAATATTGAGAATATCTTAAATTTTCCTGTAATTAATTCATTAAATATATTTTTATAGTTTAAGTTTCCAAATGCATCTTTTGTACTATCATCCGCTTCGTCTAAAAAGCTATTTATATCTATCATATTAGCTTGCATTTCTATTATTTCACCAGGTGAAACTTCTACTGTATTATTTGTATCTGCTCCATAACTTCCGTTTATTTATTATTATTTCTATAATAAAAATACAAACTACTAATATTATTAACTTCGATTTCTTCTTTAGTTTAGATTTCATATATATACCATCTTTCTTTTAAAGGTTTGTCCTTACAATAATTTATACATTTATCATATTAAAAAGTGTGTCTACAAGCTTAGTAATAACTGGTATAGACATTCCAAGTATTAGTATCTTTCCACCTAAATCAATTTTTGTAGCAATTGCACTTTCTCCTGAATCTTGGCAAATGCTTATAGCAAATTCTAATAAGATTGATATTCCTGTAATTTTTAATAAGAGTATTATAAAATTTGAATTCGTTCCAAGTTTCTCTGATAGGTTAGTAAGTGTATGAATTATTTGACCTAAAAAGTTCATACTCATACTTATAATTATTACACCAGCAATTATTGAAACATAAATAACATATTCTTTTTTATACTCTTTTAAAATAACAGCGATTATTGTAGAAATAAATCCTACTCCGATTATTTTAAAAACATCCATTATTACCTCTTAAAAATTATTTATAAATTGAACATTGTTCTTACTGATGTAAAAAGCTGACTTATTTCATTTATTACTAAAGAAAGTACTATAACAACTCCTGCTAAGGTCGTCATCATTGCTTGATCATCTCTCCCTGCTCTTGTAAGTACTTGATTTAATACTGCAACTAAGATTCCTATTGCAGCTATTTTAAAGAGTAAATCTATATTCATATTTTCTTCCTCCATATTTATATAAGAATAATAACTAGTCCTATCCCAAAAATTAATCCTATCTTTTTGTATAGTTTCTCATTTTTCTCTCTTTCTTTATTTGCTTGTCCTATTTGTTTATCTATTAATGAGACAACAAGTTCGATTTCACTCATTTGTCCTAGTTTATCTGTTTTTCCAAGTAACTTTCCAAAACTTTTTATAACTATTATGTCTTCTTTATTTAAGTTTAAATTCACTGCTTCTAGAGCTTCTTCCCATGCTCTTTTTGCTGATATGCTTTCTATCTTTTCTGATACTATTTTAAAAAAGTTACTAATATTTTTATTTTCAATTGTTTGTGATATGTATTCAAATATTTCTTTTAATGGTTCATATGTATATCTAATTTTAGTCTCCATTATTTTAAATGCATTTTTAAATTCATATAGTTCTTTTTCTCTTAAAACATATTTTCTAGCAATTTCTATTCCTACTTGAGTAGCACAAAAAACAATTAGTATTGATAATAATATTTTAAAAATTAACATTTTTAATTCTACTTTCCTTTACATATATTTTTTATTTTCTAATCTGTATATTCTTTGAATTTTTCCCTTTTCTTTATTAGATAGTATTATTATTCTTTCTAATAGATTCATATTAATAAGATTAGAAATTTCTGGGTTTTTACAAAGGCTTTCTAAACTATCTCCATGTGCTGTAAATATTCCTTTTACTCCTGAACATATTGCATAATTTATTACTTCTGTATCTCCGACTCCTCCAATTTCATCTGCTACTATAACATCTGGAGCCATAGATCTAATCATTAGTTTTATTCCTAAAACTTTTGGTATATTTTCTAAGATATCAACTCTTTCTCCCAGGTCATTTTGTGGTATTCCTTTATACATAGCAGATATTTCACTTCTTTCATCTACTACACTAACATTAAATGGCTCTCTTATTAGTCCATTTGTATTTCTATTAGTTCCTCCTGAACTTATATTTCTAATTAAGTCTCTTAAAAGAGTAGTTTTACCAGATGCAGGTCTTCCAACAATAAGTGTATTGTAAATTATGCCTTCTTGTGGATTATAAATATATTTTATAATTTCATTACTTACTCCTGTTATTTCTTTCGCTATTCTAAAATTCAAACTATATATGTAATTAATATTTATTACTTTATTATTTTCTACTGCAACATTTCCTGTGATTCCTACTCTATGTCCGCCTTTTATAGTAATGTATCCATTACATATTTGATTTTGATATGAATATATTGAGTTTTCACTAATAAGTTGCATTGTTTCTAAAATGTCTTCTGTTTTTACAATATAATTTATTGTTAAATAATCATTTACAAGTTTTACATATATTTTTTTAGAATTTCTAATTCTTATTTCTTCTATTTTTCCGTATTGTTCTACTTTTATGTTTTTTATTAGTGCCTCTCTTATTCTACTAGAAAAGTTTTTAAATATATCCAAGCTTTACCACCTCAATTTCTCCTATTATATTTATATTCAAAAATTTTCTAAATAGAACAATTTTTATTGACTATTTCTATTAAATGAAGTATTATTATTATATTGATTAATGGGGGGAATAAATAATGTACAAAGAAAAGTCTTTTAAACGCACTATATTATTTTTAAGAATAAGAAGATATATTTTTATCTACTTTTTTGTTGCTGTATCTTTAGTAGGATCTTGGTTTGCTGTTAGAGCATTAATTGAACTTTTACACTATCCAGATTCAATAGTTCCATTTGCAATGGTTGGAATTGGAGTAACTGTATTTTTTATAGCTTTTATTTTAACAAGTAACTTGGAATTTAAAGTAAAACAAGCTAATTTAGAAATTGAAATATATAATAAACTTAGATTAAATACTGCTATGCTTACAAAATTATTAAACATAAATGGAATATCTTTAAATCATGATAATCCTTTAGTAGAATCAACTGATTTAGTTGTCTCAGTACCAAAATCTAAAACACCAAAAGTTGCAAAATCTATCGTGCCTGCTAGTCCTATAAGTAAAAAAATAACTAAGACTCCAAAGACTAAAAAACTACCTGAAGATACTACAAATTAGGAAATAAAATTATAATATAAACTTTAAGAACTCTACTAATAGAGTTCTTTTTACATTAAAAAATACCAGTTAATAACTGATACTTATATTCATTATTTCAAATTCTATAATATTTATATTTGTATGTAATGACTTTTTCATTAAAATCCTGTAAGATATTTTTCATAAGATATCCCTTTCAATCAGTTTAAGATTTTTAATCAAAAATTACATTAATACATTTTTCATTTTATTATATTATTTTTTATTTAATTAATTCTCAAATTTATTTTACACTAATAAATTTTAATCTTTTTTAAAGCAATGGTTTTATTTTTTTATTAGAAACTATTGATTTCTTTTCATTTTTGTTATAATAGCTCTTACAAGAAAGGATGTTTGGTATATGTAAGAACTATTTAATATTTTAAATAATACAAAAAATAGTTTAGACAATTACTATGAAGTACATAAATCTGAAGATTCTTCTAATAAACGAAATACTCCTAAAGATTATCTTGAATGGATTGAAAAGAAAACAAAAATTATAATGAATTCTCCAGAATTTATAGAAAAATCAAAAGAATATATTGTTCGTGGTGATGTTGTATGGGTTGAATTTGGATTTAATATAGGTGAAGAATTTAGTGGTAGGCATCCTGCTGTTGTTTTAAAAAATGGTGGAAAGACATTGCTTGTTTTACCTATTATAAGTAAGCAACCAACAAACAAACAACTTGCTAGTAAAACCTATGTTGAACTTGGCAAAATATATAACTTCAAAATGATGAAAAGATGGGTAAATATTTTTAACATTAATCCTATAAGTATTGAAAGAATAGATTTCACCAAGAAAAGAGGAAATATTAAAGGAGTTGATTTAGATAATAAGAAATCTATTTAATTAGATGACTGAGAAGGCTCATTTCAATGAGCAGTTATGATTTAGAATGTAGCTTATATAGAAATATATGAGCTACAGTTTTTTTATGACGTTTTCCTGATGCATAATTCTCTTTTACTTTTACTATACCTTTTAGTTATTCTTATAATCAATAATTTTAATAATGTTTTTTCTATTTAATTTATTATTTAGATAATATATTTTTAATTGTTGTATTCTATATATATATAATAAAAATACCTACCAAAGTAAGTATTTTTATTTATGTTATAGTATTATTTGTAAAAATAATTTTAATTATTTCATAAGTTACTTTATCTGATTCTATTTTTTTCTTCAAAAATAAAGTTATGATTTGATTAGTATTTTCATAATTTGTACCATTCCATAGAATTCTATAAGTTTCTTGGTCTTTTAAATCATTTCCTCTTTCTTCTATTGTATGATTGTTGTATTTATCTAATTTCTCTAGACAGTCCTCTAATTTTACCCTTTCATTATTATTAGAATCAAACAATTTACAATTTTCTGATAAATACGTATTAGCTTCATTGTATCTTTTTTCAGATAATAATATAGTAAATTTTTCTGCAATATCACTTGCTGATATTGTCTTACCTTCTTTTATTAAATTATATTCTAATTTTGCAGTATCTAATTCTTTTTTACTTTCTATTATCCCAGGTACAAATATTAATAAACAAATTACTAATAGTACTGCACCAGCTATCCAAACTACTTTATTATCGTCTTTCTTTTCTTCTGCCATTTCTCCTCCTACATTTTGTGAATGTTTTTAAATTATTAATATATTTTTTTATATCAAAATTAAAATTTATTATTTAATTTATTATATATATCTGCTACTGTTTTTAATAAATAATATAATGTAAATCCTACTAATAATGAGGATACTCCAGTAATTAATAATACATAGTTTTCTATACTTCCATATTCAATAATCTCTGGAATAACACCACAAAAACAAACTATTGAAGAAGCTATAAATATTACTAAATTTATATTTGCTAATATTTCTAAGTGGTCAGCATTATCTTTTACATTTTCATTTAAGTTTTCTTTGTCATCATAAAGATCAATTTTACAATTCGGACATTTACTTTCATAATCACTTACTTCAGTTTCACAAATTGGACATTTCATAATTTCTTCACCTCTTAAAATATTCTACATTATATTGCTAAATATTGCAAGTAATTATATATTATTACTCGTTTTCCATCTTTTCCAATTCTTCCATTGTTTTAATAATTACTTTTCCTTCTTTTACTTGTTTAATAGATTCCTCTAAAGCTTTTATATTAGTTATTGAGTAAAAAATATCTGTTTGTTCCATCAATATTACCTCTCTTTTATTTAATATTAATTCAAATTTTCATTCTTTTCGATATGTAACATTTTGTAAAATTGTAAAAAATGGTACAGATTTCTATTTTTACCTTTTTTAGTAGATTATTTATGATGTATGTATTTAAAATAGTATTTATTTTTGGTTCCATAAATATAAACTTTTATTTATTATTTTCTCTATTATACCAACTATATATCTCTCTTATATTATTTACTCTTACGTTATCTACAGGATTTTGAAGCATTCTAAGCATTTCTTTTTGCTCGGGAGGAAGTTTTTTTGCCTCAGATACCTTACTAAGCGATTTTTCTAAAGCACTCATTACTATTTTATTTACTCCACTTAAAAGTTTCATATCAAATCCGCCTTGCATATAAAAAAACTTTTCTTTAAGTGCATTTATTTTATTTTTATTTTGTATAGCAGATATAGCACCTTTAGTAGGCTGATTCATTCCCACTGCACAAACAGCTTTTAAATTATATCTACTTCTTGCTTTATTTAAATCTACCATTTTTCCTTTTTTTATCCATGTTAAGAAAATTACATTAGCTTTTTTATGTATCTTACTTTTAGCTTCCTTAAAAGAGTATACATTTAATCCTAATTTTTCTGAAAGCATTTCGGCATAACGTTTTGTATGCCCTGCATTTGATATATATACTATTGCATCTATCATTTTTATTTTCCCCTTTTTTTTACTTTTATCTTTAATATTTAAAATTCTATAATATTAAATATTAATTTTCAATAATTAAAAGAAAAAATAAGTAAAATAATTTATATCTTACTTATTATATGTTCCATTATTTTATTAACCTTGTGGCTTTACCTTTTCGAATGATGTTAATGTATATTGATCATTATTTTTAGTAAATGTATATTTATATTGTTGAAGTGTCTTTATGTCTAATGAGTCTTTTCTGTTTTTGGCTATGTTTGAACTTAAATTCTTGTAATTAAATTTATCTATATCTAATGTGTCTCCACTAACAAGTGCATTATAATAATCTTCTTTCTTTACAGCAATAAGTAAATCATTAAAAGTCTGATTTGCAAAATCATATCCAGAATATAAAGAATATGCTTTTGTAGTTGCTCCTTCATTTGTATAATCTGTTGTTTGAATAAACATAGGAGTAACATATATTTCAAGTTTACTTGGATATGAAATAGCTTTATTTACAACTTCAGTAACTAAAGATGGATCAGAGATATCTATACTCTGCTTATTTACTGAAAAAGCTTGGTTTTGTTCATTATAATCAAATGATACTATTTTATAATTTGTTTTATAATTATAATCACTAAATAAAACAACTGTCTGCATCTTAACACCTTCTGCTGTTCCAAATACTTTAGTTAATTTCTCTTCTACTTTGGCTTTTGGAATAGTTCCAGATGCAAGCTCATCAGCAGATAATTGGGCAAAAGCAAGTTTTAGTTTTAAAACTTCATTTGCTGAAGATAAATTAAAATCCCCATTTTGATATATTGCAAATTTTGCTGAAGTATCTCTATTACCAGCAAGTGCATAAGCATTTATTACACTTGCTTCTGTTAAAGAAACTTCTGTTCCTGTCTCTTCTGTAGTTCCTGGCTTTTCTTCTATATTATTTACAACTGCATTTTGTTCGTCATTAGTAGTAGTATTATCTGATGTAAGTTTTAATTGCCCACCATTATCTGAAGGTTTTCTGGTTGACAAAATTATTAGGCAAGTTATTATTATGCCTACTATTAAAGCAAAGAAAATAATCAATGCCACCAATGGTATTCCAGCTTTTTTCTGTTCCATATACTTTCATATCCTCCTCTTTTGTAATCACTAAAAATTATATATATAAATTGTAATAATTACAATATTTTTATATTCTTTTTTAAGAATTTTTACATAAAATAGATTTAATTCCTACATCAATATCCATTAAACCATTTTTAGATTTGTAATCTAAATCAATAAATTCATTTATAATATTATATATTTCTTTTTCATTAAAATACGTAATTTGCTTTTTATATTTAGATACTAAAAAAGTTTGATTCGGTTTTAATCCTAAAACTTCTACTACATCAAGATTAGAACTTTCATTTTCATATAATTTTAGTAAATATAATTTTTTAAAATGATTGTATAATGTTATAAGTATTTTTTGATGTGGCTCTTTATTATATATTAGAGTATCTAATATCTCAAGTGCTTTCTCTACCTGTTTATTTCCAAGTCTATCTGTTAAATCAAATATTACTGCTTCCATTTGTTTAGTAGATAACTTGTCTACATCTTCTTTTGTTATAGTTCCATTACTTCCTGCAAACTCAATAAGTTTCCTTATTTCATTTATTACATCTTGCATATTGGTTCCGAACAGTATCTATAAAGTAGTTTAAAGTTTCATCAGAAATGTTTGTACCATATGCTTTACAAATTTTCTTCAATCTATCTTTTATTTGTAATGGTTTTAGAAAATCATATTCTTGTACTGTGCCATTTTTAAGAATTGTTTTATATATATTTAAATTTTTTAAAGCCTCATCTTCTATAAATATAAGAATATTATAGTCCTTTACATTTTCAAAATTCTCATTTAAATACTTTTCTATTTTTTCTCTATTACTAGATATATTACCGAGCTTTAGTATCTTTTTTAAATAATCCTGAATTTTTTACTATTATTAATTTTTTATCAAATCCAAATGGTGGAGTTTCTAAATTCGAAATAATATCTATTATATTATTTTCTGAAATTTCTATATAATTTATACCTTTTTGTAACTTTTCAAATGATTTTTTTATTTTTTTTACAGCTTCTTCTATAAGATACTTTTCTGGTCCATAAAATAAATATAATGAATCTAGATTTGAAACTTTTTCATTATCTGATATATTTTCCATCTCTTATCCTCCTTAAATTTATTTTATATATTATCTTTTAAATCATTCTGTCATTAGTTTTATAAGCATAGCTAAGCTCCATGCTTGTGCATAACATCCATTTGGGTTATATGGATCTATAGAATCATATACTTCTGATAGGTTACAAACTGCACCTTCTTCATAAAAAGCTTTAATATATAATTCTTTCATTTTATCTACATATTTTTTATAGGATTTTTCTAATTTACTCTTTTCTGTTTTATCTTTTTCTGCTTTTATCATTGTTCTATATGCTGATAAATATAAATCTGTAAGCCATGGCCAAGTAATTCCTTGATGGTATGTGTTATCTCTTTTGTAACTGTCACCTTCATATATCCCTACATAGTCTTTTTCTTTGTTTCCTAATGTAGATATTCCATATTTAGTGATTAACTCTTTATTTACAGTAGAAAATAACTCTTTTGCTTTATCTGTATTTGGTGTTAATACTGGATATGTAGTTGCTATTGCAAATAATTGATTTGGTCTTATTTTATCATCACCAATTACATCATATAAACACTTTTTTTCTTTATTATAAAATTTATTTCTAAATGCAGTTTTTACTTTCTTAGCGAATTCTAAACATTCTCTAGCTGTTTCTTCATCTTCAAACTTTTTAGCTAAATTTTCTAATATTTTAAGTGCATTATACCATAGTGCATTAATCTCGACTATCTTACCATTCCTTGGAGTTACAGCCATATTATTTATTTTAGCATCCATCCAGGTAAGTTGTGTCTTTTCTGTTCCAGCAGAAACAAGTCCATCTTTATCTACATATATATTGCTACCATCTATATCAATTCCTTTTTTGAACATTTTTATAATGTTTTTTAATATATGATAAAAATTGTTTTTTATAAATTTATAATCTTCTGTATAATCTATATATTTTTGAATTTGTTCAAATAATAAAAGTGAACTATCTACACTATTATAAAGTGGTCTACTATCATATCCAGAATATCCATTTGGTATTAATCCATATTTTATATCTCTTGTAAACATTAGTAATATTTCTTTTGCCATATCAAATCTTTTAGTACATAACAAAAGTCCTTCAAAAGAAATAAATGCATCTCTTCCCCAATCTAAAAACCATGGGAAACCTGCAATTAGTGTATGTATACCAAATTTAGGTCTATATGTTAAAAATACATCTGAGTTTATTACTAAGTCTTCCATTATTTCGTTTTTTTCTTTTTGTTTTGTACTTGTAATTCTATCTCTTTTTACTAAACCACTATCATTTACTATTTTATCTAATCTTTGTCTCTCTTCTTTTATAATCTCAAATCCATCTATTTCTTCTATATTCTCTTCCATAGAACAAATAAATACACATTTCTTTTTCTCTCCTGCTTTTATCTCTATCTCATATCTTCCAGGAACGATTAGATTTTCTTCTGGATAAAATCCTCTTTTTTCTTCTTCAATATAATAAATATTTTTAAATATATCTTTTTTGTGTTCTATATATTTTCCTGAATCTAGATTCATATATATTGGATACATACCATTATTATCTAAAACTACTCTTACTTTATTTTTATATATATTTTGCCTTATTTCATAATCATGATTTGCATTTATACAATGAAAATCTCTAAAGTTCATAATTGGAGCAAGCTTTAATATAATATCTCTATCTTTATTTTCTATATCATAAGTTATACATACAGTATTTTTCTTATATACCATACATATTTGTTTTTCTATCTTTATTCCATCTATATTATAGTTAAATATAGGATTATACTTTTTTTCAAATGTCTCTAGATTTTTATAACCACCTGAAATATATCCTTTACATATATTTGAATATAAAATTTTCTCCTCATTTGTATCTTTATAAGTAATGCTTTCATCTAATTTTGAAAGTATTACATATCTCCTTGATGGAGCATCTAGAGGTGCAATTAAAAGACCATGATATTTTCTAGTATTAATTCCTAAAATCGTTTGACTTGCATATCCACCAATTCCATTAGAAATTATCCATTCCCTTGTCATTCCATTTTCTAATTCTAATTCATTACCACTTATTTTCATTTGTATTCTCCTATATTTATTTTTCTTCTGTATTTTATTTATTATCTTCTTGTCTTTTTTCCATTTCTGAATATAATTTCATATTTTCACCTTTTTTCATTTCAGTTGTTTGGATAGATTCTATTCTTTCTCTATATTTGGTGTTAAACTTACTTGGTTTTCTATTTCCCATCCTTCTTCTTCTTATCTCATCTAATTCTCTTTGTTTCTTTTTCTTGTTATTATTTATACTTCTAATACGTTTCTTTTCTATTTTCTTCTCATCACCTAAAACTGAGTTTAAAAACATATATTGAGGAGTTGCCTGCTTGTCCCTGAATTTTAAGTCATTACATATAAGTTCCATTACTGTAGCTGCAATACTATCTGGATCATGTCTTATATAGTTTCCTTCAATTTTTGATAATGGTTTTTGTATAATCTTTATACCTTTCTTTGTAACTTTATCGATATCCTGATCAACAACGTCAGATCCTTCTAAATTATATTTTCTAATATATTCTGGAACTATTTCTCCAGTATCTGCTAAACAATAATCAAATATATCTCTTCCCACATGTTCAAATATTGCATCTAAGTGATCTGATATTGAATAATTATCAGTTTGTCCTGGTTCTGTCATTATGTTTGTAACATATACTTTAAGTGCTTTAGATTCTTTTATAGTTTTAGAAACATTTTTTACTAGAAGATTTGGAATTACATTAGTATATAAACTTCCTGGACCTATTATAATTGCATCAGCTTCTTGTATTGCTTCCAATACTCCTGGTGCAGCCTTACAATTAGAAGGTGATATATAAATTCTATCTATTTTTTCTATCTTCTCATATGCTACTTGTGGTATTTCATCTTTATTTTTAATAGTTGTTCCATCTTCAAGCTCTGCACAAATTGTTATTTCATCTAAAGTTGATGGTAAAACTTTACCAGTAATATTTAGTGCATTTATACTTTTTTGAATACCTTCTGATAAATTATCATATATTTCACTTAAAGCAACTAAAAAAATATCTCCGAATTTTATATCTTGTAGTTTGTTATTTTTAAATTTCCAGTTCATTAATTTATCCATTAATTCTTCTTTATCTGACAGAGATACTATACTCTCTATAATATCGTCAAATGAAAGTGTTTCTAGTTGTTTTTTAGATTCTGTGTTAACCCTTCCATAGTCAGATATAGTTACAATAGCAGTTATGTTATTAGTATATTTTTTAAGTCCTTTAATTACTGTATTTAGTCCATTTCCTCCACCAATGACAACTACTTTAGGACCTTCATTGTACATTGTTCTATTAAATATTAAGCTTTTCATATTAAGATTTGCAATATGACCTTTTCCTGAATTTACATTATTTGCTTCTACCACTATTTCCATTGTTCTTCTTTGAATAAATATGATTCCAACAATTATAAGTAAAAAGCCAAGTGCAAATAAGCCAACTACTTTTAGTATATCTATAGGTGTTAATATGTCTGTTTGTAATATATATGTAAATGCAAAACATGTACAAACCATTCCTAATAATATAATGAACATAAATCTCTTAATTTTTGTTTTTCCATTAAACCAACTAAAAAATCCTAACATCTTTATCTCCTTTTTTAAGTATTATTCTCCTATTACTATCATTTCTGTTTCTAAGTCTACATTAAACTTATCTTTTATTTTTTCTTTAGTATACTTAATTAAATTTATAACATCTTCTGCTTTTGCATTATTTGAATTTACAACAAATCCTGCGTGTTTTTCAGATATTTCAGCACCACCTATTTTGTATCCTTTAAGCCCAGCTTCATCAATTAATTTAGCAGTTATAAAACCATTTCCTCTTTTAAATGTGCTACCAGCATTTGGCTTATCTAATGGTTGGGCTGAAAGTCTTTTTTTCATATTTGTTTCTAGTATAGACATTAATTCTTCTTTATTTCCATATTCTACTTTAAAAGTAGATTCTAATATTATAAAGTTTTTACCTCCAAAGATACTATTTCTATATGTAAAGTTATGTTCTTTATTAGATATTATTTTTATTTTTCTATTTTCATCAAGATATTTAGTTTCAATTAAAATGTCTTTTATTTCGCTTCCATAAGCTCCTGCATTCATCCTAACTGCTCCACCTATTGTTCCAGGAATTCCTCCTAGATTTTCAAAACCCTTTATTCCTTTATTTATTGCTTTTCTAGTTAAAGTACCAAGTGACACACCAGCACCTGCTGTAATTTTATTATCAGTAAATTTAATTTCATTAAACATGAGCTTTATGATAGCTCCTCTAAATCCATTATCTTTTACTAAAAGATTTGTTCCATTTCCTACAATATAATAATTTATATTATTTTCTTTTAACCTATCTATTATAAAAATGAGTTCTTCTACATTTCTAACATATATAAAATAATCTGCATTTCCTCCTATTTTAAATGATGTATGTTTTTTCATAGGCTCATCAATAATAATATCTTTTTTATCTAGTTTTTGAATTAATTCATTATAAAATTTATTCACTAAGATTTAAACACTCCTTATTTTTTCTCTACTATATTACTTAATATTATACTTTCTACTGGGAAATTTGATGTATATCCTACTGAAATATAAAATGAAATTTCTCCTTCAGGTTGTATTTCAGCATTATTTGTATTTATTGTTGTAATACTTTTTCTTCTCTCTGCAATATATGGACTTCCAGATACATTTGCTATATTATCAATGTTCCCCATATCTAATTGCAGATTAGATAATATTAATTTTTCTTTTGAATTATTCTTTAATTTTATATTTATTTTTCCCTTGCTATAATCTTTTGTATTATTTTCTAATAAAGTATCTATTGTTACGATAAGGTCTCCATATGTTGTTGTTTTATTTATATCTCCCCAATAAAATGCAAATTCATTTCCAAATAATTTTTCATTAGAAGTTGTTTTTCCAATAGTATATAATGTTCTATTTGAATATGATGTTTTTAAGTTTTCGGAATTATATACATTTAAAACTTCTCCATAATAAAAATTCACTATATATAATATTGATTCTCCATCTTTTTTTATCATGTACTTTTTTTCATCTACATCTTTTTTTAGTTCTATACCAAGTTCATTTAAATTTGATTTCGTAAGTCCATAATAATATTTACTTGCATCTATAGTTGCATCATTATCATATATATTCTTAAATATATCTTCATACTTTTTTATAGTAGATATATCTAACTTTTTAGCAAAATCTAAATACGTTTTTTCATCATTTTCGATATTTAATTGTTTTACTTCAACATATTTTTGCATAACTGCTTGTTGTACTTGCTCTAATTCTGTAATCAGCTTTTTTTCTTGACTATAATTTATTCCATCATAAGCATAATTAATGGATACTGCAACAATTGCTACTAATACTATTATTGTAAGTACTAATGCAAATAGTGTTATACCTTTTTCATTTTTTATCATTTGCATTATGGATTTCTCCTTTTTATAAATATATTAGATTTTATCATTTATTACTCATTTTTACAAGAAATTTATTACTTAAATACAAAAAAATATAGCTTAGATTTTTTACTTGAGCTATATTTCTATTTAATTTTATTTTTTATTTATTTCTTCTATTTTAACATCTTTTTCATGTTCTATCTTTTCCCATTTAGTATTAGGTTTTATCATACATTTTATATTTATTATAATCCATGAACCCATAAAAACAGGAAATAATATTAGTCCTTTTAGCATAGGTCTTATTGGTCTTTTCTCTATTATCAGTACAAATATAGCTGTTATAATTGGAACAAATAATGTAACTAATATATATTTAAAATAATTAAATATTAAAACTCCTGTTGTCATTCCACCAATAAAATACATAGCTGTGTTTACTCCAATTAGTAAAAATGACATAAGCATCATTGGAAGTCCAAGTATATATAAAAGTCCATCAAAATTCATTAATGTTCTATATTCTACCACTCCTTGTGCTAAATCTTTTGTATAATATTTTAAGCACTGCAAATGTCCAACTGACCATCTAGATCTTTGTGACCAACTTTGCATAAATTCTGTTGGTTGCTCATCATATACAATTGCATCAGTTGCCCATCCAAGTTTTCTTCCTTGTGCTATATTTTTAAGAGAGAATTCAATATCTTCTGTAAGTGTAATTGTATTCCAACCAGTAGGTTTTATCAAATTAAAATCTACCATGAATCCTGTACCATTTATAAGAGGAGATAGTCCCAGATTGTATCTAGCTAAATGATAAAATCTATTCATCATCCAATAAAAAATTGCATACCCAGCTGATATCCAAGAGTCAGTTGGATTTTTTATATCTCTATATCCTTGAACAATTTCTTCTCCTTGACAAAGTTTTTTATTCATTGCATTTAGAAAATTTTTATCTACTACATTATCTGCATCAAATACACAAAAAGCATCATAATCAGCATCTTCTTCTATTTTCTTTGATAAAAACCATTGAAGTGCGAATCCCTTTGTTTTTCTTGTTTCGTCAAATCTCTCATAGACTTTTGCATTTAGCTTTTTCCCTATTTCAGCTGTATCATCTGTACAATTATCTGCAATTAAATAGACATCATATAGTTCCTTTGGATAATCTAAGTTATTTAAACTTTCTATTAAATTTCCAACAACACTTGCTTCATTATGTGCAGGTACAATTAACATAAATTTATGTTTTTTATTTTTTATAATAGGTTTTTCTTTAAATTTAATTAATGCACAAGCACTTATTATTAATTGATATAGCCAAAATACAACTATTATCCATATTAATGCTTGCTGAAGTATATATAAGTATTTCATGTTTTCCCCCTCTTTTCTAACTATTATATAGCAAGTTAGATAAATTATTCTTCTACTACTGTTTCTTTTTCTTCTTTATTTTCGTCTATTTTCATAGTTAAATTAATTCTTCCCTGATTATCTATTTCTAACACTTTTACTTTTACTTCATCACCTATGTGTAATACATCTTCTACTTTCTTTACTCTTTCAGATGAAATCTTAGATATATGAATTAATCCTTCTTTTCCACCAGGTAATGATGCAAATGCTCCAAAAGTAACTATTCTTTCTATTTTAGCATCATAAACTTCTCCAACTTCTATTTCTTTTGCAATATTTTCAATCATCTTAAGTGCCTTTTTAGAACCTTCTAAATCTGTTGAATAAATAAATACTTGTCCATCTTCTTCTATATCTATTTTTACACCTGTCTCATCTATAATTTTGTTTATCATTTTTCCACCAGGTCCTATAACATCTTTTATTTTATCAACACTAATTGTTGTATTTATAATCTTTGGTGCATATTCAGAAACATTTTCTCTTGGCTTTTCTATTTGCTTAAGCATTATTTCATCTAAAATATATTTTCTAGCTTTTCTTGTTCTTTCAAAAGCTTCTTCTATAATCTTATATGATAATCCATCTACTTTTATATCAACTTGTATTGCTGTAATCCCTTTTTCTGTTCCACCAACTTTAAAGTCCATATCTCCAAAAAAATCTTCTAATCCTTGAATATCTACAAGCATTACATAATCATCTTCATTATCTGGATTTGTTACTAATCCTGTTGAAATTCCAGCAACGGGTCTTTTTATTGGAACACCTGCATCCATTAATGCAAGAGTACTTCCGCAGATACTAGCTTGTGATGTAGAACCATTTGAACTTAGTACTTCTGATACTACACGTATAGCATATGGAAATTCTTCTTTTGATGGTATTACTGGTACTAATGCTTTTTCTGCTAAAGCTCCATGTCCAACTTCTCTTCTTCCAGGCCCTCTAGATGGTCTTGTTTCTCCAACACTATATGATGGGAAATTATATTGATGCATATATCTTTTAGACTCTTCTTCATCTATTCCATCTAATATTTGTTCTTCACTAACCATTCCAAGTGTTGCAATTGATAATACTTGTGTTTGTCCTCTTGTAAATAGTCCACTACCATGTACACGTGGCAGAAGTCCTACTTCACATGATAAAGGTCTTATTTCATCTAGTTTTCTTCCATCAACTCTTTTATGTTCATTAAATATCATTTCTCTTACACATACTTTTTGTAATTTATAAATGATGTCTGCAAGCATTGATTTATTTTCTTCTAGATATTCTTCTCCATATTTCTCAGAAACATAATTCTCTATTTCTTCAGTTAAAACTGCAACATTTGCATCTCTTACTGTTTTATCTACTTCTTGAACTTTTTCTTTTGTCTCGTCTTTAAATTTTGATAATATATCTTCATATAAATCATGATCTACTTCAAAAGATTTATATTCAAATTTTGGTTTTCCTATTTCATCTTTTATCTTTGATATAAAATCACATATCTTTTTAATTTCTATATGAGCTGTTTTTATTGCTTCTAGCATTTTTTCATCTGGAACTTCATTTGCTCCAGCCTCAATCATTGCAATCTTATCTTTTGTTCCAGCTACTGTTAGTTTTAAATCTGATACTTCTCTTTGTGCTTCTGTTGGATTTATTACTATTTCTCCATTAACTAATCCTACATTTACTGCTGCAGTTGGTCCTCCAAAAGGTATATCTGATATTGAAAGTGCTGCTGATGCACCAATCATTGCTGCAACTTCTGGTGAGTTGTCCATCTCAACACTCATTACAGTAGCTACTACTGTAACTTCATTTCTAAAATCTTTTGGGAATAATGGTCTTAATGGTCTATCTATTGCTCTTGATGTAAGTATTGCTTTATCAGATGGTTTTCCTTCTCTTTTTGTGAATCCTCCTGGTATTTTTCCTACAGAATATAATTTTTCTTCAAAGTCTACTGATAATGGGAAAAAATCAATTCCTTCTTTTGGTTCTTTAGCAGCTGTAACATTTACAAGTACAACTGTTTCTCCATATTTTACAAGTACACTTCCATTTGCAAGTCCTGCAAGTTTTCCTGTTTCTATAACTAGTTTTCTTCCTGCAAGTTCCATTTCATAACTTTTAAACATATTTACCTCCACTTTTGAATTGGATGTAAGAAATCAGATTTAAAAACTTAAATCTTAAATCCTTAAATCTAACATCTAACATCTAATTCAATTTTTTATATAATAATATTTTTAATTTTTAAAAAGCGTAGCTTATAGCTACGCTTTAATTTAATTATTTTCTTAAAGATAATTTTTGAGCTATATCTCTATATCTTTCAATATCTTTTTTCTCTAAATACTTTAATAAATTTCTTCTCTTTCCTACTAATTTAAGCATTCCTCTTCTTGAATGATTATCTTTTTTATGAACTTTTAAGTGTTCTGTTAATTCGGTAATTCTTTCTGTTAAAAGAGCTATTTGAACTTCTGGAGAACCAGTATCCTTTTCATCTCTTTTATAAGTATTAATAACTTCTTGTTTTCTTTCTTTTGTCATAATATTCGCCTCCTTAAAAATATAATTTATTTGCCATAAACTGAGCAAAAGTAGCGTATTGTCCTTTAGCTAAGTATATGGTACTTTTTGCTTTAAGCACTATTATTTTACTATATTTGATTTGAAAAATCAAGTTTTTAAGCATATTTATTTTAAATTGTCTTAAATATATTTTTTACTATTATTTTTTTATTATTTATTATCTTGTTTTTAATATATTTTTATATTATCATAATTTATATATTAGGAGGGAAAAATGAGTTATTATGATTTACTAGAAGTAAAAGAAACTGCATCAACATATGAAATAAAAAAATCATATAAATTACTGGTTAAAAAATATCATCCTGATGTTTATGGGCGGAGATAAATCATTTGCTGAAAAAAAACTTAAAGACTTAAATGAAGCTTATGAAATACTTTCTAATAAATCCTCTAGAGAAGAATATGATAAAAAATTAGCATTTATCAGAGAAAAATCAAGTAATATTAAAAATTCTAATGAAATTTCTAATAAAGATGATATATTAAAACAAAAGCAAGATTTAGAAAAAATATATAATGACATGTATAAATATGACTATTATAATAAATATACAACAAATTATTATGGTGTAGATAAATCAAATAAAAAAGATGCATATATAAATACTTCTACTGATAGTATATTAAATAATATAAAAAATTCTCTTAATAAGCTATTTCAAAATGTTCAAACAAAAGTAATTTTATTAATCATTTTAATATCTATATTAATTGGTCTTATTGCAACATACTTTCTAGTATCTAAAATACAGAGATTATTTGATAGTTCTTCTTCTAATTTTTCTTCATCTATGGACAATACTTCTAAATATAATAATTATATAGAAGTAGAAAATATATTATCAGAACAATTTAATAACTATATTAATTCTTATATTAAAGAAAATTTTAATGGTGTTATAAAGATTGGAATCTCAGCTTCAGAAGTTGAAAGCTTTTATGGAAAACCAGACAAATATGAAGAAAATTCAAATGTAACATATGCATACTATAAATCTTCATATATTATTTATAATAAATCTAAAATTGTAATTGGATATAAAAATAATGGTTATTTTTTGACTGAAGATATTTTAAATCAATTTTATAATAAACATTTAAATTAATAATTAACTATGGTACAATATCAAAAATAAAAAGGAGTATAATAATATATGTATAATTTAAAAATAGAACTAGATGACAAAAAAGATATTGAAGGCTATGTATGGTTTAATTTACATAAATATAATCAGCAACATTGCAAATTTATAAGAGAAAATTCTTCTTATGCTCATAATAATAAAATAGATGGAGATTTTATCATTTATGATGATGATAAAATAATTGGCGGTGCTTTAGGACATATCATATGGGGATGGTATCATTTAACAGATTTTTTTATAAATGAAGAATATAGAAAAAGTGGAATCGGAACACAAATTATACAAACAATAGAAACATTTGCTAAAGAAAATAAAGCTATAGGTGTTAAAGTGGATAGCTGGAATTTTCAAGCTCCAGAATTTTATAAAAAATTGGGATACATTGAATGGGCAAGATTTGAAGATTGTCCTCCAGACACTACGCATTATTATTTGTATAAAAAATTTTAAAAACTGTTTATTTTTAGGCAAATAAATAGTAAAACTAATTAAAAAAATATCGAGATAATTTATTTTTTTATATTGTTATCTCGATATTTTTCTTTAAATTCTATGCAGTTTCTGATTTATTCTTTTTATTCTGTTTTGTCTTTTTCTTTTTTGTATTTGTAAAGTTTACTGGCTCTCTATTTTCATCTATTATTAATTCTGGTTCCTTATCATTTTCTATAACATCTTTAGTTATAATACACTTAGATATTTTATAGTTATTAGGAATATCATACATAATATTTCTGATTTTTTCTTCTATAATAGATCTAAGGCCTCTAGCTCCAGTATTTCTTTCCATTGCTTTTTGTACTATTGCCTCTAATGCTTCATTTTCAAATTCTAACTCAACATTATCAAGTTCAAATAATTTTTTATATTGTTTTACTAAAGCATTTTTTGGTTTAGTAACAATTTCAATTAATGATTCAATAGTAAGTTCATCTAATGTAGCAATTATTGGTAATCTTCCTACAAATTCAGGAATCATTCCAAACTTTAATAAGTCTTGTGGTAATAATTCACTAAATATTTCTGATTTTTTTCTTTGTATTTTACTTTCTACATCAGCTTTAAAACCAATAGACTTTTTACCTGTTCTATCATCAATTATTTTTTCTATTCCTTCAAATGCTCCACCACATATAAATAAAATGTTTTCTGTATTTATTTGTATGAATTCTTGATGTGGATGTTTTCTTCCTCCTTGAGGTGGTACAGATGCTACTGTACCTTCTATAATTTTTAATAGTGATTGTTGTACACCTTCACCACTTACATCTCTTGTGATAGATGGATTCTCAGACTTTCTTGAAATCTTATCAATTTCATCTATATATATTATCCCTTTTTCAGCTTTTTCTATATTGTAGTCTGCAGATTGAATAAGTTTAAGTAGAATATTTTCTACATCTTCTCCTACATATCCTGCTTCTGTAAGAGTAGTAGCATCAGCAATAGCAAAAGGCACATTTAAAACTTTTGCTAAAGTTTGTGCTAATAGTGTTTTTCCACATCCTGTAGGTCCTAATAAAAGAATATTGCTTTTTTGTATTTCAACATCATCTATTAATTCTTTATTATTTATTCTTTTATAATGATTATATACAGCAACTGATAAGGTCTTTTTAGCTTCATCTTGACCTATTACATATTCATCTAAAGTTTTCTTTATTTCTGATGGAGTTGGAACTTTTTGATTCTCAACTTCTTCTATTTCTTCCTCTTCCTCATAGAATTCATCTTCAATTATTTCTTGGCAGACTCCTATACATTCATCACAAATATATACTCCTGGACCTGCAATTATTTTCTTTACATTTTCTTGTGATTTTCCGCAAAATGAACATTTAACATTTTTGGTTTTATCATTTGACATCATATTACACCTCTTCATTGTCTAAATTAGACATATGCCTTAATATTTTATTAATCTCTTTTTCCTAAAATTCCATCAATTAGACCATACTTTAAAGCTTCTTCAGCTGTCATATAATTATCTCTTTCTGTGTCTCTTTCAATAGTTTCTAGAGATTGACCTGTTCTATCACTTAATAATTTATTTAATTTTTCTCTTGTTCTTACCATATGATCTGCATGAATCTTAATTTCTGTAGTTTGACCAGAAAGTCCACCAGAAATTAATGGTTGATGTATTAATATTTCTGAATTTGGTGTAGCAAATCTTCTTCCTTTTTCGCCTGATGCAAGAAGTACAGCTCCCATACTAGCAGCCATACCAACACATATTGTTGATACTGGACTTTTTATATAATTTATTGTATCTACTATTGCCATACCATCTGTAATTGATCCTCCTGGACTATTAATGTATAAAGATATTTCTTTATCTGGATCTTCTGATTCTAAAAATAATAATTGTGCAACTACTAAACTTGCTGTTACATTATTAACATCCTCTGATAAGAATATAATTCTATCCTTTAATAATCTTGAAAATATATCATATGATCTTTCACCTTTATTTGTTTGTTCTATAACATAAGGTACTAAACTGTTCTCTAACATAAATTCCTCCTCTTTTTTACATACTTAAACAAATTTATATTATTATATGCTATAAATTTGCTTTTGCTTACTTGTATCTTAATATATATATTAAATATTATAAAATTGCAATATTTAATTTAATATTTATTAAATTTTAACTTAAAAATAATTAGTAGAGCTTACCCTACTAATTATTTCATATATTGCTATTCTATATCTTAAGTTCTAAATTTAATCTATTTTTGCATTGTCTACTATATATTTTACTGTTTTTTCGGATTTTATACTTGATTCAACGTATTTTTTAAATTCTTCATTTTCTTTTAGCTCGTCTTCTTTCTTTCCATAAGCTTCAGATAGCTCTTTTATCTTAGTATTTATTTCTTTCGCTGTAGCTTTAATCTTAGCATCTTCGCATATAGCCTCTAATACAAGTCTTACTTTAACTGATTTTTCAGCTTCAGGTTTTAATTCTTCTCTAAAAGCTTCTATAGATTTATTTAATAATTTTAAGTATTGTTCTAAATTCATTCCTTGATATGATAATCTTCTATTTAGGTCTTCTGCCATAGCATCTATTTCTGATTCAATCATTCCTGATGGAATATCTATTTCTGTATTTTCACATACTTTTTCAATAGCTGCATCTTCTGTTTCTTTTTTAGCTTTTTCAGTATTTGATTCTTTAAGTTTTGATTTTATATCAGCTTTTAGTTCATCTAAAGTTTCAAATTCACTTACATCTTTTGCAAATTCATCATCTAATTCTGGTAATTGTTTTTCTTTTATTTCATGTAGTTTTACTTTAAATGTAGCATCTTTTCCAGCTAAATCTTTTGAGAAATATTCTTCAGGGAATTTTACATTTATCTCTTTTTCCTCTCCTGTCTTCATACCGATTAATTGATCTTCAAATCCTTCTATAAATGTTTTACTTCCAATTACAATTTCATGATTTTCAGCTTTTCCACCTTCAAAAGGAGTTCCATCAATAAATCCTTCAAAATCTATAACAGCTGTATCTTTTTCTTTAACTGCTCTATTTTCAACAGTTACCATTCTTGAATTTTTGTCTGCCATTTTTTCAAGTTCTTCTTTTACATCTTTAGCTGTTACTTTATATTCTACCTTTTTAAGTTCGATTTCTTTATATTGCCCAAGTTTAACTTCTGGCTTAGTTTGTACAACTGCTGTAAAAATTAAATCTTTACCTTTTTCCATTTGTTTAATATCAATAGCTGGTCTACTAACAGCTTCTATCTTATTATTTTTTAATTCTTCATCATATATTGGTGGGACTACTTCATTAAAAGCATCTTCATAAAACATATCTACTCCATAATATTTTTCTGCTATGTTCATTGGAACTTTTCCTTTTCTGAATCCAGGAACATTAAAATACTTAGAATTTTTCTTAAATACAGTAACTATTCCCTCTTCAAATACTTTAGCATCTACTGTAAATTCTAGTTTCACTTCATTTTTATTTTCTGTTTTTTCTATCTTTATACTCATTTAAATTCCTCCATTTATTTTTTAATAGCTTTTTTATTATAACATAAAATTCCATAAATGCAAGCTTTTTTAAGTAAAAAGAAAATGCTTGCAGAAATAAAAATCTACAAACATTTTCTTTTTTTAGCTAATGCATAGAATATTTATTTTATTTAATATATATAATGCAAATAAACTTCTTTTGTACTATATACTAGTACTGGAAAAAACTCTATACCTGCTATTCTCTCAGATGGCTTAATATCTATTTTGCTATATGCTCCTGGATAACGCATTACATCTGCCATAACTTTAACATTATTCCAAGATGCTATAGTAATCCTAGCTTCTTTGTGCTTGAAACCATCTTTTGTTTCCGGAAAATCTATTACTTCATTTAATAACTCTTGTGCAAATTTTGCAATTTCTTCTGTTTCTGCTTCCGTAATTTTTGGAACATTCCCTTTTATTTGAGTAACAATTTCCTCAAATTCTGGAATTTTTATAGTTGCCTGTTCTTCCTCCCGTTTTAACATAAAATTCCTCCTTATAAAATTTAATATAATATTTATATATATCACATTTATTCCTTTATTTCAAGAAATATGAGTGAAAATTCAGGATTAAGAAATGAAAAAAATAAAATAATTTATGAAAGTATATATAAATAAA
>CANOSM010000012.1 GCA_947569365.1 uncultured Clostridium sp. | reverse complement strand
ATTTATAGCAAGGAATATAAGAAATGAAAAATAAATTTCATTTCTTAATCCTGAATATATATTAGTAATAATTGCTAATAATTATATTATATGATAGTATAATAAGAAAATGATTGGAAATAAAAATAGAAAGGAGTGATATATTATGAAAAATAAAGCACTATTTTGTTTTATAGCTTTTGTAGTATTGTTATTATTAGGTATAGTATTTGTTAATTCATATGTTCAAGCAATATCAAGACAAGAGAAACAAGAACTAAGAAGAGAAATACTTAATAAAGAAATGCAAAATAATAATATTATAAGAGAACAAACTAATGACATATATATAAATTATAATAACAATTGTGTACAAAATGAGAATTGTCCAATATATGAGCAAAATAATAATTGTGAAAGACATCATCATAATCAATACTTAAATAATAACTTTAGAAGAAATTGTTCTGGCAGTATGTGTAATAGATAATATATAGATACTAGAGTTTTAAATAATCATTTTATATTAAAATATAAAGTGATTATTTTTCTTATGTAATAATTAAAAAATAATAGAAGATAAGTTGCAAAATAAGAAATATCTTTGATAAAAAGTACGAAACATAAATGAAAGGTAATAGTAAATCTTGAAAAACTATTTATAAAAAAGTAAAATAATAAGAAGTTAAGCTATTAAAATATTTATATTATAAAATTACAAAAGTGATATAGCCTGATAGAAAGGATAATAAAAATGTTTAAGATAATAATTATTGAAGATGATAAACAAATACGAGAAGAACTTAAAATATTACTTAAGAATAGTGGTTATGAAGTAAAAGCTATTTCAGAATTTAAGAATGTTGATTATACAATATTAGAAGAGCAAGCACATTTAGTATTACTAGATATCAATCTTCCAGATAAAAATGGGTTTGAAATATGTAGTAAAGTAAGAGCTAAATCAAAAGTTCCTATTATATTTGTAACAAGCAGAAATAACTCAATGGATGAATTAAATGGAATTATGTTAGGTGGAGATGATTATATAGAAAAGCCATACAATGTACCAATATTATTAGCTAGAATACAAAACTTATTAAATAGAACATATTCTAAACAAAAACAAGAAAGTAAAATAGAACATAAAGGGATTGTACTTGATACTTTAAAATCAGTAGTACAATATAATGAAAAACAAATAGAACTAACAAAAACAGAAATAAAAACATTATTTTATTTATTCACTAATAAAGATAAAATAATACCAAGAGCAGATATTATTAATTTTCTATGGGATAATGAAGTATATGCAGATGATAATAGTCTAAGTGTTATTATAACAAGATTAAGAGAAAAGTTAAGAGATATAGGAATTGAAGATTTAATTGAAACTAAAAGAGGACAAGGGTATAAAATCTAAAAAATATTTTTCAAATTAGAAGTGGGGAAAAAATTGAAATTATATAAATATGTAAAAGATAAAATTAATTTATTATTAGGATTTATTATTTATTGTATAGTTATTTTAGAATATTCAAATGCAATGGAAATAAATAAAAATGCTATTATTGTAATAATAAGCATATCTTGTATATTTTTTATGACAGGATTTTTTATTAATTATTGGAGAAAAAATAAATATATTAAAGAAATACAAAATGTAATAGATAATCTAGAAGAAAAATATCTTATATCAGAAGTTATTAAAAAACCTAGAATGCAAGAAAATTTAGCTTATTATAGAATACTAAAAAAAGCCAATAAATCTATGATAGAAAATGTAACAAATGTAAGAACAGCACAAAGAGAATATAAAGAATATATAGAAAGTTGGGTACATGAAATTAAAATGCCAATTACTATATGTAAACTATTATGCGAAAATAATAAATCAGAAATAACAAATAAAATAGATGAAGAAATAGAAGAAATCAATAACTATGTAGAACAAGTTTTATTTTATGCAAGACTAGACCAAGTGTCAAATGATTTTATGATAAGAAAGATAAATTTAGGAGATATAATTAGAAACGTTTTAGCAAAGAACAAAAAGCTTATGATTCAAAATGATATGAAAGTAGAAAACAAAAACATAGAACTATCAGCTTATACAGACGAGAAATGGTTAGAGTTTATATTAAATCAAATCATAATAAATGCTATTAAATATAGAAAACAGCAAAGGTCTGAAATAATAATTGAAGTTTTAGAATACAAAGAAAAAGTTAAATTATCAATTAAAGATAATGGTATAGGAATTAAGAAAAGTGAAATAGATAGAATATTTGATAAAGGATTTACAGGCACAAATGGTAGAAGTCAAAAAAAATCTACTGGAATAGGATTATATTTATGTAAAAGATTATGTGAGGAACTTGGAATGGTAATAGAAGTGAAAAGCTTAGAAAATGAATATACAAATATAATTATTACAATTCCAAGAATTAAAAAGATAAATGAAAGCTAGCTAAAGTTCCCTTAATTACAAGGGGATTTATTTTATCTTACAAAACTGTAAGATAAATGCAAACTACTTCTATATGAAACTAAAAAAAATCATAATATAATGAATGTAACAAAAAAGTAAGGAGTGATTATTTTGAGAAAAATATTAAAAGTAGACAATATACAAAAATATTATGGTAATAAAGACAATATTACAAAAGCAATAGATGGTATTAGTTTTGATGTAGAAGAAAGTGAATTTATAGGGATTATGGGAGCGAGTGGAAGCGGAAAAACAACACTTTTAAATTGCATTTCTACAATTGATACAGTAAGTTCTGGACACATTTATTTGGAAAATGAAGATATAACAGAAATAAAAGAAGAAAATATTGCAAGATTTAGAAGGGAAAATCTAGGATTTATATTTCAAGATTTTAATTTGCTAGATACTTTAACAATAGAAGAAAACATTGCTCTAATTCTAACTATAAATAAAGTAGCAGAAAAAGATATAGACAAAAGAATAATAGAGATTAGTAAAAGATTAGGAATAGAAAATATTTTAAACAAATATCCATACCAAGTATCTGGAGGACAAAAACAAAGATGTGCATCTTGTAGAGCTATTATAAATAATCCTAAAATAATACTTGCAGATGAACCAACAGGAAGTTTAGATAGTAAATCTGCAAGACAGTTATTAGAGATTATGGAAGAAATGAATAGTAAAATGAAAGCTACAATTTTAATGGTTACACATGATCCTGTATCTGCAAGTTATTGTAAGAAAATACTATTTTTAAAAGATGGGAAAATCTTTAATAGAATAGAAAAAGGAGAAAAACAAAGAAAAGATTTCTATAATGAAATACTAGATGTATTAGCACTTTTGGGAGGTGAACCAAAAGATGTTAGGTAAATTATCCTTTAGAAATGCAAAAAGACAAGCACAAGATTATATTATTTATTTTATAACTGTTATCATATCAGTAGCATTAATGTTTAGCTTTAATTCTATAGCTGTTTCAAAAGATATAAGCGAACTATCATCTCTTATGGAATCTTTTTCAACAGCTATAATGGGAATTAGTATACTTATTGTTCTAATTATGGCATGGCTAATTAATTATTGTATGAAATTTATGTTAGAAAAAAGAAGTAGGGAATTTGGAACATATCAAATATTAGGAATAGAAAAGAAAAATATTTCTAATATGTTTACATTAGAAAACCTTATTATAGGAGGAATAGCATTTATAGTAGGAATAATACTTGGAACATTTTTATATCAAATATTTACTTCAATTATTATGAATTTATTTAATCAGCCATATAAAATAGGAATAACATTTAGCATAAAAGCAGTAGGAATAACAGCTATATACTTCTTTGGAATATTTTTATTAGTTTTATTAAACAGTAGAAAAAAGATAAAGAAAACAAAAGTTTATGACTTATTATATGCAGATAAGAAAAATGAAAATAATATAATAAAAAAATCAAAAGGAAATACTTTAGTATTTGTCATATCTATTGTATTACTAGGAGTAGCGCTATTTTTAAATCATAAGGAATTTACAAATGTAAGTAATATGACAGGCACAAATGTACTTGTAGCAATAGTGTTATTAATTACAGGAATTTACTTATTCTATATTAGCATTTCAAATTTTATTGTAAAAAGATATCTGAACAATAAATCAAGAAAATATAAAAAAGATAATATGTTTTTATATAGAAATTTAACATCAAAAATTAATACAATGAGCATAACGATTGCAACAATATCTGTAATGTTTGTAGTTATATTAATTGGAGGAAATGTAGCATTACTTTGTAATAATATGTTAAATAATGAAATAGAAATGGGATACCCATTTGAAATTATGATAAGTTCAAATGATGGAGATTTCTCAAAATATAAAGAATACATTAATCAAAATGAAAAAATTAAAGATATGTATGAATATAGATTATATTATATAAAAGATATAGGAATATCAAAAGCACTTAAAAATACAGTATTTGAAGGAATGAATAGAGATGGAATTGAATATGTAATGAGACTAACAGACTATAATAAATTAAGACAGATGTTAGGATATGAGAAAGTAAATTTACAAGATGATGAAATAATTATAAACTGTATGAAAACAATGAGGAAACCATTTGAAAAATATATAAAGGAAAATAATAAAATTCAAATGGTAGGAAAAAACGTAAAAATAAAAGAGATTAAAGATGAAAATTTAGCACAGGTCTCATTTAATGGTTATTACTATTCAATTATAGTACCAGATAATCTAATTCAACTTATTGAAAAAGAAGATGAAAAATTAAGAAATGGAAATAATGCTGAAGATACAGATATATATTATTTTGACTTTGGATATAAATTAGCTGCTACAACAGAAAAAATAACAGATGAAAATTTTTATCAGGGATTAATGGAACTTGTTCCAAAAGAAAATATATCAATGGCAGAAGAAATAGATGGAGAAAATCGTCAGTATAATATGGAAAGACTACTTGGAGATATACAAACAAAAGGAAAAAGAATGAGTGAAGCAAAATCATTTTATGCAATTATATCATTTTTAGCTTTTTATGTAGCACTAATATTTATAATGGGAGCATCTACACTGCTTGCTATACAACAATTAAGTGATTCTGAGAAATACAAATATAGATACGATTTATTAAAAAAACTAGGAATGGATGAGTTTCAAATAAATAGATTAATATTCAAACAGTTATTTTTCTATTTCGCTACTCCAATGATAGTTCCAATAATAGTTAGTATCCCTGCTATGTTAAGTATAGGAAATATGTTTACAATAGCGGTAACTACAAAAGAAATTTTAAGTAATATGGCAATTATATTTGGAATATTAATTACAGTTTATGGAATTTATTTTATAGCAACAGATGTACAATTTGATAGAAATATAAATGGAAATCAATAGAAGATACAAAGGAAAAGATATACCTTGTATTAACATTTAAATAAGAACTTTGTTAAAAATAATGAAATATATTAAAAATTAAAAAAGTTAATAACCTAAAAATTAAAAAGTTAAAAAGGCAAATAATTTTGAAACTATTTGCCTTTTGTGTTATCCAAAAAGTTTGCCACTTGTATATTATTTATTAAACAATGATAACTATAACTATAATATATTAAATGAGCAGTTTAAAACAGAAAATGTGAAAATGTAAAAATGTAAAATTTCTTTCTTTCTAATTGCGAAAAATGTTGCTTAATGATATAAATAGTAATATATAAATTAGGAGGAAAAATGAAAGCAAACTATAAAATGAACAAATTTTTAAAACAAGAATTTAAAAAGACATTTCCGCTATATATTTTAGGGATATTATTTCAAACAATTACTATATATATTACATTATTAAATACACAAATAATTGGTAAAATTTTAGATATGATATTACAATCAAATGCATCAAAAGAGCAAATAATGCAGGAACTTTATAAACTTATTTTTTATTCTGCAATTGTTTTTATTCCTAATACTACAAAAAGAATTTGCTATTTTATAGTAGCAAGAGCATCAGATACTAGAATAAGAAAAGAAATATATCACAAATTACAATATGTTAAAGAAGAATATTATGATAGAACTGAAAAAGGAAAATTATTAGCATATCTAACAAAAGAAATACCAATGATAAGAAAATTTTTAGGCAATTTTTTTCAGTCAATCATAGATTTACTTATGACACCAATTCTAATAATTATTATGTCAGCACAAACTATAAATATTAAATTATCAATTATCCTAGTAGTAATTATACCTATTACATTAATTTTAAATATAATACTATATAATAAGAAACAGAAAAAAGTAGAAGAAGCGAGAAAAGAATATGTAAAAATATCAAATATTATTGAAGAAAACACAAGTAATTTTACACTTATAAAATTATATAACAATCAATATAAACAAAAGCAAATTTTTGAAAAAGAAAATGAAAAAATGAAACAAAAAGATTATAAAGTTGGAAAAATAGATGCAAATATTGATAATGTAATTAATATATCAGAAGGAATATGTTATATGTTAGCAATAGCATGTGGAGCTTTTTTATGTACAAATGGAGACATAACAGTAGGTTCTTTAGCTGTATTTGTTACTTTTATTGATAGTATATTTAAATCTTTTTCCAAAAGAATAAAAGAGATTACAGATGGAATTGTATATTTGAAACAATCAGTTAATAGATTTAATCAAATAATGGATGTAGAAATATATGAACAAGAAGGAAAAGAAATAATTGATAGTATTAATAATTTAAAAGTAACTAATTTATGTTATAGCTATATAAATTCTACAAAACCAGTAATAAAAAATATAAATTTTGAAATTAATAAAAATGAAAAAGTAGGAATTATAGGAATGTTTGGAAGTGGAAAAACAACCTTAATGAATATTATTTCAGGGCTTTATCAAATAAATGAAAATCAAGTATATATTAATGGAATAGACATTACAAAAATTAATAAATATAGTTTATTTAAAAATATAAGCTATGTATTACAAAAAGATAATCTAATAAATGATACAATAAAAAATAATATTACATTAGAGACTAATTATCAAGGTAAAAAGATTATACAAGCCACAGATGAAGCAAACATATTAAGAGACATATTTAAAATGGAAAATGAATTTGAAGAATTAGTAGGAGAAAAAGGAGCAAAATTATCAGGTGGCCAAAGACAAAGAATTGCAGTAGCTAGAAATATAATAGTAGATAAAGATTTTATTATTTTAGATGATATTTTTTCTGCTTTAGATAAAAAGACAGGAAAGGAAATATTAAATAATATTTTAAGTAAAAATGATAAAACAATTATTATGATAGCAAATAAAGTAACAGATATAGAAAAATTAGATAAAATCTATTTAATGGTAGATGGAGAAATTTTAGCAAATGGTACACATCAAGAATTATTAGAGAATAGTGAGCTATATAGAGAAATGTATAAATATGAGATGGAGGGAGAAGAAATTGATTAAAATAGTTAGTAATAACAAAAAAATAATTGTTTTAATTATAATATTATTAATATTAATAAATATTTTAAATGTTGTAGCACCATATATTCTAAAATTAATCATTGATGAATTTTCAAGAAATATAGCAACAAAAAGAATTCTAGTTCTAGTAAGTATATATTTATCAGCCAGAATAGGCATAATATTAATAAAGGCAATTAAAAATAAAGAAACTAATTTTTTATCTAATAAAATGTTAAGTGAACTAAGAGATACTATGCTTAACAAAGTACTAGCTATGAAATTAGAAACATTTAATAAATTTGCATCATCAGATATTTATACAAGATTAACATTAGATGCTGAAAACGTAAAATCTTTATTTTCGAATAATATCCCAGTTGTATTAAATGATATTTTACATATTTTATTAATGATAATTGTAATGCTAATAATTGATATTAAATTAGCAATAATAGGTATAACTATTATTACTGCCATTGCATCATATTCATATATGCTTATCAGTAAATTAAAAAAAATTGATAAAGTGATATTAGACAAAAGAGATTTAGAAAATAGACAATATTCAGAAGATTATAATAAAAGTAAATTAACAAGATTCTTTTCACTTGAAGAAAAAAACATAGCAAAAGTAAATAATTTATTAGATGAAGAACTAAAAAATAGATTTAAATATACTTCTCTAAACTCATTTTTATGGCCTGTTGGAGTGCTTCTAGAATCAGTAGGAATTTATGCAATTTTATATTATGCTTTAAATATAAACATAACTTATAGTTTGGGAACAATATACATATTGTTATATTATATAAAACAATGTTTTAACCCATTAAAAGAAATCTTTAATCAAATAGAAGAAATTCAAGAGGCAACAGTTTCATTAGAAAGAATTAATACAATTTTAAAAATAAAAGAAAAGGAAGATATTTATATAGGATATGTAATTGAAAAATTTAAAGGAAATATTGAATTTGAAGATGTAAGTTTTGCTTATAATAAAAAATATATTTTTAAAAATGCTACATTTAAAATTAACCAAGGCGAAAAAGTTGCTATTATAGGAAAAACAGGATCAGGAAAAACAACAATGACACAAGCTCTAATGAGATTATATCCTATAAAAGAAGGGACTATTACTATTGATGGTTTTGATATAGAACAAATATCAATAGAATCAATAAGACACAATATTTCATATATTTCCCAGAATGCGTATGTCCTAAATGATACTTTAAGAAGGAACATTATACTAGATAAAACAGATATATTAGATGAACAAATATTAGATATTATAAATAAAATTGGTGCAAGTCCATTACTTTCAAGATTAGAAAATGGATTAGATGAAGTAGTTAATATAAATAGATTATCACAGGGAGAACTACAAATTATAGCATTTATAAGAGCTATAATACATGAAGCAAGTATTTATATATTTGATGAACCAACATCAAATATTGATTTAAGAACAGAAAAAATGATACAAAATATTATTGATAAAATTTCACAGACTAGTACAGTTCTTATTATTGCTCATAGACTAACTACAATAAAAAATGTTGATAAGATTATAGAAATTAAAGATGGTAGTGTAAATATTATAATGAATAATCAAGATAAAGAAGTAATGAGTTTTACTTCATAATATTTAAACTAAAATACATATTTAATACATATTTTTTAATTATTATAGAAAGCAATGAGTTTTATCTTAAGATAAATATTGCTTACATGTATGTGATATGAATAATAATTATGTGTATAGAAATTAGTATAGACAGATAAAATTGATTTCCTTAAAGGAGAAAAAAATTAGTGGAAAAAATATTTATAAAAGCAAGAGATGGATATGAGTTAAATATTCATATATTTAAAGCCCAAAATCCTAAAGCTGTTGTACAAGTTATACATGGAATGGAAGAACATCAAGAAAGATATGAAAACTTTATAAAAGTATTAAATAAAAATGATTTTTCCGTTATTAGTTCAGATATGAGAGGACATGGAAGTACAGCAAAAGATTTAGGATTTTTTAAAGAAAAAGATGGATATATAGAAATTGTAGAAGACCAAAAAATTATTACAAAATTTATAAAAGAACAATTTAATGAACTTCCAATTTACATATTTGCACATTCTATGGGAACTATTATAACTCGTGTGCTTCTTCAAGAAAATTCAAAAGATTATGAAAAAGTTGTGCTTTCTGGATATCCAAATTATCAAAATGGTGCATATTTGGGAATAGTTATAGCGAATATTATAAAGATATTTAAAGGTGCAAAATATAAATCAAAATTTATTAATTCATTAAGTATAGATTCATTTAATAAGAAAATTAAAAACCCTAAAACTAAATGTGATTGGATTTGCCATAATGAAGAAACAGTAAAAGAATATATAGAAGATAAATATTGTGGGATAGGATTTTCATGTTCAGCATTTAGTGATTTATTTCATCTTGTAATAAAAATGCATAAATGCAAGTTATATAATAATGTAAATACAGATATGGAATTATTATTGTTAAGAGGGCTAGATGATCCATGTACAGGTGGAGATAAAGGAGCAAAAGATTCAAAAGAAGTATTACTAAATGTAGGATTTAATAATATTCAAAGTATCGATTATCCAAATATGAGACATGAAATACTAGCAGAAAAGGAAAATCAAAAAGTATATAATGATGTTATTAAGTTTTATAATAATGGATAAAATGTTATTTTTATTAAATTTGAAGTCTAATAAAAAATATATAAGGAGAAATTAGCATGAGTAAATATGATTCATTATGGAAATATTTAAAGGAACAAAATAGAGATTCATATAAATTATCTTATGAAGAAATTAAAAATATTTTAGGGTTTAATATAGATCATTCATTTTTGACTTACAAAAAAGAAATAAAAGAATATGGATATGAAGTAGAAAAAATATCTATGAAAGAAAAAACAGTAATTTTTAGAAAAATACAAAATACGAAATATCAATAAATAACTTGTAATAATAATTTATTAATAAAAAGTTAAAGTATATAATATTAGAGGAAATTTTATATGTATGAAGAAATAATAAAAAAGCTAAAAGAAAGAGTTTCTATAGATGAAATAAATAATATAAAAAAATCTAATTTACATTTAGGAATATTTACAGAGCCATATTTAACATATATGCTCAATGGAGAGAAAAAGATTGAATCAAGATTTAGCAAAAATAAAATTGCCCCATATAATAAAATCAATAAATCAGATATTGTTATAGTAAAAAAGTCTGGAGGAGATATAGTTGCTTATTTTACAATAAAAGAAGTATTATTTTTTGATTTAAGTGAAACATCAATAAATGAAATTAAAAATAAATATGAAAAAGAATTATGTGTAGATAATGAATTTTGGAAAATAAAACAAAATAGTAGATATGCAACATTAATTAAAATTGACGAAATACATAAGATTAAGCCATTTCATATCCTAAAAAAAGGAATGCAAACTTGGATGTATTTAAAATGAAATTAAAACAAAGGAGAAATAATGAAAGATATTAATATAATGGTATTTGGAGATAGTATTGTATATGGTGAATCAGACAGAAAAAAAGGTGGATGGGTAAATAGACTAAGATTAGATTTAGAAAATGATGACAATTATTACCAAGTTTTTAATTTAGGGATTCCTGGAGATACTACAGATGGATTAGTAAATAGATTTGAAAACGAATGTAAAGTAAGATATCAAAAAGAAGATAATAATATTATTATTTTTGGGATAGGAATTAATGATACAATTAGCATTAGAGATAAAGAAACTACTACGATAGAAACATTTACTTCTAATATTATTAAATTAATAAATTATACTAAAGAATATTCTAACAATATATTATTTATTGGACTTACACATGTAGTTGAAGATAAAACTGTGCCAGTATCATGGAACAAAGATATATATTATACAAATAATAGAATATTAAGATATGATGAAAAGTTAAAAGAAATATGTTTAAATAATAATGTTGATTATTTAAATACATATAAATTAGTTTTAGAAGAAGAATTATCTGATGGATTACATCCAAATGAGCAAGGTTACGAAAAACTATATCATAAAATAAAAGAAAAAATAATAAAATATATTTAATTATATAATATTAGTTAATTAAAATATAATATAATATAGAAATAAGAACAATAATGAAAAGATGAAAAGAGAAAAAAATATGAATTTAAAAATAGAAAAATTAAAAAAAGAAGATTTAGAAGAAGCTATACATATATATGATGAGAATCATAATTTAAAAACAAATTATGAAAAACTATTAAAAGTATATGATGAAATATATAATAATAAAGCCATACATAATATTGTTGCAAAATTAGATAATAAAATAGTAGGACTTGCAACAATTATAATAAATTATGATATAGTAGAGGAATTAAAACCATTTTTAAGTATATGGAATTTTGGAGTAAAAAAAGAATATAGAAGAAAGAAAATTGGAACTAAAATGTTTGAATATATAAATAAATTTGCAGAAGATAATAATTGTAGTTTTATATCTTTGATTGCAGAAAATGACAATAAAGTAGCTCAATCATTTTATGAAAATGTAGGATACACAAAAGAAGTAGGATATGTAAAATTAGTAAAAAAGAGTTAAAATAATAAAAATATGTAAAAGACTATTAAAATGTATAAAGGAGTATTTAAAAGTGAAGACATTATATTTTGATTGTAATAGCGGAATAAGCGGAAACATGGTTTTAGGAGCTTTGATAGAAATATTAGGAGATGAAAATTATTTATTAAAAGAATTAAAAAAGCTAAACATAGATGGATATAAAATAGAAATATCTAAAAAAATAAAAAATGGAATAACAGGAACTTATGTAGATGTTATATTAGAACATGAGCATAATCATAAAGAAAACCATAATAATCATGATGAACATGATCATATACATCATCATGAACATAGAAACTTATATGATGTTGAAAAAATAATAGATAATAGCTTACTAAATACAAAAGTAAAAGAACTAGCGAAAAAAATATTTATGAGAGTTGCAAAAGCTGAAAGTAAAGTTCATAATAAAGCTATAGAAGAAGTACATTTTCATGAAGTAGGAGCAATAGATTCAATTATTGATATAGTCGGAACTGCAATATTAATTAATAAGATAAACCCAGACAGAATAGTATCAAGTATAATAAATGATGGATATGGATTTATTGAATGTGCTCATGGAACAATGGCAGTTCCTGTTCCTGCAACAAGTGAGATACTTGCAGATTCTAAAGCTAAATTTAGACAAATAGACATTGATACAGAACTTGTAACACCAACAGGAGCAGCAATTATAACAGAACTTGGAGAAGATTTTATAAATCTTCCAGTTATGAAAATAGAAAAAATAGGTTGGGGAGCAGGATATAAGGACTTAAAAGTTCCAAATATATTAAAAGTATATTATGGAGAAATAGAGAACAATGAGAAAGATATTGTAGTTATGGAAACAAATATCGATGATACCACAGGAGAAATATTAGGTTTTGTTAGTGAGAAATTATTTGAAAATGGTGCATTAGATGTTTTTTATACTCCAATATATATGAAGAAAAATAGACCAGCATATAGATTAACAGTTTGCTCAAGAAAAGCAGATATTAATATTTTACAAAATATTATATTTAAAGAAACAACTACAATAGGAATAAGATATAGATATGAATATAGAACAGAACTTAAAAGAGAAATAATAGAGATTGATACTAAATATGGAAAAATAAAAGCAAAGAAAGTTACAAATAATAATGAAGAATATATATATCCAGAATATGAAAGCATAAAAAAAGTAGCAGAAGAAAATGATATACCTTTAAAAGAAATGTATAAATTAATATAAATAAAATACTTAAATATAGAGTCAAAGAGTAAAATACATTCATATTATACTCTGAGGTGATATATTTGAAAACAAAAACTTTTATAATACTTTCAATAATTATTTGTTTTATTCTAGGAACATGTCTTCATTTTACATACGAATTATCTGGAAAAAATAATATAATTGCAATATTTAGTAGTGTGAATGAAAGTGTATGGGAACATTTAAAACTTGTATATTTTCCAATGCTAATAACAGCTTGCATAGGATATTTTATAGTAAAAAAAGAGACTAATAATTACCTATTTGCACAAATGATTGGAATAATATGTAGTATGCGGTTTTATAACAATATTTTTCTATACATATACAGGAATTATAGGAAAAAACTTTGCTTTTCTAGATATTGGTTCTTTCTTTGTAGCTATAACAATAGGAGAATATATAATATATAAAATTATGAATTCCAAATTAGACTTAGGACTTGAAAAAATAAGTTTAGTTTTATTAATTATAATATTTTTAAGTTTTATAGTATGCACATTTGATCCTCCTAAAATAAATTATTTTAAAGATCCAGTAACAAATAAATATGGGATAAGTGAAAAATAAATATATTAAATAAAAAGGAAAATAAAATGTATAATATAGGAATTATAGGGATAGGATTTTTAGGAGGTTCTTTAATAAAGAGCTTATCTAAATCAAAAAAAATAAATAACATAATTGCATACGATATAAATGAAGAAAGCCTAAAGATGGCACTTAGAGAAAAAACAATAACTACATATACGACTAAAATAGATGATAGTTTTAGTAAATGTGATATTATTTTTATATGCACACCAGTAAGTTTCATATCAGGGTACATAGAAAGGTTAAAAAATATTGTAAAAAATGACTGTATAATAACTGATGTAGGAAGTACTAAAAAGACAATAATAGAAAAAGTGAAGAATATAGATGTTAATTTTATAGGAGGTCATCCTATGATTGGTTCTGAGAGATCAGGATATAGTACATCTAAAGATATATTATTTGAAAACTCATATTATATAATTACTAAAAATTCTAATACAGAAGAAAAGTCTATAAATATACTAAAAGAGATTATACTTGAACTAAAAGCCATCCCTATATTACTAAATGAGAATGAACATGACTACATAACAGCAAGTATTAGTCATGTGCCACATGTAGTAGCTGCTGCATTAGTAAATATGGTAAAAAATTTAGATGATAAAGAAGAACATATGAAAACACTTGCAGCAGGAGGATTTAAAGACATTACTAGAATAGCTTCATCAGATCCAACTATGTGGGAAAATATATGTATAGAAAATAGAGAAGAAATATCAAAAGTTTTAGATTATTTAATAGATATATTAAGTAGAATAAATAATCAAATAAAAAATAAGAGTACTATATATGACTTTTTTGATTCTTCAAAAAAATATAGAGATAGCTTTATAAATAGAAAAATAAATGGAAATGTAATGCCAGAATTAAATATTAGCATAAAAGATGAAAATGGAGCTATTGCTAAAATTGCAACAATATTGAATGATAATGATATAGGAATAAGAAATATCGAAGTTTTAAACAATAGAGAAAATAATTATGGTTCTCTTAGAGTAGTATTTGGTACATATGATCAAAGAGATAAAGGATATGAAATATTAAGTAAAAATAATTATGAAATAACAAAAACAAATTAAAGGAGAAATGAATGAAAATAGGATACTTAGGACCAAAAGGAACATTTTCATATGAAGCATGCAAAGATTATTGTGAAAGTGAAGAAGAAATGATTGAATATAAAACTATACAAGATACTATAATAGCTTTGGAAAATGATGAAACAGAAGAATGTATAGTCCCAATAGAAAATTCACTTCAAGGATGTGTTACAGATGCTATAGATACTCTTATTCAAAACGAAAACATTTATGTAAAAAAAGAAATTCTAAAAAGTATTAATCAAAATATCATGACTAATAAAAAATGCAAGTTAGATGAAATACAAATACTTTATTCACATCCACAAGCATTAGCTCAGTGCAAAGAGTATATAAACAATAATCTAAAAAACTGTAAAGTTATATCAGTTGATAGTACAGCATATGCTGCAAAAAAAGTAAGTGAAGAAAAAGAAAAAATAGTTTCTTGTATAGGAAATATATCTTGCATAAAAGAGTATAATTTAAATTTAATATCAGAGAAAATACAAGATAATCTAGATAATAAAACAAAATTCTGGATATTAAGTAAAGAGAATAAATATCAAAAAGATATAAATAAAATGTCTATGATTTTTTCTGTAAAAGATAAGCCAGGAGCTTTATATAGGGTACTTGAAATATTTAATAAATATAAGCTAAATCTAACTAAAATAGAATCAAGACCTGCTAAAACTGTAATGGGAGAATATTATTTTTTAATAGATGTTTCACTAAAAGATGTAATAAATGAGGAACAAGCAATTTTAGAGATAATAAATAATGGTATATTTGTAAGAATACTTGGAAAGTATTAATAAAAACTAATATTAGAAAAGAGGAAAAAATGATTTCAGATAAAATGAAAGAATTAATTAAAAATAATTCTGTAGTAAGAGAGATGTTTGAAGAAGGGAAAAGACTAAAGAAAATATATGGAGATGAAAATGTATATGATTTTAGTCTTGGAAATCCAAGTGTAGAAGCTCCAAAAGAAATAAAGGAAAATATAATTAAAATATTAAATAATGAAGATTCATATATCTTGCATGGATATATGAGCAATTCTGGATTTGAAGATGTAAGAGAAAGCATAGCAGATTCTATAAATGAAAAATTTAAGACAAGCTTTGATCATACAAATATCATTATGACAGTTGGAGCTGCAAGTGGATTAAATATTGTATTTAAATCAATAATTAATAAAGATGATGAGGTAATAGTAATTGCTCCATATTTTAGTGAATATAACAATTATATAAAAAATTATGATGGAATAGTATCAGTTGTAAACGCTAAAGCACCAGAATTCTATCCAGATTTAAAACAACTAGAATCAAAAATAAATGAAAAGACAAAAGCTATTTTAATAAATACACCTAATAATCCAACAGGAGCTATATATCCAGAAAGTGTTATTAAAGATATATCGAATATATTAGATAAAAAACAAAAAGAATATAAAAAAGAAATATATTTAATATCAGATGAGCCATATAGAGAACTTGTATATGATGGGAGTGAAGTTCCTTATGTACCAAACTACTATGACAATACAATAGTAGTATATTCATATAGTAAATCACTTTCACTTCCAGGAGAAAGAATTGGATATGTAGCAGTTTCAAATAAACTAGAAAATAATGAAGAACTGATAGAAGCACTTACTATTGCAAATAGAATAATAGGATGTGTAAATGCTCCATCATTAATGCAGAAAGTAATTAAAGAGAGCTTAGATCTAAAAGTAGATATAGATAGTTATAATAGAAATCGTAATTTATTATATAATATATTAGTAGAAAATGGGTTTGAATGCACAAAACCTGAAGGAACTTTCTATATGTTTGTAAAGACTCCAATAAAAGATGATAAAGAATTTTGTAAGATAGCAAAAAAATATAATTTATTATTTGTTCCAGCAAGTTCTTTTTCATATCCAGGATATGTAAGAATAGCCTATTGTGTGCCATATGAAATGATTGAAAAATCAAGCCAAGCTTTTGAAAAATTATCAGAAGAATTTAAACTAAAATAATTTATTAAGAAAGAGAAAGTTATAAATGGAAAATCATGAAAATATTAGTAATGAGGAAATAATAGAAAAAAATAATAACTCTAGAAAATATTATTTAGATATTTTAAAGATTATCTCCTGTATAGCTGTTATAGTGCTACACACTTGTTCAAAAGATATGAAACTTGTATCTCCATTTTCAAACAGATATCAAGTACTCAATTTTTTTGATAGTGTTGCTAGATTTGCTGTTCCAATATTTGTTATGGTAAGTGGAGCTTTATTTTTAGATAGAAATAAAAAAATAGATACTAAGAAATTATATACGAAAAATATTCTTAGGCTAGTAATTGCGTATATATTTTGGAGCATAATGTATGGGCTATTTATGTATTTCATTTTGGGAAAAGGAGCATCTTTGTTAGAAACAGTACAGTCAGTTATACTCAAAAGCTATTTCCACCTATGGTTTCTTCCAATGATAATATCAATCTATATTTTAATACCGTTTTTGAAGAAGATAGCTGATAATTCAAGTAAAAAAGAGATATTTATATTATTATTATTGTTT
Organism: uncultured Clostridium sp.; assembly: GCA_947569365.1. Lineage (GTDB taxonomy): Bacteria > Bacillota > Clostridia > TANB77 > CAG-508 > UMGS1994. The sequence continues at coordinate 34,757 of CANOSM010000012.1, read as the reverse complement.
TTCATTTTTAAAATTATAGGAGATACTATATGTGCATTTGATTATCCAGAACTTAAGTATATACAAGCTATATTTAAGAGATTTTCAGTAAAATTAGTTGCAGGATATATTGGATATTTCTTTTTAGGTCATTATTTAAGTTCGTATGAAATAAACAAGAAAAATAGAATAATAATTTATATTTTAGGAATATTAGGAGTAATTATTTGCACAGTAGGAAATAGTATATGCTCAATACAAGCAGGAGAGTTTAGAGAGAACTTTTTGGATAATTTTGTAATAACAACATTTTTTGCAACTATTGCAGTATTTACTTTTGTTAAATATAGTATAAGTAAAATATGTATTAGTGAAAAAGTAGGAAAATTTATAAAAGAGATTACTGCTAATACATTTGGAATATATTTAGTTCATATGTTATTTATGGATTATATAAGAAGTATAATAGGATTTAGTGCTAATTCTATAAATACTATAATATATGTTCCAATTATGGTGATTATTGTATGGAGCTTAAGTGATATAACAGTAACAATTATTAGGAAAGTTCCTGTAATCAATAAGTATATAGTATAAAATTAAAATTAGAGTAAAATGTAACAAATAAAAAGGTTTGTTACATTTTTTTTGGGGAAATTAATACAAAAAAAGGTAAATTATAAATGTAAAAACAACTATGTAAAATTAAAATAGAATGTAAGATTAACATAGAGAAAATCAGCATTTTTTAATATCAAAATATTGAAAAAATGCTGATTTTAGTGTAAACTTAATATAGATTTCAAAAAAAATTTGCATTGTAAATAAGCAAAATCGATATTATTTTTTTTAGTGTAAGACTAACATCTACTTTGCTTATTTATAGTTCAAAAGAACTTATTAAGTTAATGCAAGTGTTTTTGAATTATTAAATTTAAATTATTTTATTTTTAAAAGATATGGTTGTAGTGTGACCATATCTTTTTCAATCTTTTGTATATTTAGTTTCTTAAGTATATCGTCTCCATAAAAATATGTAAAAACTTCATATGGTGTTCTACCACCCAAACAAGCTCTAGGTACTGAATTTATATGAGAAAACATTAAGTTTAAATCTTCTTGTGTTAACTTATCTAATTTTCTTTTGTTTGGTAAAATATCTCGTACAAAATTATGATTATTTTCCACATGTGGCTTTTGATCTGGTCTTTGAGGATCACAGTAAAAAATATGACCTCTAGCTTCATTTAATTGTATATTATTTTCAAACAGTTCATATTTTTCAAATTCAGAGCCTCTATCAGTTAGTAATAATGAGAAATGGTCGTAGTAATCTACTTCTAGGATTTTTTGTAATTTATCTAAAGTACTAGCCATTGATATTGATGTTTTTTCTTTATGTATGAATCCAATCATTAAACCAGTATTTTCAAAATAAAAAGTTTGAATAAATGGTCCAGATTGACTATTATAGACTGTATCCATCTCAGTTGTATGTTCAAAAGGATGTGCTTTTGCATATTCAAGATAGTCTTTATATTCTCTTCCTTCATAATTAATCGGTAGACGTCTTTTTTTCAGCTTTTTAGATTTAATACGCCTAGAGACTTGTTTTCTTAAAGAAAAACAATCAATACCAAATTCTTTAAAAAGCCCCATTTCTATATAAGTGTATAAAGTTTTAGCACATTGAGTAATTTCTTTATGATTTTCAAGTATTTGATATAATGATTGTCCTTTATCTAAAAGCGGTTTAATAATAGTAGCAATTTGTTTAAGTTCAGGATAATCTAGATTAACACCAACACGAGAATCAACAAGAGTATATAGATAACTTTCATTAGCTTTATTTGCATAATAAAAGTATTTATCTAATTTGCAAGATTTAATATCAGGACAATTATTACAAGCACCAATATTACGATCTCGGCGTTTACAGCTAGGCTCTTGATATCTTTCACATTTTTTTACACATCTGCGACATTCTTTTAAGTGAATGCAAATACTATCCATATTGAAAGTGTTTCTAGGTTTTAATTTTCTGTGTTTTTTTATTTCATTAGCAATAGTAGTAGGATGTCTATTAATTTTTTTTGCTATTTGAGATTTAGAAAGACCTTCAATTATACCAAGTTCAATATTTTTTCTATCTTCTAAAGAAATATGTTTTACAAATTTTTTATTCATATCTTTCTCCATTTCTCAAAAACACTTGCATACTAATTATACCATTTTTTATGAGAAAAAGATGTTGTTAGTCTTACATTTAGACTAGTGTAATTGTTACATAGAATAATAAATATAAATAGTCTATTTTACTTTTACAATTTACTTAATACAAAAAAATAGAAAAAAATAGCAATAAAATATTGACATTGCCAAAAAAAGAGAGTAAAATATATTTTAGTTCGAAAATGAACAAAGGAGGAATGTATGACATTACTTGAAGATATACAAGTTCTAAAGAAAATAATAGATAACCCATTAAATAAGATATCAAAAAAAACAGGATTAACATTAAATGAAGTAAAAGTTTTATTATTTTTATATGAAAATGAAAAATTCGATTTAGCTTCAGAAATTGTAGAAAAACTAATGGTATCTAAGGCACATGTATCAGTATCAGTTGAATCATTGGTAAATAGAACATATATTGAAAAAGTGCAAGATAAAGATGATAAAAAGAAATTCCATTTAAAATTAACCAATAATTCAAAAGACGTACTAGACTTACTTGAAATAGAAATTAAGAAATTTAGAAAAGATTTACTAAAAGATGTAACAAAAGAAGAAGAAGAAAATTTCGTAAAAACACTAAGGAAAATTATTCAAAATACTAAAGATATAACAGAATAAAGAGAATGAAAGGAATGATAGAATAATGAGAAAAGTTACAGATTTTATTGTAAATAAAAGAAACATAATATTAGTTTTATTTATTATATTATCAATTGTTTCAGTAATACTATCAAATAAAGTAAATATTAATGATGATATTACAAAATATTTACCAGATACATCTGAAACAAGAAAAGGTATGGACATTATGGAGAATGACTTTAAAGAAATAAAGTCAAGTTCTTTAAAAGTAATGTTTAAAGGATTAAAAGAAGATCATAAGAAGGAAATACTTGAATATTTAGAAAATGTAGAAGGCGTAAGTTCTGTAGATTATGATGAAACAGAAAAATATAATAAAGATGATTATACATTGTATGTAATAAATACTGATGATTTTAGTGATTCAAAAACAGCAAGTAACATATATAACAATATAACAGAACATTATAAAGATTATGAAATATGCACAAGTGGGGATATTGCAAATAAAAATGAGCCAGTACTTCCAATGTGGATTATGGCATTAGCAGTAGGATGTGCTATTATAATTTTAACAATTATGTGTGAATCATATGTAGAGCCAATATTATTTTTAATAACAATATTAATAGCAATAGTAATAAATAAAGGTTCAAATATAATATTTGATAGTGTATCAAACATTACAGACTCAATTACAGCAATATTACAAATGGCATTGTCTATGGATTACTCAATAATGTTAATGGAAAGATACAGACAAGAAAAAGAAAAAGAACCAGGTAAAATAAAGGCAATGAAAAGTGCTTTGCATTATGCTTTTACTGCAATATCAAGTAGTTCTGTAACAACAATTGTAGGATTACTTGCATTAGTATTTATGAGCTTTACAATTGGTCGTGACTTAGGATTTGTTTTAGCAAAAGGTGTTTTATGCAGTTTAATATGTATATTCTTTGTTTTACCAGGACTTATATTAATGTGTGATAAATTAATTGCAAAAACAAAAAAGAAAAGTCCAAATATTAAATTAAATACAGTTGGAAGAGTAGCATATAAGCTTAGATACATAGCTTTTATTGCATTTGTAATTATATTTATAGGAAGTTATTTATTAAAAGGAAACCTAGATATTTTATATACAGATTCACAAGATGATAAAATAGCACAAATATTTGATTCAAATAATCAAATTGCAATTATTTACAAAAATGAAGACGAAAAAGAAATTGCAAAATATTTAAAAAAGTTAGATGAAAATGATAAAGTAGATGAAGCTTTAGGATATGGAAACACTATAAATGAAGAACTTAAATTCAAAGAATTAAATCAAAAAATAAAAGATTTAGGTGCAGATGTAGATGTAGAAGAATACTTAATTAAGATACTATATTATAAATATTATAATCCAGATGAAAACAATAAAATGACATTTAGTGAGTTTACAAATTTTATTAAAACAGAAGTTTATAATAATGAAAAAATGAATGACAAGTTAGATGCTGGGACTAAGAAGGATATTAATAGACTTGAAAACTTTACAAAAAAGAATTTGATAAACAAAAAAAGAACATCATCAGAAATTGCAAAAATACTAGAAATTGATAAATCAAAAGTAGACGATATATTAATTTATTATACATCTAAAAACAATAATACTAAAATCAGTTTAAATGAATTTGTAAAATTTATGAATAAAGATGTTTTAACTAATAAAAAATATTCTAAAAGTATTGATAATAAAGCCAAATCTAGTTTAAAAACTCTAACCAAATTTACTAACAAAAAAACAATAACAAAGAAAATGACAAGTAAAGAAATGGCACAACTATTTGGAATGCCTGAAAACTCAATGAAAAGCTTATATACATATTATGTAAGCGTAAATGATGTAAATACTAAATTAAGTATTTCACAATTTGCAAACTTTGTATTAACAGATGTACTTGCAGATAAACAATATTCAGGTATGTTCGATAAAGAAACTATTAATAGTATAAAAATGCTAAAAACATTTAGTGATAAAAGCATAATTAATAAAAACATGAAATCTGCTGAACTTGCAAAATTATTTGGAATAGATGAAAAAACTATAAAGCAAGTAATGCTTTTGAAATATGGAAAGATTGACAATGGTTCAAAACTAACTATAAAAGAATTTATAGATAATGTTACATATATAAAAAATAATACACATTATTTAGATGATTTAGACATAAGTAAATTTGCAGGAATAGACCAATCAGTTTTAAATGACACTACAAAATATACAGCAACAGAAATGTCAAAGATTTTAGGAATAAATAAAAATCAAATGTATCAAATATATGCATTAATTGATTTTGTTAAAAATAATACAACTAACTGGAAAATGACACCAAATGAACTTGTAAAATTAATGCTAAAAAATAGTGATAGCATAGATAAAGAAACAAAAGCAAAATTACAATTACTTTCAAATATTATGAATAGTACAATAAATAATAAAAAATATTCTTATAAAGAACTTGCTAAATTTATAGGAATCGATAGTAGTGCAGTAAAAAATATTTATACTTTATATGTTACAAAAAAGACTACTACAAAATTAACACCACAACAATTTGTAAATTTTGTATTAAAACATAAAAACGATAAAGTATTATCTAGCAGTATAAATAAAGATATGGTAACTCAGCTAACACTATTACAAAAAGTTATGAATGGAGTAGTAAATAACAAAAAATACAGTTCAGGAGAACTTAGTAATTTACTTGGAATGAATAAAAGTGACTTAAATTTACTTTATGGATTATATAATGTAAAATATATAAATCAAAATCAAACTATATCATTAAATAAATTAATATCATTTATATTAAATGATGTCATGAAAAATCCTGATTATTCAAGTAATTTCGATAGTGATACTAGCTCAAAACTAAATACTATAAATGGAATAATGAAAGCTACTTTAAATAATACTGAGTACACAAAAAATGAAATGTTTGCAATACTTAGTAAGCTAGGTGATAGCTTAGAAAAAAATATGGTAGACTTATTATATATATATTATGGTAGTCATAATAACTATGATGACAATTGGACATTAACAGTAGAAAAATTTGTTAACTTTTTAAATGATGATATATTAAATGATAGTAGATTTAATGACTTTATAGAAGATGATATGAGAAAAAATCTAACAGATAGTAAAAATACAATAAATGATTCAAAAGAATTACTAATAGGAAATAAATATTCAAGAATTATTGTAAATACAAAACTAAAACCAGAATCAGAAGAAACATTTGAATTTATTGAAAAGACGAAAGATGATTTAAAGAAAAAAGTTTCAGAAGTATATGTGATAGGAGACTCACCGATGGCATATGAAATGAGTCAAACTTTCCAAGGAGAGTTAGATTTCATTACTGTACTAACAATGATTGCAATTTTTGTTGTAGTTGCTATGACATTTAAATCATTATTAATACCATTTATATTAGTATTATTAATTCAATGTGCTGTTTATACTACAATGGGATTCATATCATTTTCAGGAGATGGAGTTTACTTTATAGCATTATTAATAGTTCAAAGCATATTAATGGGAGCTACAATTGACTATGCAATTTTATATACAACATACTATGTAGAACATAGAAAGACAATGAATATAAAAGACTCTGTTATAAATTCTTATAACAAATCAATTAATACAATATTAACATCATCATCAATTTTGATAATTGTTACTTTTATGGTTGCAATCTTTAGTTCAGGAATTACAGCTAAAATTTGTAAAACACTGTCACAAGGAACCTTATGTGCAGCATTATTGATTTTAATTTTATTACCAGCTATGCTTGCAGCTAGTGATAGAATAATTATAAGAAAAAACAAAAGAAATAATAATTAGATTAAAAAATAATAAAAGTTAAAAAAATATAATATAAAAAATGTAGATAAATAAAAAACTTGTCTACATTTTTTTAATTTTATTTATATAATGTAGTGCAAAAAATTGCAGAAAATATCAAAAAGTGATAGAAAAAACTTGCAATATAACTATAAAAGTCGTAGGAAAAACTTGCACAAAATTTTTGAAAATTGTATAATCTAATTAAGAGGTGATAAAGCATGTTAAAAAGAAAAATAACAAAGATACTTATGGACTGGAAAAATGAAGAAGATAAGCAATGCTTATTAGTAAGAGGAGCAAGACAAGTAGGAAAAACTTTTATAATAGAACAATTTTGTAAAGAAAATTATGAAAATTATATTTATATAAATTTTGAGTTATCTCCAACATTAAAAGACATATTTAATGGAGACTTAGATGCAAATACTTTAATTATGAAATTAGAGGTAACATTTCCTAATATAGAAATAAAGGAAGGAAAAACAATATTATTTTTAGATGAGATTCAAAGTTGTCCAAATGCTAGAGTTGCTCTAAAAAGCTTTGCAATTGATAAAAGAATTGATGTTATAGCATCAGGTTCATTACTTGGATTATATTATAAAGAAATAACATCATATCCAGTTGGTTATGAGAAGATTGTAGATATGTATCCACTTGATTTTGAAGAATTTCTGTGGGCAGTTGGAATAAAAGAAAATTTAATTTTTCAAGTTAAGAAATGCTTTGAAAATAAAACTCCAATTGATGAATATATATTAACCCAATTAAATAAGCAATTTAGAATGTTTATGATAGTAGGTGGAATGCCAAGAATTGTTAATGAATATGTCAAAGAAAACAGTTTAGGAAAAGTAATGACATTACAAAGGTCAATGATTGAAGATTATAAATTAGATGTTGTAAAATACTCAGAAACAACCATTAGACAAAAAGTTTTAAATACATTTGATAGTATTCCTGCACAATTAGCAAGAAAAAATAAGAAATTCTCTTATGTAAATATTTTAGAAGGAGAAAAAAATGTTGGAGAAAGAAAATATAGCAGTAGTATTGAGTGGTTAAAAAATGCGGGGATAATTAACTATTGTTATAATCTTACAGAACCAGCAGCTCCATTAAAATCAAATTTACGTTTAGATTGTTTTAAAATATATGTTAGAGATACAGGATTGCTTATGTCAATGTATGAAGAAGGAATTCAAAAAGCTATATTAAATGATGAATTATATATAAATGAAGGAGCTATTCTCGAAAATGTATGTGCTGAAGAAATTCAAACTAGATATAGTGATGTAATGTATTATGAAAAGAAAAGTCAATTAGAAATTGATTTTATATTAAATATTGATGGAATTGTAACAGCAATTGAAATAAAATCAGGGAATAATAAACAGTCAAAATCCTTAAATTCTATTGTCAATAACTATAAAACTGTATCAAGATATATTAAAATGGAGAAAGACACTAATATATATGTTGATAGTTTAGGAATAGAACATTATCCATTATTTATGATAATGTTCATATAAGCAGAGTGTAGTAGATATTTTAATATTAATCAAAAGAAAATAGTAATTTAAGTAAAAATGATAGTTGCCTTAAATTGATAGTTAAAAATAATGGAGAGTATTAAAAATGGAAAAGAAACAAATAGTTATGTTTGGTGGTTGTTTTAATCCACCACTAAATTCACATTTTTCACTTGCAGAGCAACTTGTAAATCAATATCAAGAAATAGAAAAGATAGTATTTGTTCCTGTAAATGAGAAATATCAGAAAATAAGTTTAATTAGTAATGAACATAGATATAATATGCTAAAATTAGTATGTGATGAAAATGAAAGATTTGAGGTATCAAGAATAGAAATTGATAATGTAAGACAACTATACACAATTGAAACACTAAGAAAACTAAAAGATATTTATTCAAATTATGATATTGCTTTTTTACTTGGAAGTGATAATTTAAAAGAATTACATACATGGTATAAGGCAGATAAACTTGTAGAAAATTTTAAAATATATGTACTTGAAAGAGATAAAGATAATATTGAAAATATAATAGAGGAAAATAATTTTTTAAAAAAACATAAGAGGACATTTATAAAAGCCGAAAATACTATCAATACTAATTTAAGTTCTACATTTATACGTAAAATACTTAAAAGTAATAAAAGTATAAGATATTTAGCACCAGAGCAAGTAGTAACTTATATAAATAAAAATAGATTATATTGTTAAGAAGGGGAGTAATATTAAAAATGTTAGAAGAGAAAAGATTAAGAGAAGAGATGAAAAATGCAATTAATTGGATAAGAGAGTATGTAAAAGATGTAGGAGCAAAAGGAATTGTTATAGGAAATAGTGGAGGAAAAGATTCTGCAACTGTACTTGCTATGGCAGTAGAAGCAATCGGAAAAGAAAATGTGCTTTCTGTATTTATGCCATGTTTTTCAAGTAAAAATGATTTTGAAGATGCTACTTTAGTATCTAAAACATTTGGTGTAAAATTAATAGAAACAGATTTAAGCAGTACATATGAAGAAATGGAAAATGAAATTAATAAAAAATTAGAATTGAATCTTATAAAAGAAGCTACTATTAATATAAAACCTAGACTAAGAATGACAACATTATATGCAATAGCACAAACTTTAGGATATTTAGTAATAGGGACTGGAAATCTTTGTGAAATAATGGTAGGATATACAACAAAGTGGGGGGATAGTAGTTCAGATTTTAATCCTATTGCAAACTTTACAGTAGAAGAAGTACTTAAAATTGGAGAATGGTTACATGTTCCAGAAAAAATACTAACTAAAGCTCCAAATGACGGACTTGGAATGCAGACAGATGAAGAAAAGATGGGAATAAAGTATAGCCAAATTTCAGAGATGATAGAAAAAGGAAACACAGAAGAAACTGCAAAAAAAGAAATAATAAGAAGATATAAAAATTCTTTTCACAAAAGAAATCCTGTACCATTTTATAAGTTTGACAGAAAGAATTACTTAAAGAAATAAGATTATAATATATAAGTTTATATTTAGAATTTTGGAGGAAAATGAAAAAATGGAATACATAAAAAAGCTTCCAAAAATACCATCATTTTCAAAAGATGGTATGGATGGATATAGTTTTGAAATAGAAAATAAGAACATTAGCATAGATATTGAAGATGTATATAAAGGACATGATAAATATTGTACAAATAAAGAAAGTACACATATTTATTATGTACTAGATGGAAAAGGAAAGTTTAAAATAAATAATGAATTATTTAATGTAGAAAAAGGTGATTTAATAGAAATACCAAAAAATACAGAATTTATATTTATTGGTAAAATGAAATTACTTTTAATAATGACACCACCATTTTTAGCAGATAACAATATTAATGGCATAGATAATGATTTATATGATTAAAAAAAGAAAGGGACAAAATGTAAAAGTTATGAATAATATAAATAATATTATGATAACAGGAGCCATTACATCAGCTAAGGAGGATAGTTTAGAAATATATGAAATCTTAACAGAAGAACTAAAACAATATTCTAATAAAATATATTCACCACTAGATACTATCAAATTCAAAGGAACAGCAGAAGAAATGTATACAAGAGTAATGACTATTTTAAAGGAAACAGATCTAGTCATTACAGAAATGAGTAACCCTTCTACTGGGCAAGGTATGGAATTACAAGAGGCTGTTAGGTTAGATATTCCTATAATAATAGTTGCTAAAGAAGGAAGTAAAATATCTAGTACAATTCTAGGTTCAGGAAAAGTAAAGAAAACATTTTTTTATAATAATAAGGAAGATATAAAAGGAAACTTAAAAAATATTTTAGAGAATTTATAAAATATATAGTATCTAATATAATATTCATATGATATAATGTTTAAAATAAAATACAAAAGAGGAATATAAAATGGAAGAAAAAGAACTTGCTAAAATGAGAAAATGTAATATGAAATTATATCCAATCTATAAAATGATAGGATTAGATTGGATTTTCTATTATGGTGTTAGAGTATTATTTTTAAGTGGGGTAAAAAATATAGCACCTGCAGATATTGTAATGTCTTCAACCTTTTATGCATTTTGCTATATTTTATTTCAAATACCTAATACTATAGTAATTGAGAAAATAGGAAAAAAGAATGCTATTGTTTTAGGACAGTTTTTAAACTTAATTTCTATGACGATTATATTATTTTGTCCTAATTTTATATGGCTTTTAGTATCACAAGGAATATGCTCTATAGGATTTGGACTAAAAGGAATTGCAGAATCGAACTTTTTAAATGCTTCTTTGCCAGAATCAAAAAGGAAAAGTGAAATCTTTTCTAAAATTGATAGTAGAGGATATTCTATATATTGTTTTTTTGGAGCAACATCTGTATTAATTTCAGGATTTTTATTTGCTACAAATCCATACATACCAATATGTTTATGTTTACTAACAAACTTTTCAGCTTTTGTTATTGCATTAAACTTTGCTGATATAGAAAAGGAAACAAAGGGAAAAGACAGAAAAAAGAATAATACCAAACAAGAAATTAAAGGAATATTATATGACTTAAAAGAAGGATTTAAATTTATATTTGGTTCAAGACGTTTATCTACATTATTAATTTTCTTAGGAATAATGTGGGGAATTATTGATATATACGCAACATATCAAGAGACTTTGCTAAAAGAATTACAAATGCCTTCATATTATATAGGATTTATGCTTGCAGGATTTCAAATGCTAGTAGGAATTTTCTCAACAAAAGCAATTAAGTTTAATAGAAAATATAAGAATCATTCACTTACATATATAGGATTAATATTAACATTAGGTAGTATAATATTAGGAATAACAACTATATTAAATATACCATTTGAAATTCAATTAATGATTGTAACTATGATATTTATTTCAAGAGCATATGCAAAAGGAATGTATCAAGTATTAAAGAAAAGATATATGAATAACTTCTCAAATAGTGAGATTTTACCTAAAATATACTCAGTAAATGGAATTATGACAAGTGTGGGAAAAATGATAATGGGGATAATTGCATCATCAATTCTAAAAAACACAGACATATTCCATGCACTTTTAATATTGGGTATGATATGCACAGGTTTTATTGTTATTTTAGCACTTTATAGTAAATCAAGATTAGGATTAAAACCAGATGAATATAGTGAGAAAGATATTAAGTATAATAAAATAACTCAAAAGGTATAAGACAATAAATAATAATACAAAAATGAAAGAAGGTAAAAATGAAAAATATACTACTAACAAGTACTGGATTTGAAAACAAAAATATAGAAAACAAATTTTTAGAACTTTTAAACAAAGATGTAAAGACAGCTAAAGTTTTATTTATCATTACTGCAGCAATAGATATTGATTCAGTAATGATATTATCCAAATGTGCTGAAGACTTATTAAATTGTGGAATAGAAAAAGAAAATATAACTGTATACAATATGCATAAACCTATTGATGAAGAAGAGATAATTAAATTTGATGCAATATATGTGTGTGGTGGAACTACAAGATATCTAATCGAAAGAATGAATGAAGTTGATTTTAAAACATCTGTAAATAAATTTATTAAAAATGGCGGTATATATATTGGTGTTAGTGCAGGAAGTGTAGCAGTATCTGGAAAATATGAAAATAATTTAGAGTTTATAAAAAATGAAATAGATGTACATTGCAAAAGTGGTAGTAAAAATGGAAAAATAATTGACAATAATAAAATTAGCTTAACAGACAATCAAGCCATTTATATTAATGATAATGAAATGATAATTTTTGAATAAGTTTCTTTTAATAATCTAGATAATATATGAATAGAAAGGAACGAATAGAAAAAATGAAAACTATATATTTAGTACATTGTTGGGGAGGGACAAGTAAAGATGGATGGTATCCTTGGATAAAAGAAAAATTATTAAGTGAATATAAAAATATTAATGTTGAAACGTTTGATATGCCAAATACAGATAAACCAGAAATAAAAGAATGGGTAAATAAGCTAGAAGAGAAAGTTTTAAACTTAGATGAAAATACATATTTTATAGGACACAGTATAGGATGTCAAACTATAATGAGATATTTAGAAAATAAAAATATAGATAAAATAGGAGGAATCTTATTTGTTACTCCGTGGATAGATTTATTACCATATGCTATAAATGATGAAGAATCATACAAGATAGCATATCCATGGCTAAGTATATCAATTAATTTTGAAAGTGTAAAAAAATTAACTAATAATATTACATGTATTTTTTCAGACAATGATTATTTTGTACCATTAAATCAAATAGAAAAGTTTAAACAACTATTTAATGCAAAAATTATTACTGTTAAAGATAAAGGACATATTAGCATGGAAGATGATGTATATAAGTTAGATGAAATACTAGAAGAGATGAAACTAATACTAAAGTTAAAATAGAAAAAAGAATAGTTACCCAAAAGGAGTATAAAAAATGAGATTGATAGACTTAAATGTCAGTATAAAACTTGATAATAATGAAAAAGCAATTAAATTATTAAATGATGGAGACTATGATATTATAGCACTGCAAGAAGTTATGCGTGGTATTGATTCTAGTGTTTATGATAGATACAATAATAGTAAAATCATAAAAGAGAGTATGAATGAACAATACAAATATAGTTTTTTTGGAGCATTGTGGGTTGCTAAACATCATATTAAAAATGGAGTTATAACTAAAGATTTTGGAGGTCTAGCAGAACAAGGTAATGAAATTATATCTAAATGTCCAATAGTAGAAGCTGAAAATATATTTTTTTATAAAAATTATGCACCTTTTGTAGATGTAACTAATTTTAGAGAAGTAGACCATCCAAGAGCATTAGAAAGAGTAGTGTTGCAACTTGATAATAAAAAAGTGCAACTACTAAATATTCATGGTATATGGAATAAAGGAAAAGTTGGTGACAAAAGAACTATAAAGGAATGTGAATTTGTATTAAAAGTAGCACTAGATAAAGAAATGCCAACAATTATAACAGGAGATTTTAATTTAAATCCTGAAAGTGAAAGTATAAAACTAATAAATGAAAAATTAAAAAACTTAATATATATATATGATATAAAAACTACTAGACCAATTGTAAGAGATGGTCTTGATGTAGGCGATAGTGTAGATGATTATATATTTGTAAACAATAAAATAAAAGTGAATGAATTTAAAGTTATGAAAACAGATGTATCAGACCATTACCCTTTAATATTGGATTTTGATATTGTTAAATAATAATATTTAATAGGAGATTATTATGGAAATAGATTTTAAATTTATACAGGAATTTATAGTAATAATAAAAAATGCTTATAATGAAGCAATGAAAATTTCTAATAAGAATATAAGAAATAAAGAATTAAATGATATAGTAACAGATATAGATGTTTTTATGGAAGATAAAATTGTTAAAGCTATAAAAGAAATGTTTCCTAATCATTCAATATATGCAGAAGAATCAGGAGAAGTTAATAATAATAGTGAATATGAATGGCTTATAGACCCAATAGATGGAACAATAAATTTTGCATCAGATATTCCACTTTTTGCAACATCAGTTGCACTCAGAAAAAATGGAGATACAATATTAGGAATTATAATTGATTATAGTCAAGATGATGTATATTATTGTATTAAAGGACAAGGCGCTTTTTGTAATGGAAAACATATTAATGTATCAAAAAATGATAAATTAAATAATAGTATTATTTCTTTTTGTTTAACATCTCATTATAATGATAAACATATAAAAGAAGTATTAAAAATAGAAGAAAAATTAGCTTCAAAGGTAAGAGGACTAAGATTAATTGTTTCTACTGCAATAGAACTTGCTTGGTTAGCATCAGGGAAAATTGATGGTTGTTTAAATGTAAAACCAAGTATAGGATTAAGTTCAGCTGCTGGAAAATTATTAGTACAAGAAGCGGGAGGAAAAGTAACTAATCTGCAAGGAAATATAAGAGAGAATATAGATACTATGCTTGTAACAAATGATAATATTCATAAGGAAATAGTACTAGTTATTAACGACTAACAAAACCCAAAAGAAGAAAAAACTATAAATAGAAGAATTAATAAAGCAAAAATGGAAGAGTATGTTATTAGAAAATATTTTAAAAAAATAAATTATGATTCTTTTCTTCAAAATGTAAAAGTAGATAATAAATTTGGAGATACAGATCCTATATCTAATAGAAATATTATTTTTGATGCTTACTACAATGATAATGAAAAAGAAAGATTTATTGAAGTAACACAATCTATTACACTTATGATTTCTGATAGAATTTATATTATGTTAAATAAAATATATAATTATAATCATATAAAAGATGCTAAAGCAAGTCTTACATTAATAATTCCAAGAATTATAGAAGAAGATACAAAAATAAATTCTATTAGTAAATTAAGAGATATTTTTTCTCCAGCAATTACATCAGGATTACTTAATATAGTGCAAATAGATATATATAAAGAAGAAATTGAAGAACTATATAAAAAATGATATTATTTTTTATATAAAATAAAAAAGTTGTAAAAAATATTGGAGGAACGATGTTTAAATTAGTATCAGAATATAAGCCAACAGGAGACCAACCACAGGCAATAGAATATTTATCAAAAGGAATTGAAGAAGGTAAGAAATTTCAAACACTTTTAGGTGTTACAGGATCACGGAAAAACTTTTACAATGGCAAATATAATTGAAAAAGTACAAAGACCAACACTTGTTTTAGCACATAATAAAACACTAGCAGGACAATTATATTCTGAATTTAAGGAGTTTTTCCCAGAAAATGCAGTTGAGTATTTTGTTTCTTATTATGATTATTACCAACCAGAAGCATATATTGCAGCATCTGATACATACATAGAAAAAGATGCATCTATAAATGATGAAATAGATAAATTACGTCATTCAGCAACAGCATCATTGTTTGAAAGGAAAGATGTAATAATAGTAGCATCTGTATCATGTATATATGGACTTGGAGATCCAATTGATTATGAAAATATGATTGTATCATTAAGACCTGGAATGGAAAAGCCACGAAATGAAGTAATGAAAAAATTAATAACAATGCAATACACAAGAAATGAGATGGATTTTAAAAGAGGAACTTTTAGAGCAAAAGGAGATATTTTAGAAATTTATCCATCTAATAAAGAAGAATCAGCAATTAGAGTTGAATTTTGGGGAGATGAAGTAGAAAAAATATCTGAAATAAATCCTTTAACAGGGAAAGTAATATCTACAAGAACACATGTAATGATTTATCCAAATTCTCACTATGTTACAACACAAGATAAAAGAGATAGAGCCATAACTACAATAGAAGAAGAACTAGAAAAAAGAGTAGAATATTTTAAACAAAATAATAAATTAATTGAAGCTCAAAGAATAGAAGAGAGAACAAACTTTGATATAGAAATGCTTAAAGAAACAGGATTTTGTCAGGGAATAGAAAATTATTCAAGACATATAAGTGGAAGACCTGCTGGAAGTGCACCATATACATTATTTGATTATTTTCCAGATGACTTTGTAATAATGATAGATGAGTCACATGCAACTATTCCTCAAGTAAGAGCTATGTATAATGGAGATAGAGCAAGAAAAGAGTCTTTAATAAATTTTGGATTTAGATTACCATCAGCACTTGATAATAGACCATTAAAATTTAATGAGTTTGAAGATAGAATAAATCAATGTATATTTGTTAGTGCAACACCAGCAGATTATGAAAAAGAACATTCAAAAGAAAATGTAGTAGAACAAATAATTAGACCTACAGGACTTTTAGATCCATTAATAGAAGTAAAACCAGTACAAAATCAAATAGATGATTTGATAACTCAAATAAATGAAAGAACTGAAAAAGGTGAAAGAATTCTAGTGACAACACTTACAAAGAAAATGGCAGAAGATTTAACATCATATCTAAGAAATATAGGAATAAAAGTAAGATATATGCATTCAGATATTAAAGCATTAGAAAGAATGGAAATAATAAGAGACTTAAGAATAGGAGAATTTGATGTATTAGTAGGTATAAATCTTTTAAGAGAAGGTCTAGATATACCAGAAGTTTCATTAGTTGCAATATTAGATGCTGATAAAGAAGGATTCTTAAGATCTGAAAGATCACTTATTCAGACAATTGGACGTGCTGCAAGAAATACAGATGGAAAAGTGATAATGTATGCAGATGAACTTACAGAGTCTATGGAAAAAGCTATATCAGAAACAAATAGAAGAAGAAAAATACAAACAGAATATAATGAGAGAAATGGAATTACACCTCAAACAATTAAAAAATCAGTAAGAGATGTAATAAAAGCTACAATAGTAGAAGATGTATCAGCAAAATATAATATAGGAAAAGATGAGAGTATAGAAGATATTATAAATAAACTTACAGAAGAAATGTTACAAGCCGCTTCAAATATGGAATTCGAAAAAGCAGCTGAACTAAGAGATAAAATAAAAGAATTAGATAGTATGAAATAATAAATAAATACTATAAAGAAAAAGAACCTAGCACATTTGTGTGCTAGGTTCTTTTGAAGAGTAAACATGTTATCGAAGCATTTTATTATAAAACTTAAAAAAACTTAGATATAATAATTCCACTCCATAGATACTTCGGCTATAATGGAAGTTATATCTTTACCGAAGAGTTTTTTGTATAGCTCCGAATATATTTCAGAAGTTATATCAAATATTTCCTGTGTTATTTTGGGTAACTTTCCATCCTCTGGGCCATACCAGCCAAGACTATTTATATAGTCTCTTATAAATAGAGTTGACAAATTTGTCTGTATTTGACCAACTTGATATTTATCAGCATCCCAGTATCTAGTTGCATCAGGTGTTAATATTTCATCAATCAAGATGATATTTAAATCATCATCAAGCCCAAATTCAAATTTTGTATCAGCTATAATTATCCCTTTATCAAGGGCAAAATTGTGGGCGAATTCATACAGTTTAATAGATATTTTCCAAATCTTTGTACAAAGGTCTGATGAAAATTTAACATAATAGTCCTCTGATACATTATCATCAGAAAATAATTCTTTTATGAAATGATACATTTTTAACTTCATCATATCAAATGAAATATTTTTATCATGCTTTCCATTTGCTTCTTTGGTAGATGGCGTAAAAATTGGATAGGGTAAAGCTTCTGATTCTTGTAATCCTTTTTGTAGTGGTATACCATTGATATGCTCACTTGTTCTGTAAGAATCCCAGCTTTTAGACGTAGGTACATAGTACCCTCTTACGATACACTCAAATGGTATAGGAATACATTTTTTAACTGCCGTAATACAACCTCTTTTTTGAGGGTTAGCGCCTAGAATGAGTAACATTCTAGAGTCTGTTGCTAAAATATGGTTAGGGATAATATGACTTGTCATATCCATCCATAAATTAGACATTTGATTTGTAATTATACCCTTGTTTGAAATCTCATTAGGTACACATACACCTCCTATTGACACCCGATTGGTCTTTTCTAACAATAGGTAATTTCCGTAGTATAAATTACTGGTATTTTTTTTCTCTAGTTTCACTAAGTTCATAAAAAAAACCTCCTATATATATAATAATATTTACTCTGTACTTTAACATTCATCATTTAATGCATTGTCAAAGAATCTTAAAGTTTTTGAGTATGTTTCACATTATATAATTATAAAATATAAATTGTAAATATAAAAAT
Organism: uncultured Clostridium sp.; assembly: GCA_947569365.1. Taxonomy (GTDB): domain Bacteria; phylum Bacillota; class Clostridia; order TANB77; family CAG-508; genus UMGS1994. The sequence continues at coordinate 16,252 of CANOSM010000012.1, read as the reverse complement.
GACATAAAATCTAAAATAATATCAAAAAAATACAAAATACCCTAAAATTCGACAGCAAAATATTAGAAAAACTTCTATCTTAAAAATAAAAAATATGATATAATAAAAGCGTTTTATAAAAGGGGGACTATTATGAACGATAAAATTATAATAAAAGGTGCAAAAGAACATAATTTAAAAAATATTAATGTAGATATACCAAGAGATAAATTAGTCGTAATAACGGGTCTTTCAGGTTCAGGAAAATCATCACTTGCTTTTGACACTATTTATGCAGAAGGACAAAGAAGATATGTAGAAAGCTTATCATCATATGCAAGACAATTTTTAGGATTAATGGAAAAACCTGATGTAGATAGTATAGATGGACTTTCTCCTGCAATTTCAATTGATCAAAAAACAACATCCAAAAATCCAAGATCAACAGTTGGAACAGTAACTGAAATATATGATTATATACGTTTATTATATGCTAGAATAGGGGTTCCATATTGTCCTAAATGTGGTAAAAAAATTGAAAAACAAACCATAGACCAGATAGTAGATAATATAATGGAACTTGAGGAAGGGACAAAAATACAAATATTAGCTCCTGTTGTAAGAGGAAAAAAAGGAGAATATACAAAGTTATTAGAAAGCTATCAAAAAGAAGGATTTGTAAGAGTTAGAATAGATGAAAAAGTTTACGAACTAACAGATGATATAGAAATTGAAAGAAAGAAAAAGCATAATATAGATATTATCATAGATAGACTTGTTGTAAAAGAGGATATAAGAAATAGACTTTCTGAATCAGTAGAAGTTGCACTTAAATATGCTAATAATTTAGTAACTATAGATATTGTAGGAGACAAAGAAAGACTATTTAGTCAAAACTATGCTTGTCCTGATTGTGGAATAGGATTTGAAGAATTAAATCCAGGAATGTTTTCTTTTAATAATCCATTTGGAGCATGTCCAGAGTGTACTGGTCTCGGGTATTTAATGAAAATGGACGAAGATTTGATAGTACCAGATAAAAACAAAACATTATATGATGGAGTAAAGGCCTTTGGTTCTAGTACTATGAAAAAGGGAGATACAATGGCAAGAATGTATTTCGAAAGCATTGGAAAGCATTATGGAGTAGATATTAAAAATCCTATAAAAAAATTGCCAAGAGAATTCTTAGAAAAAATACTTTATGGTACAGGAGATGAAGTTATTGACTTTGAGTTTGAATCAGTAAATGGTACTAGACATTTTTCTAATCCATTTGAAGGTGTAATTCCAACTCTAGATAGAAGATACAGAGAAACAAAGTCTCAAGGAATGAGAGAATTTTATGAAATGTATATGAGCTATGCTCCTTGTAAATCTTGTAATGGTGCTAGACTAAAGCCAGAAATACTAGCTGTAAAAGTAGGAGAAAAAAATATAAAAGAATTGACAGATATGTCTATCACAAATATAAAGAACTATTTATCAGGACTTAAACTAAGTAAAAAAGAGCAAATGATTGCTGATAAAATATTTAAAGAATTAGAAAAAAGATTACAATTTTTGATAGATGTTGGACTTGAATATTTAACTCTTTCTAGAAGTGCAGGAACACTTTCAGGAGGAGAAGCACAAAGAATAAGGCTTGCAACACAAATAGGCTCTGGACTAACTGGTGTAGTATACATATTAGATGAGCCAAGCATAGGATTACATCAAAGGGATAATGATAAATTAATAGAAACTATGAAAAAAATGAGAGATTTAGGAAATACTTTGATTGTTGTTGAACATGACGAAGATACTATGTATGCAGCAGATCAAATAATAGATATAGGGCCAGGTGCTGGAGTACATGGAGGAAAACTTGTAGCACAAGGAACAGCTGAAGAGATAAAACAAGTATCAGAATCTATAACAGGTCAGTATTTAAGTGGAAGAAAGCAAATCTTAGTTCCAAAAAATAGAAGAAAATCAAATGGAAAATCTATTGAAGTAATAGGTGCTCAAGAAAACAATTTAAAAAATATAAGTGTCAAATTTCCACTTGGAGTATTTAACTGTGTTACAGGAGTATCAGGGTCAGGAAAAAGTACACTTATAAATGATGTATTATATAAATACCTAACAAGAGAAATAAATGGTTCAAATGAAAAACCAGGAAAATGCAAGGAGATAAAAGGTATTGAAAACATAGATAAAATAATCAATATTGACCAATCTCCAATTGGAAGAACTCCTCGTTCAAATCCAGCAACATATACAGGAGTATTTGATATAATACGTGATCTTTTTGCAGGAACTAATGAAGCAAAGATTAGAGGATATCAAAAGGGTAGATTTAGTTTTAATGTAGCAGGAGGAAGATGTGAGGCATGCCAAGGTGATGGAATACTAAAAATAGAAATGCATTTTCTGCCAGATATATATGTACCTTGCGAAGTATGTAAAGGTAAAAGATATAATAGAGAAACTTTGGAAGTAAAATATAAAGGAAAAAATATCTCAGACGTATTAGATATGACTATAGAAGAAGCATTAGAATTCTTTAGCAATGTTCCTAGAATTAAATCAAAAATACAAACCCTTTATGATGTAGGACTTGGATATATTAAACTAGGACAACCATCAACTACATTATCAGGAGGAGAAGCACAAAGGGTTAAACTTGCATCAGAGCTATCAAAAAGACCAACAGGAAAAACTTTATATATATTAGATGAACCAACAACAGGACTTCATATTGCAGATATACATAGATTAGTAGATATTCTGCATAGATTAGTAGACACAGGAAATACGATAATTGTTATAGAACACAATTTAGACTTAATAAAAACAGCAGACAATATAGTTGACTTAGGTCCAGAAGGGGGAGAAAATGGTGGAAATATCATAGCTATTGGAACACCAGAGCAAATAGTAAAAAATGAAAGATCTTATACAGGAAAGTTTTTAAAAAAATACTTAGAAAGATAATAACCATGTAAAAAAATATAAAACAAAAAAAGACATGATGTTTAATATAAAATATCATATCTTTTTTATTTTTCATATATATTCTATCTCTTGGTATCAATAACTAAACCAAAGCCTGTTCCTATAGGTCTTGTTCTGTGTGAACCGCTAGCATCTACAGGATCGTTAACTAATTTTCCGTTTTCAGTCATTGCAGAAGATGTACCACCATCTAATGTAGCAGCATTATATGCACCATAGTTTTCCATTATTGTTATTAAATCTTTTATACTAGCTCCAGGTTTATTAATCCTTCTACCATCTGCTACTAAAAATAAAACAATTCCATCTTTTCTTTGGCCAATTGCTGTACGTGGAGCATATCCCCAGCCACCATTTCCTATAATTTTAGAAGATTTTCCATTTACAATTAAAAATGGTCTGCATGATACACAATCTCTAATATTTAGTTTTTTAGCACTAGCTTTTGTACATTTTTTAGAAAGAACTAATTTGTTATTTTTATCAAAACCAACTATTCCACCAGTAGAATATTTAAAATCAGAAGAATAAACAAATTTTCCTTTTGAATATGTAATTCCTATAGGTATACCACCAGTACCTTTAGACTTTTTATCTTTAAAATTACCACCATTTATAGCAATAACTGCATTATTTGATTGAGACATATCTGTTAAATATTGACCAGTTATTCCTAAATTTGGTGAAACCATAGTTTTTACTTTAGAAGGGTCATATATAGCAGTAAGATAAGCATCAAATCCTTTTTCATGTATTTCAATTATTTTGTATTCATCACTAGGATTGTTCTTTTTTAATATAGCTTCTTCATATTTATTAGTATAAACAACTGCTTTTACATTTTCATGTGAGGGCTTTTTTATAACAATTGCTGAAGTATCTGTATCTTCATCAATATCTTCAACTCTATTATTATTCATAACTTCTTTTATTGTATCATCACTATAAAATATTTTAGCAATCCATTGATGAGACATAGTTGTCATAGAAGAAGTAATTAACCAATTTCTAAATCCATCATATGGTCCATATAATAGACAAGCGAGTATTACAGCACAGATAATAACTAAAAGTAAATTTGTTATAAAAAACTTTTTTAATATTTTTTTTAATTTTCCATTTTTCTTATCTTTTATATTATTTTCTTTTACATTTATTCTTGAATGTTTTTCAACATGTTTTTCTACGATTGTACTCATAAATATCCTTATCCTTGTATAATATATTTAGGTTTTTAAAATAAGGTTATACCTATAAACCTTTATAATAATTATAATAATAGAATTTTATATTAGCTCTTAATATAAAGTATCATATATATAGTATAAAGTATCATATACATGATTTTTTTTCAATAGAAAATATGACAAATTTCGACATAATTTAATAAATGAATCTAAAAAAAATTAGAATATAATGTAAGTATAGAAATAAATTGTAAAATAAAAGTAACTAAAAAGACATAAAAATGAAAAATAAAAGAAATATACTCATGTCATGTTTGTGATATACTATAGTTAGTATTTTTATGAGGTATATAAATATGAAAATTATAGATATTATAAAATCATTTTTAAACAAAATAAAATTAAAACGTTTACCAGAAGCTACAAATTCTGATAATGTTATATTATTAATAAAAAAGGAAAAAAATCCTGAAAAGATAAAAGATATTTTAGGAAATTATATGTTATATCTGACATCTTATGAAATTATTGATATTATATCAAAACTACCAATAAATGATAGAATTGAAACATTACTTAAATATAGAAAATATATTACACCATATGATTTGTCAGACTTTATAGTTAAAAAGTTAGATACAAATAGAAAAATGATTGCTTTAAAAGAATTTCAAATGCAATTAGATTTATATGATATATATAATATATTTGATAATATTTCACCAGATAGAAGAGAAGAGGCATTAGATTCAATAATAGATAGATTTGATTCATATGCTGTATCTGACATAATAAAAAAATATATACCATTTAAGCAAAGAAAAAATCTTTTATATAAATATGAAGATATAATTGATTCTATATCAAAAGCATCAATAATATTACAAATGCCAGTAAAAGATAAATTAGAAGCAACTGAAAAATATATAAATGAAATTTCTAAAATAAATTTACTAGAGATTGTTACTTCATTTCCAGAAAAAAATATATCAGAAGCTACTATCAAATTTGCACAAAAATTATCAATGACACAAATATCTGATATTATTATATATAATATTCCAGAAGATAATAGAAAAGATACATTAATAAAAGTTTCAGAATATTTAAATTCAAGCATTATTTCAGATATAATAAAATATTGTCTTAAAAATGAAGAAAGAAGAGAAGTATTAATAGAACTAAAAGAAAAACTAGATGAAAAAAATATAGCAGAAATAGTACAATACTTTTTAAAAGATGATATAGAACTAATCAATATACTAAAAGATAAAATGTATACAGAAGATGTTATGTATTTTAAAAATGCAAATGCTTAAATGTAATATATTATGAAAGAAAATAACTATAAAGTAATAAAGAAATTACTACTTTATAGTTATTTTAATGAATTTTTAAGATAACTCTAATTCATAATCTTATTTGCAATCATTATTTTGATTGTTGTTTTTGTTATTCTTGTTATTCTTTTCTGATTTTTTGTTTTGTTTTTGATTATTCTCCATGCTACTAGCACCTCCTTTTAATCTAAAACTATTCTTTGTAAAAATAGCTAAAAATATACAATAAATATTAAATTTTAATAATTATTTGTAAAAAATTTTAATATATAGTATAATCAAAAATGCAGATTATATAAAAGTACATAAAAGTGTATAAAAACTAAAATATTGAAAAATCTATTAAGAGGTGAAATACTTGGAAAAAGATAATATAGTAATTGGAATAGAGGGATTAGTTGGTGCAGGAAAAACATCTATATGTAAAGAATTATTAAATTATATCCCTAATTCTATTGTATTCCATGCTGGTGATATATATAGAGCAATTGTATATAAACTTATGTTAATACTTAAATCTCAAAAAGATAAAATAAAAGAACAAATTAACTTTAAAGATATAGATATAGAAGAACTTTTTAAAAAGTTTAATATAAAAATTAAAGTAGAGGATAGAGAGTCAGTAGTATACTTTGGAGAAGAAAAAGTAGAAGATAACTTGATACAGTCTGAAAAAAATTCATTAGCTGTATCTGAAATCGCTAATATGGCAAATAATAAAGGTGCATATAAAATAGTTAAAAAAATTATAGATAACTTAAAATCAAAATATAATATTATTTTTTCAGGTAGAGATACAATGAAAATATATAATGATTTAAATTATCATTTTTTTATAACAGCAGATTTGGAGGAACGTGTAAAAAGAAAAAGAATACAATATAATAATGAATTAGATGAAAATACATTAAAAGATCATATAGAAAAAAGAGACTTACTGCAAGAAAAAGCAGGCTTTTATAAGTTATATGATAATACAATTGTAGTTGATGTAACAGAATGTAAAAATGTTAGAGAGTCTGCCAAAAAACTTGCAAAACATATAAAACTAATAGAAATCGCAAAAGTATAAAAAATACAAGAGGTGCATAAAAATGTTCATAAATGAAAAATTATTAGAATTTGACGAATTCTTAGAAAATAAAAAAGTTGCTATAATCGGACTTGGCATAAGTAATATTCCGCTAATTGATTATTTAAGGGAAAGAAAATCTAAAGTAACAGTATTTGATAAAAGAACAATAGATAAATTAGATAAAACTGTTATGGATAAAGTAGTTAATTATGGAATGGAGTTTTCAATTGGAAATAATTATTTGTCAAAATTAAAAAATTTTGATGTAATATTTAGGTCTCCTAGTTGTCTTCCGAATACTAAAGAATTAATAGAAGAGGAAAATAGAGGAGCATTAGTTACTACTGAAATAGAAATGCTTATGGAACTTGCTCCATGTAAAATAATAGGTGTTACAGGAAGTGATGGAAAAACTACTACAACTACTTTGATATATAATATACTAAAAGAAGCGGGATATAATTGTTATTTAGGTGGAAATATTGGGATACCCTTATTTACAAAATTAAAAGACATACTTCCAGAGGATATTATAGTACTTGAACTTAGTAGTTTTCAACTTATGAATATGAAAATTAGTCCAGATATTTCTGTAATAACAAATATAACTCCAAACCACTTAGATTATCATACTGATTTTGATGAATATATAAATGCAAAAAAATGTATATTTAAATCTCAAAATAAAGATGGAATAACTATTTTAAATTATGATAATGAAATAACTAGAGGATTTGAAAACGAAGTAAATGGAAAAGTAATATTCTTTAGTAGTCAGATAAAACTTGATAATGGTTATATAGTAGATAATGACAAAGTAAAACATTGTGAAAATAAGCTTAGAAGACATATATTAAATTATAAGGATATGATTTTAAAAGGAAAACATAATTTAGAAAATGCATGTGCAGCACTTGCTGCAACAGAAACATTTGTAGATATACAAGTAGCAATAAGGGTTATTACATCATTTAAGGGAGTTGAACATAGGTTAGAATTTATAAAAGAATCTGAAAATAATGTTAAGTGGTATAATGATTCTGTAAGTTCTAGTCCAACTAGAACAATAGCAGGACTTAACTCATTTGATAGAAAATTAATATTAATAGCAGGAGGATATGACAAAAATTTAGATTATACTCCTATAGCAAAACCAATTTTAGATAATGTAAAGACTTTAATATTAATAGGACAAACAAAAAATAAAATATATAATGCTGTATCAAAAGAAATGGAAAAACAAGGTAAAGATTTAAATATTTATATAGCAAAAACTTTAGAAGAAACTGTAATGATTGCAAATGATGTATCTATACATGGAGATATAGTATTATTTTCTCCTGCAAGTGCAAGTTTTGATATGTTTAAAAATTTTGCTGAAAGAGGAAACTTATTTAAAGAATTGGTTAATAATTTTGTAAAATAATATGCACATATTAAAAAACTTTCTCATATTATATAAAAATAAGAGGAGGTTTTTATATTATGAATTATGATGAAAACAATATTTATAATAGAGATTTTGAATATATGAATGGAAGAAGCGGTTATATGGATGCGTTTCAAGGTGGTAGTGTATTTCCTCCATATAATAATATGAACCCTTTTAATAATACATATACTAGAAGTCAAACAGGATTTAGAAATAGTAATATTTCAAATGTGCAAATGAAGGGAGAATTTTTTAAATCACAATATCCAGAAATATATAGAGACTTGAATAAAATAATAACAGATATATTACCAAACTACAGAAATGTTAATATAACAGAAAAAGAAATAGAAGATATAGTAGAGGAAGTATTTAATTCATATTGTAATAAAGAAACAGAAAATTCAAATACAAATAATAAAAACAAACCTGACAGTGTACAAAATAGCAAAAATCAATATGATACATTATTAAAAGATTTAATAAAAATATTAATTCTAACTAGATTAATAAAACAGAATTTAGATAATATTAATGTAAATTCAGGATATTATAATAATCCATACTATCAATATGGTAATGTTCCAGAAATGAGAGGAAATAGTATGAATAATGGATATATGGGATATAGCCCTAGAAATTATTTCTAAAATAATGGAAAAATAGAGAAGGTCAAAATTTTAAAATGACTTTCTCTTTTTTTAAAATTTAATATGTTTCGACATACTTTTTAATTAACATGTATTAGAATACAAATATTAATAAAAGGAAAGAATATAATTAATCAAAATTATATTTAAGTTACATAGGAGAAAAAAGTATGATAATAGATGTTGGACATTATACAAGAATATTAAAAAATATATTATATTTCTTAATATTATCTTTAGTAGTTTATTTTATATTAAAAACATTTTTATTTTTTAGTCCATTTCTAATAGGATTAATTATAGCAAATTGTTTAGAACCCCTGATCAAAAAAATGATGTATAAGTGTAATATAAGTAGAAGAGCAAGTACAATCATTAGTATGCTGATGATATTTATTATAATAGGAGCAATTGTAGCGGTTGCATCTGTTACTATTATTTCAGAAGCAAGTAAACTACTTAATAATATGAACATATATATGCCTATAATATCAGATAGTATAAATAATATTATTAATTCTGTAGATATAAATAAATTAAATGTATCTGTTCAAATAAAAGAACTTATTCAATCTTCAACAAATGATATTATAGTAACAGCAAGTAATTATATGTCACAAATGTTAAATGGTATATTAAATTTAATTACAAAAATACCAGAGATTTGTATATATATAATAATTACATTTCTAGCAACTTATTTTATATGTATAGATAGATTTTATATAAAAGATCAATTCGAACATCACATTCCTAGATTATGGATAAAGAAATTTAATAATCATTTTAAAGAAATAACACTTCAATTATTAAATTATATAAAAGCAGAAATGATATTAGTAGTAATATCTTTTATAATAGTACTTATTGGACTGTATATATTAGATTTTATGCATTTTAATATAGGATTTCCTCTAATAACTGCTATAGCTATAGGAATAGTAGATGCACTTCCAATACTCGGTTCTGGAACAGTATTAGTACCTTGGGCAATTATATCAGGACTTGTGGGAGATATAAATTTAGGAATAGCACTAGTTATTATATATGTAATTGTTCTTTTAGAAAGACAAATACTAGAGCCTAGAATAGTAAGTAATAAAATAGGGATACATCCAATATTTACTTTAGTTGCAATGTATGCAGGATTTAAATTAATGGGGATATTAGGATTAATAGTAGGACCAATAATATTAATTATTTATAAAAATATATTTGAATCTTTAATAGAAAGAGGAATTATAAAAACTATATTTGATAAGAATAGTTAAATAAACATAAAAGGTTGACGCACAGAGCATTATTTTTATTATGTACACCAAAAGAGAAAGACAATAGTTTAAGTTAAAAAAATATTTACTAACAGATAAATTCAAATAATAAAAGTATTAATAATCGTTTTTGACTATTAATACTTTTATATAATTTTTTAATAAAGAACTGATGTAGGTATATATGTATCATCAGGAGGATATACAAATTCATCTTTTGGCTTATTTGCTTTTTCAATATTAGTTATTTTAAGTATAGGAATTTCACCGTCTAAATATCCTTTTTCAATTGTTCCTGTTACATGTACCCAAGAAAGTTCTTTAAAATCTTGAATATTATCATACTGACATAAGAAACCTACTATTACAGTTTGAGAAGCTTGATTAATAATCATATTTCTAGCAAGAACAAATTGATTTTTTTCTAGTGCATCTATTTTATAGATGTATCCAGTAAAAGAAATTTTTCTTCCTATATACTCATCTAAATTATCATGAATCTGCTTTAAGGTATTTGTATAATTCTCAGATGATATTTCTGATACATCATCTAATTTTATAGAATCATCTACAGCGTAAGATTCATTTTGTATAGTAGGTGAAAAATTTTTAAAAATATGATAAATAGATAAAATAAATAATATAATAGAAATTATTATAAGGATTGCGAAAATACTTTTGTAAAGCTTATTTCCGCTCATTTTAACATTATAAACAAACATAAACAAAACCTCATTTTTTAAATTTAATAAATATTATTCAATAAATTCAATAATATTCTTGCAAACTAAAACTAAAAATGATATATTTATTGTCAGTAATGTTTAGGAGGCTAAAGATGAAAAAGATTTTTAAATCATATAGTGAAAGAGAAGTAAAAAGATTAAAGCCAATAGTATCAAAAATAAATGCTTTAGAACCAGAAATGGAAAAGCTTTCAGATAAGGAATTAAGAGAAAAGACACCTTATTTTAGAGAAAGATTGGAAAATGGAGAAACTCTAGATGATATTTTACCAGAAGCATTTGCTGTAGTAAGAGAGGCATCAAAAAGAGTATTAGGATTAAGACATTTCGATGTTCAATTAATTGGTGGTATTATTCTTCATCAAGGAAGAATTGCTGAAATGAAAACAGGTGAAGGAAAAACAATAGTTGCAACTTTACCATTATATTTAAATGCACTATCTGGAAAAGGAACACATTTAATTACAGTTAATGATTACTTAGCAAAATATCAAGGCGAAATGATGGGAAAAATATATAAATTCTTAGGGCTATCTGTAGGATTAGTTTTAAGTAAAATGAATTCACAAGAAAAGCAAAAAGCTTATGCCGCAGATATTACTTATGGAACAAATAATGAATTCGGATTTGATTATTTAAGAGATAATATGGTTATAAATAAAGAACAAATGGTTCAAAGAGACTTAAATTTTGCTATTGTTGATGAAGTTGATAGTATATTAATAGATGAAGCAAGAACTCCACTTATAATTTCAGGTAGAGCAAATAAATCATCAGATATGTATAAAAAAGCAAATGATTTTGTTAAAAGATTAGAAGCTAAAGTAATAATCGAAGAAGATGTAAAAGATGAACAGCAAGCAGAAGATAATGAAAAATATGACTATATAGTAGACTTAAAAGCTAAAACAGCTTCTTTAACACAAAGAGGTATAAAGAAAGCAGAAGAATTCTTTGGACTTGATAACTTTAATGATTTAGATAACTCTGATTTAGTTCACAATGTAAATCAAGCTTTAAAAGCTCATGGTGTAATGAAAAAAGATACAGACTACATTGTTCAAAATGGAGAAGTATTAATAGTTGATGAGTTTACAGGAAGAATCATGTATGGTAGAAGATATAATGCAGGTCTTCACCAAGCAATCGAAGCTAAAGAAAATGTAAAAATAGCTGATGAACAAAGGACTCTAGCAACAATAACATTCCAAAATTATTTTAGAATGTATAATAAGTTATCTGGTATGACTGGTACTGCTAAAACAGAAGAATCAGAATTCAGAGAGATATATGGATTAGATGTTGTTATTGTACCTACAAATAAGCCAGTTATAAGAGATGATAGAAATGATATAATATACAAAAATGAAAAAGTTAAATTTAATGCTGTAGTACAAGATGTTATTGAATGCCATCAAAAAGGTCAACCAGTTTTAGTAGGTACTGTATCAGTAGATAAATCAGAAAAGCTAAGTAAATTATTAGATAATGCTGGAATTAAACATGAAGTATTAAATGCTAGATATCATGAAAAAGAAGCTGAAATAGTAGCACAAGCAGGTAAACTTGGGGCTGTTACAATAGCTACTAACATGGCTGGTCGTGGTACCGATATTATGCTTGGTGGAAACAGTGAATATATGGCAAAACAAGAAATGAGAAAATTAGGATATTCTCAAGAACTAGTATTACAATCTAATTCTCATAATGAGACAATAGATGAAGAAGTACTAGAAGCCAGAGCAAAATTTAAAGAATTAGAAGAAAAATTTGCAGAAGAAATAGCTAAAGAGAAAGAAAAAGTTATTGAAGCAGGTGGATTAAAAATAATTGGTACAGAAAGACATGAATCAAGAAGAATTGATAATCAGCTTCGTGGACGTAGTGGACGTCAAGGAGATCCAGGACAATCAAGATTTTATATAAGCTTAGATGACGACTTGATGAAAATATTTGGTGGGGATATGGTTGCAAGAGTTTACAATAAACTTGGTGCTGATGAAAATATGCCAATTGAATTTAGACCTATAACAAAAGCTGTTGAAAATGCACAAAAGAAAGTTGAAGGAAGGAACTTCTCAATCAGAAAACATGTACTTAACTATGATGATGTTATGAATACGCAAAGAGAACTTATATATAAACAAAGAAGAGAAGTTTTAGATGGAGCAAATTTAAAGAACTCAATATCTAATATGATTGATTTTACTTGTGAATCTATATTAGACACATATGCTAATGAATTAAATACTAAACAAGATGTTATAGCTATTGAATTACAAAATAGATTAAATATTACAGATATTAAATCTCTAGAAAAATCAAATGTTGATTATGATGAGTTATTAGAAGAAATAAAAGAAAAAGCACAAAAGAAATATGCTGAAAAAGAAGAAGAAATTGGTGAAAATGAATATAGAGAACTTGAAAGAATTATAATGCTAAAAGTTGTTGACGAGAAATGGATGGATCATATTGATGCAATGGATGCTCTAAAAGATGGTATAGGACTTAGAGCATATGGACAAAAAGACCCAGTTGCACAATATAGAATTGAAGGATTTGAGATGTTTGATGAAATGATAAATGATATTAAATTAGATGTTTCAAAGATAGTTCTTTCAGTAAGAAAAAGAGAAGGATATGAGAGAAAATCAGCAGCTAAAGTAACATCAGAAGGAAGAGAAGATATTAGTTCTATAATAGATCCATCTTCAATCCAAGATGAAGAAACTAAGGCTAAAGAAAAGAAAGCACATACAACAATTGTTAATGATGGACCAAAAGTAGGAAGAAATGATCCATGTCCTTGTGGAAGTGGAAAGAAATATAAGAACTGCTGTGGAAAAAACCAGTAATATCAATGGTTACAGAGTATAAGAGAATATATTAAATATATCAAAATTTAAAAGTAACATATTAAGAGAGTTAACATATTTTATGTATAACTCTTTTTTCTTTTTATTTACTAAATCTATAATTATTGGAATATAAATTTTAGAAATTTTTCTCAAAAAATTAATTTTATAACATATACATGATATAATACTAAAATAGTTTATAATAAAAATATATAAGAATACGCTTAAACGCTTTTAAATCAATACTTTTAAAGAATAAAAAAGTTGTAAAAAATAAAAAAATGATACTAATAAGATACTAACTAACCTCATAGAGTTTTATACAATCTTATAGAGCTTTTTGAGGAAAAAACACAAAAACAAAGGTTTATCTTTGAAAACATAAAAATAGAAAAATAAGTCAAAAAAGAAGTTTACAAAATACTTTTTTGGCTTATTATTTTTTTGACTGTTTTCATATACATTTTTTTAGAATAATGTTATAATGATAGCGATAACTAGTAATTTATAGAGGAGGCATATTAAATGAAAAAAAATAAGATTTTTATTTTTATGGCTATTATTTATATAATATGTTTTGGTTTAGGAATTTGTGCTTTATTAAATAAAAATCCCCAAGGTAATATTGCATACGAACTATTAATAACAACATTTACAATCGTTCCATTAATTGCATTATTTATAACAAGAAAAATAACTGGTGACAAATCTAAATTTAATTTTAGTCTGAAAGTTTGGAAAGATGTAAAAATGTGGTTATTTTGTTTAATAATACCAAATGTTACTATAATTTTAGGAGCAATAGTCTATTATTTATTTATGAGTAATGACTTTAACAATAATTTAGTATTATCAGACTTTTTATCTATATTTGGACTTGCTTCAAATGATTTTACAATTATTTCGCCATTTATAGCGATTTTAATAACTGTGATTTTATCAATTCTTCTAATTCCAATTCATTTATTAGAATTAGGAGAAGAACTAGGATGGAGAGGGTATTTATTACCATTGCAAGTAAAAAAACACGGAATGAAGAAAGCTGTTTTATTAAACGGGCTGTTATGGGGAATAGCACATGCACCAATTATTTATTTTGGTTTTAATTATAGTTTAAATAATTATCTTGCACCATATAGCAATATAGTTATGATGATATTATTTTGTATGGTAGTGGGAATTATAGAATCATATATTACTATAAAAACAGGAAATTGTATGTATGCAGCAATTATACATGGCGTTATGAATGTAACTGGCGAGATTCCAATATGTTTTTCGATTTCAAAAGAAAATACTTTATTTGGTCCAAACCCATCAGGTTTAATTGCAATGATGTTTTTAATTTTTGTAGCAATATATTTATTTACAAAATTAGGAAAATTGGAAAACAAATTAAATTACTAAATTACAATTTAGGAGTGTGAAAAATTATGAGAGATGCGGAAAATACTATTGGAAATATGATAGACAAGCAAAGTATTTGCTATATTAGTTCTATTGATAAGGATGGATTCCCAAATACCAAAGCAATGCTAAAACCTAGAAAAAGAAATGGAATAAAGGAAATTTATTTTTCAACGAATACATCTTCATTAAAGGTACAATCATTTAAGAATAATCCAAAGGCTTGTGTTTATTTTTGCGATAAGAGGTTTTATAGGGGAATAATGATTAAAGGAACAGTAGAAGTTTTAGAAGATAAAGAATCAAAAGAAATGATATGGCAATTTGGCGATACAATGTATTATAAAAAAGGTGTAACTGACCCAGATTACTGTGTATTGAAATTTACTTCTATTTCAGCAAGATATTATAGTAATTTTAAATCAGAAGATATAGAAATATAACAATGAATTACAATTTTGTAATTGATAGATTTAGTAAGTTATATAGGAGGTTATAAAATGTATATAGAAGTAAATAATATAAAAATTCATTATGAAGTGGTAGGAGATGGCAAACCAATAATTTTATTGAATCCTAATAGTGTTAATACTGGACTAATGAAATTTATAGCAAACAGATTAAAAGATAAATATAAAGTATATTTATTTGATAGAAGATGTTGTGGAAAAAGCGAAAAGAATTGTAATTTAACTTATGAAGAATCAGCAAAGGATGTAGTAGAATTTATAAAAAAATTAAATATAAATAAACCTTATTTATTAGGTTGCAGTGGTGGTGGAACGGTTGCACTTAATGTTGCGATTCAATATCCTACAAGTATATCAAAATTAATTGTTTGTAGTGGAGTTGCAAGAAATAATGTAATTGAAAAACCTAATTATGCAAAAATTATGGAAAAGATACCATACTATCCAGGAAAAAAGAATAACGAAATGTTTGGAAAATTAAATTATGAATCACATTCGATAACCGAAAAAGAACTAGAAAATGTAGTAGTACCTACTTTAGTTTTTAATGGTGGAATAAAAGATTTAGTGCCAAAAGATGAAGCAAAATATATTTCTAGTAATATAAAAAATTCAGAGTTATTTATACTAGAAAATGCAGGTCATTGTAACTACATTTTTAATAATACAGTATTTTATAAGAAGTTACTTAATTTTTTAGAAATATAACGAGAAATTACAATTTAGATAGGAGTTGATTTTAATTGAAAATAGTTACCTATGGGAATAAAGAAAAAGAGAAAATATTATTATTACACCCTATGTTTACAAGTGCTAAATTTTTTGATTTTGTAA
>CANOSM010000011.1 GCA_947569365.1 uncultured Clostridium sp. | reverse complement strand
TGTTGTTGTAAATATCATTATTGTAACTTACCCACACGAAATAGAAAATAACCTATTTTATATAATTCTTTATTTTCTGTTATAATTCCTGCAGCTAACCCATAACATGTATTATTAGCTACTTTTAAAGCTGCAGTAAAATCATTAACTCTTGTTATTTGCACAAATGGTCCTATTATTTCTTCATCAATTACTTCAGAAATATCAGTAACATCTATTATTCCTGGTGCTATAAATGCCTCACCTAATTCATTTATTCTTTTAGCTTCTAAAAGAACTTTTCCACCTTTACTTATTAATTTTTCTTGTTTATTAATAATATTATCTACTAATTCTTTTGATTGTAATGAACACATAAATGGTTCTTCTTCATCTTCTGGTTTTCCGATTTTTATATTCTTGCTTACCTTTACTAATCTATCTAAAAAAGTGTTTCCAAATTCATTGTCAGGAACAATTAATCTCCTTGCAGTAGAGCATCTTTGCCCTGATGTTATAAAAGATGATTGTATTGCTGTAATAACTGCTCCATCTATATTAGAAGTATCCCACACAATAAAAGGACTATTTCCTCCCATTTCTAATACACATATCTTTTTATGTAAGCATAGTTCTTCTATTTTTTGTCCTGCTTTTTTACTACCAGTAAAAAATACTCCATTCACATCATCATTTAAACATAAGTTTTCTCCAGTGTCTTTATCTCCTTGTATCATATTTATAACACCTTTTGGGAGATTAGCTCTTTCCCATAATTCCATAATCTTTTCACTAACAAAAGGTACTTTTTCACTTGGTTTTAATACAACTGTATTTCCTGCAAGAAGAGCTGCCATTATATGTCCATTTGGCATATGTCCTGGAAAGTTATATGGTCCAATAATTGCAACTACTCCATGCGGTTTAAATTTAGTTACACTTTTCGTTCCATCTGCCTGCTCTTTTATTATTGTTTTATTCCTTAGTTCAAATGCTTCTATAGATGGCTCTAATTTTCCTATCATAGAATTAACTTCTGTTATAGCTTCCCAAAGTGGCTTCCCTACTTCATATGCAATAGCTTTAGAAAGTTCTTCTTTATTTTCTTTTAATATATCTACATAAGATTGTAAATAATTAATTCTATCTTTTACTTCTAACTCAGACCAAATTCTAAATGCAGATTTTGCACTTTCTACTGCTAGATTAACATCATCATTAGTAGATTTATTACAATTCCATAACAGCTCTTTATTTATAGGAGAATATGAAGTAAATTTTTCTCCTAAAGTATTCTTCCATTCTCCATTTATAAAATTTCCCTTTGATTTTATATACATATTAATCTCTCCTTAATTTATTTTTCGAATTCATTTTCTCTATTTTTAAAGAACTTGTAAAAGTATCTTACATTTTCAAGTTCATTCCATTTTTGAATTTTATAATCTATAGTATCTAAGTTATATATTTTTGCATTTAGGATTCCTAACATAAATGGTGAGTGTGTTGCTATTATAAATTGAACTCCTAAATATCTTGACATTTTGTTTATTTGTTCTGCAAGTTTTACTTGATTTTGTGGAGATAATGAGACTTCTGGCTCGTCTAGTAAATATAAGTTATCTGGTAATATATTATCTTCTAAAATTTGCATTGTTGTTTCTCCATTGGAGTATCTATCTTGTGAAAATTCGAATCTTGCAAACTGTTTACCACCTTCTTTTGAACTTAAAAATTCTTTAGTCTGTTTAATCCCTCTTTCTCTAGCTAGATTACTCTCTATACTTTCCTTTAAAACTGCTTCTTGCTCAATTTTTCTTATTTCATATAATATCTCTTCACTTTTTATGTATCTACTATTTTCAGGTATCTTATATATTTTTACACCATTTTCATTTTCTCCTAGTTCATATTCACAATTATTACTATATTCTTCAAAATAATCTAATGTCCCAATAACTTTTGGAGTGTTTCTCTCTTTACCTTTTAGATTTAATTTATGTGAAATAATATTTAATATTGTTGATTTCCCGAGATCCATTATTCCCATATAATACTGTTATATTATCAAATATAAATATATCTGGCTCTTTATCTTGTAATACACTAAAAGGATATATATTTTTGTTTTTATTATTGCTATCAGCTAATTTAAAAGTTTTCAAATATATCATTTTTTCCTCCCTAAATTGTTTATTGTAAGATTGGGATTAATCTTTAAAACTATTACTTAAATTGTATTTATCTATAATTTTATTCATTTTCAACTTTATACATAGTTATAGAATATATTGGTATACTCATTGTAACTATAAATAACAGTAGTTTAAAATAAAAAATATTATTTAATAGACTTGCAAAAAGCATTAATAAAAATCCTGTTATCCTTCCTAATTCCATAAATCCTTCTGTAAAAGTATGATATTCTACTATCCATTTTTCTATATTGTACTCTTTTACAATATTATCTGCTTTTATCTTAAACATTACTTCTAGAATATATATAGTTATATTGTATGTAAAGTTATAAATTATTAATGTTGTTTTATTTATATCTAATATTTAAGTAAATAAGTCCTAAAACTACTAATGTAGTACAAACAATTTAGTATTCTATTATTTATTAATATTGGATACTCTCTTTCATTTTATGTCTATCTTTTATTAATTCATACTCTCTGCTTTTCAAAATTTCTACTAGCTTGTTAATATCTTTAATTTCTATATTTGTTATAATTCCTCCTCTTGCTAAGTCATCTAGTCTATGGAAGTCTGATCCAGAAGTTAAAATTTTATTTGTACTATTTCCATATTCTAATGCTTTATCATTTCTTGATATTTCATTTTGGCATCCATTAAATACTTCTATTCCATCTATATATTCTAATTGTGCTAATTGTACATTATCCCTAAAGGGATGTGCTTGTACTACTAAATATCCTTTTTTATTACAAATTTTATATAACTTTTCTAATGTATAGTCATATATGTTTTCATTTTCATATAAAAAATCTCTGTCTATTCCATATATTAGATATTCACTATATTTGTTGTTTGATAATTGTAATTTAATTTCTACTCCAAGTAATATATTTATTCCTAAATTACTTCCATACTCTTTTGCTATATCAAATCCTTTATACATATAATCTATTTTTTCTACCCAAGTTGCTTCTCCTAATATGCTAAATTTACTTTTGCTACAATGGTCTGTTATTACGATTGTAGAATACCCTTGTTTTTTATATTCTTCTATCATTTGTTTAGCTGGTATTTCTGAACATAAACTAGATTCTTTTGTATGTAAATGTAATTCAGTTAAATATTTACTCATATTTATATATCCTCCTTTTTTGCTTATTCTTCTGTATATTTTATTGCTTTAAATATTTCTTTGAAACCCATATTTTTATATATTTTTTCTGGATGATATCCTTGCTCTGTTTGCAAAACTACATTATATATTCCTAATTGTTTTAATCTTTTAAATATATAAGATATTAGGCTTTTGCATATTCCCATATTTCTATAATTTATGTTTGTTGTAACATTATATATGTATGCGAGTTCTCTTTCATACATGATTGTTATAGTTCCTACAGGTTCCTTATTATATTTAGCTATATAATGTTCTGTTATAAACTTATCTTTTATATAACAGCTTCTTCTTATAGCATCTATTACACTTAAAGATAAACCATCATATGGGTCATCTATGCTATTTCTCATAAATCCTTTTTCAACAATACTAGGATATTTTTTTTCTTCTTCCTTATTTATTTTTAAAATTTCTATAGGTAATTTACTTGTATATAAATCATTATAATTTTCTATATTTTTCATAAGCCATATACTGTTGTCTGAAATTTTAAGTCCTTTCGATTTGAAATCTACTGTATTTAATAGTACTTGATTACTAATAAGTACAGAAGCTTTTCTTCCATATTTATTCATTATTTCTTTTATTTTTATAAAATCTTCATCAAATTCTTTTTTATTTTTTGACTTTATATTTATTGCTAAATTTAAGTAATCATCATCAAACTCGTCAATAAGTAGTATTGTAAATCTATCATATTCAAGTCTTCTTGATTTTTCGAATAATAAACGTTGACCTTCATAGTTAAAATCTTCTATTTTTTCAAGATTATTCATATCTTACTCCTGTAATATATATATTTATCTTTTCAAACTTTTATATAATAATATCATACCATTTTCTTTTTTACCATTTAATTTGTAAATATTGTATTATTATTTATTATAAAATAAAGTACTATTTCTAGCACTTTATAATTTTTATTATTATATATATATATTTATTTAATATTATATATTTTGTAAATTTCTTTTATAATTGTTTATAAAAATAAGATAGGGTATAAATTTCATACCCCATCTCATTTACACAGATTTCTAGGACCCTTGGATTTATTTCAAATGTATTTCACATACTACTTTTCCTCCTAAAAAATAATAATTTTTTTAAGCTATTTCAATCCTGTGTAATATTATTATACCATAATTTACACTTGTTCGCAAATTATAATTGAGTCTTTACTTAGTAGCAAATGCTAAAAAATAAATTTTACTATCCATATTAATTTTTTAAATACATATCATTTATCTTAATTAAAATTTCTTTCTTAGAAAATAATCTATTGTTCCTGGTGGACAATCTTCAAAAGTTGCATAAACTTTATATCCAAGTTTTTCGTAAAATCCTTTTGCTTGAAAACTCCATGTTTCCATCCTAACACCTAATAAATTTCTCTCTTTAGCATATTTTTCTATTTTCTTTATAATTTTTGTACCAATACCATTTTTTCTATATCCCTCTTCTATCCATAATTCATCTAAAAAATACCATTTCCAAGCACTATACCCTACTGCTCCACCAATTATTTCTCCATTATTATATACTACTAAATTATAGTATTTTCTATCTGTTTTATTTTCATCTGTATTTTCCAATATCCATTTACAATTTTCTCTATTAAATTTATGTAACTTTTCTCCTATAACTTTATTAAAATTTGAATCTTTAATATCTTTTATTTCCATATTCTACTCCTTAATTTAATTGTATTAATTCAATCATTTCTCCTGGATAATCATATAATGCTAAAGTATTAAATTTAAGATAAAATGGTTCAAAATTTTCTTTTAATACCTTTTGCAAATTTGAAATTTTATAATAATCTTTATCAATATGTAAAGTCATATGAAAATTAAATTTATCTGGATTATATTCTTCTTTTCGAAATTCTTTATAGAATATTCTTTGTAGTTCTTTAATATTATTATTTTCTTCTATTGATAAATATAAACAATAACTATTATCTCTTCCATTCATAATTTTTATATCATTTATTTTTAGTTGTATTTTATCAATATTTATACTCTGTAATATTTCTAATAATTTCTTCTGATTTTCTTTATTTGTTGCAAAAATAGTAAAATGGTATGGTAAATTATCTATTTCTTCTCTTTTTTCATCATTAATTCCATATGGTACTTTACATGTATTTTCATTTATATTTTTCATTAATTTTTCAATCTTATTTGTCTCAATTTGATCTATAAATGTTATTAGAGTTATTCTTTTACTCACTATATATTTCTCTCCTTGCAATTAATATAATATTTAATAATTACTTATTATTTTTTAACATATTCTTCTACATTTTTTTCTTTATTATATTTCTCAATATATTCTTTTAATATTACTCTTTGATATTCATGATACATTTTATTAATATATTCCTCTGGTTTTCCCCATAAAATAGGATGGTCTTTTTCTATTGGTTCTACAATCTTTTTGTCTAATTTTGCTAAATAAATTGTAACAACTATTTTTAAATTTCCTCTACTTGAATTGTACTCATATGATATTAACTTATCAAATAATTTAACATCTTTTATTGTATATCCAGTTTCTTCAATCATTTCTCTTTTTAAAGTCTCTAGTTCAGTTTCTTTCTTCTCCATTCCTCCACCAAAGAAAAAATATTTTCCATCATTTGTAATTGCTATATTTCCATTATCATCATATAAAATAGCATATGCACACTTTCTTTCTCTATATTTAATTTTTGGATTTCTTTTACATATAATTCTTCTATTATTATTTCTCATATAAATTAATTTATATGCTAGTCCTATTTGGAAAATCATAAAGAATGCTGATAATCCAAACATATATTTAATCCCTTTTTCATACATTAGTCCACAAAATAATATTCCTACAGACTCTCCTAAAAATTTCATTATATATATTAAATTAGTAAATTTTAATTGGTACTCATTTTCAACTGAATTTATATATGGTCCATCACAGATATTTTCATATGCTGATCCAATAAAAAGAGACCATGTAATTGCTATAAATGTTAACAATAAGTTTCCAGATATAAAAGCTATACAATATGCCATAAATCTTATCCCAAATTTTATTGTTATAGTTATATAGTCATTTTTTGGTGTAAGATATTTTAATGCTAATATTCCAAATACATCACCAATTAATTCAATAATAAGAATATAATTTGTTACACTACTATCTGTAAAATTAAAGAAATTTTTTAATACTAATAACTTTAATCCTAATCCTGTTAATATTGCTACTCCTGAAAGGAATGCATAAATTAGGTATATAACTATAATCTTATCATTTAATATATATCTTATCATTGAGCTTTGTTCTTTTACATTTGTTTCTGATTTAATAGTTTTAAATCTTAGTATAAACATTACTGATATTAATAAAAATATATTAGATATCAGTAAACAAATATTATAATCTATTAATACTCCTAGAATGCTTCTTTCTATTAAAATTCCAGCAATTAAAATTCCTATATCCTCAAACAAATATTGTGTTAATTTTCTTTTGCTATATATTGTATTATTTTTTGCTATTGTTGTAATTAAAGGATATATACTTGTTATTACAATATATTCTGTTACTATATCTACAATTGTAAATATACATATATAATTATTAAATCCACTTTTATTACAAAAGTATAATAATATTAAATTAAAGAATTTAATACAAATTGAGACTGTAATTATATCTTTTAGTTTATCTAACGATATAAATTTTCCAACAAAAATTATGCCTAATACACTTATAAATGTTCCTACACTTAATATTGTAGTTATTTGAGATATACTGAAACCATTATCTTGTAACCATAGTTGTCTAAAATTTCCCCATAAACCAATAGAAATACTGAAAAATGCTAACATTATAAGTATTTGATTATCTTTTTTATTCCATATATTATTCATTTTATACTCCTTCTATATATTTTTCTATTTCTATTATTTTAAAAATTCATCATATGTATATGACTTATCATTTTTTATCCAATCTATTAATTTTGATATTTTTAATAAATAATTTTCTTGCTCTATCCTTTTAATTAAGTATTGTTTTTTTTCTTTATATTTATCTGCAAAATATAAATATTCTAAAGTCTGCTCAGTAAAATCTAATGCTTTTCTTATTGTATAATTATCAATTGTTGATGTATTTTGTTCTTTATGATATACATATAAAACATCATTAAAATATAATAATGTTTTAGCTCTACACATTAGTTCTAGAGTAAATGATATATCCTCATGATAACTTTTATTTTTATATCGTATACCTTCTGCTGTTTCTTTTTTAAAACATTTTAATGTACAACAAAAATGGTTTGATTTATAAATTTGTTCTCCTAGTGTATTTGAATTATTTTCTTCTACTATTTTTTCTTTCTCTCCTAAAATCTGTTTATACTTTACAAATACTATATCCTGATTATCTAATTCTTTATCTAACTTTTCTAGAACATTATTTTTATATAGATAATCATCTGCATCTAAAAGAATTATATATTTTCCTTTGGCAATATCTATTCCTTTATTTCTTGCTCCTCCAGCTCCTAATCTATTAGAATTTAATAATTTAACATTATATTTCGTAATTATATCTACACTTTTATCTGTACTCCCATCATCTATTACAATAACTTCATATTTTGTATTATCTATTGTCTGATTAAATATACTATCTAAACATTTTCTTATATATTTTTCTTCATTATAATTAGGAATTATTATTGAAAATTTATACATATTTCTCTCCATTTTTACTTTTTTAGATACATTATCATAAAATAGTAAAAAATAAAAGTATATCTAATAAATTGATATACCTTATATTTCTAAACTTAACTTTATAATTTCCTTCCTAAGCCAAACATTATCAAGTTCCATTATTTCTTTTTGAAATCTTTTGTTAAATAGCTTTTCTATATTCTCTTGTACTTCTAAGTCTTTTACTAATAAATAACTTTTTCCATCTTTCAAACAAATAAGATTCATCATCCACTTTGTTCCTAGATTATTTAATGTTTTATAGATTATTTGTTTGTAATTTAATATTTTTTCTTTATCCCAGATTGTTAATTGGGCAAAAATTGGTGGTAATATAGGTGTTATATTTTCTATTTTTGTATCATTTTCTATTGCTGTTTTTAAGTTTTCAGTAATTTGCAATTGGCATTCATTAAAATATTTTTCAGGATATGATTTATCATTAATTATCTTTTCTAACTTTTTATAAGCAATAATATCCCTTTGAGTTGTTATTTTAGCTTTTAAATTTAAAGTATTATCTAAAATTGCTGATATTAATAAAATAGCTAAATCTTTTGATATTTTATTTATTAAATTTTCTTTTTCATATAATTCTACAATGATTGTTGCTACAGAGCCTATAAACTCTATTTTTGCTTTTTCTTTAAGTTTATTTTTCCAGTATTTCTCATGTCCTACATGATGGTCTATTATTTCAATAATCTTTTCTTCTCTTACAAATGTATCAAAATAATTTTTATTAGATACATCTATTATAATATATTCATCATCTTCTTTTGGTTCATATTTATCTAATTTAATATTTAAATTAAGTAAACTTTTAGTTATACTTTCATTTAATTTGGCCTTTGAAATAGCTTTTGATTTTATACCTTTTAGATTTAATAATTGGGCATATGCTATACATCCTGCATAAGCATCTATATCTATGTATTTTTTTCCAGAAGTTACTATTACCATTTTTTTATTATCTCCTTATTAATATCATATTTCCTATAAATCTTTATAGTGAACCATATATGTGTTTATTTTAGTAGTATCATTTTCATCTATTTCAAATATTCTTCCTCCTCTTAACTCGTCTGTTCCATAAGGACTATATCCTGCACATGCATCTAAACACATTTTAATACCACAAAAATCTCCTTCAAAGCAATTATTGTGACTATGACCACAAGCTATACATCTTATATCATTTCTTTGTAAAATAACTGAAAAAATTCCTGAATTAAACATTCCTATTTTCATTACTTCTTCCATGCTGCCGTTTTGCGTTTGTGTATTTTGGATTTTCTACTATGTACTGAAATTCCCATGGTGGAATATGCATAAATAAAATTCCATTGATTTTTTTATTACAATATTTTTCTATTTCTTTAGAGCTATTCCAATACCACATTAATTGCTCAAAGTGTAAAAAGTCCCATCTACATGAAATTTCAGATTTTTTCATCAAGTTCATATTTTTGTCTATTTGTATATTTGTTTTAGCTATTAAATTATTACTATCTAATCCCCAAATATTAAAAGCTATTTCATTTTTATTTGAATATTTAACAGGTAAAACAAAATTCGTAGTTCCATAAATATTTTCTGTATGCTTGGAAATACAATATTGATATTCTTCATATATTTTTGTTTTTTGAATATCATCTATATCTACATCATGATCATGATTTCCAAAAACATGTGCCCATGGAATTTTTCTATTTTCCATAGGTTTTGAAAATATGTCTAAATATTTTCTTAGTTCTTCTTCAGTTTTTAAAACTATACCATCACAATTATCTCCGCCTAACATCACTAAATCTGGTTTTTCTGTTTCAATAATTTTTTCAATTCCTATCAGTGTTCTTTTATCATAATTTAGTGTTTCTTGTATATCAGATAACATCAAAATTCTTAGTTTTCCATTAGAATTAAATCTTAGTTCATGTTTTAATAATAAATTATCTTTTAAATTTGTATCCATAATTAATTTTCCTTATTTTAATGATTTCAATATAAACTTTACTATTTTTATAAAATTTTTTTAATTTAATTATATATATTTTTTTATAATTTACTTTGCATACTTATTTCTATAAACTCTCGCAGATACTCTCTTTTAGGATTATTCAATTTATCTAGCTCTTCAAGCGCTTTCTTCTTATCGAGAAATATTAATTTTGAAAATTCTTGCTCTAAATTATTTTCTTCTATATATTTCTTATAATTTTCAAAATGTCTATTTAAATTTTGTTTTGTCATATCAATTTTTCCAACTGCTAAAAATCCATATACACTTCTTTTTTCACTTGGACACTCTAAATAATTAATTTTATATTCAATATCTTTTAGATCTAAATTTAATTCTTCTTTTAATTCTCTTTGTAAATTCATATCCATTTCTAAAATTCCATTTTTAATGTCTTCATCTGATGTTCCCCCTCCAGGAATTTGTAGACATCTTGGAACAGAAGTTGTATCATCCATTTCGCCTAATACAAAATAATTATCATTCGTCTCTAATAATATACCACTCCAGACATGAATAATATTAAATTTTTTATCAGGCATACCTATTCTTTCATTGTATAAATATGTTGCATAGTTTGTTTTTACTACATTCATTTCTATTCTATCTTCTTTTTCTATTATACTTTCTACACAATGATTTTCTCCATTAAACAAATTTGGATTTTCTTTAATTAACTTGTCCCAAAATATTTTTATGTTTTCTTTTATTTCATTAGGTAAATTAATTTCTCTATCTTCATATTTTAAAATTATTGGTTTTATAATTTGTTTTATCATAATTATCTACTCCTAATTTAAATTTTATATTTTTATACTAAATTTATATATTTAGAACTGTATTATTAAAAATGATAATCATCACATAATTTTCTATTGTTTTATTTCATCATCTTCTTTTTTTATATAATTATCTAAATTTAATTCTTTCTTAAACTCTTCTTCTGTAGGCAGATATAACTTATATTTTGAAGCAAATATTTGATTATTATCTTCTGGTAAAGTATATTTTACAACTTGGTCACTTTTATCTGCACATAACACAATTCCTATTGGTGGATTATCTCCTTCATTCATCATCTCTCTTGTATAGTAATTTACATACATTTGCATTTGTCCTAAATCTTGATGTGTTAAATCTCCCAATTTCAAGTCAATTATTACAAAGCATTTTAATATATAGTTGTAAAATACTAAATCAATAAAAAAATGTCTGCCATCAAATGTTATTTTTTGTTGTCTTGCTACAAATGAAAATCCTCTTCCAAGTTCTAACAGAAACTTTTGTAAATGGTCTATTATTGCTTGTTCTAAGTCTTTTTCATAAAAATTCGTATTACCTTCTAATCCTAAAAATTCTAATACATAAGGATCTCTTATAATATTTTTAGGTTCTACTTTTTCTGGTAATCCTATTTCATTTGCAACACTTTCTTTATCTTGACTTGCTAACAATCTTTCATAGTAAAACCTGCCAATCTGTTTTTCTAACTGTCTAACACTCCATTTAGATTTTACACTTTCCTCTAGGTAAAATTTTCTTGCTTTTTCATCTTCCATTCTCATTAATAGTCTATAATGTGACCAACTCAATTCGTCACACAGTGTGTGGCGAATTGGAAAAGTACGATAAAATTGTCTCATATTTTTCAAATTTGCAACTGTTCATCATTTTTTGGGTTAAATATTATATACCTTTTTGAATCCGCCACCATCATTGCATTGCTAAATTTTATTGCATAATCTGACATTATGATTTGATTATCATTTATTGGTTTATCATTAGTAAAAAATGCTAGTCCATCTTTCTTTAATAGAATTATGGCATTTCTAGTATTTATTGGAAAGCAAATTTCATTTGCATTTAAAAAGAAATTTCTACATGGATTATCATTTATGATTAAATCAATTTTAGTATTATTTAACCCTATGTACCAATCATAATAAGGATAAATTTGATTCGAAAATCTTAATAGACTTACTATGCTCTTTGTTGTTGTACTTTAGTATCTTTCAGTATATATTGAGGCATTTTTATTTTCCTCATTTTGGTTACTTTTATTTTACAATTTATAGCTGTTTTGCTTTAGTTGTAGCACTGCTACACACTCCACGTGAGATGTATATGGAAACATATCAACAGGAGTAATGTCTTTTATTTTATATTCATTCTCTAAAATCTTTAAATCCCTTGCCAAAGTTGCAGGATTACAACTTATATATATTATCTTTTTAGGTTTAATCTTTAACATAGTATCTAAGACTATTCTTTCACAACCTTTTCTTGGGGGATCAATAAAAACAACATCTGGTATAATATTATTCTTTTCTACAAATTTTGGTAATATATCTTCTACATTGCCAATATAAAAACTTGTATTATTTAAATTATTTATCTTTGCATTTATCTTTGCATCCTCAATTGCCTCATCTATAGTCTCTATTCCATATAAATGTTTACAATTCTCAGAAGCACATATTCCAATTGTTCCAATACCACAATATAAATCAAAAATTATATCATCTTTTTTTATATCTGCATATTCAATAGCCTTTGAATATAATTTCTCTGTTTGTGCATGATTTACTTGATAAAAAGACATATTTGATATCTTGAATTTATATCCTAATAACTCATCAAAAATATATCCATTGCCATATAATACTTCATTTCTATCTCCAAGAATTACATTAGTATTTTTATTATTTATATTTTTTATTATTGTTTTTACTTCTTTATATTTATTTTTAATATAATCAATAAGTTTATTTTCACACTTAATATAATTTTTATCTTCCTTATCTTCATTTACAACTAATGTAACCATTACTTCTTCTGTCTTAACTCCAATTCTAATAACAATATGTCTAATAGTTCCTTTTCTAGTCTTCTCATTATAAACTTTTATATTATTTTCCCTTATAAATAGAAATACATCATATGCTATATTTTGTATTAATTCATTTTGTATCATACATTCCTTTGTTTCTATTACAGTGTGAGTTCTTTCGGCAAATACTCCAATTATAGGACTTCCCAAATTATCAACTCCAAATGGATATTGCAATTTATTTCTATAAAACTTGGGATTTTCCATTCCTATACAATTATTTACTTTTATATGTTCTAAATTTTGTTTTTTTAATGTATTCTCTACAATATTTTTCTTTATATTTAAAGTCTCATCATATTTTATATGTCTTAAAGTACATCCTCCACATCTTTTATATGTATTACAATCTTCCATACATCTACTATCAGCTTTTTCAATTATATCTATTATTTTTCCATACCCATTTGATGTTAACACCTTAAGTATTTTTATTTTTACTTTTTCACCTTTAATTGCATTTGGAATAAATATTGTAAATCCATCAATTTTTGCAATTCCTTCTCCTTTTATTCCATTATCAATTATATCAACTATATATTCATCATTCTTTCTTATTCTCACTAATTCTTTCCTCTTTTATTAATATCTAAATTTCATATATTTTATCATATTATTATATTCTAATAAAGAGAAAGTAATATTTTATTCTATTACTTTCTCTTTTATTATTTTATGTATCTTTAAGCATTTTAATTATTTCGTCTATATCATACAACGGCTCTTGTCCTAATAACTCAGCTTCTGTATTTAATTGTTGTAATTCTATTAGTTTTAGCATTATTGGCTGTAATGTCTCGGCTCTTATATCTGAATCTATTTCTACTGCTCCTGTTGCTTTTGCTGATTTATATATTGATTGAGTTAAGCTTTCTTCTTCTGTAATTCCTTCAATTGGATTATTTGAATCTAATTTCATTCTTACTGAATTTTTGCCTTTTGCTTTATTTCCTTTATTTGTTATATCATTTTTTCTTTTTAATAATTCTTCTTGTATTTCTTCTGCACTTTTTGTTCCTACTGGTTGTGGTGAATATTCTGATGAATTAGGATCATTTCTGTTTATTGCACTTTGTGTTCTCTTTCTATTTATATTACTTGATGTTCTATCACTTTCATTATTTTCCTCTTTTTGTTCTTTCACTTCTTCTACTGTCATTAATCTAGTTTTTAGTATATTAGTAAAATTATCTCCTAATCTTACTTTACTCTTCTTCTCTTCTAATATCTTATTTAATTCCTGTGATATTCCTTCTACCTTTTGTTCTAGTTCTACATTTACTCCTGTTAATAATTCATCTTTATTCTCTCCAAAACCTATATTTTGTTTTCCTTTATTAGCTTCGTAGTTCGATATTGCTGTCTCAATATATTCTACTGGTAATGGATCCATTAATGCAAGCATTGCATTTTCCATTTCTATATCTTGTTTTGCTTGTAACTTAGATGCTAATTTCTCATCTTTTAATGCTATTGATGCTATCAATTTATCTTGCTCACTTCTTGCTAGTTTATACTCTCTTACTAGTTCTTTTTCTTTATCTATTGCTTTTCCATATAAATTTACTAATGCTCTATCTCTTATATCTGATTCACTTTCACGAATTGATATATTATCAGCTAGTGCTTTACCTGTCGCAAATCTTAGACCGCTTCTTAGTGCTCCATTATTAGCATCTAATTTTTCTTTTTTTACATATTTCTTTATATAGTTTCTATATTCTCTTAAGTTGTTTCCAGCTTTAATTCTTCCTCTTGAATCGATTGTAAATTCTATATTATCTCTAGTCAAGTTTAAAATTAACTGATCAGCTGCTCTTCTGTCTGCTAATCTCACTCCATTAAATGTATATTTCCTTTTATCTTTAACATTTATTTGTTTAGGACCTTTTATATCTCTTAACTTATCTGATGCATCTATAAATGAGCCTGCTCCTCTTCCTAAAAGTGTTAGCCCTACTGCTGGTTCTACTATAGTTCCTACTACTCCTGCTACTGTCTGAAGAGTTCCTGATACTGTACTTCCAGCTACTCCTAATGCTCTTTTTACTTGTTCTTTATTTCTTTCTTTTATTTCTTGTTTCTTCTCTGCTTCTCTTCTCTCAATCTCTGACATATTCGCTAAATTTTGTCTCTCTGCTCCAGGACTTACAAGATCTCTAACTCTACTACTAGCAAACGATAATCCTGAACCTACTAAATTTGCAACTGGTTTTATTACTACTTTATTTACTCCTTTTACATAACTTGCTCCTATTTTCCTCATACTCATTCCAGCTATTGTTGCATTAGCTATATTGGCAAGATCATCTTTCATTAAATCTCCTGGTCCTGCCGTAAATGCCATAATTTTTCTTAGTATTGATTCTGCATTTTTCATCATGAAATGTAAAAATATCATAGCAAGCATTATTCCTGCTAATGATGCTTGTGTAAGTTTTATGGCAGTTCCAACAAATACTACATATATAAGTGCATGTCCTGATTGAAGTGCTACTGTAAATACAAAATCTTTAAACCACATTCCATATACTGCTGCTTTTTTTCCCTTTTTATTTATCTTTTCTAGTGCAAATAATAACGCTACCAATGATGATAATATTGCAAGTATTGCAACTGTAAAATATCTTTTTAGATATATTAGTAAAAATCTTACTGAATAATATACTAATACCATATACATTATTGTTCCTGACCATCCTGTTGATGCTTTAATTTCATATGCTTTTGATCTTACTGTCTCATATAATGATATCTCATCTCCACCAAGTTTTACTTGTGTTGATACTATAAAATTTACCATTGCCTCATTTATCATTATTGTTGCATACATTATATAATGCATTGTAAATAATAATATAAAACCTACTATCCAACCTATTAGCATTTCTTTATATACAGCTTTTCCTTCTGCTACTGTTGAAAATGCCATTCTTATTCCTAAATATATTAAAATTAATAACATCACTGCTACAGCAATTACTCTAAATGTGTAATACCATGTTGCTATTGCTGTTTTTAATATATATATAATACCATTTTTATCAATTTGTGCTTCTACTACCTCAATTCCCTCTCCTGAATTTCCTATTAATGCTCCTGGCTTAAATATATTTCCTTCATTTCTTTTTGTTGTTAGAGCTGTTTCAAAATTAAAGAAATTTATATCTAAAATTGGTACTCTATTAAATACTATATTTTCTACTGTTACATTTGCTTTTGAAGATGTTGCAAGTTTAGTACTTCCTCCTACATTTGCTACTTCCTGTACTCCTGTTCCTATATATTCATCTGGATTTTCTTCATCACCTATATCCTCTAATTGTTCTTCTTCATCTTCCTTTTCTGGCTCTGATGTATTATTTATTCCTGTAACACTATTTACTATTCCATCTATGAAAACTCTCTCAACTATTACTGTCCAGCCAACTATTACTATTCTTACTAAATATGTTAATATTCCTATTACCCAATCTAATATTTTAAGTAAAGTATCAAATAACCATTTTCCAAGTGTTCCCCCACTCTCATAACCTGACAGGGTTGCTACACCTTGATAAATAAAGCCATTTGATCCATATATACTATCTTTTTCCTCATCGTAGCTACTCTTAGCCCCAGCAATCTTTCCATTTGGATTAACATCAACATTACTTTTTAGTCTTATTGCTGTTGTAAATGTATCATGCGCATTATAATGCATTACTGTACTACTTTTTCCTGTAGAACCAAAATCAGCATGATCTCTTGCTCCACTACTTGTAGCCATTTCAACATGTCCTGATTTTACTAAAATATCTCCTGGCTTTGCCTGTGACGTTGGTATCTTATCCCAGTATTGTGATGTTATATTTAGATTATTACTAGCAAGCGCACTATACCCATAATCATATAAGTTTATACCTAATGCCATTTCATACATATATTTTACACCACTAGTACAACAACTTTTAAATGTTCCATTTCCAAAAGATCCTCCAGTCCAAACTATCTCTTGAGCTGCAAAGTATGTAGAATTACCACCATACTGTTTTACAAACTTTTCAGCATAGTCTGCTACATATTCCCCACAAGAATCATCATAGGCTCTTCCTAAACATTGACTCATATTTGCAAGTAGTATGAAAAACACAAGATATATAATTATTATTTTCTTTAATAAACTTCCTATTTTCTTCATCTTTCTCCTTGTATCCTTTAAAATCTGATTACTACTTTTTTATCATCATATTTTAGTACTTTAGAAGCCCTATCATAATCTTTAATATTATAAGTCTGATTGTTATCTTCTACTAATGTACGTATGCTCTTTTTAAGAGCATTATAAATATATATTCCTTTCCCTTGAACTGAATATAATAAATGTGTATCATCTAACCATATATATTCACTTATAATTATTGTATCATCTAATTCATTGTTTGTATACTCATTTGTTTTAGACTTTATTCTTATTTTGTTTTTTCTCTCATCATCTATTTTTTCATATTCAAGTACAAACAAATTACTAATTTTAAGTTCATCAACAGTTGTATCATCTGGAATTGTTTTTTCTTCTACAATTCTTTTCATTTCATTTTCTATTAAAATACTCTCATCTAACTTGTAATATACTTCATCATATAATACCTGACTATTTTTTAGTTTTCCATTATAGTTTTCATATATTTGTATTCCATCTTTATCTTCTGATGAATATGAAATTCTTACACCTTTTAAAGTATAAGATATATCTAAATAATTTTTATCATAATTATATAAGTCATAATCATTCCATAAATCTGTAAGTTTGTCCATAAAATCATTTATATCTTTACTTTTATTATATTCATCTACTAATTTTTCAAATTCAACATATGTATTTTCTGTATAATTATAGTTTGGGTATATAGAAATTTGATCACTTGAGAAAAATACATAAAATCTGTTTGTCTTATATCCGAATTACTGATTGATTATCATAAGATGTCCCAAATCTTTCTTTTATTGCATCTAAACTTGCACCTACTTTAATTCCAGCTACTACTTCTTTTTTATATTTTTCTGTAAATACTATATTATATACTTTTTTACTTACAGTCCTGACTTCTATTCCTTCATCAAAGTAAATATCATATTTATTATATCTGCCATCTTTACTTCCAAAAACTACTCTTGAAGATATCCAAGAATTATTAATTAGATTTTGTAATTCTTGAGAATTAATATTCATATCTATAGTTTTTATGTTCATAGGTTGTTTTTTTGAATTTTCTGATAATAGGTTTTTAAAATAATCTTCTTTATCATTTATTAGTATTTTAGATATATATCCATTTGAAGAACATATTATTTTTACTTCTAATCCCCTGGAATCATCTATAAGTCTTATATTTTTGTATCCTGTTTCATATGCAATTGATGAAAATACACTTTCATAATAGGGTTTCATTGATTTTCCATTTACTACAGTATCTTTTCCAAATTTTAAATATATGTCTATTTCAAATTCATCTATGCTTGATTTATCATCTGATATATATTCACAACCATTTTTTTCAACAATCTCTTTTATAGAAACATTTCTTCCTACATAATCAGCATTCTTAACATTCTTTGTAAGTACTGAAGATATTAATACTGATAAAAATATAAAACTACATATAACAGAAACAATAATTATTATTTTTTTTCTTGTCATTTTTTTATTTTTCTTAGTCTTCTTCATTTCTACTCCTTATATCCCTATATATATTATTATAGCTTATTTTCTTATTTACTTACAACAAAAATTTATATTTTTCGTTATTTTTTTATTAAAAAAACACCTCTTTATTAAGAAGTGTTTTTTTAAGTTATAAAATTATACAAATAAGCCCTCCGCTTCCTTCATTTACAATTCGCTCTAATGTGTCTCTAATTTTATATTGAGCATCTTCTGGCATCTTTGTCAATTTATTTTGAAGTCCTTCATTTACAAGCTCATGTAGATTTTTTCCAAATATATTAGACTCCCATATTTTTTGTTTATCATTCTCAAATTCAGAAAGTAAGTATTTTAATAAATCTTCTGATTGTTTTTCACTACCAACAATTGGAGATACTTCTGTTTCTGTATTAATTTGTATCATATGAATAGATGGTGCCTTTGCCTTAAGTTTTACTCCATATTTAGAACCTTGTTTTACAATCTCTGGCTCATCTAATATTAAATCATCTATAGTTGGCGATACAATTCCATATCCTTTTTCTTTTACTTCATGAAGTGCATATTCCATTTTATCATATTTCTTTTTTATCTTTGAAAATTCTGTAATTACTTCAAATAGTTTTACTTCATTTTGTATCTCTACTCCTGTAAGATCTGTAAGTACATTATAAAATAGCTCATCATTTAAACTGATACTAACTGTAACTTCTCCTGTTCCAAGTTCAATATTTTCTGCCTCTGCTTTAGATATGATTTCTACTTGTTTTAATTTTTCTATCGCATCATTTATATCTTTTAATTTATCTACATTACAAAATGAATCTTTTACACTATTATATAATTCTGATTTTAGATTATTACTACTTTCAAGTCCATCTACCCATCCTGGAAATCTTATATTTACTTGACTAACCTTAAATTCATATAATAATTTTGAGAATATTTCTTCCATATCAGTACTTTGAATTTCTGTACAATTAACTGGAACTACTGATGCTTCATATTTTTTTTCTAATTCATTTACTAAACTTCTACATTCTTCACTTCTAGGATTATTTGAATTAAGTAATATTACAAATGGTTTATTTATAGCTTTAAGTTCATTTGCAACTCTTTCTTCTGCCTCTATATAGTCTCTTCTATCTATATCAGTAATACTTCCATCTGTTGTAATTAATATTCCAATTGTTGAGTGTTCTTCAATTACTTTTTTTGTTCCTATTTCAGCAGCTTTTTCAAAAGGCATTTCCTCTTCTGACCATGGTGTTTTTACCATCCTTGGCATATCATCTTCTAAGTATCCAATAGCATTGTTTACTAAGTATCCTACACAATCTACTAGTCTTACCCTCATTTTTACATTTTCACCAACAGTAATAGATACTGCCTCATTTGGTATAAACTTTGGTTCTGTTGTCATTATTGTTTTTCCACTAGCACTTTGTGGAAGCTCATCTATAGCTCTTTCTTTTTTATATGTATTATCTATATTGGGCAAAACAAGTTCTTCCATAAATCTTTTTATAAAAGTTGATTTTCCTGTTCTTACTGGGCCAACAACACCAACATATATATCTCCATCAGTTCTTTTAGCAATATCTTGATATATCTCTAAACTTTCCATACAACCTCCTACTAACTTTTGTATTACGCTTTTCACTGCTTTTTACTAATGTATATTTGTATTTTTCAAATTTATTCCTATTTTGGGATAAATTTTTTTATTTAGTACATACTAACTTTAAATATGGAGGTAGATATATTTTTATGGATTTAAAAAAATCTTTTTCAAAAATATTTTCATACGATGAAAATAAGCAATATTCATATAAACTCTCAGAAACTCAAGTATCAAATAATATTATCGAAAATACAAAAAGTGATAGTAAGAAAATAAGTTCTAGCTTAAAGGAAAATCAAGAATATATTACTGTAAAATATAATGCTTTGATAAATAGTGATATTGTTCTTCGAAATTTAAATATAAACATAAAAGGAAAATTATATCCTGCTCTTCTTTTTTATATTGATGGTATGGTGGATTCTGACATTTTAAATAATTGTATTATGAAACCTCTTATGATGAAAAATCAAAATAATACATTTTCAGATAAAGAAAGTATTATAACTACTCCACCAAAATCTATTTCGGAAGATGGATCTGAAAATAAATATAGACAAGCTAATAATAGTTCTATTTCTGATTATATTTATAATTCATTAATACCACAAAATAGTATTAATATATCTTCTGATTTTTCAGATTTCTTCCAGAAAATAAATTCTGGATTTACTGGTCTTTTAATTGATAGCATAAATAGTGCTTTTTGCATAGAGGCTAAAGGTTTTGATGCTCGTTCTGTTGAAAAACCTAGTAATGAAGTAGTCGTTCGTGGTTCACAAGAGGCATTTGTTGAAAATATAAGGACTAATACATCTATGCTTAGACGCTTAATTAATAATGAAAATCTAATAATTGAACAGCTTTCTGTTGGTGAAGTATCAAAAACTAGTGTTTCAATTTGCTATATGCAGAATATTACAAATGATGATTTGGTAAATGAAGTTAGATTTAGAATTTCAGGTATTAAAATAGATTCTCTTATATCTTATGATTCACTTGATCAATTAATACAGGATAAAACTTCTTCTCCTTTTCCAGGAACTATGGCTACAGAAAGACCTGATAGAGCAAGTCAAAGTATCCTAGAAGGTAGAGTTGTTGTTCTAATAAATGGTTCACCATATGCTTTAATTGCTCCAGCAGTATTTATTGATTTTCTATCTTCTCCTGAAGATATGAATCAAAAATATCAATTTGCCAATCTAGTAAAAATTGTAAGAATTCTTGCATTTATAGTTGCATTATTTTTACCTGGTATGTATGTTGCAATAATAAATTTCCACCAGGAATTGATTCCTACAGATCTGGTGTTTGCTATTGCAGCAGGTAGAAAGTCTATTCCTTTCCCTGTAATATTTGAAATAATACTGATGGAAATATCATTTGAGCTTATTCGTGAAGCAAGTATTCGTATTCCTACACCTATGGGTTCAACTATTCGGAATTATTGGTGGTCTTATTTTAGGAGATGCTGCTGTTTCTGCAAATATCGTAAGTCCTATATTAATTATTATTGTTGCTATTACTGGTATATGTTCTTTTGCAATTCCAGATTACTCTCTTGGTTTTTGTTTAAGAATATTTAGGTTCATGTATATAGCACTCGGTTTTATTGCAGGATTTTTAGGAATAAGTATTGGATTATTTTTGCAACTTATTTATTTAAATAATTTAAAATCTTTTGGTGTATCTTATTTTTCTCCTTATGTTCCTAGTGGAAATAAAGATACTAATAACACATTATTTTTACATCCAATATGGAAAGTTGAAAAACGTAGTAATTTCTTAAATACTAAAAGACCTAGAAGCGAAGATCATATAAGTATGAAGTGGAAAGAGAGGTAATAAAGTAAATGAATCTGGAAAATAAAATTGGTACTAGAGAAGCTATTTTATTTATTTTAATTGTTACAATAAATAAAATTATTCTTAACCTTCCAAAATCTATTATAAAAGAAACTTCTACAGGAGCCATTGTAAATTTACTTCTAACTGGAGCTATTGTACTTTTATTTGTTATTATTGTAGCTTCTTTATTTAAAAATTTCCAAAATCATGACATTATAGATATTTCAGAATATGTTGGTGGAAAATTTTTTAAAACTATTATTGGAATAATATATATGTTATTTTTCTCAGTTATAATTTGTACTGTAATACTACAATTTATTAGCTTAATAAAAGTAATATATTTTCCCAAATCTCCTTATATGTTTGTAATATTATTTTTTGTAACTGCAATGAGCGTTGCAAACTATTATGGCAATAAGTCAATAATAAAAACAAATGCTTTAATAGTTCCTATAATAATATTTAGTTTGATAATTATGTTTTTTGGAATTACTAATCAAATAGATGTAAATAGAATATTTCCTATTTTAGGAAAAGATTATAAATCTACTTTTCTTTATGGGCTTCAGAATATATATGCTTTTGGTGGAGTTGGTTATGTATTCTTTTTAATGCCATTTTTGAAGAATAAAAAAGATTTTAAAAAAGTATCAGTATTTGCTATTCTTTTTTCAATCTTCTTTTTAATATTTATAACAGCTCTTTTACTATTAACCTTTCCATTTATTGCAAATAGTGAAGAAATGATTTCTGTATATTTACTTGTAAGAGTACTTGAATTTGGCGAATTTTTACAAAGAACAGATGCATTATTTATATTTTTATGGATGTTATCTTCTTTTTCATATTTAAGTATAAGTTTAATGTTTGTTTTAAATACTTTTAAGAAAATTACTAATATATCTGATTCTAGACAAATGTCGTTTTGCTTTGGTGCTATTTTATTTGGTGCTTCTTTGTTTTTGAATAATCAATATATTATGGATTTGCTTGAGGGTCCGATTTATAAATATTCTATTTTGATTCTTATTTTCTTAGTAAGCTTTTTACTTTTAATAGTTGCTAATATTAAAAAGAAGTTAATAAACTCTAAAGTATTAAAAAAACATAATAAAACTACTACTATTACTAATGGAATAATTAGATAATACTAAAATTTTTATTAATATATTGAATATTGATTTTATTTGGAGGAAACTATGATAAAAAGAAAAATTTTATTTGCTCTTATACTAATATTTTTTATAATTACATTTATGGAAGCATATGATGCTAGAAGTGTTGAAGATCTTTCATATGTTATTGCTATTGGTATTGATACTGTAAAAATTGATGAAAAAGATAAAAATATTGATGAAAATAAAGTAGCAAATATAGATAAAGAAGATAATATATTGCTTACTATTCAAGTTGCAACTACTGACTCTTCAGAAAGCGGTGGTACTTCTAGTTTAAAAACTACTCTTTATTCTATTGAAACTCCATCTATTGGAATTGGTTTTAGCATTTTAAATACTCTTACTGCTAATGAACTTAATTTATCTCATTGTTCAGCAATAGTAATATCAGAAGAACTTGCTTCTAAAGGTATAAATCCTTATTTTGATAATTTGGCAAATAATATTGAAATAAGGCCTACTGCTAGTATAATTATTTCTAATAATACTGCTACAGCATTCTTAGAAGCTACATCAAATTCAGAAGAAATTTCTGCTCAATATTATACTTCTCTTATAGGCTCTTCTGAAACAACAGCTTATATAGGAGAATGTCAACTTTCTGACTTTTATGCGTCATTACATGATAATACTAAAGAGCCTACTGCAATATATGGTTTTACAGATGGGAAAAATATAGAAGATTTAGGACTAGCAGTATTTTTTGAAGATAAATATGTCGGAAGAATAAGTGGGTTAGATACTATATGTCATAATATTTTTACAAATAATTTAGATTCTGCTACTATTTCACTTACTTCTCCATTTGATAAAAATAATGTTCTAGATGCTAAAATATCTCAAAATAAAAATACACATATTTCTGTATCATATGATAATAATTCTAAAACTCCATATATTGACTGTGAAGTATATTTAGATGTAAAAGTATTATCAGCTGCTAAACATTATAATTTTACAAATAAAGAAGATTTAAGTATGTTAGAAACTTCTATATCTGAGAAAGTAAAAGAATATTGTTATGGTTATTTAAATAAAATATCTAAGGATTATAATAGTGATATTGTTGGGTTTTATGGATATTTAAAAAGAAATTATCTTACTGAAAAGGATCTAAATGATATTAACTGGCTAGATGTATTTAAAAATAGTAATTTTAATGTAAAAGTATATGTAGATATAAGTTCTAATTATTTATTCCCAAGAATGTAATTTTAAATAATCTGTTATAGGAGATTTTTTATATGAAACTTATAATTATAATTTTAACTATTTGGATATTTCTTCAAACGGTTAGTTTTGGAATATTTGAATATAATAAGAATAAAAATAAATTAGGTGGAATAGTAATTTTTAGTTTAGCTACTATTGGTCTAATTCTTCCTAATATTGCTATATTTATTTTGTACTAGATTATAAATAAAAAAATAAGAGCATTACATATATGCTCTTTATTTTTATTGTAAACCATATTTTTTTCTAAATTTATCAGCTCTACCACCTGTTGTTTCTCTTTTTAAGTTTCCTGTCCAATATGGGTGACATTTTGAACAAATATCTACTTTCATATCTTGCTTTGTTGAATTTGTTTCTATTACATTACCACATGCACATGTTATTGTTGCAGTTGTATAATTAGGGTGTATTCCTTCTTTCATTTTGTATTCACCTCTTTCTTTCATTAGTTTAAAAATATCTTATATATGTTATCATATTAATATATACTTTTCAATAGTTTTTTTATTTTAATAAACAGAATTTACAGGTTCTATTGTAAATCCTCCATTATTTACTGTTTGATTTTGTGTTTGTACTGGTCTAGAATTAGTATTGTTCTGTGTTACTGGAGGTGTATTTGTTACTGTATTTTTATTATTTTCTGTATTTATCATATTCTTAACAGTTCCATCAACAGAGTTTATAACATCTGATACTGTACTTTTTACATTACTATTAAAAGATACTTTTTTTACGAGCTTTGATGTAACATTTGCAAAACATGCTATAATTAAAATTATTAATCCAATTCTTTTCCATTGTTTAGCTAACATATAAGTATCTCCTCTCTTTGAAACAGTACATAATATATTATACTACATTTTAGCATTTTGTCAATTGCATATTATACTATAAAAATAAAAAAACTGGCAAATTAGCCAGAATTTTTTCTATTACCTTATTAATTTAAACCATCTTCCATACACTTCAGAAACCATATTTACAAAGCTTAGTTTTTTCACTTCCTCTGATGCAATTAAATTAGTCTCTCCTAAAATCTCTTCTCCTCTTTTAAAAGTTACTTTTCCAATGACTTGGCCTTGACTTACTGGAGCATCAATACAATCTGCCATGTCTATAATAGTTTCTATATTATCTTGTTCATTAGATTTTGTCATTTTTCCTACTGTTTTATCATAAAGTAAATTTACTTTATCTTTTATTCCTTTTTGTACTTTTATATCTCTAACTTGATCATCTTTATTACTTAGAGTTTCATATTTATAATTACTAAATCCATAGTCTAATAATTTTCTAGCACATGAGAATCTTTCTTTACTTGTAGGAGCTTTCATTATAACACCTATTAAAGACATTCCTTCTTTAGTTGCACTTGCTGATAGATTAAACAGTGCAAGTGATGTTGATCCTGTTTTTAATCCTGTAGCACCAGCATAATTTCTTATTAGTTTATTTGTATTAACAAGTTCAGATTCTCCATTTCTTAGTGAATCCATATAAATTGTTGTATAATTTGTAATCTCTGGATACTTTGTAAGAAGTTCTCTAGACATTACAGATATATCATATGCAGATGTAACATGACCATCTTCATCTATTCCATGACAATTTTTAAAAGTAGTATCATTCATTCCAAGTTCCCTTGCTTTATCATTCATCATATTTACAAAATTCTCTTCACTACCACCAATTTTTTCAGCCATTGCTACAGTACAGTCATTTGCTGATACAACACATATTGCTTTTAACATTTCATCTACTGATAGTTCTTCATTTGTATCTAACCATATCTGAGATCCTCCCATAGCAGAAGCATTTTCACTACATGGAATTTTATCTTCATATTTTAATTTTCCATTACTAATTGATTCCATTATTAAAAGTATAGTCATTACTTTAGTAACACTTGCAGGTCTTAGTTTCTCATGTTCATTATGAGTATATAATACTTCTCCTGTATTTTGTTCTATTAGTATTGCAGAACCACAATCAAGTTCTAAAAAGTTTCCTTTTTGCTCTTTATCATTTATTGTTTCCATAGCATTTTCTGACCATACTGGTATTGTTACATATGCTGCAATACTTGAAGTTGATAAACATATTAAAATTAAACATACAATAAAAAACACATATATTCTTTTTTTCATATTAAATCCTCCTAATTTAATATAAATATATGTGTTTTTTTATTTATTATGATTTTTTAATTTTTATTTTTGTTTTCTTATTATTTTGTTAATTTTTATTTCTAATTTCTTACTTTTTTATTTATCTTATTCTATAATATTTTTTATAATTTACATTAAGTTATTTACTTTTATTTTTATTAATAGAAATCACTGGAACAAGCATCTCTTCCTCTGATAATCCACAATGTGTTGATTTCTTTGCTGGCTTTCCATCAGCTAAAAAAGTTTCTATTTTTATTATACTACTAGATATTGAAAGTGCTATATAATTTCCTAAAAAGTCATCTATTTTAGGATGTTTTTCTCCAAATCCTAAAAAATTTTTTTCTAAAAATTCTTTTTTAGTCATTAATAAAAATTCTTCTTTAAAAATTTTATTAAATCTTTCTTCAAAAATCTTTTCCATTCCTTCTTTTACCCAAAATCCAACTACTCTTGACTCTAGTGAAACTGGCATAAATAAGCATTCTTGAATTTCTGGATAGTCAAGTAATGAATATACTTTTTCAATGTCCTTATGTCCATGATCTGCTGAAATTATTACTATTGTATCTTCTGGTAAATCTCTGCACATTTCCTCTATTTTTTCTTCAATATTCTTTATAAAACTTTTTGCTTCTTCTGATTCTGTTCCATATTTATGTAATAATCCATCTGGATTATCTGAATAAGCCAAAATAAACTTCTCTCCTGAAAGATTACATAAATCTTTTATATTTTCTATCATTTCATCAGAATTGTCAGCAATTACTGTTCTTTTTGACCTCCTATCAGCATATGCAGGTTCTACTTCATAAGCTTTTACATTTGGAGATGCTTCCTCAATTTGTTCAAAAATAGTTTTATAATTTACAATTCTATCAAATACATTTATTCTAGCTTTAGATATATCTTCTCCTAAATATGATTCTTTATGTGGTAACATATCTATTGCTCGTCC
Organism: uncultured Clostridium sp.; assembly: GCA_947569365.1. Taxonomy (GTDB): domain Bacteria; phylum Bacillota; class Clostridia; order TANB77; family CAG-508; genus UMGS1994. Next base: position 25,550 of record CANOSM010000011.1, on the reverse strand, counting down.
ATATTCTTTAAAATATTGTGACCACGCAATCCATCCTGTTTCATATGGTGGCTTTCCTGAATAGTATGTCGTAAGTGCTGCTGTAGTAGTTGATGGATATACTGATGTTACACAATCAATTTTATTTTTAGAAAAATATGAGTTTGGTGATACATCTTCTAAAATATATTCTCCTAGTCCATCTAATACTATAAATACAACATTTCTATATTTTTTCTCTAATTCTTTATCTAAGTTTTTTAAAGAACTATGATTTGTTTCTACATTATAATATTTTAATATTGATGTTATTGTATTTAATATACAATGTTTATAATCTGGTAGTTTAATTTTATTTTCCATATTTTTATATCATAAACTATACTATAATAAATATAATTTATATTCCTTTCTCTATATTATATTTTAAAAATTATATCATTTTATTTTTTCTTGTTCAATACAAAATATTATTATCAATAATTATTGTTTCATATTTCATATTTCATATTTTAATAATTCAAAATACTATATTTACATAATTTATATCAAAATTATTTATTTTTTCCATTATTTATGTTATAATTAATTTATTAAAAAATAGGAGGTATTATTTATGAAAAGAACTCAACGGTTAATAGTTATTTTGGGTGATCCTTCACTCATAAATCAGGTTTCTGCTGAAATTGCTGCTTTTCATGCGGTTACAGTTATAAAGTCTCTTTCAAGTGAGATACTACAAACAGTATTTCACTACAATAAAAATGCAGTATTTTTTGCTTCATCTTATGATATGACATGGAGTATTTATACTCCTATTGTCATACGGTTAGATAATAATACCGATGTAGGAATAGCAGTTCTAGGAATTGACAATATAATTAGTGACTTTCCAAAAGTTCTGGAACCTTATGATGTTGATACAGGTGACCATTCTTCTGAAGATTCTACACAAATTATTAGCTACCAATCAACAGATGAATGTCTGTTATGTAATATTCTCAGACGACAGACTACAAATGTGGAGCATATATTATATGAAACAGAAAGTTTTTATATTGTACCTGGAACTGGAGCATTTTTTCCAGGGTACATTATGATAGTTCCTAAAGAACATGTTATGAGCTTTGCTCTTCTATCACCTAATAAATTAGAAGAATTCTTTAGCTTATTAAATGATGTTAGGAGCATATTGGAAGGTATATATAACCTGAAAGTATTTGCTTTTGAATGTGGTAGTGGTAGAACTGGTACTGGTAAACATAAAACGAGTATAGTACATGCTCACTTTCACCTAGCTCCTACTAATATGCCTGTATTGAAAGAGGTTCATAAAAGTGGACTTCATCCAGCTTTAATTAATAAGCAAGATTTAGGTATTTATAGTGAGTATCCATATATGTTATATGTTGACCAAGATGATAATTGGTATATAAGTAGTGATCCCAATGCTTATTATCCAAGACAACATCCTCGCCAGGTATTAGCTAATTGGATGAATTGCTATGAATACTATAATTGGCGTGTATATCCATATAGAGAAAGAATGGATATCATTGCAGATGAGTTCAGGGGGTTCTGTCATAAGAATTTCGATACATTGCCAAAATGGGTACAAAAAGCAATAAGATTTACAGATTAAAATGCTATATATATAATTATTTATAAGATTCTTTTCAAAGGGCGGATAAATTAATATTTCCGCCCTTATTTCTGTTTTTTATTCAAAAAAAATATATATATATGTATTTTTTTAATATAAACATCTTATTTTCTATTATAAGCTATATATATTTTTTACCTTTTACCTTTTTTAATATTTTCTTTGTAATTTGTATTATAATTCTATTATGTTCTGTATTGGTTTAGCAATACTCTTGTATTGTGCAGAACAAAAGGGATAGGGATTAATGAAAGGAAGGCAATTATGAAGAAAAAAAACATCTTTACGCCATGTTATTATGGCTTTAACCCTGACACTTGTAGTAGTTTTATCATCAGCTACTAGTGCATATGCTGCAACAAATGGAAATGTAACTAAAATTTTTAAAGATGTAGATGTAACTACTTTTTATAGTACCACTGCATTTGAAGATGCTACAGCTGTTTACTCAATATCTGGGAACTCTGATTTACGTTTTCAGGTTGTGATTACTTCACCAAATGGTACTAAATTTACTGACTACATTTATGGGAATGGTGGAAAAAAAGCCCATACTTTTAGTTCTAAAAAAGGCAAATATAAATTTACTATTAGTCCTTATAGTGGTAATGGTAAAGTAAAGAAAGTAACAGCAAAAGTATACTTTTTAAGTTAATTTTTTAAATCTAATCCCTATCCTCAATCTGGCTCTGTAGTTTTAGAGTCAGATTGTTTTTTTTTTACTATCAAATAAATAAAAAATAATCACTTCAAATTTTGAAATGATTATTTTTATTTATGTTACTAAAATAGTACATATTTTTGTTAAAATTATTTATTTCTTACATCTCCATTTCTAAATTTTAAAAATGCTGGAAATATTATTATTATAAAGTATATAAAGCATACTATTACAGAATATTTAAATGTCATATTAGGATCTTCTGATATTCTTCCAAATAGATACTTTGAAAAGTCCCAATTTTGCGTTAAAAACATTTTCCATACTCCTGTAGTTTGGGGAATAATTATATTTAATGCTCTAAAAATTGTTAATAGTGATATTAGTAATGCCATTATTGAACTCTCAAAGAATGTACCAGATGCATATGCTATTAGAATTAATGCTATAAATATTGGAAGTTTTGCTATAAATTGTATAATTAAATATTTAAACATACTCATTTCTATTACTACATCATTATTAAAGTTATATATGGTCATTGGTATTTCTAATGTATTTGTACCAAATAATATAATGTTTGATACTATGGTTGATAATGTTACAAATAAACTTACAAATATAATCATTATAACACATGTTATTAATTTAGCTAAAAATATCTTTGTTCTACTGTATTGAGTTATTAATAGTTTTTTTATTGTATTTTTCTGAAATTCATTACTCATAATTATAGATGAAATAATTATAATAACAATCGAAATACATATTTGAGTAGTTCCTTCAAATACATTTGCAATTCTATATCTTACAGTATTCTTATTTTCTGTATCATATCTTGTATCCACTACATATTTACTTCTAGCGAGCTTTTCTTTGCTAGATTGATATTGTAGCTTATCATAATAAGTAACCTCATTATACTTTTTTTCTTTTTCTTTTAATTTTTTTAATTGGTATTTTGCTCGATCTTCATTTTCAAATGCCATATTTAAATAATCAAAACCAAATGGAATATTTTTTTCTAGCCTAGTCTCTATTTTTTCTATTTGTTCTTTAATATCATTTTCATTAATTATATTTCCATCTTTAAAGCTCTTCTTTGAACTATTTATTCCTACTTGTTTTAACTCTATTATTTTTTTAGCCATTTTACGCCAGTCATTTGACTCGAAAATTCCATTTATCTCATCAAACTCCTTTTTAGCATCTTCTTTATTATATTCATATTTAATATCATCAATAGAAATATTATAATAATCTAAATATTCTCTTTCTTTTTCTATATATTCCTCAAAAGTCTGTATATATACATATGGATATACTTTATCATTTATTAATGGCTCATGTAACATAACATATACTTGCCAAGATTTTTCTCCATATTTTTCTCCTATATTTTTTAATGTATTACAACTAGCTAATTCTTCTATATATTCTCTTGCTTCTTCATTATTAGTTGGACCAGAAGAATAGAATTGTATAATTTCATTATAGTTGTTCCCAGCTTCTAATTCTTTATTCTCCTCAAACATATTAGATACTAGTATCACTATAAATACTATTATAAAGATAACATATATTATTTTTATAGAAAATATTTTTATTAGTTCATTTTTTATTAATTTAAACAATTTCATTACCTCCTACTTTTTTTAGAAATATTTCTTCTAAAGACATTTTTTCTTTTTTTGCTTCTAATACATTTACACCATGACTTTTTAGTAGAATTACAAAATCTGATATCTCCTCTGGTTTTATTTCTATTGCAAAATTTGAATTGCTTAATATTTCATATTTTCTATTCTTAATATATTCTTTTGCTTTTTCTATATTATTTACTTCTATTATGTATTTATAATTATTATCTTCTCTTACTTCTTTTAGGTTACTTTCTTCAATAATTTCTCCATTTTGAATTATCAAAATTCTTGTACAAAAGCTTTCTAGTTCAGATAAATTATGACTAGATATTAATATTGACATATTCTCTTCTTTCGCAAGTTTTTTTATAATTTCCCTTAAATCCTTTATACCTTCTGGATCTAGTCCATTAGTTGGTTCATCTAAAATTAAAACATTAGGCTTAGATAAGATTGCTTCTGCAATTCCAAGTCTTTGTTTCATTCCTAATGAATATTTAGACACTTTATCATATATTCTATTTTTAAGACCTACTAATTCTATAACCTCTTCTATTCTGTCTCGATTAACATCTTTTTTTAAATTAGCTATTAACCTTAAATTTTTATAACCTGTTAAATATGTGTAGCTTTCTGGGTTCTCTACTATAGCACCTACTTTTTCTATTGCTTTTTCGAACTGTCTTTTTATATCATATCCATTTATATTAACTTTTCCATTAGTCAATTTTTGAAGTCCTAAAATTAATTTTATTGTTGTTGTTTTACCAGCTCCATTAGGTCCTATAAATCCAATTATATCCCCTTCTCTCATATCAAAACTGGCATTCTTTATAATATTTCTTTTTCCAATTCTTTTACATAAATTACTACATTCCAAAACAACTTTTTTCATATATATCTCCTATAATAATATTAATCACTTTGATTTATTTGTTTTCTCATCTTTCTTTTTTAAGATTTTATTAACTACTGCATTAATAATAATTTTATTTGTAGGTTTCACAATATCTATATTTTCTAAATATTCTTTTAATTTTTTCTCATTACAATCAAAAAACATTATATCAGTAGCTCTGGTAATATTACATTTAATATTATTTATATTTTTATTAAATCTTTCTGCTATAATTGGATAAACATTTTTATTTAAACTTTCTCCTATAAATTGTTGATTTTTATATAAAAAATAAATACATTCTACCAAATATTTTGTTCCTTTATAATATGATTTATATCCTAAATAATTTAATTCTTTTATAATCATATTTTTAACTTCACAAAAATTATTATCATCTATTTTCTTTAAATATTTTTTGATTCTATTCTGAATAGGATCATTAACATTTTCAGTATTATTATTTAATTTTATCATAGAAATTCTATATAAATCATTTTGTATTTTAATAATAATATTTTTTAAATTATCTTTCTTTGTACTTTCTATTAATTTTATATCCATTCAATTCTCCATTTATTCTAGCTATTTATAAATTAATCTTTTAATATTATTTATGCTATTTTAATATATTTTACATTTTCTTACAATATATTTAGTCATTATTTTACAAATTTTCTTATTTTTATTAAGCTTTTTCTATAGATAGTACTTTTTGTTACTGTAATTTAACAATTAAAAAATAGCGAATTAAAAATAATTTTTCCAATTCACTATTTTTCTCTGTTACTTTTCAGTAATATTTTTTATTCATTATGATTTCAATAATTTTCTATTTAATAAATCTTTCTTGTTTTTAATAATGTCATATGCAATCATTATAAATACAATTATTAATCCTATAAAAGATAATATCGCTCCTGTTTTTAGAAATGGCGTAGTATAATATAAATCTATTTTGTGTTGTCCTTTTTTAACCTTTACTGCCATATACGCAGAATTTGCTCTATATACTTCTTCATCCTTACCATCAATTTTAGCTGTCCATCCACCATTATATGGTATAGAAAAACAAAGAATTTTATCTTCGTTTGCATCTACTGTTCCAGAAACATGATTTGTAGATATGTTTACATTATCTAATGTGGCTTCTTTTAATTTATTTACATTATTCTCATAATTATTCATTGGTTGAAATATTAAATTTAGTTCATCAAATTTATAAGTTCCTTTTTCTACAAATTCTATTTTTATACTATTTTTCTTATCTTTATAATATCCTAGATTTATAGTATAATCTTTTCTTCCATTATAAAATTGATATTCACTATCATGATGTTCTAATTTTTTAGTAACATTATCAGTTTTTATATATAATAATGGACGATTAGATTTATTATAATTTTTTCCTTTTCCCTCAAAATTTAATTTTAAAAACTCTAAATACATCTCAGAATTTTCTGTTCCATTAAATTTTAATTCTATTTCAGTATTTTTCTTACTTACATTTATTTCATTATTATTTATTTTTATATTCTTATCCTTATTAATTATCTCATAATCAATCTTTTTAGTATCTAAATTAATATTTCCCTTATTATAATCACTTACTTCTTTTTCTAATAAAATGCTTTTTAATAATGCTTCACTTTTCTCTACACTACTTAACTTTTCATATTCATCTCTTAATATATAGTTATTATAAGAATATCCCAGTGGTAACATATATTTATTTTCATATATATTATATTTTATCTTACCTCTAGTGATTTCCTTCTTTTTTTCATATCCATATGGTACATTACCACTTTTAGTAATTACTCCCATCTTTTTATATTTTTTGCGTAGTTTCTTATTTTTTATTTTATATGTTTGTTTTACAAAATACTTAACACTAGCAAGCTCATTTAAAGCTGTTCTCTCATCTAGTGTTCTATATTTGTAGTTAGTTCTATACTCTAAATTATTCATTTCATATAAATATTTTGAAATATAACCATTTTGCAAACTAAAATAATATCCTGTCCCATTTAGACAATTTACTATAGAATCATTATAATAATATTTGTTAGACAGAGCTTCACTATATCTAAAAAATTCTTCATTTTCTTTTTCTTCTTCTATAAAATCTTTAAGTACTCCTGATGAAGACTTATTTTTTAATAAATTCTGTACATTACCAGATTTTATAAAATGTCTTGTATATCCTAAAATTTTATAATTATACATAGCATTTAAAGTAATACTTACAAGTATTGCACATAGCATTAACATATTCTTTAATTTTATATTTTTCGTTTTTATGAGTATAATTCCTAAATAAATAACAAGCATTATTGTAAATACATATTTCATTTTAGCTCTTTGTAATACACTTGATGCTATAAAATATAATACAGTATATGCAAGTAAAAATATTATCAATATCTTTTTGTTCCTATCTTCAATTGAGAATATCTTATTCCACATACTCGCAATAATAACACTTATAACAAAACTATATGCCCATACCCACCTATTAGTAATATATGAAAATCCATTTAATACATGTCCAAAAATTGGAAACATTAAAAATATAGTAAGTAATATTAATCCAATCTTAAGTGCTTTTTTATTTTCTGTTTTTTCTTTTCTATCTATAAATAATAAAATTATCGAAATAATTGCTATTGGCGTATATCCAAGAAAACTCCAATTTCCTGTATTTCTAAAACTAGACATAGAAATGAAAAGTTTAACATAGTATTTAATCTTGTAAAAAATTCCAATATCGTAACTTACATTTCCCCTTACATCACTTAAAAATAAATTTATTACTGGCAATAATATTACAGCTGATAATAATATTCCTGTAATTCCATAAAATAAAAATTTAAGCATACATTTTATAAAATAACTTATTTTTTCTTTTCTGTATAATGTATAATATCTAATAAGTACATATATTATTATCATTAATATTATTACATATAAGAAATAAAAATTACTTATACTAGATATAAAAACCATAAATATAAACAAATAGGGTTTTTGTTTATTTAAAATCTTTTCTGCTCCTAACAATACTAAAGGCAAATATATCATTGGATTTATAAAATATGGGTGTTTCATGGAAGTATATAATGCATATCCACAAAATACATAACTAATAGCTCCGAGCCAAAATTCCCTTTTTGTCTATTTTATCGAAGTGAAAACAGAATATTGAAAATGCTATTCCACTTAAATATAACCTTAAGATTACTAATAAATTATAACATATCTCCATATTTTCTGGTTTAGAAAATACTGATATTAAAGGAAGTGGATCTCCTATTACGTAATAATGAAAAGTAGAGATAATATCAGAGCCCTGTCCAATTGTAAAATCCCACATTGGTAATAGAAATTCATGTTTTATAAATATATTTTTTAATATTTCTATAATATAATCTCTATAATATCTTAATGATATATAATGTTGAAATAATCCATCCTCTTTCCATATAAAAGATCTTCCATCTATCATAAAAAAAGAAAAAACTATAGTACACATTAATAACATTATTAATGTATATATTATAAAATATATAGTTTTCTCTTTTTTTATATTTATTGATTTAAAACAATTCATTATCCATCACTTTCTTATTATAAAACTTTCTTACTTTATAATATATATTCTATACATATTTTTATTAAAAACACTTAAAATATATATTTTTATAAATTTTATCTTTGAAAAGTGTTTATATATTATCACCTAGTGCTAAGATTGTCAAATATCGTCTTAAATCAAAGTATTTTTACCTTTTTTATTGTTTTTTCATATTTCTATTTTAATTTCAGTTTATATTTTATTTCTCTTATTCTGGATTTAGTCTGAGTATATCCTTCTTTATATATATAATTCATTTTTGATTTATCTAGTAATCCTATATCATTTGGTAATTTTACGTCTAATAAGTAATCTGTACCATCCCATTCGTATTTTGATAATTCATTACAAAGTATTGAAAAAGATTTTCCAACTATCTCAAATAAATTTCTGCAACATTCTCTTTTATCCTTTTCTTTAAATACTATACTTATTTCTTTATCTGCACCTGCATTTTTTGTTTCTCTCCATGGTAAATTTTCTGCAATTCCACCATCAACTAATAATTTATTTTTAAACTTACATGGTGAAAATACTCCGTGGATAACTACAACTGGCTCTTACTGCAGTTCCTATATCAGCATCATTTATATATACAATATCTTTTTCTTCCCTTTCTTTAATACAATTTGTAAATATATATAGTTTTTCATCATATATACTAACAGCTGGAATAATAAGGGGCATTTTTATTTGTTTTATATTATATATATTTTTTTCTCTACATACATTTCTAACAAGTTCTGATATTTTTTCTCCACTATTTAGTCCGTCTAAGTTAAATCCTTGAAAAGTAACTATATCTTTAAAAAATTTAAATACATTTTTATTGTCTACATATTTTATTTCCTTAGCATATTTTTTAAAAATATCATACATTTCATCTGTATTGAATCCACATGCATACAAAGTCGAAACAATGCTACCAGAAGATGTTCCAGATATCATGTCGAATTTTACATTTTCCTCTTCTAATGCTTTTATCGCTCCTATATGAGCTACTCCTTTTATTCCTCCTCCAGATAAACATAAAGCTAATTTCATAAAAATCACCTATGATATATTATTATGTAACTGGTGTTTTTGTGAAAAATATACGTGTTAATTATTTTTATTAGCATTATTATATTCCATACATTTTTCTTCTAATAATCTAAAATTACAACATCTCTTTAATATTTTCTGGTAATCTTCCTTTATTATATAACTGATATAATTTATAAGATTTATTCTTTACTTGATAATAATTTGAATTTAGCCAATTTAGCTGTTCTATCAATAATTGCTGATATTTTAATTCTTCTATATCCAAAGTTTTTCTTTTTAAATCTATTAAAGAATAATTATTTTGATTTACTGGTATCATATTATTAAAGTTAACTGCTCCTAAATCACCTTCTTTAATTTTGAAGAAATCAAGTGTATTTTTCATACTTTTATGTTTCACTTTTGGACTTGATAACGGTGCAAAATACTCATAATAATCTATTTTAAATAATACTCCTATAAATGGTCTCAATTCTTTTTTATTCTTATTATAAGATACTTTATTATCAAATTTTCTTAAATAATCACAATAGTCTGAATTAACCCTAACAATTTTTAAATTTATAATCATCTATTTCCTACTTTCTTAGTGCTTTTTAATAGTATACTAATTATTTTAGAAAAATTAATATACATAAAAGGATTAGAGCTCTAACTCTAATCCCCTTTTTTAAGTTCCAATTTGTGGCTGGATTCACCGCTTTTTTAAGTTCCAATTTACGGCTGGATTCACCAACTTTTTTATATTTTTCTAGTAACAATAATATTATATGTAATTTATACAATATTATTTTTAATATAACATATTTTTTAATAATAAGCAAGTTTAAAAAAATCAATATTTACACTTATTATTGTATTTCATATATTATTATAATTTCATTATCCTAGTAATTTTCAGCCTTTATCTCAAAGAAACTTTGTGGATGAGCACATACTGGACATACTTCTGGAGCTTCTTTTCCTATACATATGTGTCCACAATTTCTACATTTCCAAATTTTATCTCCATCTCTTGAAAACACAAGTCCACCTTCAATATTTTCTATTAATTTTCTATATCTTTCTTCATGCTCTTTTTCTATCTTTCCAACTTCTTCAAATAAATATGCTATATTTTCAAAACCTTCTTCTTTTGCGACTTTTGCAAATTCAGCATACATATCTGTCCATTCAAAATTTTCTCCTGCTGCTGCATCTTTTAAATTATCTATAGTCTCTGGTATATTTCCGCCATGTAATAATTTAAACCATATTTTTGCATGTTCTTTTTCATTTAATGCTGTCTCCTCAAATATAGCAGCAATTTGCTCATACCCATCTTTCTTAGCCTTACTTGCATAATAAGTATATTTATTTCTAGCTTGTGATTCTCCTGCAAATGCAGCCATTAAATTTGCTTCTGTTCTTGAACCTTTTAATTCCATACCCTATTCTCTCCTTAAAAATATAATATTATTGAAGTTTATTTTTACATTCCCTGCAAATGACTAATATAGAAAAACCTTTTATATCTATATTATCTCCAACTTGACTTTTTATATCTTTCTTAATATCTTTAATATTAAAATCATATTTAAAATCAAATATTCTACCGCATTTAGAACATATTAAGTGATGATGTGGAACAATTATAAAATCATATCTATCAGGGCCTTCAGGTTTTGAAATTTTAGTAATTATTTTTTCTGATACTAAATCTTTAAGATTACGATATACAGTTCCTTTGCTTGCTGTAGAATTATACTCTTTTATTTTAAAATATACTTCTTCAGCAGTTGGATGATTAGATAGTTCTTTTATTGCATTTAAGATTTCTTCTCTTTGCTTTGAATAGTTTTTCATAAACTTCTCCTTAAAATAGGAATCATTCCTATTTTGTAATATTATACCATTAAATAATACTTTTTCAAGAACTTTATTTATTTTTTATCTTTCACTTAATGATTTTATTCTTATTTTTTCTGTAGGATATATTAAATTTGGATTTTTTATATTATTTAATCTCAATATTTGATTTACTGTAACATTATATTTTTTAGCAATCTTATATAAATTATCTCCGTTTTTTTATAGTATAAAATACATTACTAGTTCCTTTTTCTTCTCTTCCTTCAATTCTAGCATTTTCTAATATCTCAATTTCTTGATTTATATATATCAAATCTTTATTTATTATTTTATTTAATCTTACAATTTCATCTATTGTTGTTTTATATTTTTTAGCTAAATCATATATCGTATCTCCTCTTTTTACTTTATATCTTCTCCTTCTTGTATTAGTAATTTTCTTATCAGTATTTGCTTTTATTATTCTAGAACTATCTTTTAAAAATACCTCCCTTGTAAAAAAGTCTCTATCAACATCTCCTCTTATTCCACGTACCTTTCCTTTATCATCATATTGTACTCCAGTCCACTTTTCCCATCTTAGATTAATATTATTTAATTCTCTATAATTACCATAGTATGCTATCCATAAAGGATATTTAGTAAGTTCATCTGTACTAAAAACACCTCTTGCATTTGATAAATCACTATATATAATTACTTCCTTTTTTGTAATTCTTTCTACCTCTTCTATAAAAACTTTAGATACTCTTCTAATCTCTTCTCTTCCTATACCACCAAATTGTTCAAAGTCCATAGCAAGCTTGCAATCTATTTCTTTTCCTTCTATTACTTTGTGGAAAAATTCAGCCTGTTCTCTTGCCTCTCGTTCATTTCTAGCAGTTAAAAAATGATATACTCCAACTTTTAGCCCATATCTTTTAGCATTTTCATAATTAGTATCAAAATAAGGATCTTTAAAATTACTTCCTTCACTTGATTTAATATATACTATTTCAATACCATCTCTTCTTACCTTTTCATAATCTATATAACCTTGCCAAGCACTCACATCCACTCCTTTATATAATCTGTCTGAAGCTGGAGATACAGCCTGTGCTTTATTATTAATATTTCCAAATGACATAATAGTTACCAATAGTAACATAATTAAACTTAAAAATTTCTTTCCTACTTTCAAATTTAAAACCCCTCTCATAAATAATTTATATATTATTATATGAAAGGAGCTTTTCCTGTGTACCTATATATTTTTATTATGTTATACATGTGTTCTACTCTGAATATTTCTTTATTAATTTATAATTATTATACATTTTATAATATCCATTAATATTATGTTGTACATCATCAATTCTAATTCTAAACTTTTGATTTCTTACATAAAAAGCATTTGTAATTCTTTTTGGATTTTCAAAATACATTGAAACTTCAGGATAAAATAATCCATCTATTTGAATATTAGCCCTATAATATATTGCCTCTATTAACTTTCCTACATCAAAATCCTTTACTGAAATATTATTTTTAACTGCTCTATCATAAATTTCAATTCCTGTATTTAACAATTCTAAATTAACAGGATACCAATATTCTTGTTCCATTATCTTTTTTAAGTTTACTGTAATATTTTTAAGACCAAGTTCTATATATTCTTTCTTAGGATTATATTTTGTAACTTCATTTACTGAATATTCAATCCAATGATCTTTATATTTTTCATATCCATTATCATAAAAATACTGTAAAGATTTCTCAGCTTTTCTTAGCCATTTTTTATCTTTTGTAAAGTTATATAGTTTCGTAAGAGCATATGTTGCTTCTCCATCATAATATACTGTTCTAAACTTTTCATGTTTCTTAAAGCCTGGATACATATATACATGATAATAAGAACCATCATTATTTTGCATATCTGATATACCATTTGCAAGTTTTAAAACAAGGTCTTCATAATCTTTGTTTTTAAATGTCTCCATATATTCTATAAACATTAAGATGCCAATTCCATTTGCACCTAATTTGATTTCATTATTTTTTCCTTCTATAATATATGCTGTATTATTATCTTTGTATTTTACTGCTTCATTTGCAACATATTTTATTGCTAAGTCAATGTTTTCTTTTAATTCTTTATTTTTGGTAAGATTATATGCTTGTATCATACTCCATACAGAACCTTCATGTCTTAATATATTATAGTCTTTAACTTCTTCATTTGTAGAAGGATTATATCTATATATAAATTCTCCATTTTCCTTAATAGCATCTATTAAGTATTCAGAAGCATTTTCTATTGTCTCTATTAAAAATAATTCATCTATATTACTAGTTTCTCTTCTCCCAAAATTATTCTCTGAAGTTCCTAATTTATATATTTTTTTACTATCATCTATATATGAAACACATGTAAATGTAGTGAACTTTTTTGGAATAGATTTTAATTTTAATTTTTCTTTTCTATCACTTGTTATATATTTATTTAAATTATCTAAATTAAATAATTTTTTTTCATAGTCAATTATATTATTAGCATTTATTTCATTTTCTAATAAAGCAATATCATAATTTGAATCCAATATTATTCCTCTTCTATAAGTATTTGAATTTAATTTACTAATTTCTTCATAAAACTCTTTTGATAATGTTTCCTTCTTTTCATTTAACACATCTAGTCTCACCCATTCAGGATTAATATTATATTTTTTTATATTATTTATCATTTCTTTTTTTGCTACATCAATTGCTTTCTTTAAAGTTTTTTCTGTACTATTTGTAACATATGCTTTTTTCTCAGAATCGCTTATAGAAATAAATACTGTAAAATCTTCTTTTGCAAAATTCATATCTTTATCATTTATTATACTATCTTCCAACTTTGAAATTTTATTATTAAACTTTGATATACTATCCTTTGAAATTATCATATCATATGCTATATAAGAAATTCCTAATATAAAACAAATTCCTAATACAATAATTACTATAATCATATTTTTGCTCATATTATCCTCCAAAAAAAATATATATACTATTATTTATATCCTATAAATATATAAATATCAAGAACTATATATTATGAATTAATTATAAAAATATAATTATTACAAATTAGAAAAATTAATATAATAGAAAAGATTCGAATTATGAATGACTTCATAATTCAAATCTTCCTAACTCACTACTTTGTACTTTATCAAGAAGACAAATCAGGTAAAAAAAGTACTGCTATCACAAACGATATTACAGCTTTAATTCCTATTCGTCCTCCAGTAGTGACAAAAAATGTTAATAGGGTTTCGGTTTTAGATTCTATTATACTTAATATAACAAAACACAATCCCCATAGAACGATAAAAGCTAACCGTTCTTTTTTATTTAGTTTTTTCATTTTTTTGTACCTCCTGTTGGATAAATATAAATTGTAAAAACTATTATAATATAAAAAAACTATATATTATTTTAACATAAATAAAAAAAGCTTTCAACAGCTAGAATTTTATATTATAAAAAATATTTTCAAAAACCTTGTGTTTTTTTTCAATTTATGCTAATATAATTAATAGTCAGTTTAATTAAATGTAATGGAGGTGTAAACAACATGGCAAAATGTGTAATTTGTGATAAAGATGTAAATTTCCGGAAATAAATTAAGTATTACTCGTTCTCACATTAGTAAAAGATCATCTAGAACGTGGAAACCAAATTTAAGAACTATAAAAGCTATAGTTGATGGACAGCCAAAAAGAATAACAGTATGTGCTAAATGTTTACGTTCTGGAAAAGTAAAAAGAGCATAAGACTAAAATAAAATTGTGATGTATAATAAAATACATCACTTTTATTTTGTCTTTAATATGTTTAATTATCTTTTATTCCAAATATGAATTTTACAAATCCTCTAAGACATTTAGGAACTTTTTTAACTACAACTACCATTTTTTAACTTCCCTCCTTTAACATGTAAGCCACATTATACCTACAGCAATAACAACAACTCCAATTATAAATAACCACCATGTAACAGGAAGTAATAATACCATTAGTGTACCGAAGTCCAAAACCAATCAAACAAACAGCAATAGTTTTCTTTAACATTCTAATCATATATGTACCTCCTACATCTTTATATATTATATTATTTTTGATATAATAATGTTATTCTTAATTTAATATATGTGAAAGGAATCTTACTTAAAATATGAATAAAAAATTAGAAACAGTAAAAATTGTAGAAATATTAAAAAAAACATATCCAGATGCTACATGTAGTCTAGATTTTACTACTCCATTTGAATTAGTTATAGCAGTTATGCTATCTGCACAATGTACAGATGAAAGAGTAAATAAAACTACTCCTCTACTTTTTAAAAATTATAATACTCCAGAAAAATTAGCAAATATAAATATAAAAGAATTAGAAGACATTATTCATCCTTGTGGATTTTATAAAAATAAAGCAAAAAATATCATAGCTTGTAGTAAAAGATTAGTTCAAAACTATAATTCTATCGTTCCTGAAAATATGGAAGATTTAATGACTCTTGCTGGTATTGGTAGAAAAAGTGCAAATGTTATAATGCTTGAAGCTTTTAACAATCCTATTGGAATTGCAGTTGATACACATGCAAAAAGAATTTCAAATTTAGTTGGACTTTCAAAGGAAAGTGAACCTGAAAAAATTGAACAGGATTTATTAAAACAATTTCCAAAAGAATATATTAAAGATATTAATCATCTATTTGTTTGGCATGGGAGAAAAACTTGTATTGCAAGAAAACCAAAATGTATGGAGTGTCCTATAAATACATATTGTAGTGCATATAATAAAAAATAATGTAAATACTAGACCTTAAGAGGTGATTACTTTGGCAAATATTAATTGTAGCTATGATTGTATTTATCAAAATAATGGTATGTGCGAGTGTAATAATACAATTGGTAAAAATCTGTCTAGTGAAACAGATTGTATTTATTATGAAAAAAGACAAAAATAAAGCGAAGACTTTTTCTTCGCTTTATTTTTAACTTTTACTTTATATATTTTTCTCTCCCATAATATCATTTTTCGAAAAAGCTCCTTGCAATAATACTCCTATTCCAATTATAATTGAGAAGAATGATACTATTGCTCCTATATATGGAATAGATTCTAATACCCAAAGTACTATAGCTATAAACGGAACTACTAATGGTAGTTTCATACCTGTTTTTCTAGACGTTATTAAAGCTGACATTGATATAGCTGTAATTGCATTAGCAATTATTAAAGTTGTTATATATGCAAATATTAATAATACACCAACATTTGCAGTTACTCCCATTACAATTAGTAATACTACTATAATAGGAACTAATATTAATCCAAGTAATCCTATTCCCAATGATTTAAATATATTCTTTCCAGAAATAGCAATCTGAGCTTTATCTGTAAAGTTTCTTGACATTAATAATATAACTATAAATATAACAAGAGTAAATATTAAATTTTTAAACATATCTATTACATAATCAAATATTATTTCTTTTATATCTTCTTCATCATCAATTATCTTTTTAAAATCAATTCTTCCTTTAACACTTCCCTTTGGAATTTCTGATTTTTCTCTTGCCTCATATGATAAATTGCCATTAATCAAAGCAGTATTTTTAACTTCTAATATATTTGCACCAATATATGCATTTCTTGCCATTTCTCCTTCAACTTCAATAGTGTCTCCACATATAAATGTATCATATCCGTTATAAGCAGATTCATTAAGTTTTACTATTTTTCCCATCATATATGAAGATCTATGTATAGTACCATTTGTATTAATTTGTTGTGCAGCAATATAAACATTTCCATCAATTATAGCATTTTCATCTATTGTAATTGTATTTCCAAATAAAAATACATCCCCTGCTATGTAATTAGATTTTATATTAATTTCATTTCCTGCTACAAAAACATTACCATAAATAGTATCTACTATTTCACATTTATTGTTTGCAGTATAAATATTCTGTTTTTTTATTTCACTTGATGAAAGTGCATCTACAATATCGGACTTTATATTAGTTTCATTTAATTCTCCTCTTGGATGAATAGTTTTTTCTTGCTCTTTTATGTTTTCTGTTTGTTCATCTAACATCTTATTAGTACTATCAATAGAAGTTGCAAAGCACATTGTCGTTATACAAGAAATAAGTAAAAATAATACAACTATAATCTTATTTTTTATTTTCATATTTTCCCCCTTATTTATTATTATATAATTTAACTTTTTATAATGTTAATTCTTTCTTTAAAATCATCTGACTTTGTTATATATGTTCCAACAACTAATATATTTGCTCCTGCTTTTTTTACATCTTCTATTGTTTTCTCATTTATTCCGCCATCTACTTCTATATCTATTTCTAAATCATTTAATTTTAAATATTCATTTAATACTTCTACTTTTTTTATTGTATCTGGAATAAGTTCTTGTCCACCTTTTCCTGGCTCTACTGTCATAATTAGAACCATATGAACATAATTTATAATATCATATATTTTATTTAAGTCTGTTTCTGGATTTATCGCTATTCCTATTTTTATATTATTTTCTCTAAGTAATTTAATTATTTCTAGTGCTTCTTCTTTATTTTTTACTGCTTCTATATGAAATGTTATTCTGTCTGGCTCTAGTGGAATATATTCTTCTATATTTGATTTAATGTCCTCTACCATTAAATGAATATCTAGTGGCAAATTAGATATATGTTTTATTTGCATTGCATATTCTTTCATTATCTTTTTATTGCTTTTTCCTTTAGTAAGATTTCCATCTATAACATCAATATGAAAAAAATCTGTTTTAGCAACTTCCAAATCATAAAATGCTCTTAGTGAGTTCTCTTTATCTAAATTTAATAATGATGTTGATACTTGTACCATATACAAAAATTCCCTTCTATTTTAAAATAGGAATAAGACTTGTTTTATTTTGTACCTTATTCCTATTTTTGCAATATTTTATTTGTTTTTCTATTTTATAACCTTTTTCTTTTCTTTATCTAAATTCATTGAAAATGTCTCTTGATAATCATCTCCAATAGAAACTTCTATTTTTACTTCTCCATTACCAGTAAAGTCTACGTTGAAATCTTTATTATCTTTTGATACTGATCTACTTATTGTCTTTAATATCTCACCATCTTCATTAGAAATTTTTATAGATACTTTAACAGTTTCTGCTGGAATTACATTTCCTTCTTCATCTGGTAGCTGTTCATATCCAGTTATTGATGCAACATCTATTGTTACACTTGCTGATACATCTTTTGGATATTTATTTACTGTTATAGTAATTGTACTTCCTTCTGATGCTTTTGTAGCACTTTGTTTTAATACAATTCCATCTTCTTTATTTTTATTTAAGTCATATTTAATCTTAACTTTAAATCCTGCTTCTTTAAGTTCTGATGTTGCTTCTTTTTCTGTTTTATTACGAACATCTGGTACATCTATTTTTCCATCTCCAACACTTACATAAACAATGATTTCATCATCTACATATTGTTCTTTTCCTTCTGAACTTAACTTAATTACTAATCCTTCTTTTAATGTCGCATGATTTTCCTCTTCAACTTTTACATTAGTAAATCCAAGTTCTTTTAGTTTCTCTAAAACCTCATCTTGTTCTTTTCCAACAATATCCTCATTCTTTGGTGTTTCAGCTTTTTCTTTTTCTTTACTTACCCAAATAGTAAATTCTTGTGTAAGTTTCATTCTCATATTATTTATTGTACTGTATTCAGGATCTTGTCTTATTACATATCCAGGCTCTACTTCTGATGATATTTCATATTTTACTTGCAGTTCTGTTTTAAATGCTGTTTCATCAAATACTTTTTGAGCTTCTTCTAATGTCATTCTATCTCCTGAAGTATTTGTTACTAGGTTTGGTATATATGCTTCTTTATCTTGTGATAAATTCATAAATAATATTGTGCCACTTAGAGCTAATCCAAATAATATTATTCCAATTAACATAATAGAAATAATAACATGTTTTTTGAAAAATTCAATAAATTTATTTTCTTTTTTATTTCCATTATTATATCTTTCTTCATCATCTCTTCCTCTTGATGATGGTATAGCTTTTTCATCTACATCATATAAAGTAGAAATTCTTTGTGTTTGATAATCATTTGGTTTATGTGCAAATACAACAAAATCATCATCTGGTCTTTTCAAAGCTGTACTTAAATCAATTAGCATATCTGTAGCACTTGCATATCTATCATTTGGTGATTTTTGCATAGCTTTTAATATAATATGGTCAACACTTATTGGTATTTGTGGATTTAATTTCATTGGCTCGATAGGTTCTTCTTGTACTTGCATAAGTGCAACTGATACTGGAGTATCTGCATCAAATGGCACTCTTCCTGTTAGCATTTCATACATTACTACACCTAAAGAATATAAATCAGATTTAGCATCAGTATATCCGCCTTTTGCATGTTCTGGTGAAAAATAATGTACTGAACCAATAGTTGTTCCAAATGCCGTAATTGTAGAATTAGATACAGCTTTTGCTATACCAAAATCAGTTACTTTTGCCATTCCATCTTCTGTTATTATTATATTATGTGGTTTAATATCTCTATGTATTATATTATGTCTATGTGCTGCCTCTAAAGCAGATGCAATTTGTATTGCAATATTTACAGACCATTTCCAAGAAAGCTTTCCGATCTTCTATTATTATGTCTTTTAATGTTTTACCTTGTATTAGCTCCATTACAATATAATATATGTCACCTTCATTACCTACATCATATATAGATACAATATTAGGATGTGTAAGACTTGCTGCTGATTGAGCTTCTGTTTCAAATCTTTTAATAAATTCATTATCAGTTATAAATTCATCTTTTAATACTTTTACAGCTACAAATCGGTTTAAAACATGACATTTGGCCCTATAAACTGTTGCCATTCCACCATTTCCTATTTTCTCTAGAATTTCATACCTATTTGCTAGCATTTTCCCTATTAGGTTCATAATTTTTCTCTCCTCAATTTTAAAACTACTTACTTATTAATTATTAAAATTACAGTTATATTATCTAATCCCCCTGCTTCATTTGCCTCAGTTATTAGTCTATCTACTGCTTTATCTTCATTTTCTTTTATTATTTCTAAAATTTTATCTTCTCTTAGCATATTAGTTAGTCCATCTGAACAAATAACTAATATATCGTCTTTTGCTAAAGCTTTATATAAAATTTCAGGTTCTACTTTTCCATTTGTTCCAAGTGCCTTAATTAATAAATTTTTCTTTGGATGGTTAAAAGCTTGTTCCCTTGTTATTTCTCCATCTTTTACTAATTTTTCTACATAACTATGGTCTGTTGTCAGTTTCCTAATTATATTTTTTCTAATTCTATATATTCTGCTATCTCCAACATGCCCTATATATAATTTATTTTTATATATCATACAAACTTCAATTGTAGTTCCCATATCATGAAGTTCTATATCATGTCTTGATTCATCAAAAATCGCTGTATTAGCAAATTCTATAGCATCATTTATCATATTAAGAATTGTTTCTTTATCTTTAGTTATAATCAAAAACTTTTCTTTAATATATTTTTCTACAGCAGTAACTGCAACTTTGCTTGCAATCTCACCACCTTTATATCCTCCCATTCCATCTGCTAATATATATAATTTATAGCTTTCTTCATTAGATACAGAATAACTATCTTGATTCATGGTTCTTGTCATACCTATATCTGTTTTTGTAAAAACTTTCATTAAATACTCTCCTATTTTAAGTTCTGTTTTCGAAGCTGTCCACATGCAGCATCTATATCTGAACCTAACTCCCTTCTAATTGTTGCTACTATTCCTTTATCATTTAAATAATCTCTAAATTTAATTATGTTTTCATTTGTACTTTTATTATATTTTCCATTATCTATTTTATTTATAGGAATTAAATTGACATGACATAACATTCCTTTTAGAAGATTCGCAAGTTTTTTTGCATCGTCTAAATTATCATTATTTTCCTTTGCAAGAGCATATTCAAAAGAAACTCTTCTATTTGTAATTTTTATATAATCTTTGCAAGCTTTTATTAGCTCTTGTATATTATATGCATTATTTACTGGCATCATTTCACTTCTTTTAATATTATCTGCACTATGTAAAGAAATTGATAAAGTGCATTGAATATTCTCTTCTGCTAGTTTATATATTTTTGGAACTAACCCACTAGTTGATACACTAATATGTCTTGCTCCAATATTTAATCCTTTAGGATTATTTATGATTCTTATTGCTTTTATAACATTATCATAATTATCAAGTGGTTCTCCTATTCCCATAAAAACGATATTAGATATTTTTATTCCAGTATCTCTTTGTACTGCTAATATTTGTTCTGTAATTTCTCCTGCTGATAGACTTCTTACAAAAGGTATTCCTGTAGAAGCACAAAATTTACATCCCATTTTACATCCTACTTGTGATGATACACAAATTGAAAATCCATGTTTGTATTCCATAAGTACTGTTTCTATAGCATTTCCATCTAATATATCAAATAGATATTTTTTAGTTCCATCTTTTGATTCTAATTTCTTAATTATATTAAAATTATTAATTGTAAATTCATTGTCTAACTTTTCTCTTAATTCTTTTGATAAATTAGTCATCTCAGAAAATGAACTTACATTATCTTCATATATCCATTTAAAAACTTGCTCTGCTCTAAATGGTTTTTCATTCATTTCTAAAAATAATTCTTTCAGGTCTTCTATATTATAATTCTTTATATTTTTCTTCAAGCACTATACCCCTTATTTTTTTCTTTTTCTTTGAAATATTATATTATATTACTATTTTTTTTTCAATACTTTATTTATTCTTGTATCATTTCTGCATCTGTAATATCTTTAAAATTATCATTTATTTCATCTAAAGATTGCACGGTTTTATAATTTTCATCTATTGAGCCTTCTTTTGATATAGTATACATTCTTAAAGAATCTTTAAATACAAAATTTATACTTCCATCTTCATTTTTTTGAATACTTACTTTTAATGTTCCATCATTATTATATCCATTAACATCTTTTATTGCATTATATAAATTTCTCATAGTAATAACTGAACCATATCCATCTATTACAGCATCATTTAAGCTTTGCGTAACTATTGTATTTAGTTGTTCTATCTCTGTTGATACTTCTGTTTTTTTTGTTCCATCCTTTACTGTATCTACTATTCCATTTTCTCCAACTGCCATTCTTATTGTTATTCCTGCAAGTATTGTTAATACTATTATAGTAACTATTAATGCTACTAATGTTATTCCTCTATTATTTTTTATCATTTGCATTCATCCTTTATATTATTTATATTTTTATATTATAATATCATTTACAAAATTGTTATTCAATAATATTATAAAAATAATCTATATCTTATATTTATAAACATTAATGTATATTATGATTATGATTTCTTTTTCTCTATTTGATATCTTTCAAATTTTTTATAGCTATAATATACTAATAAAGCAATAGCTATACCAAGTAACATTCCTGCTATAACATCTGTTGGAAAATGAACAAATAAATACATTCTAGAAAAGGCTATCAAAAATGATAAACATATTGTTATTATTCCAATTTTTTTATTATATAACCATATAATTGTTGATGCTGCAAAAGATGCCATAGTGTGTCCTGATGGAAATGAATAGTCTTTAGGACATTTTATTAATAATTTTATATTTTCATCAATCCAGCAAGGTCTTTGTCTTGCAACTAGATTTTTTATAAATATATTTCCGATTATAACTCCTATAAACATTGAAACTAACATCAAAATTCCACATTTTCTTGTTTTCTCTTTTAAAGTCAAAATAATAGCTATTAGTATCCATATAAATCCAGAATTTCCTAAGCTTGTTATTAATATCATTATTTTATCTAATATTTCATTATGCAAACTATTAATTGTATATAATATGTTAAACTCCATTCTATTTTCCTTTCCATAATAATATTTACAATAATCTTCTTCATTATATTACTTTTTCTTTATTTTAATAAGTACTTTTTAATCATATATGTTAATTATACTTTTTTATCACTATTATAATTAATTTTAAAAAATAAATTTAATTTGTTTGCTTGAATAAAGTAGAAAAATATTATATAGTGGGTGTTGATAGAAAATAAGAAAAGTAGATGTGAGTGTTACCTTTGATTTCTCAACTTTTGTTGAGAGATTGGAGGTGTTGTTTATATGTTAGATTTTTTAATATTCTTAATAATAGGCAATAAAAAATACATCACATTTTGCTTTGGCCAGCAATGTGGTGTATATCAATGATATTTGGTAACGCACATTTCTGTACGTTCTTATTTTCTATCTTTATTACATTATACATAGAGTTTTATTTTTTGTCAAACATAAAAGCTTAAACTTTAAATATGTATTGTTTAAGCTTTTTTTATTTTAGTCTATCTATTTCTTTAGTTCTAATTTGTAAAATACTTTTTTTCCTTTTTTTAATATTGCATATCCATCATTAAATTCATCTGCTAGTTTATAATTTATATCTTCTATTTTTTTATCATTTATAGATACTGAACCTTGAGAAACTAATGTTTTTGCCTGACCTTTTGATGGTGCAATTTTAGAAATAACTAGTGCATCTACTATAGATATATCTCTATTTTCAATTTCTACAGTAGGAATATTTTCTAGATTTCCTTTTCCTTCAAATAATGCATTTGTAGCTTCTTCTGCCTTTTTGGCTTCTTCTTCTCCATGTACTAATTTTGTTATCTCAAAAGCAGCTATTTTTTTAGCCTCATTTATTCTTTCATCTTTGTATTTAGTTAATTCTCTTATTTGTTCTACAGGTAAGAATGTTAATAAATTCATTACATTTTGGATATCTTCATCACCAACATTTCTCCAGTATTGATAAAATTCATATGGAGATGTCTTTTCTGGGTCTAACCATAATGCTCCTTTTTCTGTTTTTCCCATTTTTTTACCTTCTTTTGTTGTAAGAAGCTTAAATGTGAAACCATAAGAATCATCACTTCCTATCTTTCTAATAAGTTCTACTCCTCCTATGATATTAGACCATTGGTCATTTCCACCCATCTGCAATTTACATCCATAATTATCATGTAGATATAAAAAGTCATATGATTGCATAAGCATATATCCAATTTCAAAAAATGTTAGTCCTTGTTCTAATCTATTTTTATAACATTCTGCTGCAAGCATTTTATTAATTGAAAAATGAATTCCTACATTTCTCATAAAATCTAAATAATTTAAATCTCGAAGCCAATCTGCATTATTGACTATTATTGCTGCATTTTCTCCTTCAAAGTTTAAAAATCTTGAAGCTTGTTTTTTTATACATTCAACATTATGGTCTATATCTTCTACTGTAAGCATTTTTCTCATATCTGTTTTACCAGATGGATCTCCTATTATTGCTGTTCCACCACCTACTAGTATTATAGGCTTATGTCCAGCTTTTTGCATATGAGATGCAACCATAAGTGATATAAAATGTCCTACATGAAGACTATCTGCTGTTGGGTCTATTCCTATATAAAAAGGAACGCCTTTTTTCTTAAATAGTTCTTTTATCTCTTCTGGATGTGTTAATTGTTCTACATATCCTCTTTCTTCTAATGTGTCAAATACACTTGTGTCCATATATTCCTCCTATTGAATATTTATATTAAAGTTGTGAATCTCCTCTATAACCTTGGATATCAATTCCATAATTTTCTGAGCATTGTAAGTATCTATTAATATTTTTTACATTTACTCCTGTTTTTATTGACATTTCTTCTGCTGAGTTATTAATTCCATATTGTTCAATATAACCTTTTAATTTATCAACATCTAAATTTTCGTTTGTTTTGCAATCCTGACAAACATGTAGTTCAGAATTATAAAAATTTCCACAACGAGGACATTTTTTTAGTTCCATAATTATCCCTCCTAATTATAATTTAAAAGCAGTTTATCATAAAAATAAAAAAAAATAAAGAAAAATAGAAAATTTTGCAGATTAATTTTTACTAGTAAATTAACAAAGTAAATTCCAAATAGTATATATAGATATTGAAATAAACTT
>CANOSM010000010.1 GCA_947569365.1 uncultured Clostridium sp. | reverse complement strand
TATGTTCGCAAGTGTTTTTAATTTTTTCTTATCATAAAAGTAGCACTTTCCTATAATATAAAATTAGGATGATTTTTTTGCAAAAGAAAAAATCAACCATTTCTGATTGATTTTCATATTTATCTGTTCAATTAGTTCGAACAGATACTTCGTTGGTGCGGTAGAGAGGACTTGAACCCCCACGGTCTCCCACTAGATCCTAAGTCTAGCGCGTCTGCCAGTTCCGCCACTACCGCATTGACATTATTTATATTACCATATTATATTTTATATTGTCAACTACTTTTGAATAAAAATATTTTATTTCATAATATCATAATAAGTCTTAAATGTATATCCTAGACTTTTATAATGTTCTATTATCTTTGGAAGAGCTTCTGCTGTTGTCTTCTTTGCTGCTGCATCATGCATAAGTACAACTAAACTATTGTATCCTTTTGCTGTAGAATATAAGCTTTTTAATTGTGAATCCACTGAGTTAGATCCTGCTGCATCTCCTGTTAGACAGTTCCAATTTGTATGTGCTATATTATGCTGTTCAAGTATTTTTCTTGCAACTTTTTTTACATCATTATATACACCACCTGATGAACCTCCTGGAAATCTAAATAAATGAGAATTATATGAGCTTAGTCCTATAGCTTTTTGTATAGACTGTTCTGTTCTTTCATATTCCTTAAGTACATTTCTTGCATTAGCATATATACTAGAATATGAATGAGTATATCCATGATTTGCTATATAATGTCCCTCTTTATATGCTCTTTTTGTTATTTCTGGATATAAATCAACATTCTTTCCCAATACAAAAAATGTTGCTTTTATATTATACTTTTTAAGTATATTTAAAATCTCTGGTGTAATATTTGAACTAGGTCCATCATCAAAAGTTAAATAAATTGCTTTTTCATCAGCAGTTTGTGCATTTCTTACTTTTTCTTGTGTTGTTTCATTATATTTTGGAAGTAATGATATCATACTCTCTTGTATATTATGTTCTGGAAATAAATAATCTTTTTCTTGAGGTTTATTTTCAGGTTCAGGCACTACCATATTTTGCACCTGACTTGTTATTGTATTAATAGGTACTACATTTTTTTGTACAATTTCGTCTGTTTCCTTTTTATTTGCATTTTCTATAAGTTCACTTCTTCCTGAATTATAATCAGATTCTGCATATTCATCTGTATCATCTGTACCATAAAAATATCTATATGTTATAAGTATTGTTGCAACAATTATTGTAATACTTAAAATAATTACAAAAATATAAAAGAACATCATTTTTCCGAGGTCTATGATTCATATTAGGATTATTATAATTATACATATTTTTATTTTGCTTAAAGTTCATAATTCTTCTCCTTATTTTTATAATTTAATATTAATCTCTCTATTACTAGGATTATATAACGTATACTTTACATTACATGTATCAAGCATCATTTTTGATGCTTTGCATTCATCTGTATCTGCATACTTGTCTTCTTTATAAATTACTTCTTTAATTCCTGATTGTATAATTGCTTTTGCACACTCATTGCATGGAAATAAACCTACATATATCTTACTACCACTCAAGTCTCCCCTATAATTTAATATCGCATTTAATTCTCCATGGCAAACATATGCATATTTTGTATTTAAAAAGTCTCCCTCTCTTTCCCATTTCATAATATCATCATGCAGTCCTCTTGGAGCACCATTATATCCAATTGATAATATCCTATTATCCTTACTTACAATACAAGCTCCAACTTGAGTATTTGGGTCTTTACTCCTTTTTGCTGATAAAAGAGCAATTCCCATAAAATATTCATCCCAACTAATATAATTTTGATTTTTCATTTTTTCTCCATAATTACTGTATAATTTATTTTAACTTATCATATCATAAATATAATGAAATTTACAATAAAAAGTAAGAAAAAAAGAATTTTTTCGACTTTTTTTTACATAACCATTTATTAATAATATCTCCAAGTAAAAATTTTTTATGTTATATAAAATTTTACTTTATTTTATCTAATATTTTTCCATTTTTATATTTATTTTCAATTAATTTTAGAATATAATATAAACGTATAAGATTTATTAATATAATTCTTATCACATCCTACCAAAATTCTATATGGAGGACTTATTATGAAAAAAATATTATTTAAAGGCTGTGGAACAGCTATCATTACTCCTTTTGATGATAATGGAGTTAATTTTAAAGAATTTGAAAAATTAATTGAATTTCAAATTAATAATGGTATTGATGCAATTATTGTATGTGGAACTACTGGTGAATCATCTACAATGACAGAAGAAGAAAGAAAAAACACTATTGAGTTTGCAGTAAAAATAGCTAATAAACGTGTTCCTATCATTGCTGGTACTGGTAGCAATTGTACTAGTTCTGCAATCGAAATGACAAAATGGGCTGAATCAATTGGTGTAGATGGAGCTTTAATTGTTACACCTTACTATAATAAAACAACTCAAGAACGGACTTATTGCTCATTATAAAGCAATAGCAAAAGAAACTAATTTACCTATTATAGTATATAGTGTCACAAGTAGAACTGGAGTTAATATTACTCCTAATACTTGTCTAGAATTATCAAAAATTCCAAATATTGTAGCAATAAAAGAAGCTAGTGGAAATATTTCACAAGTTGCTGAGATTAAAGCTTTATGTAAAGATAATTTACATATCTACTCTGGAAATGATGATCAAATATTACCAGTTTTATCTTTAGGAGGTATTGGAGTAATATCTGTTTTATCAAATATTTACCCTAAAGATACTCATGATATTGTAATTAATTTCTTAAATGGAAATATAAAGACTTCTACGGATTTACAAATTAAAACTATCTCTCTTATAAAAGCATTATTTTGTGAAGTAAACCCTATCCCTGTAAAAGCAGCATTAAATATGATAGGATATAATGTAGGAATTCCAAGACTTCCACTTATAGAAATGTCTAATAGTGGAAAAGAAAAACTAAAAAAAGCCTTAGATGACTACAATAATAATTAAACTTTACTTTTATGCGAGTGTGCTTGTTATATACTCGCATAATACATAATAAAAATTTTTAGGAGGTAATATATAATATGATTCATGTACTAATTAGTGGTTGCAATGGAAGAATGGGACAAGAAGTTGCAAAACAAGTAGAAAATACTGAAGGAATGAGTATATTTGCAGGATTTGACAAAATAGATACTGGTGATAATAAATTTTCAGTATTTACTAATTTAAAAGATTTAACAGATAAGCCTGATGTTATAATTGATTTCTCTATTCCTGAAGCAACATTTGAAATATTACAATACGCAAGTAAAAATAAAATACCAGTTGTAATAGCAACAACAGGATTTACTGATAAAGATTTAGATAAAATTAATGAATATTCAACAGTGATTCCAATTTTTAAATCTGCAAATATGTCATATGAAATAAATTTAATGGCTAAAATAGTATCTCAAATGGCCCCATTACTTAAAGATTCAGACATTGAAATTATAGAGACTCATCATAATAGAAAAATAGATGCTCCAAGTGGAACCGCTCTTCTTTTAGCAGATAGCATAAATAATTCTTTAGATAATTGTATGACATATGAATATGACAGACATAGTAAAAGAGAAAAAAGAAATAAAAAAGAGATTGGCATCCATTCAATTAGAGGTGGAAATGTAGTTGGAAAACACACAGTTGCCTTCTATTCTAATGATGAATATTTTGAAATAACTCATGATGTTAGTTCAAGAAGTGTATTTGCAAAAGGAGCTGTTAAAGCTGCAGAATTTTTAGTTCATAAAAATCCTGGTATGTATAATATGAACAGTATGTTTTAAAAAATATATTTTAGATTATCACATTAAAAAAAGCCAGCTATGGCTTTTTTTATTATTCTTCTAAATTATTATTATTTTCATTAGTTATTAATTTAAAATTCTTTTTTTTGTCTTCATTATTAAAAAATTCTTCAAAATCAATAATAGGCGTATTAATTATTGGCATATTAGAAATAGCTGTCACTGCATGAATATACGTTCTCATATAATGACTTAGTATTGTAGCACCTTCGATTTTTAATTTTCTCTCAAATTCATCTTTATTCCAAGACTTTGGACCAGAAAACAATCCTTCCATTTCTATATATATCGTTCCTGTAGTTCTTTCAGAAGTTATATCTAATTTATTAGTTAACATTATTTGACCAACATAATCATTATTTTCACCATCTACAATTTTTTTTATTGAAAATCCTACATTTGCATTATATTTTGCTATATCATTTGTTTGCATCCTATTTACTAAGTCAAGATCATATTTCCTAACAAAATTATCAATCATTTTTATTTTTGTTTCTTTTTTTTGCATATAGCTAATCTCCTTTTATCTATTTTCTTTTGCCTTTTTTATTAAAAGATGTAGAAAATATTTGATTTTTCTTAATTCTATTTTTACTTTCTCTTTTCTTTTTAATTGTTTCTGGCAATGCAGATAAACTTAAATTTATTGATGAAGCTACATCTTTTATTCTCGCTCTTAAAGTATTTACATCTTCTTTATCATTTGTAACTACTTCTTTTTTACTTGATTTTTCTATATTTTCTACCAAAATATCTTTTTTATTATTATAAGTAATTTCAAACTCATCTATATTATTAGATTCCATTTTCTCATTGTTAATAATATTATTTTGATTAGTAGACACATTATATTTTATACTATCTTTTAAGTTATTAATATCGCTATATGTATTTATCTCCTGTTTATCATTCATACTTTCTACAACTATATTTTTATCCATTTTTTCTTGTTGTTGTCTTGGTATATATCTATTTGGTATATTATTATCTGTATCAAAGTCTATAATATTTCTCATAAACTTATTTGTATAAAGTTCACTATCAAAATCACTTTTATTTTTCTTCTTATTATTTATCTTAAACATTTTATTAGTATTATTAGTATTAATCTCCCCAATAATTTTTGTATCTGTATCTATATTCATACTTTTATTAGTATTAGAATTTTCATATTCTTTTATATTATTTGTGTTTTTATTTATATTTGTTTTTTGATTTTCTATATCTTTTGTATCATTAATATTATTTTGATTATTAGTTATTATATCTTTATCTATACTGTTTACTGTTGAAAGTTTAATATTACTATTATCATCATCATTTATATTCTTTTGATTTCCTATTACTAAATTTTCTTCTTTCTTCTCAATTTTTTTATGTTCTTTTTTATTTTTTATTTCCATATTTTTTATAGTTTCAGTTTCTGTAGGATCTATAACATCTAGTAACTGATCCTTTAATACTTCATTTATTTCTCTTACATTATCCTTTTTTTCAAAAGCTTTATATGTTTCTTTTACTTTAACTTCATCTTTTGGCAACGAATTAGGAATTTTTATTTCTTCTTTATCTACACTATCTATTATATTATTTATTTCTAAATCATTCTCTTCATTAAACTCATCTTCACTTCCAAATTCATTAAATATATCTTCATCCATATTATAAATAACGTCTTTATTATTTTTAAATAAGTCTTCGTCTTCAAATTCATTTGACAATTCTTCTATATTAATTTCAGCATTATTAAATTCTTGTTCTGATTTATTATCTAAAAATAAATTATGTATTTCTTTATCTTTTTGTTTTTCTTTTTCAGCTTTTTTTCTTTTTTTTAATTCTAAGATTTCCAACCTTTTCTTTTCAATTCTATTTTTTTTACTACTAGAATATAGATTAGCTGTTTTATTTATTTCTTTATTCTTTTTCTCTTCTTTATGTATTACTTCATTTTTAGATATTATAACCTTATTATTTATTTTTTCTTCTTCAATTTTATCTTCAAAATACTTCTCTGTATTTATTCTATTATTTGCTCTTTCTTTATATAATTCTGCTTTTTCTAAATCTTTATATATTCTCTTTGTATTGTATTTTTCATACTCTAGTTTTCTCTTTTTTTCTTTAATTATTGCTTCATCTTTTATTTCTTTTATCTTTCTATCTATATCCTCTGCCCTATCTTCAAAGAAATCTTTAATAATTCTACACAATATCTTTAATCTATCAAAAGTAGCTTTAAATATATTAGTAAAAAATACTATCACAAATTTCAATACTAAAACAAAAAAACTTTTCTGTTTTATTTCTTTAAGAGCTGTACACTCAATTGTTTTTTCTAATTTGTCATCATTTTTATCATTATTATAATTTTTCTCTTCATTTTCTTCTTTAGTCTTATTAATATCTTTTTCCTTCATTAGACTAATTTGTGTTTCTTCCTTAATTTCAGTATTATTATCTTTTTTTTCTTCTTGAATTTCTTTTTTCATATTTTTATCAGTTTTAGGTTCTTCTTGTTTTTTTGTTTCCTCTTCCTTCATTTCGTATTGTTTTATTACTTCTTGCTCTACATCTACTTTTTTCATTTTGGTTTGAGTTTTTGGTAAAGTATTCTCTCTAATTGTTTGATTTCTCATAATTTTCTTATCTACCATTTTTAACTCTTGAGAATTAGTTTTATCTTTATCATTTTCCTCAATACTTACTATAGCAATATTATTTCCTGTCTTTCTCATAATTCTTTTAGCTACAGTACTATTTTTATCTATATTATATTCTTTTATATCTTTTAGATTATTTTTTTCCATTCATGTTCCTCCATATAAAAAGAAAAAGCTATAAAAATTACTATACATCTCATAATATATAATATTAAATATGGACTTTGATATAATTTTTATATTCTTTTTCTTCTGTACAATATACCTTATTTGTCTTTTGGTATAGCAAAACTAACTCTTTTGCTTAAGTTTGTTATTTTAATATTTTTAAGATTACCACAAAATTCACCATCAATAGTCCAATTTAGAGGCTCTTCTGATATGATCTCTACATTATCTACCTTTTTGTAATAATAATTATTTTCTACTGTATAATCTTTTTTTAAAAAGCCTTTAATTATATTTATATAACCAAATAAATTTTTTGGTTTTTTTATTAGTAACATATCTAAAGTTCCATCTTGCAAATCAATATTGTTACGCTTGTACCATCTAAGACCAGCAATAGATACTGAATTACTTACAACACCAAATAAAATATCATCTACAAATTCCAGTTCTTTGGTCTTAACTGTAACTTTGTATGACCTTATTTTTAAAAGCTCTTTAAAAACAGTAATATAATATGCAAATCTTCCAATTATATTTTTTAATCTTTGAGATGTTACATATCCTACATCTATAAAATTTCCAAATCCAGCTACATAACAAAAATATCTATCATTTATTTTTCCTATATCTAATTTCTTTATTTCTAATCCATTTTTAGTTTTTATACTCTTTGACAATTTAAATTTATTAACAGGCATCTTTATAGTTCTAGCAAAATCATTAATTGTACCCCTAGGTATAAAGCTCACTGGTACGCTTTTCTCATTTGACATTAATCCATTGATTCCTTCATTTAGTGTACCATCTCCACCACAAAGTACTATTAAATCTATATTTGATAAATTATAATTTTTAATAATATCTTCTGCATTGTAATCTTTTTTTGTATATTCAGTTATTATATTAATTTCTTTATTTTCTTTTAGAATGTTTTCTATTTTCTCTACATGCTTAGTTATACTGTGTATTCCAGCCTTAGGATTTATTACTAGTAAAATCTTCACAAAAACATCACTTCATTTTTATTATTTATTATACTTATTATATATCATACATCCTATAATATTACAAGGATTTACAATATTTTTGTAAAATATTTTTTATTATTTTAGGTCTGTTTAAAAATATGAAATTTTTCATTACATAATATAGATTTTATGAAAAAAGAAAAATCCCTATATGACTCTTAAGGGATTTTTAAATCTTAGTTTTTAATTTTTAGATTTCTCATTGAATTTAATATACATATTACAGAAACACCAACATCAGCAAATACTGCAAGCCACATATTTCCAAATCCTAATGCACTTAATAATAATATTAATACTTTAACAGTAATTGCAAAAATAATATTTTGTTTTACAATTTTAATTGTATTTTTTGAAATTATAATAGCATCTAAAACATTTTTAACTTCACCATTCATAATTACTACATCTGCAGCTTCTATTGCAGCATCAGAACCAATATCTCCCATTGCAATTCCTACATCTGATCTTGCTAATACTGGACTATCATTTATACCATCACCAACAAATGCAATATTTGTATCTTTTTCTTTTTTTGATACCATTTTTTCAAATAATTCTACTTTATCTGTTGGTAATAATTCTGAGAAACATTTACTTACTCCTATATTATCTGCTATTTGTTTTGCACTTTTTTCTGAATCTCCTGTTAATATGACAGTTTCTATGTTATATTTTTTTTCTAAGCTATTAATCGTATTTTTTGCATCTTTTTTTATTTTATCGGAAATGACTATGCACCCCATATAAGTATTGTTTATTGCGACATATACAAGTGATCCAATCTCTTTTACTGCTTTAAATTCTATTTTTTTATCTTTTAATAATTTATCATTTCCTATTAAAATTTCTTTTCCAAATACTGTAGCTCTTATTCCCTTTCCAGAAATTTCCTCGACTGAGCCTATTTTTCCTTCATCTATCTCTTTTCCATAAGATTTTTTTATTGAAGTTCCTATTGGATGATTAGAATAGTTTTCAGCATATGCCGCATATTTTAATAATTCTTGCTCTTCGATGTTTTCTACTAGTATTTTTTGTACATCGAAACTCCCTTCTGTTAGTGTTCCAGTTTTATCAAATACAAGCTTTTTTACCTTTGATAGTGTTTCTATATATGAACTTCCCTTTATAAGTATACCTTTTTTAGAAGCTCCACCAATTCCTGCAAAAAAACCTAGTGGTACTGATATTACTAAAGCACATGGGCATGATACAACTAAAAATATAAGTGATCTAGAAAACCATTTAGAAAAAGTACTAAATCCAAATATTATAGATGGTAAAAGTGTTATTAATACTGCTGAGAGTACTACTATCGGAGTATATACTCTTGAAAACTTCGTTATAAATTTTTCTTGTTTTGATTTTTTATTAGATGCATTTTCTACTAATTCTAGAATTTTACTAACTGCTGATTCTTTAAATATTTTTGTTACTTTTATTTTCAACAAACTATTTAAATTAACACATCCACTTATTACTTCACTACTCGTTTTTGCAGTTCTAGGAGTTGATTCTCCTGTAATTGCTTTTGTATCAATTAAAGACGTCCCTTCCATAACAATTCCATCTAGTGGAATTTTCTCTCCTGGTTTTACTAGTATAATATCACCTATATTTATTTCTTCTGGAGATACTTTCTTTTCTACTTCACCATCTAATATTAGATTCGCATATTCTGGTCTAATTTCCATTAAGTCACTTATAGACTTTCTAGACTTTTCTACAGCCATATCTTGAAAAAATTCACCTATTTGGTAAAATAGCATAACAACCATAGCTTCTGGCATTTCCTTAATTATTATAGCTCCTATAGTCGCAATAGCCATTAAAAAATTTTCATCTAAGAAATTCCCCTTAAAAATGTTTCTTATTGCTTTAAATAATACATCATATCCAATTATTATATATCCTATAAGAAGAACTATATCATTATTTAAAAACATTCCTAAAGATAATATTATAAGAGATATAATTATTCTAAAAACTATACTTTTATTTTTCTTCATTTTAATCTCCTAAATTAAAAAATTTATTTATTTTGCAATTATTCTTCTATTGTAGCATCTGGTTCAATTTTATTTATAATTTTTATAACTTGTTCCATAATATTTTCAATTTCTTCAGTATTTTCAGATTCTATTTCTATTATAACTTTTCCTGTCATAAAATTTACAGATGCATCTGTAACCTTTTTTATTTTTCCTATTTTATTTTCTATTTTTGCTGCACAATTAGCACAGTCAATTCCATTTACTTTTAATATCTTTTCCATAATATTTTTCCTCCTATTTTATATTATTCTATTCAGTTACATGTTCTACTGCTTTTTCAAATACATCTCTTACATGATTATCTGCCAAAAAATAATAAACCATTTTTCCTTCTTTTCTAAAACTCACAAGTTTCTCATCTCTAAGTACTCTTAATTGATGTGATATTGCAGATTTGGTCATATTTAAAAGTACTGCTAGATCACAAACACACATTTCTCTTTTATCTAGAGCAAACATAATCTTAGTTCTAGTTGAATCTCCAAGTACTTTAAAAAAGTCTGATACATCCATTAATATTTCTTCTTGTATCATTTCTTTTCTTACCTCATTAATAACCTCTTCATGAATTACCTCACAGTCACATGTACTAATTTCATTATTTGACATATATTCCTCCTTTAATTGAAAATTTATTCAACTGTTATACTTATATTATAGTTGAATACTCTTTCAATTGTCAATGTTTTTTATAATTTTTTTTATTACATTTTCATTACAAAAAATAAATAGCTCGTTTTTTAAATAAGCTATTTATCATTATAACAAACAATAATATATTTTTTCGTTTTACTCTTCATTTTTTATATTTAATATATCTTCATCTTTCTGCAAATTTGGTTCTAAAAATGAAAAACATTTTTTATTTTTCTTCATAACTGCTAATCCTACATCTTTATCACTTCTTAATCTTTTACTTGCATACTTCATAATTATTGGTTTAGCTTCTATTGCTGATAATACTACTTCTTTATCATCTCTAAGCTCTGATGATGTAAAATAAAATATCTGACCAGATTTTTTAAGTCCTGCAAGTAGTAGTTCTTTATCTTTTAGCAAGTTTTCTCCTGCATAACAATATGTCCATCCAATTTTACTTACTGATTCATATACTATTTCTCTATCTTTTTTCAGTCTATCACTTGCAAATTCTAATGCTTCTGCATTATTCTTTACAGCTTCTAAAACAATTTCTCTATCATCTTTAAACTCTTCTGGAATAGTATCTAATAACTTTCCATTTTGTTTTACTTTGTTTAAAATTTCTTCTCTATCAGGTAATATTTTTTCGCTTTTTATCTCTGACTCTTCCATAATAAAAACTCTCCATTTAACACATTTATATTTTTATAAATCACATACTTACATATTTTCTATAAATATATCATATAAATCTTTATATTCCTTTTTTAGATTAAGTGGTTTTAAATTCATATCTGTAAAACAGTGTGATGATTCCATAGTAGTTACTAAATCGCCTGTTTTTTTGTTCTTTACTATATATTCAATTGTAATTCTAACCCCATTCCATTGTTTTATTTTTACATCTATCTCTAAAATGTCATCAAATGTAGCTGTATGTTTGTAATTGCATTTAAAACTAAGTACAGGACTTAATATATTTCTCCCCTCTATACTTTCTTTATATGGAATTCCTATATAATTAAAAAATTCTATTCTTGCTTCTTCTGCATATCTAATATAATTAGAATGATGTACTATTCCCATTTTATCTGTTTCATAATAATTTACTTTCCTATCAAACTTCATTTTTGCCCCCATTTTTATTATATTTATCTACTTAAAATACTATAAAATTAATTTAATTTAGTCAATACAAAATATTAAACATTTAGTAATATAAATTTAAAAAGTAGAAGCTATTTACTTCTACTTATATTTTTAAAGATTTGTTAAATCATATATTAAATAATTATTTGTTTTACCATCAAACTTTGTTTCATTGTATTGATGTGTTATATTCTCCTCAATCTCTTCCTCATTAGAAATATTTTCTCTCTTATCTTTCTTTTTTAGCAGTCTTTTACTGTTCAAATCTATTACTAGTACTTCTGGATATAAGCCTGTCTTTGATAAGGTCTTATTTATATTTGTTCCATTATAGCATGGAATCTTTTCTTTTATTTCTCCTGAATCTATTAATTTAATATTTGCATACCAATTTGTATTTTTTGAAGAATCTTCAGGAAACATTTCCAAAACCTTTGCTTCAATACATTTTGTATACCCTTTTTCTGATAAGCAATTAATTGTATGATTAACTTGTATATGTATATAAGTATATATCCACATAAATGGATTAATTGATAATACTTCTAATATTTCAAATAAATATTTTATCTTAATAGATTTTGACAAAATTAATATTAAAACTATTATTATATATGAAATAATCATAATCCTTCTATGAAATTTTTTCTTATTTTCTAATTTTAATACTAATTTATTAAGATATTTTATTTCTTCATCTTTTAAATCTCTCCACATTATAATTTTACACTTATCTTTCTTTTTTTACTTATTTTTTATAATTTTTTAAACATACATTCATATCTACTCTTCCTGATATTCCAGATACTTTACCTGATGAAGTATATTGCCAAATTCCATACTGTCCAGTATAGTTTGTAACTGTGTTTCCTTTTGTATAATGCGCAACCCATACTTCATATCCTGAAAGTTTTGACATATCTAGTTTTTCATATAACCAATCCCTACTTGCATATATCATTGGTGTACGACCAGCCTTTTTGATAGTCTCACAAAATGCTTTTACTGCTAATGTTCTTTGAGTTTTATTTAATTTATCTGCTCTACCTCCATCATTTTTTGCACCAGATGCTTCTGTATCAATTACTATTGGATAATTTACTTTATATCCTTTTATATTATCTAATACATATTTTGCCTCATCTATTCCTTCTGCTGGAGTTTTTGCTTGAGTAAAGAAATATACTCCACAGTCTATTCCATTGTCATTTGCACCATTAATATTTTGTACATATTTCGGATCTATAACCTTTTTTCCTGTTTCATATCCTCTGTTTCCTAGTCTTAATATAGCAAATTCTACACCATCATTTTTTACTTTTTTCCAGTTTATATCTCCTTGATATTTTGAAACATCAATACCAAATTTTGATATTAATTCACCTTTATCATTAAAACAATATTTTCTACCATCAATAGTTTTCCATGCTTTAACAGGAACTCCTGACGCATAATAGTATTCCTTCCCATTCTTTTCTATCCATCCTGAAAAATTCTTTCCATCTTTTACTGAAATCTTATATGTAAAATACTTATTATCTACAACACCTGAAACAGTAACTGTTCCAATGCTTTTACCTGTAACTATTCCCTTACTATTTACTGTTGCTATTTTTGTATTTGTACTTCTCCAAGTAACCTTTTTTGATGTTCCTGATAATTTAAATGTAGAATTACTCCCTCCTATTATTTTTGTTTTAGAAACTGATAAACTTGGAGCTTCTACTTTTACCTTACATTTATACTTTTTACTTCCTATTTTTAGTGTTATTGTAGCAGTTCCTTTCCCTTTAGCTGTAATAATACCACTACTACTTACTGTTGCTACTTTTTTATTACTAGTACTCCATCTTTTTCTTCCTGAAAGTCCATATACTTTTAATGTATATTTATTTCCTTTTATCATCACAATTGAAGTTTTAGATAATCCTTTATTTACAACTGTAATTGTGCATGGATACTCTATCCCCCCTATTATAGCTACAATCTTTACTTTTCCAGCTTTTTTTGCTGTAACTAATCCTTTACTTGTAACTGTTGCAATCTTTTTTGAATAGCTCTTCCATTTTATTTTTCTTGTACTGCCTTTTACTTTTAATTGATATTTCTTTCCTTTTACAATTAATTTTGACTTAACATTTAAATATGGATCTTCTACTTTAATATTACAGTAATAACTTTTTCCCCCAACAACTGCCCTTATTTTTGTAGTACCTTTCTTTTTAGCTGTTATTTTTCCATTACTATCAATTGTTGCTACTGATGTACTACTACTTGACCAAGTTGGCTTTAAAGTTGTTCCAGTAAATTTCATTACATATTTATATCCTTTTTGAATTGTTCTTGAAGTATAATTTATAACTGGCTTTTCAACTTTAACTTTGCAAGTATATTTTATATTATTTAATTTTGCTGTTATAGTAGATGTACCTGCCTTTATTCCCTTTACTATTCCATTTTTGTCTACAGTTGCTATCTTTTTATTGCTAGAACTCCATGTAGGTTTTTTAGTAGTATTATTAAGCTTTAGTGTTACTGTTTTTGTAACAACTATTGTCGCTTTATTAAGATTTAATTCAGGATTTTTTTCCTCTTCTTTTATTTCTGGAGTAACTATATCATTATTTTCTAAATTAGATCCTCCTACTGTCACATCATTTGTTAATGATTGATTATCATCTATATTATATTCTGCAAATGAAAAAACTGTACAAAATAAACAAAGTACTACAAATAATACTAAAACTCTTCTTTTCATTCTTATCCCCACTTTCAAATTTCTACAATTTTATTCATTATAACAAATGAGATTTATTATATCAATAGCATATTTTTCATTTTTTAGTACTTTTATAGACATAAATAAGCCATAGAATTTTTTTGTATTATTCTATGGCTATATATATTTCTTTATAGTATTTTTTGTATAAGATCACTATGAAGTAGTTTTAATCATAGTCCATTTACTTTTTATTCATTTTTAGTATTTATATAAATTATTATTTCTTTTATTTATATTTTTATAATATAGTAGTTTGAGTACTTCCTTTTCCTACAACATCTGTCATTAGTTTTCTCCATGTTTTGTCTCCTATTATTCCATCTGCTGTAAGACCATTACTTCCTTGATATGATATTACTGATTGCCTTGTTAAATTTCCAAATACTCCATCTAATCCTCCTGTATCATATCCAAGTGTTATAAGTGCATCCTGAGCTATAAGTACATATATGCCTTTACTACCAAGTTTAGTTAATGGATAACCACTTGCTATCCATCTATCGTCAAAATGAACCCATCTAGGAGTATCTACTGCTGGTTCTACATATCTCCAATACCCAGATCTTATAGCTAGATTTCTCATTGAATTTCTTCCTGCTTCTGATAAATTCTGAGCCACATCAAATGCTACACCTGCATAATGTTGTGATAAATTAGAATGCCCACCTTCCCATGGTCTTTTAAATGCAAATCCTACAAAAATTGCCTTTCCATACAATTTTCTAAAATTATTCCAAGATTGCATAGTTCTTCTATCTGTCCATAATATGTTTGAACCGCTACTTCCTCTAAATTCATCTACTGTTAATGTTCTATTTACATTATATGGCATAGCATCTGTAAGTTCTCTGTAATAAGTTTCCATTCTATTTAATGAATTGTTATAAACTAATATTTTGGCCATAAAAATCTCCTTTCATTATATTCTATATATTATGAACCATATATCTAATATGTTAAATAAATACATATTTGTAATATTATGTATACTGTGGTATAATGATAATTAGTATAAAAATTTTTAGGAGGTCAAATATGCAAGATTTCTATAAACAACTAAATGATTCTAGATTACCATCAAAACAAGTTAACAACTTAAAGGATTTAAAAAATAAACCTAAGGCACCTAAACTATCAGAACATGAAATAATAGATTTTAATAGAAAATTGCAATCATTTTTTAAATATATCAGAGAAATCTTTGATAATAATCCTGAAATATCTAATGAGGAAATGAAAGAAAATATTCAAAAAGCATTAATAACTCTAAATATTGAGTGTGCTAATAATTCTTCTTTTAGAAGCAATAGCTTAAGGGTTGATATTTGTAATTATTTTAAAGAACATCCCTCTGAATTTAAAGAATTATATAAAAAGTTAATTACGGAAGAAAAAGAGACTGGCATCTCTATACATGCTTCAGAAA
Organism: uncultured Clostridium sp.; assembly: GCA_947569365.1. Taxonomy (GTDB): domain Bacteria; phylum Bacillota; class Clostridia; order TANB77; family CAG-508; genus UMGS1994. The sequence goes on along the minus strand of CANOSM010000010.1, from coordinate 38,235 downwards.
ATATTAAATATAGCTCTAATATGGAACAATCTAAAAGGCAATTTTTAGAACAATTTATAACATTGTATAGAAAGATAAAAAGTTTATTTGGAGAAAAAGAAACATTATATCTAACACAGTATGCTAATAGTTCACCTAAACATAAAAGGTCTATTAGAGATGCTCAACCATCTAAAGAAATAAGAGATTTTATTGTTAATAATGAAATGTTTTTTACTGATGAAGAAACAGGTATAAAAGAATTTTTTAAGAGTAAAACTAATGTTTTAACAAATGCGTTAAAAAAAGATTATATAAATTCATTAAAAAATACATTTAATCAACTCGAACAATTTGTTTTTTTTAAAAAGTATACTAAAGATCATAATAAACAAATCTTAAAAATGAATCTTCCAGAATTAATACTTTCAGATAAAGATGTATCTGATATGAGATTTAGAATTTCTGACACATCTCTTTCTGATTTGAGTTTAACAGAACTTTCAAGCTTAAATGCTTTTTGGATAAATAGATTAACTAAAGAAATTACCGATTTTAATACTTCTTTTTTTACAGTTGCAGATTTAGATTTATGGTACTCTATTAGAACAGCTCCTATTAAATCTTCTTCTGCAAACTCTTCTAATGATTTGGATGATGCATTTATAGATATTTCCGTATCAGATGAAGAAATTGAGGCCATTAGTGAAAAAATAAGATTTTTATCGACTCAATCAACATATTATTATAATAAATTAATTAGTTCTATAGATAGTGACTTAGAAAATAATATTTCATCTACAGATTCAGATTCTTCTATAAGAACCATTAGTCTACTGCCAGAGCTCAATAATTTGCAAAATGAAATTGGATATGATTATAATCATTATTTTTCAACTGTAAATAATAATATTTTAGATAAATGTAATAATAATTTTTCTAATGATTTTAACTTATATGACACAGCTTCAAATGTTGTATCTAATTCATACTATATAAAATCTAATATAATGATCTCACAACTTTCAGCTTTATTTAATAATACTATATCTTCAAAAAATTGGGGCATTTGTTTAGAAAAAGGAAAACAACCTAATCAAAGTTCAAAAGTAGTAATAGCAATTGATGTTCCTGGCTTTAATATGCCACTTAGATTACATATGAAAAGAGATCTTTTAGAAGACTTTTTAAAAGCCAATCAAAATACTACAAAAATTCCACTATATCAGGGTGAAAAAGATTTTATAAGAAAAGTTAATAATAGAAAATCTGTTATTACAACTCCTATTTTAATACCTGTATCAAAAGAGTATAGAGAAAATCTAAAAAAATTATCAGTTTCTATACCTGAGTCCAATAGATATTATAACTTTATAAAACATTTAGATTTTATATCTAACTCTACACCTTATCCTGAACATTTAAAAAGTGAGTCACCATCTAAAAAGAAAAAACGGTAATCAAAAAAAGAAATTCTTACCGAAATATTATGATTTTTCAGATGGGAAGGTTTATATTAAAGGATACAATAATATATTTATAGAAGACAGAAATTATTTAGGAGGTCAAAAAACAATATGAAATCTAAGTTGTTTTTAAATTTAATAAATAGCTATATTGATAAAAGAGATTTTAATAAATGTAACTCTTTGTTAAAAAAAGAAATTGTTTATATTTATACTCAGAAAATAAGAAAGTATAATAAACGATATTGTTATTCTACTACTGTTGAGTTATTAGATGAATTAAAAGCTAATCTTTCATTTGAAGAATGCATTCCATATATTAAATTTTTTAATATTCTCAATGAAGAATGTATGGAATATGAAAGGACTACAAAATTAATTGAAATATATAATAGTATTATTCTACCTACTCAAAATGATTGTTCAGATTCAAAAGCAAATTAAAATTAAAACCAAATTTACTCTAAACTATAAAATAAAAAGTAGACTATATTATATAGAACTACTTTTTATTTAACTTATTTAACATTATAATTTTTCTGACTCATCATATTTTATACCAAAAGTTTCTACTGTTACTTTTTTCATTACTGGTGGATTTACAGGTCTATCTTTTCCATCACCATATGGACTTCTTGTAATTACTCTTGATTTTACTATTTCATCTACAATGTCCATTCCTTCTAGTACGCTTCCAAATGCAGCATATTTTCCATTTAAAAAGTCAGAATCATCTGTAACTATAAAAAATTGTGAACCTGCACTATCTGGCATCATTGACCTTGCCATTGATATAATACCTCTTACATGTGGTATATTATTTTCAAATCCGTTTTCTGAAAATTCACCTTTTATTGAATATCCTGGGCCCCCTATTCCTGTTCCATTTGGATCTCCTCCTTGTATCATAAAACCTGGTATTGTTCTATGAAATGTGAGCCCATTGTAAAATCCTTTATTTATTAAACTAATAAAATTTTTTACAGTTTCTGGAGCTTTACTTGGATACAATTCAATTTTTATAACTCCACCATTTTCCATTTCTATTGTAACTATAGGTTTGTTCTTATTTTCTTCCATTATTTTCCTCCGTTTTATTTTAAATTAAATATTTTTCTTTTTGAATACAATTGTTTAAAAGAATATGTTTTCTCATAATTATAATGTCTTAGAAGTCCTTTATATTCTAACCTTATTCCATGTATTTTCTCAAAATCTCCTGGTTTAATTATATCTGGAAGTTTTTTATCTACAGACTTTGATTTTTCTAATATATATTTTACAAATTCTGCACAATAAAAAGCTTTTCTTCTATATATTCTCTTATGAAAAGCAACTAAGAATAAGCCTAATAAATTAAACTTATATTCTTCTTTATTTGTTTTTATTGTATCTATTATATATTTTGCTCTTTCATAATTTTCATCTGCTACATCTAATGAATATATTGCAACTTTAGTATTTTTAAATCTTTTAAATGTTCCAATATCTTTTCCTTCTCTTACAAATCCTCCTATAAAAGCATTATATGGATTTAACCTTCCAAATGAATATAATTGATTTAATTCAACATCTAGACTAATTGATACATGTGTATATTCTTTATTTGTATATAATCTTATTAAATTAGACAATACTGTTCCCGTATATGATACCATTAAATATATTTTTCTCATGTTAATAATTCCTCAATATAATTTATATATAATAATTATATTATCTATATATAATTAAAGTCAACATATTAAAATCAATTGCTATAATATACTATACTTTTGTTAAAACTTTACTATCATATATTTCTAATTGTTGAACAAATGTAATACCCTTACTAGAACTTAAGTTTAAGTTATTATTTTTATTCAATATTTTCTTTGCTCTCCAAAGTCCTAACCCATGTGAGTTTTTTTCTGATTTTGAAGTGTACTCTTTATCAAATATTCTATTTATGTCTATATCTCTGTTTTTATATGTATTTTCTATTTTTATTAGATTTCTATCTTTTTCTATATCTTTATAAAACTTTATATATACTTCTTTTTTATCACATTCTTTTGCAGCTTCTATTGCATTATCAAGTAATATACCAAATATTCTACATAAATCTAATCTATCAACATCTAGTTCTTTAAAATCAATCATTACTTCTATTTCCATATCTACTCCGCACTCTTTAGCTATACCATATTTAGTATTTAATATATTATACAGAGCTGGATCATTAATTATATCTGGATTAAGCATTTCTATATTATTTATTTCTTTTAGATTTTCTTGTAGCTTTTCATACATCTTTTTTAATCCTTCTAAATCATTTGTTTTTATATAACCACCTAATCCTTGAATAATATTAATAAAATCATGTTTAAATGAACGAATTTCATCATACATAGCACTTAAATTATTATTATAAAATTCTAAATTCTTTATTTTTAAATTAGTAGCATCTATTTCATTTACCTTAGCCGCATCTCTTAAATAATAATATCCTAATACAATAATATCCATTACAGCAATTGGAATTATAAACTTATCATCTAAGAATACTAGCCCTAAAGAGTTTAAAAAGATAACACTACAACATATTATTCCCTCTAATATTATCGATTTTTTATTTTTAGAGTTTGATATATTTTTTAGATCTATTCTTAAATTAAACTTCTTTATAATAATAAATGATAGAATAAATAATATTATTATAAAGCTTACTAAACTTAATCTATAAAATTTCATATATACATCATTTTCTTCCATATACAAAACTTTAAATATATTTGAAAAAATAATTTCACCAACAATTAGTAATGAACTATCTAATACACTTGATATTATAGTCATCTCTAAATTTTTATTTAATATATAATACATTCCTATTATAATTGTTATAACATTAATAATTATAAAATATTGTACTGGCATCCAGATTTTACTAACACAAATAATAGCAGAGGTTGTTAACCACACTATAGTTTCTTTTTCTTTGCTTTTCTTTAATTTAAATAAATTTATAGTGATTTTCATTAAAAAATAGTTAAATAAAAATATAAATATTATTAATATTCCAATTAACATAAAATTATTATTCTTTAGAATATCACAATTTAATTTATCAAGATAAGTCATAAAGATAACCTCCGATTTTTCCTTTTTCTTCCAGACGTCTTTTCAATTGTACTCTCTTTTTTGCTTAAAATCAAGTATTTTTTACATTTTTTATATTTTTCTTATACAAAATTTGAAAAAATTGTATTGTTTTATAAAAATAATACTGTTATACTCATATTATGGAAACAAATTTAAGATATAAAAAGTTAAGTGAATATTTAAAAAATAAATTTGGCGAAAAGACTTTAAAAATATGTATTGATGCTGGATTTAGCTGTCCAAATAGAGATGGTACATTAAGTAATTCTGGTTGTATTTTTTGTAGCAATAGAGGATCTGGTGAACATATGAATAACTCAATTCCTATTAATCAGCAAATATATAATTTTTTAAATAGTTATCGTGGCCAAAGAGCCAATAAATTTATTGCTTATTTTCAAAATTTTACTAATACCTATGCCTCTTTAAATATATTAAAAGAGAAATATGATTCTGCACTAATTGATGATAGAATTGTTGGATTATCTATAGCAACAAGGCCTGATTGTATTACAGAAGAAATTTGCAAACTTCTAAGTACTTATTCTGACAAATATTATATGTCTGTAGAACTTGGTTTGCAAACTTCTAATGATTCAATAGGAAATATCATAAATAGATGCTATACTACTAATCAATTTATAAAAGCAGTGTCTATTCTTAACAAATATAATATTGATATAATCACTCATATAATGATAGGACTTCCAAATGAAAAATTTACAGATATTAAAAGTACAATAAATCTATTAAATAGCATAAATATTCAAGGATTAAAGATACATTCTACATATGTACTAGAAAATACTAAACTTGCCACAATGTATAAAAATCATAAATATACTCCAATAACTTTAGACTATTACTTAAATCAAGTAGAATATATAATAAATCATATAAAACCAGAAATTATAATACATAGAATATCTGGAGATGCCCCTAAAAATCTATTACTCGCCCCTGATTGGAATCTGCATAAAAAATGGATATTAAATGGACTTGATAAACTAATGAGAGAAAATAATAGTTATCAAGGTAAATATTATAAAACAAAATAATTATTATAATATTCCTAAATGTTCTACTAACATTTCTACTCCCATTACTATAAGGACACATCCACCAATAAATTCAGCTTTATTTTCATATTTTCTTCCAAATTTATTTCCTATTTTCACACCTAAAATAGATAATATAAATGTTATAATTCCTATCATGATTACTGCTAAGAATAATTTAACTTTAAAAAAGGCAAATGTTACACCAACAGCAAATGCATCTATACTTGTTGCAATTGCAAGTATTATCATTGTTTTAAAACTAACATCATCATTACAATTTTTGCTTTCAACTTCCAAAGACTCTCTTATCATATTTAATCCTATAAAAAATAATAATATAAATGTAATCCAATGATCTATCTTACTTACTAATGTTTCAAAAGTTGTTCCCAAAAAATATCCTGCTATAGGCATTAATGACTGAAATATTCCAAAATATGACCCTATTATAATTACTTTCTTCCAGTCTAATTTTTTCATAGATAAACCCTTACAAATGGCTATAGCAAAAGCATCCATTGCTAAACCTACAGAAATACATACTATCTCTATAATACTCACAATATTTCTCCTTCCTGTTTTTAATTCAATATATTTTATTACAGTATAATAAAATTATATTATACTTGTTATATTATTATTAATTAAGTAATAAAAAAATCTTAATTATATAGAAATAATTAAGACTTTTAATATATTTTATTTATTTTCAGAAAAGCTTAAAACTTTACCACAAAAAGCTACAATATTTGTACTATACTTTTGTGCTATACCCTTACCTATAGCTTTGCCTCCAACTGTTAATGAAGCAACAAATGCACTCATCATAAACTGAATATCAAAGCCAAGAGCCATAGCACTTGTAATCTTTAATGTAACTACTGCACTTACTGCACCACTTAATACTCCACATATGTCTCCAATTACATCAGCACATATATTAGCAACTTTAGCAGAAGCTTTTATTAGTTTAATTGATGTTTTGGCTCCTTTTGCCTTTTTAGTTGCCATTGCATGAAAATTTTCCTCATTTGCTACAGTAACTGAAACACCTATTATATCAAACATGATACCAACTAATATTATAATTATTAATAGTATAGTTGCTGGTATTACTTTTAAATCATTTAATGCTACTGATGATAAATAAGAAAAAAATAAAGAGAGAATAAAAGTAGTTATAAATATTGTCACAAACCATTTATACTCTGATTGTTTCCCTTTTTTGTCTTTTTTATTTTTGCTCATATTAGTTTTCTCCACATATATTTATAATAGATGGTAAAAGCTTAAGTAAATTTTACGGTTTAGGTCTAGCAGAATTTCTCTGTTTCTTACTTCTCATTACTGATTAGCCGTTTCCATTTAAAAGAAACATTCTTTTTGAAAGAAAGCTAGATCGCCACTTAATTCCGTACCTTAATCCAAAAGCTTTCAAAATCATATTAGTTGATTTAACATTCTAGAAGTTTTCCTTAATGTACTAAAACCTATTATTAGTCTTTTTTGCAATAATAGTTTCATAATCTTAAGATATTCATCTGGCCGGAATCCAATCTTAATATGTGATTAATCCCAATACTACCACTCAAGACAGGTAGTGTGTATAAATACACTGCATTAAATCAAATGTCATTCGTAAAGTGAAAAACAAATAACAACGACTCAAGGGAATTATATATATGCCATTATATACTACCCTATCACCTATATTTCTAGGTACACACAAGCTTGGCGTCTTGCGCATAGTCTAAAAACTACGATTCAAATACCATTTGTGGATTTTTAGCCCCACCCTCATAATAGAAAGCACAACTAGAATAATGCACCATCTTTTAGATTATAACATGACAAAAAAAAGTAAGCAAGAATTGTTTTTTGCCAAATATATTTTCTTCCAAAACATTCCTGCTTTTATGTTTTTATATTCTACTCTTTTTAATATTTTTCTTTATTTTACTTTAATTTTCTTCGTTTTTCTTATCTTTTCTATTTTCTATTTCTTCTATTTTATTTTCCCTTTTTTCTATTTCTTTTACAGATATATTATATTCTTCAAAATATATATATACAATTCTTGGTTTATCACTTTGATTTATCTCATTAAAATATTTATTTGTTTTAAATTTTGTTTTCTTTATAAGTTCAAATTCAATTCTATCACAATCAATTAGTGCCTTTGTTGACAAATTCATACCCTTTGGAAGAGTATTATTTGTATTATCAAAAAATATTATATTTGACATATAAACAAGTGGCATATCTTCTTTTATGTTTATTTTTATAAGCTTTATTGCACTTTCTTCTTTATGTTTATATTGTTCTAATTCTCTTTCTATATCAAAATTATAAAACTCAAATCCTGTTTTATGAACTTTATCATTTATAGGAATTATCTTATACATTGGCATATCATAATTTGACTTGATTTTGGCAAAAGATTCTGAAAGTGAATGTACTATTAATTGTAGTCTTTCAGTAAAGTCAAATACATCAATTTTCTTATCTATATTTAATATATGATATTTATCCTTTTCATTTTCTCTATGACTCTTATTTCCAATATATTTTAATTGTGTCATATCATCTTTCATTGAACCCATTACATTAAACGAATCTTCTTTTCCTTGAAGAACTGTTTTGGAATATTCTTTTTTTAAGTTCATAAATACTTCTTCGATAATATCTTTATCCATATCCTCAGCTTTAAGCATATTGATAATTGGTAATAATTCTTCATCTGTTAATATAAATAAATTATCAATTTCACTCTTTGATAATTTTACTCTTTGAGATTTATCTACATTTACTCCTAAATCTTCAAAATCAGATTCAAAATCAAATTTTCTTTTAAACTTTTCTTTGGACATAGTAGGCATTTCATTTCCAACTTCAAGCTCTAACATCTCGTCTTTATTAGCAAATTTCCAAAAATCAAAAATACTTTTTCTATGATTATCTATTTCATTAATATATAATGTAGCATTTTCTATTTTTTTAGATATATTTACTAGTTTTAAATTTAAAGCTTTTATATCTTGTTTTATATCATTTACATTTCTTATTGTCTTTTCATATATCTTATTTATACTTACTAAGTCATCTATTGTATAGTATTTTTTCTCAGATTCTTTTGACTCATCTTCAAATAGTTCATCTTTTTTATTTCTTTCTTCCCTGTTCTTTTTAAAATCTTCCTTAAGTTTTTGTAATTCCTTTTTATTAGCTTCTTCTTGCTCTTTTTCTTTAGCTTTTTTACTACCGCTTTTAAAAAAGTATTTAACTTTTCCAAAAAAGGTCTTTTTATATTCTAAATATGTTGATATTTCCTTTTGCTTTTTAAAATATTCTGTTTCTTTATCTCTAACTTCATCTTTTAACACATTTAACTTTTTTTCAGATTCATATTTTTCTTTTGATAAAATTTTTATTTCCTGTTCAGTTTCTATATACTTATCCTTTACAAATTTTGCAAGCTCATCAAATGTTAATACTTTCTCTTCATATGTAAATTCTAATGAATTACTATTATCTATTTGTGTTTTGAACTTATATCTATTTGAAAGTTCTGTCTGTAATATAAATAATGCTTTTATTAGTTTATAGAATTCAATTCCTTCTTCTTTTGAATTAAGTACTACTTTATAAGTAGTCTTTAGATTTTCATATACATATGTTTCTCCAACAATTTGAAGAGATACATTGTCTTTTTGATCATGCACCTCATATACTAATGGCCAGTTTTTTGTAAATACCCATAAATAATTTTCAATATCATTTATTTGTTTATTTGTAAGTATTAGTTCATTATAATTAACATAGCTTATTGGAACATATATTGTTTCACTTTTTCTTCTTGATTTAGAATTACTTAACTCTATTTGCTTTTTTAATAAATAAAATAATTCTGAATATGTATCTTCTTTTGTAGAAACAAGCATAAAATATTTATCTGTCTCTTCTGAATAATATATTTGCCATAATTGATTTCTTGGATAGAATACTTTAAATGGAATATCATTATTCATTTCATTTTGTCTATCATTTATTTCATAGAATTCTTCTATTGAAAAATCTTCTAACATTCTAAAAAAGTCTTTTTGTTTTTCAAAGTCTTCGCCACTTTTTGGTTTCTGTAGATAGCTTGCAAGTGGAGTGGCTTTTGTATATTTTTCTCTTATTGGATCATCTCTATACGCTGGTGTACAATATATGTCTATATCTTTTATTGATACATATTTATATACTTTTAATTCTTTATCATTATTTAATCTCGATGGATTAAATTGTATAGGTTTTATGTCTGTTAGAAATTTTGGTAAATCCTCTAAATCTAATCCAAGGAAATCTAATTTTTCGTTCATATCTTGTTTCGTTGCCAACCTTTAGTACCTTCCCTCTTTAACTTTTACATATTTTTCTCAAAATTTAATTTAGTATATCATATTATATATTTTTTTCCAAGAATATTTTATTATAAAATAAAAATAAAAATTAAAAAAATATATATAAGAATTTAATAAAGGGCATCCATATGGATACCCTTTATCTTAAGTAAAGTTAATTAGATGATTAATTAGCAAGCTTCCTATAAAACTCTTCTAGACACTCTGTATTTTCTATATTTATATCTGTACTATCTGTATCAATACCAATAGATTCTATAACAAGTATATACTTACCAAATTCTGTTGTCTTTTTTCCTTGACCTTCTATCTGATATACAGCATATAACTCATCTCTCTCACTATTAGAGAGAGATGAGTGTGTCCAGCTATTAAAATGATTTATTATAGCTGGTTTTAGTTTTCCTTTCTTGGTAAAAATACTGACTATTATCCTTCTTTTTTTTAATACAAAGGCATGTTTACAGATATATTTATCTATTATCTCTGTAACCTCAGTATCTCCAAAAGCTCCTTTGAGTTTCTTCATTTCAGTCCTCCATTTTTAAGTGGCTTGCTACTCATATTACTAAAGACTCAAAAAATTTTTTATATACCAAAAGTGGTAAACTAGTCTTTGAATATGATAAACAATTTTGTTTACAGTTACATATTATTATAGCGCATTTTACATAAGAAGTAAATATTTTATAGAATATATATATATTCATAAACATAACTTGATGATTCATAATATAGATGTGTTCCAAAATCATTTAATTGTTCAAATATCTTTACATTATACCGATATCCATAGCTTCTTCCATTGAAATATTATTGTCTTCCATCAAATATTGTATTAAATCCTGTGTTATACACTCTACTAAATAACTTAACTTTTCTAGTATCATATTTATACTCCTTTTAAATATTTTAGTGCTTTTTCAGTATGAAAAAAATACTGATCTGTTAATTCCTTATATGTAAATTCTTTTATTAATATATTTATATCTATTAAACCATTTACAAATGTTCTAAATAGTATGATAATATCATCAGCAACAACAGGACCTATTACCAAATCATATTTATTATCAGCATTACATTCTTTATTATCTAAACATTTATAATTCCTATCTCTATTATTTAATATAGATTTTGCCCATTTTTCTGACGGTCTATCAAACTTCTTTATATTTATAACTACTCTTTCTGCCATAAACTCTGCTTGCTTTCTAATTGTAGTACAATAAAAACCTTTTCCAAAATCTTTATAAGATTTGCATTTTGCTAAATCTATTTTATTTTAATATTAGAACCATGATATAATATCATTTTATATATCCTCCATTATTAGTACATACTTGCTTTATATCATCTATAGCATCATCTATTCCTATTGTATGTTCTGCTTCATAACTTTCCTTCAAAAATTCAATTCCTTTATAATCTCTTAAAAAAATATATATATGCCTCTTTGCTTGTAATTTTATATTGTTTTGCAAACTCATTAATACATATTACTATATAATTAATTATGTTTTTTCTTGTCTAGACATATCTACCTCCAAAATTTCTATTAATATTATATTTTATTATACTATATCGTATATTAGTTTTTTAACGTCTTTTATATTTATGAGTTTTAAAAGGAGACTACCACCTTAAGTAATCTCCTCTATATTTTATATTACATTCCTAAATTCTTTTCTTCCTTTTTTATTTTAGAAATAAATTCTTTTAAGTCCATTTGTCCAATATCTCCATCTGATCTAGAACGAACTCCTACAGCATTTGCCCCCACTTCTTTTTCTCCTAGAATTAGCATATAAGGAACTTTTGCAAGTTGTGCCTCTCTTATTTTATATCCTATTTTTTCATTTCTATCATCTATTTCAACTCTTATACCATTTGCCTTTAATTCTGAATATACTTTTTTTGCATACTCATTTTGTGCATCTGATATTGGCATTACTTTTACTTGAAGTGGTGAAAGCCATAATGGGAATATTCCTTTTGTCTCTTCTATCAAGAAACACATAAATCTATCTAGTGAACCAAGTATTGCTCTATGAATTACTACAGGTCTATGTTTTTCATTATCTTCTCCTATATATTCAAGTTCAAATCTCTCTGGTAATAAGAAATCTAACTGACATGTAGATACTGTAACATCATGTCCCACAGCAGATTTAATTTGAACATCTAATTTAGGTCCGTAAAAAGCTGCCTCCCCTTCTGCTTCATAGAAATTTACTCCTAATTCTGTTAATATTTCTCTTAATTGACTTTCTGCCTTTTCCCACATTTCATCATCATCAAAATATTTCTCTTTATTGTTTTTATCTCTTAAAGATAATCTAAACTCATAATCTTTGAATCCAAAATCTTTGTATACATCTAATATTAATTGTACAACTTTTCCAAATTCTTCTTTTATTTGATCTGGTCTTACAAATAGATGTGCATCATTTTGACACATTTGACGAACTCTCTCTAATCCACAGACACTTCCACTATCTTCATACCTAAAATCATGTGCAAGTTCTCCGATTTTAATTGGTAGATCTCTATATGAATGTAATCTATTTTTATATATTAACATATGATGAGGACAATTCATTGGTCTTAGTACTATTTCCTCATTATCTAATTTCATTACTGGAAACATATCTTCTTTATAATGATCCCAATGTCCACTTGTTTTATATAATGAAACATTTGCAAGTGATGGTGTATATACATGGTCATATCCTAAGTTTACTTCTTTATCTTGTATATATCTTTCAAGTAATCTTCTAACAGTAGCTCCATTTGGCAAATACATTGGAAGTCCTGATCCAACTAATGGATGTGTCATAAATAATTCTAATTCTTTTCCTATTTTTCTATGATCTCTTTGTTTTGCTTCTTCTAATTTTTTAAGATACTCTTCTAGCTCGCTTGCTTTTGGAAAAGATATTCCATATATTCTTTGAAGCATTTTATTTTTTTCATCACCTCTCCAATAAGCTCCTGATGATGATAATAATTTTATAGCTTTAACACATCCTGTAGAAGGTAAATGTGGTCCTCTACATAAATCTGTAAAATCTCCTTGTTTATAAAAAGATATTACTTCTCCTTCTGGAAGTTCTTGTATTAACTCTACTTTATAATCTTCCCCTAATCCTTTCATTTTTTTAATTGATTCTTCTCTTGGTAGTTCAAATCTCTCTAAAACTAAATCTTCTTTGATAATCTTTTTCATTTCTTCTTCAATTTTTATAAGATCATCTTCTGAAAATGGTTTTTCTACATCAAAATCATAATAAAATCCATTTTCAATTGCTGGTCCTATTGTTAATTTAGCTTTAGGAAATAATCTCTTTACAGCTTGAGCCATAATATGAGATGTTGTATGCCAATACATACTTTCTTCAACTTCTGCAGTCTTTCCTCCATGTAATTTAATTTTAAACATATAAATTCCTCCTTTACCCTTTTGGGTTTAAAAAAATTTATTTAAAGTAATTTTTACTTACTATAAGAGACTTTTGTAAAATTAAATACAAAAATCCCCTATAAGTAATAATTACTTATAGGGGTAAGTTTATTTCTTACGGTTCCACCCTAATGTTTAACTCAATTTAGATTTATAACGTAACCTAATCGCCATTTTCATGGAAACTCAGGGGTAGTTTTTCAAATACGTTTTTTAAGATTAGCTTTCAGCCTTTAGACTAATCCTCTCTGTTAATAACCTTTATTTTACTTTGTCCCATCAACGTTTACTATTTTATAATACTATTTTTTTGTGTGTTTGTCAACTTCAATTTTTTTTATTTTACTTGAATATCATATTTTTTATTTATATAATATTTTTAATTATTTTAAGGAGTTCTATATTATATGAAACAAAATATAAATTCTAAAGTTTGTAAAAGGAATATGAAACTATTTCCTGTATATAAAGCCTTTTCATCTGATTTTTTATTTTTTTATACTATAAATTTTTTATTTTTAACACAGATTAAACATATAAGTGCATCTGCTGTTATTCTTGAGGATTCTTTTTACGCTTTTTTTGTAGTATTGTTGCAAATTCCATCAACTTTAATTGTAGAATTAGTTGGAAGAAAAAAAGGAATGATGCTTGGAAACTTTTCTAATATTATATATATGGTTATAGTGATTTTAAGTCAAAACTTATTTCATCTTATTATTGCAGAAGCATTTTGTGCTTTTGCTTTTTCACTAAAGGATGTGGCTGATTTAAGTTTAATAAATGAATCTATTCCTGAAACAACTAAAAAGAGTACTATTTTTGCAAAAATTCTAACTAAAGGATCTTCCAGACATTTTATCCTAAATTCACTCTCACTTATAATTTCTGGTTTTCTTTTTGCAATTAATGGTTATTTACCAATCATTATTTCTTTAATAATTACAATATTATCGTTTTTACTATCTTGTTTATTTATAGATCCTTTAGATTCTATAAAATTGGATAGCGATAATACAAACTATAATGTAAATAATAAAAAATTAGCAATAGAAAATTTTAGAAACTCTATTAAAGATTTCATATCATCTTTTAAATTTATATTATCGTCTAATAGATTAAGGAGTTTAATATTATTTTCATCAATTATGTCTGGACTAATCTCTATATTAGCTAATATGCAAGTTGGAATTTTAGAAGAAAAAAGCATATCATCATCTATTATTGGAATAATATTTGCTACTCTCGAGATTATTGCTAGTATTTCATTAAAAAAGCAAGAACAATTTCATAATAAGTTTAAGAATAAATCTTTATCTATACTTGGAATTACAATAAGCTTTTCATGTATATTGGCTGGTACTTCTCGGATATCTTTCTTCTAATATTTATATTATTACATCAATAATTGTCATAGCACTTACTATTAAATATATTATTGTAGGAATTTATCAAATTCTAGTAGATAAATATTATAGAAATTTTACTAATTCTGATATAGACTCTAAAATCTTTTCTTCAAAAGCATTTTTTAATAGTATTTCTAATGTTATATTTGGATTGATTGCATCTTTTCTAATAGATAGAACAACAACTCAAAATACATTTATACTACTTGGATTAATATTTCTAATACTCTTTATTTTATCATCAATTTATATGAAAAAAAGATTAGGACTTAAAGCTAGTGAGTATTCTGAAGAAGAAGTTAAATATAGTGATATTCCTATAAAGAACTAAAAAAGAAACTTGATTTTTTCAAGTTTCTTTTATCTTTTATATAATCTATTTATCATATCCTGGCTTTTCTAGTAGCCTAAACATGTTCTTTTTATATTCTTCTACTCCTGGTTGATTAAATGGATTTACGCCTAATATAAGTCCTGATATAGCACAAGCTTTTTCAAAGAAATATATTAAATGTCCTAAATTTTCTTCATCTAATTCTTCAATTGTAATTTTCATGTTTGGAACATTACCACTTACGTGAGCTTCTATTGTTCCCTCCATTGCCTTTTTATTAATATAGTCTAGATCCTTCCCTGCTAAATAATTTAATCCATCAATATTTTCCTTATCTTCTGTAAGTACTATACTTTCTCTTGGCTCATCAATACATATTACTGTTTCCATTAAATTTCTCTGTCCATCTTGAATGTATTGTCCCATTGAATGTAAATCTGTTGTTAGATCTACTCCAGCTGGAAATATTCCTTTTTCGTCTTTTCCTTCACTTTCACCATATAATTGTTTCCACCATTCTGTAATGTAATGAAGACTTGGTTCATAGTTTGCTAGTATTTCAATATTTTTTCCTGAATTATATAATAAATTTCTAATAACTGCATATTTATAACAATCATTAAATTTTACATCTGGATCACAATATTTATCTCTTGCATCTGCAGCTCCTTTTATAAGCATATCTATATTTATACCAGCTGCTGCAATTGGTAATAATCCTACAGCAGTAAGTACAGAAAATCTTCCACCAACATTATCTGGAATTACAAATGTTTCATATTTCTCATCAGTTGCTAATGTTTTTAAAGCTCCTTTATTCTTATCTGTTGTAACATATATTCTTTTTTTTGCTTCATCTACTCCATATTTTGTTTCGATTGCCTCTCTTAGTACTCTAAATGCTATTGCTGGCTCTGTTGTAGTTCCAGATTTTGATATAACATTAATTGAAACATCTTTCTCTGCAATCAGTTCTAATAAATCATGTAAGTAATTAGGACTTAGATTATTTCCTGCATATAATATTCTAGGTGTTTTTCTTTTATCACTAGCAATAAAATTATCAAAACATCCATTCATTGCCTCTATAATAGCTCTAGCACCTAAGTATGAACCTCCTATCCCAACAACAATTAGAAAATCAGAATCCTTTTGTATTTTCTTTGCTGCCTTTTTTATTCTTCTGAATTCTTCTTTGTCGTAATTTATTGGTAAATCCACCCATCCTAGAAATTCTTCTTCATTATCTTTATTTTCTTCTATCCATTCATGGCATTGTTTTACTTTTTCATCTAATTCAAAAATAGTTCTATCAATAATACTAGATTTATCATATTCAAATTTAATCATTTATCAAACTCTCCTTTCTTTTTATACAGTTATTATATTTTGTAAATCAAATTTATTCAAGTAGTAATTTAAAATATTATTTGCAAAATTGACATAATATTCCTAAAATGTTATAATTATTATATCAAAATACTCAGAGGAGGAATCATTATGGAGAAAAAAAATAACTTTTTTTTCGCTCCCGATAATCACTTGGTACGGGAGTTACCAAAAACACTACATACACCAATTAACAATCCTATAAAGAATGATTTACAGATATCAACTATGAGTAAAATACATGCAAAAAAACTCAAGTCAACTATATTCGAACAATTTAGTATGTTCTTGAATATTAGCTGTATAATTGTCTTTACATTAATTATCTTCTTATTTATACTTATAAATTGTAAGTTAGGAATAATTGGTTACATTTTATAATTATGAAGAAATACATTTCTATCACTTCGAAAGAAATGTGTTTCTTTTTATTTTTATTTAATATAGTAATTCTAACATATTTATTTCTGTTGACATAATACATATATTAATGTTATAATTATATAATCAACTTCTAAAAGGAGGATATATATATGAGCGAAGAAAAGACAACTATAAAAACAAATTGTTCCTCAATATCTGTTGTACTAGAAGATAAAAACATGAGTATTATACATGAATCAGAGGTTATATATAGTGGTCCCTATGACTCGGAAGTTTTAAGACAAGTATTACAAGAGACCAATATAACATTTTCATCAGAATCAACTGAAGATGTTGTTGAATTTCTTGATGATTTTAGTAACTCTGGTGAACGGAAAGGGTATTGGGGCTGCATAGGCTTTTCAGTTGCAGTCCTCACCATAGTAGCACTTGTTTGCTATGTTTTTGGGTATTTCATTGGATTATTCTAAAAAAATAATTTTAAGCCCTATTTTTAAAGTGCATCTCTTTGCAAAAAGAGATGTACTTCATTTTTATTTATTCATTACTTCATCTATAACAGCAGATAAATATTTCATACTTGTTAAGCATTGTTCTAGAGTGTTTCCAGTAGCACCAACTTCTATAATACATGCACCATCTGATACATGTTGATTATATCTTGAATTTCTTACTATTATTGGTTTAAATAGTCCTGGATACATTTCATTTGCCTTTTTTTGTACTTTTATTGCTAACTTTAGATTTTTCTTCCAATTAGAATGAGAACGTCCACCACCATTTGTTCCTATAACAAACATAAGTTGAGCTGCTTCTTCTCCATTTATTTTAACAGAAGGACCATAATGACTATTACTTCCAAGCGCATCTCTATGTAAATCTATAACTAAACTAGCATTGCTTTTTTTCATTATTCTACTTACTGTATCAAGTGATCTTGCATATGAACCATTATACTGTGGATAATCATGGTATGTTTTACTATGTATTACTGAAAACTTATACTTTTCTAAATATTTCGTAAGTTCAGTACCAACTCTTGCAACAGAATAATTTAGATCTGTTGTTCTATAATTTCCAGTTGCTTTGTATTTATATTTTTCTGTTTTAGTATAACTCTCACATGTATGAGTATGATAAATTACAATATCTTTTTTATTTTTAAAATCAATATTTGGTTTTAAATCATCTCTTGTTAATTTATATTTGGATTCATTTTTTATTTTTACACCATCATATACTTTATTATACACTTCATCTTTATTATTCTTTTTAATTACTTCTGTTGATGAATTCCCTTTTTTAGCAATTCTAACTTCTTCTTCATTTGTTTTATCCTTATTTTTTTTAGTATCTACATTATTTGTACTATTATTATCAATATAGCCAAATACACTAAACTCATTATTTAATACCCTTGAAACTGTAGTCACATCAAAATTTAAAAATATAACATTTTTTATTCTAGTGAAAATATCTTCATTTTTTAGTGTGCTAGACTTTTTATTCTTTAATAATTTATCATTATTAGATATTCCGCTTCCATTATATATACTAACATTATCATTTATACATTCTATAAAAGTCTTTCCTTCTAATGAATTTATTTTATTTTTTATATATTCTGTTATATTCACTTTACTCATAAATCCAAAAAATCTAGTAATAAATATAACAAATATAATTATTGCTATAAATTTTACTAGATTTTTTATAATATCTTTTATAGTTACTACCCTTAAATTTATCATTGTTTAGACATTCCTTTAAATATACTTTTTTTATTTCCCTATTATAAGTATATTTTAGAAACCTATATTTTATGCAAGTTATGATAAATATTCTACTATTTTTTCAAAAGATAATTCAATTTCTTCTTCTTTTCCTGTCTCCATATTCTTAATTTTAGCTCTATTTTCTTTTATTTCATCATCTCCTATTGTAATAACATATTCTGCTGAATTTTTATTAGCATATTTAAATTGTGAATTTATACTTCTTGAGCAAATGTCTTTTTCTACAAATATTCCTTTACTTCTTAAATTATATACCATATTTGTAGCAAATGCATTTGCCCTATCACCTATAGTTGCTATATATAATTTCATATTCTTTTCTTTTACTTTATTCTCATTATATTTGTTATATACATCAATTAATCTATCTATTCCTGTAGCAAATCCAACAGCAGGAGTACTTTGTCCTCCAATTTCTTTTATAAGCCCATCATATCTTCCGCCACCGAAGTACAGTAAGACCATCATCATTTGATATAAACTCAAATACTGTTTTTGTATAATAATCTAGTCCTCTTACAATACTTGAATCAACTTCATATTCTACATTTGCATTATCTAAAGCTTCTTTTAAAGCTTCAAAGTGTAATTTACATTCTTCACATAAATAATCTAAGATAATTGGTGCCCCCACATTCATTTTTTTACATTCTTTTTCTTTACAATCTAATATTCTCATTGGATTTTTTTCAAATCTCGTTTTACAAGTATCACAATATTTATCATAGTTTGGTTTTATGAAATCTCTTAAGGCTTCTTGATATTTTTTTCTACATGTAGGACATCCTATACTATTAATATTTAATTTTATATTTGGTATTTCTAATTTTTCAAATATTGATTTTGCTATTAATATAACTTCTAAGTCTGCTAAATAAGAATCTGTACCTATTACTTCTGTTCCTATTTGTCTAAATTCTCTATATCTTCCTTTTTGTACATTTTCATATCTGTACATAGGCATATTGTACCAAAGTTTTAGTGGAACACCACTATTATTTAACCCATTTTCTATATAACTTCTAACTACACCTGCTGTTCCTTCTGGTCTTAATGTTATACTTCTATCTCCTTTATCTAAAAAAGTATACATTTCTTTTTGAACTACATCTGTTGTTTCTCCGAACTCCTCTACTAAATAGTTCTGTATATTCAAATACTGGCACTCTAATTTCCTTCATTCCAGCATTTTCTAATATTTCTTTTATTGTATTTTCTACATATTGCCATTTATAGATTTCGTCTGGCAATATATCTCTTGTTCCTTTTGGTTTTTGTATCATTTTTATCCTCCATATCTATACTTTTTATATAATTTTAAAATTCTTTTCTTTTAAGATCTAAATACAAAGATTTTTCATCTCCTATTAAAGTAGATCTTCCATGTCCTGGATATATTATTGTATCTTCTGGATAAGTTAAAATTTTATTTTCTATTGAGCTCATTATGTCTTCTATACTTCCAGTTGGAAGATCTGTTCTTCCCCATGTTCCAGCAAATATAGTATCTCCTGTAAACATAAGAGAATGCTCTTTATTATATACACATATACCTCCCTTTGTATGTCCTGGTGTAAGTATGATTTTAAATTCTAAATTTCCAATATGAATTATATCTTCATCATCAAGCCTGGAATCCGCTTCTAATTCTGGAATATGCATCTCTACATAATAATCTAAATTTATTCCAACATCATATAATCCTTTACTATCGTCTCTACTTATTAATATTTTTCCACCTTTTTTATCTTTTATTTCAGATATTGCTCCTATATGATCTGCATGGCAATGTGTTAGTAATATATATTTTACTTTTGCATCTAATATATCTAACATACTTATTATCTTATCTGACTCTGCTCCTGGATCTATTACTATAGCCTCTTTAGTATCTTCATCTACTACAATATAACAATTTGTAATCAAATCTTTATTTTCTATTCTTACTTTTATCTTCTTTAGTATCATCTATCAATTCTCCCAATTCTCTCTATTTTCTTCTCTTTACTTCATAAACACTATCAACTTTTCTTAAAGTCTTTATTACCTGATTTAACTCATTTAAGTTTTCAAGTTCTACTGTAATATCAATAATTGCAATTCTTTCTTTTGTTGTTTTAGTATTTACCCCAAGCATATTAAATTTTGCCCCAGTAATCTCTTTTATAACATCTGCTAAAAGTCCTGTTCTATCATTTGCATAAACTTCAATATCAACATTATATCTAGTTTTAGCTTCTTCTGCCCAATAAACATCTATCATTCTATTTTCACCAGATACTACTAAATCCTTTATGTTTACACAATCTTTTCTATGAACAGATACTCCTCTACCTTTCGTAATATATCCAACTATCACATCTCCTGGAAGTGGATTACAGCATTTTGAAAGTTTTACTAAACAGTTATCTATTCCTTCTACAACAACACCTGTTTTAGAAGGTTTATTAACTGGTCTTTTTTTTGTTAATTCTGTAATCTTTTCTTCTAAATCCTCTTCTACATGTTCTTTTTTATATTCTTCTAATAATCTTGCAACTATTTTTGTAGCAGACATTGCACCAAATCCAATGCTTGCATACATGTCTTCTACATTTGCATATTTATATCTATTCATTGCTACTTGAACCCATTCTGTCTTAAATAAGTCAGAATGTTTCATTCCAATTTTCTTTATCTCTTTTTCAAGTGTATCTTTACCCTTTTCAATATTTTCTTCTCTTTCTGCTTTTTTAAACCATCTTTGAATCCTTGTTTTAGCAGTAGAACTTTTTACAAATTTAAGCCAGTCTCTACTAGGTCCTTTTGAAGAATCTGATGTTATAATTTCAACTATATCTCCATTTTTCAGTTTTGTTATTATTGGCATCATTTTACTATTTATTTTAGCACCAATCATTTTATTTCCTACTTGCTCATGTATATTATATGCAAGATCTATTGGTGTGCTTTCTCTTGGCAAAACTTTTATATCTCCCTTAGGTGTAAAAACATGTACTTCATCTTCAAATAATTCTTGTTTTAATGTATTTAAAAATTCATCTGGATTTAATGTATCTTTTTGCCATTCTAATGTCTCGCGAAGCCATGATAATTTATCATCTGTAACTACTATAGATTGTTTTTTTCCTTTATTACTTGCTTCTTTATATGCCCAATGTGCAGCTATACCAAACTCAGCAATTCTATGCATATCCCATGTACGAATTTGAACTTCAAATGGTACTCCTCCAGGACCTATTAATGTTGTATGTATTGATTGATACATATTCTTTTTTGGAACTGCAATATAATCTTTAAATCTTCCTGGCATTGGATTATATAAATCATGTACTATACCTAAAGCTGCGTAACAGTCTCTTACTGAGTTTACTAAAATTCTAAGAGCAAATAGATCATATATCTGGTCTAGTGTAGTATTATCTCTTTCCATTTTTCTATATATGCTATATAAATGTTTTGCTCTTCCAGTAACTTCTGCTACTATATTAGCATTTTTAAGTTCTACTTTTAATTGTTCCATAATTTTATCAATAAATGCTAATCTTTCATTTCTCTTTTTATCTAATCCTTTTACTATTTCATGATATTCATCTGGATATAAATATTTAAATGATAAATCTTCAAGTTCCCATTTTAAAGAATAAATACCAAGTCTATTTGCAAGTGGTGCATATAAGTCCATTGTCTCTTTTGCATTTGCTATTTGTCTATCTCTACTTAAATATTTAAGTGTTCTCATATTATGAAGTCTATCAGCTAATTTTATAAGTATTACTCTTATATCTTTTCCCATTGCTAAAAACATTTTACGATAATCTTCAACTTGTTGTTCTTCTTTTGTCGTATAATTTAATTTTCCAAGTTTTGTTACTCCTGCTACCATTTCAGCAATAGTTACTCCAAAGTCTCTTACTAAATCTTCATGTGTCACTTCTGTATCTTCTACAACATCATGAAGCAGTGCTGCACATATAGATTCTGCATCTAGTTCAAGTGATGCTAGAGTATATGCGACTTGAAGAGGATGAATTATATATGGTTCTCCAGATTTTCTTAGTTGGTCTCCATGATGTAATTTTGCATATTCATATGCTCTTTTTATTAGTGCACTATCTATATTTTTATTTTTCTCTTTTGCAATTTTTATTACATCCTCTATTGTCACTTCTTTATTTTCTTCTGTCATATTTATAATTCCTCCCTCAAAAAATATTAATTAATATGATTTCATTATATCTTTTATGTTTATTTGTACTAAATCAACTCCATTAAAGGAATTTAATTCCAACATTCCTGCAATATCTACTTTATCTCCTATCATATATTCTTTTGAATAGTGTCCTAGATTAAATCCTATTGCATTTATTATAGTATTTTCATCTTTTAATGTTAGTTTTAGATGTTTTCCTTCTGAAAGAGCTCTAATAGAATCTATTTTTAAGTTTTTATATACAAATAATGGTCTTTTATTTGCCTCTCCAAATGGTTCTAATAGCTCAATTTCTTGAATTGTTTCTTTATTCATATCTTTTAAGTTAATAGTTTTATCTATTTCAATTATTGGTAAAATTCCACTTATATCCTCTTTTTTAACATATTTTTCAAATTCCTCTTTAAATTTTTTAAAATTTTCTTTTTTTAGACTAAGTCCTATTGCCATTTCATGCCCACCATATTTTTCAATATAATCAGACATATGCCCTACCGCTTCATGAAGATCAAATCCTGGAATGCTTCTTCCAGATCCTTTTGCTTCATCATCTTCAAAACATACTAATATTGATGGTTTAAAATACATATCTGTGATTTTTGATGATACAATCCCTATAACTCCATGATGCCATCCATCTGACCCAAGCACTATTGAATTTTTATTTTCAAGTTCTTCTTCTTTTATCATTTTAATTGCATCTTCATATATAGATTTTTCAATGTCTTGTCTTTCTCTATTATATCTATTTAGCTTTTCTGTTATTTCTTGTGCTTCTTCTTCATCTTCTGTTAGAAATAATTTAACAGCTTCTTTTTCAAAGCCCATTCTTCCACATGCATTAATTCTAGGTGCTATTCCAAATGAAATTGTATTTGAATTGATAACTTTATAATCTGATGAATTAATAAGTGCCCTTAGTCCTAAATTTCTTGTAACTTCTACTAGTTTAAGTCCAAGTTTTGCAATTACTCTATTTTCATCTACAAGTGGAACTATATCTGATATTGTCCCTATACATACTATATCTAAGTATTTTAGATATTCTTTTTCTTCTATATTAAGCTTTTTTCCTATAGCTTGAATTAATTTAAATACTACTCCTACTCCTGCTAAATTTTTAAAAGGATATTTACTATCTTTTCTTTTATTATCAATTACAGCTATTGCTTTAGGAAGACTATCCATTGGCTCATGATGATCTGTAACTATTGTTTGTACTCCTAGAGAATTTGCATAATCAATTTCTTCTATAGCAGATATTCCACAATCTACTGTTATTATTAATGTGTATTTTTCATCTACAATTTTATCTATAGCTTCTTTATTTAGTCCATATCCTTCATTTAATCTATTTGGAATATAATACTCTACATCAAGTCCTCTTTCTTTTAAAAATTTCTTTAATACTGTTATACTTGTTATTCCATCTACATCATAATCACCATATATGATAGTTTTTTCTTTTTTTTCTATTGCTTCTATAATTCTATCTACAGCAATATCCATATCTTTCATTAAATATGGGTCATGAAAATCTTTTCTTGTCGGATTTAAAAATATCTCAATATCTTTTTGTTTAGTTATTCCTCTATTTACTAATACTGTAGATAGTAATTCTGAAATATTATTTTTTTTCATAATATTTGATACTACTTTTAAATCTGTTTCTTGATACTCCCATTTTTTATACATCAACTTGTCTCCCAATTAAAAATTTATTATATTATACATTATTTGCAATGTTTTTTAAATACTTTTTATGTTATTTATAGAAAGAAAAATAGCATTTTCTTTTTCAAGGAAACGCTATTTTCTCAAATTATGCAGTTTGCTATTGTATTTATGATAATACTCACATTCTTTATAATAATATATATTTAAATTTTTATATAATATTCCTACATTTTAATAACCCTAGTCTACTTTTTTGCATACATTATATTATAGATAAAAAAAAGGAGGAAATACAATAATATGTATAGACATTGTAATTGTAATAATAATAATAATAATGATGATTACGATAATGATTCTTGTAATATGAATACAAATAGTTGTGGTTGTTCTGATGAAAATATGTATGAACAATCATGCCCTTGTAGTATGAATGCAATGAATAATTATAATAATCAAAATAGTACAAATTCTTGCTCTTGTGGGTTTGAATCTTCAAATAATTTTCCAAATACTCTCTTATATGCTCATTCATATGTTCCTCACCAATATATGAATAATGTATATACTCCATGTTTAGGATTGAAATTAGGAACTATATTCCCAGAACTTGTTAGCCCTTACTGTCCTGGTCAATCTCAAGAAGTAATGAATTATTTAAGAAATTCTAAAGATTTTAAAGGAGGTTGTATGTAATATGGATATGGATTGTAATTGTGGATGTAATAATAATTCAAATAAAGAAGAACTTTTAAGAGAAATTCAAGAATGTACTTTTTATGTTATAGAACTTGCTTTATATTTAGATATAAATCCTACTGACCAAAGAGCTTTATGTCTTCATAATCAACATGCAAATAATTTAAGAAAGCTTACTGATAAGTATCAATCTATGTATGGACCTTTATCTATAGAATGTCCTTGTAATCAATGGAGATGGCTTGAAGAACCTTGGCCATGGGAAGGAGGAAATAACTAATGTGGTTATATCAAAAGAAATTAGAATATCCTGTTAATATAAAATGTACTAACCCTAGACTTGCTAAATTTATAATATCTCAATATGGTGGTCCTGATGGTGAAATTGGTGCAGCACTTAGATATTTGTCTCAAAGAGTTAGTATGCCAGATCAAAAATCAAAAGCAATATTAAATGATATTGGTACAGAAGAATGAGTTCCTTGATGATGTCAATAGCTAAAGACAGTGATTACAACTTTGGCTATTGACTGTAAAATAAATTATTTTAATGATAGATTAAGTTACATTCTTTTACCTTCACATACGAGCCATTCGCCACTTTCCCAGTCACCATAAGTTGATTCATATCTAACATCTAGTCTTATATCTAAATCTTCACCATAGTCTAAATAAATTGCTTTGAAAGTACAACCTTTATAATATACACCTTGGTCTTTAGGAAATAAATCTTCTATTTCATTTTTTGATAAATCTGTTTCTATATCAATTTGTATTCCTACAGTATTAGTGTACTTATCATAAACAAATTCAAATCTTGGTTCTCGTAAAATTTTAAAATTAGTTATTTCGTTTTTATGTTCATGTTCTGTTGCTGGTAATAAAAATGGCCAAGGCTCTCCTGTTGGATAGCTGTACATATTACCATTAGATGAAAAATAATCTAATAGATTTTGATATTCCAGTTCATCAAATAAAACAGTTGGCAAATTTATCCCTGTATGGTCAATTCTTTTAATGTGTCCTGATAATTTGTTAGAAACATCATTAATATTTAACCTTTTTATATTACATAATTCTTTACTATTTTTATTTTTCCTAGATAATATATTTAAATACTTCTTATCCCCTATATTTAATTTAATATTAGAATTGATATCATCTAATCTAAAAATAGTTTCAGGTCTTAAGTTTGATGTTATTATATGTATTTCTTCATTGTTAATATTAGTTACATATTTTACATCTTTAAATAAACTAATAAGCATATTAAAAAACTCTATATTTTTAGTATTTTTTTGAAGTATATATTCTATTTTTTCTAACATATATGTGTCTCCTTTTTTAATTTTTTATATTATATCAAATAATAAATATAATTAATATATCTTAGAAAATTTGATAATTAGCTTTTTGGTATTTTGGGATATATATGTAATTCAAAATTTGTAGAATCCGAATCCTTTTTTATAGAATTTTCTGTTTTTAAGTAGGTAACTTTAGATAGTATACTTTTTAGTAAAATATTTTTATCTTCAGCAGTTTCTAACTTATCATATAAATCAATCACATTTTCTAATTTAGGTATCATAGTTTTCTTTTCATTTTGTATTTCAACGTTTTTTTGTAATAAAGAATTGTATTCTTTTAATTTATTTTCTAAATTTTGAATACTATCTTTTATAGTTTTTGAACGGGTTATAAATTCGTCCTTATTGTAAATACCATTTTCTAAAAAGTCATAAATTTTATCAAGTTTATTATTTTCTTTTTCTAATTCTTTTTTAGCTGACACAATAGATTTTTCAATTAGCTTAGTATTTTTAGCATTTGAATTATCTTTAATTTCATAATCTACTTTATAATTTTCAAGCCATAGTTTTAGAGCCTCAATAATCTTATTTTCAACAATATAAAGTTTAGAACTTACATTATCACATTTTGAATTGGAACATATAAGAGTTGCAGGTTTGTTATGTTTATTATAAGGTCGTCTTTGCATAGGTTTACCACATTTTTCACAAAATACTAAGCCAACTAATGGGTTTTGAATTTGATGGCTATGTTTTACTTTTGGAGTATTTTGTTTTCTTTTTCCTTGAACTAATTCCCATGTCTTATTATCAATAATAGGCTCATGTAATCCATTATAAATTAAATAATCTTGATTACGAGGTCTACTGATGATAAGATGCCCATTTTTCGTTTTCTTTTTTTGTTTCCTTCTATTCCAAACAATTTTACCAATATAGGTAGGATTTGAAAGAATATCTTTAACAGAAGAAATAGTCCACTCATCAGAAATCCTAGGCTTTAAATTCATATCATTTAATTGCTTTGTAACTGAATTTATAGTGTTATTTTCAAAAGTATATAATCTAAAAATCTCTTTTACAATAGGTGCCTCATCTTGATTTATAGATAAGGTATAGCCTTTTGAATCTTTTAGCTTTACTCTATCATATCCAAAAGGAGCAATATTTCCTACAAATTTACCTTCTTGACACGAAATTTCTCGACCTCTTTGCAGACGCCTATTGATTGTTTTATATTCTCTTCTAGACATAAATAAGCCAAACTCAAAATATTCCTCATCAAATTCATTATCTGGATCATAAGTTTTAACAGGTGTAATAATTTTGGTATGAGAATATTTAAAAGCCTTTGAAATTCGACCTTGATCAGCAGTATCACCACGAGCAAGTCTTTCTACTTCAACAACTAAAACACCAATCCACTTTTCATTCTCAACATCTTTTAGAAGTTTCTGTATTTCTTTTCTTTCACTAATCATTTCACCACTTACAACTTCTCTATAAATTTTTCCAATAGTTAAGTTTCGTTTACCTGCCAATGTAGTTAGAATTTTCTCATGCCTTGCTAGAGTTTCTCCTTCTCCATATTTTTCAGATTCTATATCTTCTCTTGATTTTCTTAAATAAATTGCATATGTGCCATCTTGCACATTTCCTCCTTTCCTTGTAATTTGTCTTTAATTCGCAATTATTTATCTGTAACTATAACAAATTACAACAAAGAAGAATTTATTTTTCTTATTAGATTAACGATAACATTATCTATGTAATCTTTTTGATTAGTCGTATTTTTTACAATATAATCATCATAAAATTTTATTTTTGTATTTTCTAATATGTATTCTTCTAATAACATATAAATCGCCTCTTTAAAATTTATGAGGAAAGCATAAAAAAATACCCAAGACAAAATTGTCCTGAGCAAATTTATATTTCTCTATATTTACATTATATTATGTACGATTTATAAAATCAATTCCCTTTTATTTTAGAATATAATTGTATTTTGTTTTCTATAATACATCAACAAGGATAAGAAAAAAATTATTGTACATTATATTAATATGTGATATATTTTAATAACTTTTTCACTAACCAATATATGAAGATATAAAAGTTATATAAAAAATTAATTATACCAAGGAGAAATAAATGAAACAAGAAATTGCAATGAAATATAATAGAAGAATATTTCCATTATATAAAGGCTTTGGGTGGGATCCTCTATTTTATAGTGCAATTATATTTCTATTTTTAACAGAAGTAAAAGGAATTTCAGCTGCAAAAGTAATGTATGCTGAATCTATATATTCACTATTTTTATTACTACTCCAAATACCAGCTACTATTATAATTGAAAAAATTGGAAGTAGAAAAGCATTCATTTTGGGAACTACTTTTGCAACCATTCAAATAATAATGATGATTTTTGTCAATAATTTTACATTTTTAGTTATTGCATACTTTATGTCTGCTTTTGGCAATGCTATAAAAGATATTGCTAGAAATACATTACTATATGAATCTACTAAAATATGTATTGGTAAAAATTCATTTGCAAATATAAATGCTAAAGGTTCCTCTTTGAGTAATGCATTAAGTGCAGTTACATCAATATGTGCAGGCTATTTATTTGTTATTAATCCATATATTCCACTTATTTTATCTAGTTTTATATCAGTATTAGCTGTAATCATGGCTTATAGATTTGAAGAAGTGGAAATAGAAAAAAAGAAAGAAACAACTATATCAAAATCAATCGAAGATATTAAACAATATTTTAAATTTATTGTGCATTCAAAAAAGTTGAAATCATTATTTTTGTTTACATCTATATTTGGAGGTATCTTAATGATGATTTCTACATATAAAAAAAGTTTATTAACAGATTTGAAAATATCACCACACTATTTTGGTATTATTTTTGCAATATTAACTCTTATACAATCTTTTTCAGTAATGTATCAAAATAAAATACATAATACTTAAAAAAATAAGACACTATCATTTATATCTATTCCAATATTTTTATCTTTTATTATAGTTGGAATGGTTGCTAATTTAGATTTGAACTTTTGTTTTAAAATTATAATAATTATGTTTGCATTTTTTATACATCATTTCTTTAGAGGTCCTTATTGGGTATTAGAAGATAAATATGTTACCAATTTCACAGATGTTAATATTAGAGCAAAAATTATATCTGCAAGTAATTTAATTAAAAATATTGGCGAAATAGTTATAAGTTTTTTGGGTGGATTACTATTAGAATTTTATACTACAAGTATATCTTATTTAATAGTAGGCAGTATTGGATTAATTGTTATCTTATTTGTATTAAAATATATGAAAAAAGGAATTGGATTAAATCCAAAACAATATAATAAAGAAGATATAAAATACCAAGAATAAATCCTATCATAAGATTATAATGTGCTTTATAAAATTAAGTCAAGATTAAAATTCATGTGTTATTTCACAACCTTGACTAGATTTTAAAAGCACATTCTTTTTTCAATTAGGAAGATTTAAGTATAATTTTACTAAAAAATTTAATGTTAGTTCACTTGGTGTATTAAAATTTTATAGATAATTTGAAATTGTGTACTATTATTTTTTATAAAATTATTATAATGCAATTGACAAAAGAACGAATGTTTTATAATATGTAACAAATAAGAAATGGAGTCGATATTATATGGATAATAAATTTATAGAAAATAAACCAAACTTGTTAATTTATAAAAATGAAAAAGGAAATATAATTGTAGATGCTATATTTAAAGATGAAACATTATGGCTAACTCAGAAAGGAATGGCAAAAGTTTTTGATTGTAGTACAGATAATATATCTTTACATTTAAAAAACATTTTCAAAGACAGTGAGTTAGACGAAAATTCAGTTACCGAGAAATCCTCGATAACTGCTTCCGATGGGAAAAATTATCAAACTAAAATATATAATTTAGATGCTATTATCTCTGTTGGTTATAGAATAAATTCTAAAAAGGCAACTGAATTTAGAATTTGGGCAACCAAAATATTAAAAGAATATATGATAAAAGGATTTTCTTTAAATGATGAAAGATTTATTAAAGGCAACAAATATGATTCAAAATATTTTGATGAGTTATTAGAAAGAATAAAAACGATTCGTACAAGTGAAAGAATGGCTTATCAAAAAATAACAGATTTATTTATAGCAACAGCAGTTGACTATAATCCAAAATCAGAAGAAGCATATACATTTTTTAAAATAGTTCAGAATAAATTACATTATGCTATTTCTGGACATACCGCAGCAGAACTGATTTATAATAGAGCTGATTCAAATAAAGAACATATGGGACTTACAAACTGGAAAAATAGTCCAGATGGATTAATATATAAATATGATGTAACAATAGCCAAAAATTATTTAAATGAAGAAGAATTGAAAAAATTAAATGATTTAACTAATTTCTTTATAGTATTTGCTGAAGATGAAGCAAAAGAAAGGCATGTGATGACAATGAAGGACTGGATTGATGCAACAGATGATTTATTAAAGTTCAGAAGAAAAAAGATACTAGATAATTCAGGTTCAATATCACATAAAGAAGCAATAGAAAAAGCTGAAAACGAATATGAAAAGTTCAAAGTAAAACAAGATATTCAATATATTTCTAGTATGGATGAAATGTACCAAAGATATTTAAATGAAAATAAAGAATAAAAATATACAAACGTTCACCAAGTGTACTTTAATTTACTAGGTGAACTTTCTCTATTTTACAACCAATAGCACTAAATTTTTATAATTGATAACATCATGGTACAGAAGAATTAGCACACTTAGAAATAGTTGCTACAATTGTACACCAATTAACAGATAATGTTCCTGCTGAAGAGTTAGAAGCAGCTGGACTTGGTGCATATTATACTGATCATGGTTGGGGTGTATATCCTCAATCAGCTTCAGGAATACCATTTAGTGCAGCAACTTTTCAAGTAACAAGTGATCCTATAGCTGATCTTCAAGAGGATCTTGCAGCTGAACAAAAAGCTAGAATGACATATGAAAAATTAATAGACTTATGTGCTGATGATCCAGATGTAATAGATCCACTTAGATTCTTAAGAGAACGTGAAGTTGTTCATTTCCAAAGATTTGGTGAAGCCTTAAATGGTATATTAGATAAACTTTCTAAAAATAAATTTTATATGAACCAAATTGTAGAATAATTTATAAGTATATTATTTTATATAAAGAACTACCACTCATGTAATTTTTACAAGTGGTAGTTTTTGTATTTATAAATATTTAATCTAGAAAAATTTATCTTAAGTGTTAGTTTTTTAAACAACCAATAGGAACAACATAAATATCATCCTCTCTTTTATATGTATATTTTCTTGTAGTAGTATGTGTTACATCATCCATATTTGCAGATACTGCTGAACCAGTTAGTATGAATTGATCTTCTGAATCTCTATGATCAATCTCAAATCTTATTGCATCCAATAATTTAGACTTGGATTTATATCTACCAATGTTAAGTTTTGTAAGTTATATTCAGGTTTTGCCATATATAATATACTATTAGAAACTTGCTCTGCAGTTGTAGTTTTTCCACACCATTTTGGTCCTTCTATTAATACAGCACCTTTTCCTTTTAATTTTTTCTAATATATTTGTAATCCTTTTCTTATACTCGTTCATAAATGTTCCCTCCAATTACTAATCAGTACAGTAATTATTTATAACATAATATTTATATATTTCTAACATTTTTCGGTTATTTGTAGACATTTTTTTGTAATTTGTAGTTTATATGTACTATGTACTAAAAAACATAAAATCCATCTCAAATAAGAGTTGGATTCTATTTTATATAAATATTTCATTATATTATTAACCGATTCTTTATAAACATAAAAATATAATTATCTATAAAATGATTTAAATACCTAATTTTTTATAAATGTCTTTAACCCTTTTAATATCTTCTTCTTTAACATTTTTAACTAACTCTAATGTCTGTAATCTATCTTTTATGGAAAATGTCTTTTCAAATATACCTTTAACCATTCTATAAATCCACATAAAAGGTAGAAGATATGGTGATTTTCTAAGTACAGGATACTTATATTGCATTACTTTTAACTTTGGAAAAAATAAACCAAAAATCTTATTTTCTTTATTCATATTATTTATAATAGAATAAAGAACTTTTTTATTAAGACTTGGTCCTTCTAGTATATATTTTTCTATATCACTAAATTCTTTGTTTTGTATACCTTTATATAATTCTTGTCTATAATCAAACCATTTATATGCAATCTCTCTAAGTTCTTTTTCAAAATTCTTTATCTCTAATTTTTCAAATTCTTCATTTATCTTTTTATAATTTAGCTTATCCTTAAAATTCTCATTATATAAATATACATCTAAAATATCTCTAATATTTATTCCATAATCTTTAAAATGAATTAATAAATGTACTATACAAAATATGTAATTATCTTCTAAATTCATTTGATATATATTTTTGTAGCCTTTATATTTTATACAATTATCCCATACATTTATAAAATATTCATATCCTACATCATTTGGAGTTGTCATTTCTCTATGAACTTCTACAATTACTATTACATTTTTTACAAAAATTAAATGCTTTTCATGATCATATAATTTTTTAAATCCTAATTCTCTTATAGCTTTTGCAGCTTTTTTAAAATCCTTTTTCTCAACTAAAATATCTATATCACACATTTTTCTCATGTAATCTTGTGGATATAGACTTTTAGTTAGAAATCCTTTGAAAATTAATGTTTTTATTCCTAATTGTTCAAATTTGTTTAATAAATTTTCAAATTCTATACTTTGATTAGTATCTTTTAATATTTGTTTATTAAAATCCATTTGTACTTTATTTTTCATGCTATCTGTAGCATACTCGTCTGCCCAATATTTAAGAAAATTACTTACTTTATTTTGCTCTGCAATCTCATATAATTTATTTTCGTCTACTTTTACATCTATACAACACTTTTCATTTTTTATATAATTTCTAATTATATTTAAAAGTGCTATAATTTCATTCATATCTTTTGTTCCTTTCTTTTATTGTCCTGTTTTCTACTATAAATTCTCTATCACATATATTTGATATACTATTTCTATGTGTTACTATTATACAAGTTCTATTTTTTAGTTTCTTTATATTATTTAACACTTCTTGTTCTGTTTTACTATCTAAACTAGACGTAATTTCATCTAAAATTAGAATAGGGGCCTTGCTTGCTATTGCTCTTGCTATTGCAATCCTCTGGATTTGTCCCTCTGATAAACCACTGCCATTTTCACCTAACTTTGTATCAATGCCATCTTCTAATTGATTTATAAATTTTTTACAATTACTTACTTCTAGTGCCTCATTTAAATCTTCTTCAGATATATCTTTATTTACAAATGTTATGTTCTCTCTTATAGTTCCTGTTAGTACAAATTTCCCTTGTGGTACATATGTAAACATACCTCTTGTATTATTATTAATATCTTGACTTTTATTATTTTCTAATGAAAAATAAATATCTCCACTTTGCTTTTCAATTATTCCCAAAATAAGTTTTAGTAATGTACTTTTACCAATTCCTGACTCTCCATATATTGCAACAATTTCACCTTTTTGTACTTCAAAGTTTGTATTCTCAAATATCTTTTTATTTTTATATGTAAAATTTACATTTCTTAAAACTATACTTTTTAAATTATCATATAATGATACTGGATTTATAATACTATCTACTTTATCCTCTTTTATATTTTCTAATTCTATAATTCTTTCTGCTGATCCTATCATTGAAAAGATTCCTTGAAAAGATCTAGATAATTCTATTATTGGAGCTTGTACTTGTGTTATTAACTGTACTATTGATGTAAGACTTCCTACAGTGATTTTATTTAAGTATAATTTATATGTACACCAAATAAGTGCATATAAATAACTTAATCTAAAGATTACATTAAATCCTACTTCAGATATGACTGATAAATTTCTACGTTTCATTAAAATTTTATATTTTTTGTCTTGTAATTCTTTGGATTTACCTAAAATTATATCTTCTGTTTGAAATATCTTTATTACTATTAAATTTTCAAATACCTCTTTAAAAAATAAACGTACATTTGCACTTGCTTCTTGTATTTTCTTATGTACCTTTTTTAAATATGGTTTAAAAAGATTAACAACTATGAATAAAACTACTCCGCCTATAAGTAATATTATTACGAATTCTTTATTTATATGAAATAATACTATAACTGCACATATTAGCCTTGTTAATAATGATAAGATTCCTGGTATTAATGACATTAATGTATCTACTATTATATTGACATCCGAAACTATCCTTGTCATTAATTCACCACTATGAAACTTTGATACTTCTTGATAATTTCTTTTTAGAATAGTATTTAATACATTCTGCTTAAAATCAATCTCCAGCTTAGTTGTAGCAACTGTTTCTATTGATGTAAGAATAGCTCCTAAAGCAATTTCTGATATTGATATAATAATTAATTGTATAGCATATTTTTTAAGCTCTATCATTGAATGTGAAACTGCTGCATCAATTATATTTTTTGAAATCAATATTAAATATATTCCTATTGCTGAATAGATTATATTTAATATATTTAACAATATAAAATTAAGACTTTGAGATTTTGTTTTTCTAAAAATCCATTTTATAGTATTTATATCTTTCAATTCTTACTATATTTCCTTCCTCTAATCATTACTTTTAACTCTCTAGCATATTATCTTCTTTTAATTTTTCTATAAAATTTTCTGTATCTTTCATAGCTTTTTCTTCATCTATATCGTATTCTTCCATTATCTTTTCTACTATTTCATTAATTGTAAAATCTTGCTCTTGTAATAATTCTATTATAAATTTTCCAACTTCATTTATTGTAAACATCTTTGAATATTCTACCATTAAATCACCAGTTGGTACTACAACAGTACTTCCTGCTACTTCTCTAATTACAAATCCTTCTTTTAGTTTCATAACTAGTATCATTCCTTTCTCTAAAGTAGTAACTACTTAAAAAATAATTCACATATTCATTTTCTTTTAGTTATTCTTTTTCATTGTTTCATATGATAACCTAACTGCCTCTTCACTTATATTACATTTTAGTTTATATACTGGAACTTGTCTAATTATTATATCTACTATCTCTAAAAGTCTTATCATATTTTTTTCACTTATTTCAACTAAAGTTTGTTCCAAAAATAATTTTATTGCCTCATCATTTTCTATTCTCTCTATAGAATTTTTTTCTGATTGTTCTATAAAACAAATACCCTTTAATTTAACTTTTTTATTCTGGCTTATATCATATTTTCCTGAAAATGGTGTTCCATATGCCCAAACTTCATTATCTATTACTCTAATTGCTGGCTTATCATCATTTAAGATATATGGTTTTTTATCTGATAAATATTTAATCCATAAATTTGTATGTGTAGATTTTCCTGTTCCACTTGGAGCAGAAAAAAGATAGCCCTCATTATCAATTACTACAGCAGATGAGTGTAATAAACATCCTTTATAGTGTAATAGAGCATTATAAAATGTTGTTCCTACTACTATATACTCTGCAAGTTCTGAAGTAATTTCCTGATTGCTATCTTTAACTTTTTTTATGTCATTCTCGTTAATTTTTATTTTAAAATTTACTTTTATGCTATTATCTTTTATTAAATATTTATCTGAGCGTTTTTTTAATATATCGTAGTTTGGATTATATTCTACTATTAAATCCGATATTTTGTATAGCATATTATTACCTCTTTTAAATATTTTAATAAATTTGTCTAGATTTCATCTGGAATATTAGAACCAGATCCTCCACCTTCATTTTTTCCTGAGCTAGATGCATATGATTCTCTTGTTAAAGAATATCCTTTTAATTCTGGTGATCTATAATTTTTCTTTCTTTTGCTCATTATAATCCTCCTCTACTATATTTTAATTTATAATTCTTTTTTTATTATACTCGAAAATTGTATTTTTGTCAATGAATTTATACATTTAAATTTATCTCCTTAATTGTTTTTTTTACAAAGTGACTTAATAATAACTTAATATAAACTCCAAAAAACATATATATCTTTTTAGAATAAATAATTATAGATATTTAAAAAAACTTTAATATATATTTTTTTATATAAGATATACATAAGCTAGGAGAAATCTCCTAGCTTATTGGATAATTATATATATATTTAATAGCTATTTATAAATACAATCCCATTGGATTTACAATTGTATTCTTACCAGGTCGCTATATATCACCTGTGTATTTCCATTTTTGTCCAGTAAAACAGCATAAGCTTTTACCCTCACAAGCCTCTGCTGTGTAAACCAGTTTGCATTGTCCATAAAGAGTGATGAATCTGCATATGTTGAATTCTGTACACTTGGATTAGTCTCTTTTACAGAATATGAATCTGGGTAGCTCAATTCATCTGATTTAGTTGATACTAAACATCCCCACTCCAATACTGCAAATTCATCTGGTACATCTATCGTGGTAAGGAATAATATCCTACCACTATCTGGATTGAGTTCATATTTGTCCCCCCTGAAGCCTACAATAGGCTCTTTTGGCACTTCTTCTTCCATATAAATAGCTTTAAAATATAGATTGCTATTTATAAAGGTTATATATTCAGAATCATAAGTTACTATATTGTTGTCTTTATCAACAATATAGGCCAATTTCCAACCATTATCATCATACTCAGGTGTGACTATTTTTATCTTATCTCCTGCTAAAAAAGTATTTACTTCTAATGGCTCTCCACTATCAGGGTCTACAAGTACCGGTCCATTCTCAGTTACAACATTATAATATATTTCCACATCTGCATATACTGCCTCTATATCTATATCTCTCTTCTCAGATGTTGCCTTTGAAATGGCCTGCATTAATTCATCAACGTTTTTGTATATAACCCCATCTAATAACCATCCATCAAAGATTTTATCTTTTATGGTAGATGGCTTAGGAGGCTCTGTTCCTGATTCTCCTGATAACACTGCTTCTGATTTCAGTGTTATCCCATTGTACTTGTAGTTTACAGTAACAAATACATCCTCTTCTATGAACACAACTTTCATTATAGAGTCTTTGATTATTGCAACTGTTACTTTTGAGTCAGTCATTACGGAACCATTTACCAACCACGATGATGTTTTATAACCATCTGCTGCATGTGTCTCAAATTCATACTTTCCGGCTACACGTTCTATTGTAGCCTTGCCATTATAAAATTCAACTTCTTCACCATCAATAAATATTTTGCCCTTTCCTTCACGCTCAATTTCTACTTTATACTTTGGTGTGGCGCTTGGGCTTGCACTAGGTTCTGCACTTGGGCTTGCACTAGGTTCTGCACTTGGGCTTTCACTAGGTTCTGCACTTGGGCTTTCACTAGG
>CANOSM010000009.1 GCA_947569365.1 uncultured Clostridium sp. | reverse complement strand
TTCCCTTACATTTGGAGTTTACTTTTTCTTTTGGAAGTTACTTTTACAACTCACCATTAATTTTTACTTATAAAGATTGTTCTAAATTATATTAAATTTTAATTTAAGTCTATTTATAATTCTTTCAAAATTTTGAAATCCTGATTCTTTAAGATATATTAAATCTCCTTCCATTATATTCTTCTCTAAATCTTCTAATAAGTTTTCAAGTGTTTTAAATCTTTTTATATTTTTTTCTTCTAAAATAGTTAATGCTCCTTTTAAAATATGTTTTGTAAAATCACCTATTAAATATATATTGTCAAAGTTTAAATTTTTAAAATACATTCCTATCTCTTCATGCATTTTTGAAGTTTCCTCTAAAGTTCCTAGTGCTCCTATTGTTCCTAAAACTGCTATTTTCCTTTTACTTTCTATTTTATTTGCAGTTTCTAATCCCATTTTAACAGATTCAAAGCATGAGCTATATGTATCATCAATTAATTTAATATTTTTATCTACACTTTCAATTATTTTAAATCTTCCATCTATTGGCTTAAATTCATTTATAACTTTTACTATATTTTCATATTTTATATTATAAATTTCAGCAATTTTTATAGCTAAAATAATATTTCTTATATTATAATCTTCATACAAATTTAATTTGAAATTAGTATCTATTCCATATATTTTAGCATCAAAGCTAATCTTGCCATTAATTCGACTAATATTCTTCGCTTCATTTATACTATAATGTCTTGTTTCATAATCTTCAGATTTATCAATCTTTTTTAAATATTCATCATCATCATTTAAAAATAGTATTTTTTTATCTCTTAAATAATCGGTAATATGTAATTTTTCTTTCAAAATGTTTTCTTTAGATTTTAATTTATTAATATGTGATGTTCCAATTGAGTTTATAACTGCTATTGATGGCTTAGCTAATTTAGATAAATCATTCATTTTGCCAAAATCACTAATTCCAATTTCAGTTACTGCCATATCATAATTATCCAAAAATAAATAGCTTAAAGATATATGGCTTTTTGTATTATTATTTTCATTATTAAAATCATGTAGTACTTTAATCTGTGTTTTTAATATTTGTGAAATAAGACTGCAAAGTGTTGTTTTTCCGACGCTTCCAGTAACTGCAATAACTGGCTTTTCTATATTATTTTCTCTACATTTTAGTCCCATTTTATATATTGCATCATTAACTGATTTAACTTCTATAATACAAATATCATTATTTATTCTTTTAGCTATTTCTTCGATTTTGTCTTTATTTTCAAAATTTTCATTTATAAAAAATCCTACACAACCATTTTTCACATTATCAATTATATATTCTTCTCTATCAAAATTTCTAAATATTATTGGAATATAGAAATAATCATTTATATTTTTTACTCTTTCTCCTAAATAATAATTACTAATTATTTTATTTTTATCTCCACATATTATTTTTCCATTTGTATATTTTTCTATTTCTTCTAACTTAAACATATATCTTTTTATAAACTCCTATAAAAATTATTTAGTTTATAACTTTATATTTTAACTGAACATATGAATTTTCTAATACATTACATTCAATTAATTTTAGAGCTTTTAATTTATTTAATTCTTCTGATTTTGTAATTGCCTTTCCATCTATTAAAGTGCTTGTAGAGATTCCTCCAACTAAAAGTGGAGCAACCACAATATTTACATAGTCAATTAAATTATTTCTTAAAAATTCTCCATTTAATGTTCCACCAGATTGTATAGTTATTTTTTCTACATCATATTTATTTTTTAAGTCTTCCATTAAATTTATTAAATCAATTTTTTCATAATATAATATTTCTAGATTATCGAATTTATCTAACATTTTGTATGCTGGATGATTTTTATTATCTGTTATTATAAATGTTTTTTCAGTCCAATTACAAAGATATTCTACTCCGTTTTCACTCAAATGAGGTTTTCTATCTATTATTACAAATCTAACCTCTACTTTTTTAGGCTTTTCTTTTCTATCATTTACACCTATTTTAGCCATTACTCTTCCAGTATTTAATGAATACCAGTCTGTTGTTTGTTCTATTTCATAATATTGATGTAAGCCTTCTTTTACACCATCAATCCTGCACCAGTCCTTGTCAGCATCTAATTTATCACTATCTCCACTACTAATTTTTCCATCCAAAGACATTAGCATAAACAGTGTATTTATTGGTCTATTATTCATATATTTTTTTACCTTTCTTTTAATACTTTTTCGATTTCCTCTATAACTTTTTCTTGTTTATCTTTTATATTTTTGTAACCTTTAATAATTACTCTTTTTTCACTTTCTTTATATGCATCTAATAATCTATCATTTCTCTCTATTGCTAATTCTTTGTCTAAAGTTCTGTTTTTATTATTTTTGTTGGTATATTGTTCTGGATAGTCTTTAGCAATTGTTTCTAAATGTACTATTAAATCAAAAGAATTTAAAATCTTATAATATGACATATCTAATCTTTCTAACATTTTGTCTAATTCTTCTCTTTTTATAAAAGCCATATTATCTATTGGACATTTATCAATAAGCATAATTTTATTTTCATTTGAAGATTTTTTTGTTTCTTTTTCTAAAATATCTCTTAAATATAATTCAATTTTTGCAACTAATTCTAGAA
The DNA here is from genome assembly GCA_947569365.1 of uncultured Clostridium sp. Taxonomy (GTDB): domain Bacteria; phylum Bacillota; class Clostridia; order TANB77; family CAG-508; genus UMGS1994. The sequence goes on along the minus strand of CANOSM010000009.1, from coordinate 66,298 downwards.
ACTCCAATTTACCACATCTTCTAGAATTAAATCCGTTATTTAAAAGCATAGTTGGAACTTCATTTATTATAAATACATCAAAACCTTTATTTTCATAATAGTCTTTAACATATTCGATTGTACTTGTTTTCCCTGCCCCTGCTCCTCCTGTAAATAATATTCTTTTCATTATTTTTCTCCATTTATCATAACTATTTTATCTTCCTACATTTTTTGATTTTTCTAATTCTAATTCAAAGTTTGAAGCTAAATCTAATACTGATTCAAATAATACTTCTCTAATATTATCTTTAGTCCAATTATTTTGATTATATTCTTTTCCTTTAAATAATTTATCTCCACCATATAAAACTTGTCCAAAATTAACATTATTCTTTTTTGCAGTGCTAAGTAATGCTGCATATTCCATTTCTACTAATATTGGCATAGTTTCAGGACATACTCTTTTATTTATATCTAGTACCCTTGAATCAATAGTATCTCTCGTTTCTCTTCTTGAAGCATCAGTAGTCCATGTAGCACATGGTTTGCAACTAAAGGGTTTATTTTCAAAATATTTCTTTATAATATTTACTACTTCTTTGTCTGACCTTATAAAATCTCCAAAAGATAAATTAGTAGAAACTCCATCATTTTTTAATCCTATTACTGGTACATATAAGCTGTTTTCTTCATTTTCTAATACTCCTGCTCCACCACAGGCTAGTATATTTTTAGTTCCATGACTTGCTAATTCTTCCATTAATATAGCTGAACCACTTGATCCAATTAGTGCTTGTACAAATCCAATTTCTTTCCCGTTGATATTTGCTACATAAACATTAAAATCTATCCCTCTTATATTTATTGGTACTTTTCTACATTCTATTTTACCTTTGTATTTATCAATTGCTTCTTCAAAAAAACACATAACAACTGTATTTGGCATACTATTATCTTTATTAATTTCTACTTTATTATCTTCAATTTCAACCTTATACTTTTCAGAATCATTAGATAAATTATCTTTATTATAAAATTCTTCTTTTAATGCCATATCTCCTGCAGTTTTTATTGCTACTTCTAATAAATCTTTTTCTTCTTTTTTAGGTCTTCCATTTTTTTCTCTAACAATACCAAAATATATAGATTCTATATCTCTAAATATTGATGTTGCTAGGATTCCTGAGGCTTCGTATGAATATATACCTTTAAATTTATTTCTTCTAATATCTGTTGATAATATTTCATCTTCTTTAAAATTAATATTATTTTGTTTTAATCTTTTTTCTAGTATATCTCTTTTGCTTTTATCTGTAAAAATATTCCTTGAAGGTCTTACATACTGGGATGATATTCCATCACCTCTTATAACAGAATTTGGAATAATAACTTTTCCTACATCACTTTCATTATTAGAATATAAATCACCACATGCTATAATTGATTTAACTCCATTTTTAACTAAATGTTCAATTGTGTTTACTGTCATTGGTGCTCCAATAAGTGGATTTACAAGTGTAATTTTTCTTCCATCTACTTCTGTTACATAGATATTAGTTTGAGTTGTTTCTAAATGCAAAGTATCAATTTTTTCGCAATTGTTATTTTTTATAAATTCTTCAAATGCTTTTCCGAAGTGTGTAACTACAGCTACTTCTGGCAAATCTACAGTTTCTCTTGCATTTAATACAGCTACAGGGTTATTATCATTTTCTCCTAAGGGTATGTACATTTTCTATCTCCTCATTTTTATTATTTAGCTTTAATTATACATATGTTTTATTCCTAAGTCTGTAATTACTACATCATCATCTTGATCTATCATAAATTTAATAGCTTTAGCTGCTGTACTAATTTTAAGTGCATTAGTTAAGTCTTTATCTGGTAAACCATTTTTCTCAAATAATCTAGTTCTAATTGTTCCTGGATAAAATCCCTCTACTCGTATTCCTTGCTTTAATAATTCACTTTGCATTGCTTTAGTAAATCCTGTAATTGCCCATTTAGAAGATGTATATACAGAATAGTTTTCCTTCCAGTTAACTCCTGCTGTTGAATCAACATTTATAATTAAACCATTTCCTTGTTTTTTCATATAAGGTACAACTATTTTAGTCATATTAATTACACCTTTTACATTAACATCAATTACTTCACTAATCTTATCAAAACTATTATCTTCTAGTTTTCCAACAATCCATGTTCCAGCATTATTTATAAAGCAATCTATTCTACCATATTTACTATAAATCTTAGATATTACTTCTTCTGCTTCTTTTGGTTTTGTTACATCACAAATATAATTATCAAAGTTTGATGTTTCTAATCTATCTTTATCTCTACCTAAAATTATCACAGTATTTTCTTTTGATAAAAGTTTAGCTGTCTCTCTTCCTAATCCATCACTTCCACCAGTGATAATAATAACCTTTCCTAATAAATTATTTTCCATATCCTTATCTTCCTTACTATTCATTATATTTTAGTATATTAATTTAATAGTCTTCTAAATCTATTGAAAATTAATATTAGTTTTTAGTATTTTAGCATAACATATATAATATTACAATTTAAATATAAATTCTTTTCAATATAAATTCTTTTCAATTGCAATATTCCCTCACATATATTATAATATACTTAAGATACATGTCATAATTATAAGATTCTTATTGTAATATATTTATTACAATAAGAAAGAAATGGAGAAAAATATGAAACTTCAAAAAAATTATCTCGACATAATACGGGCAGAAAAATATGTTGAAGATTTAATACAAAAGAGAAAAATTAATGGATATAGCAATACATCAGGAAAGGAATACTTTGACATTCCCAAAAATACACAAGATTATAATATGTGGTATTTCGTAATGAAAAATCCACACCTAAAATTGAAACACATGCTTACAAAAGCGAAAACTTCATATGTTATAAAGGAAGATGAAAAATATGGATTGTTTGTAGTAGCTTCATATTATTCAAATATATTTAAATTTATAATATATAAAGTAAAAAATATTTTCTAATAATTTTTATTCACAAAAGCTCCCTTCAATGGGAGCTTAATTCATTTTATAAATTATTTTTCTATTTTGAATACTATACTTTTAAATTAATTTATTAAAATCTCTTCTGTTATATAATATATGAGCTACTTCCATTATATTATTATCTATAACTGTATAAAAAATTATATATTTTTCTACATAAATTCGATACCAGATGTATTTTCTATTCTTGTCACTTCTGTATTTCTCATAACTCTCTGGATTTATACTTCTATCTATAATAGCTTTATCAATATTATCAAGTAAAGTTTCAGCAGCTCTTGGATTTTTTAGAATATATGTAATATAGTACATAATTTTATCTAGTTCTTGAATAAATGAAGGAAGGTATTCTATTTTATTATTCTTTTTTGCCATTTATTATTCTCCTTGCACTTGAAAATACTTCTTCATGTGTTAAGTATTTTGTATTTGGATCATCTAATTGTTTCTCCGCTTCGTCTAGAGCATTTTCAATATATTCATTATATTCCACATCACTCATTAATTTTGAATATTTTTCTAAACTCATTACTACCATTGAACCATATCCATTTTTAGTTAGATAAACAGCTTCATCTTCTTTTAGAACTAACTTTTCAATTTCTGGATAATTATTTCTTAAGTCTGATACTGGTCTTATATTGATCATAATTTATTCACTCCTTACGATTTTATTATCATAATTTTATCATTATTTTATAGCTTTCTCAACATTTTATTCAAATATTTTTTAATTGATTTTAATAATAATTATTTGGATAATCTTGAACACCTTTTATTTTCTCTTATATTATAATCACAAATGTAGGCTTTCGATAAGTAAAAGCCTACATTTGTCATGAAATATTCTATAATTAAATCAATTTTTAGTAATTTATTCTTGCATTTCAAACAAAAAATTGCTTTCAACTTAATTTCTTAAATTTAAAGCAATTCTCTATTTTAATTATACAACTATTTCATATAAACTTTACATTATAAACATTAAGCCTTTCATGCATACATAAGCAATTAAAATACCAATTGGGAATGTATATATCCATGCTTTAAAAATATCTGATATCTTACCAAAATCAACTTTTTTTCCTTTATCTACTGCTGCAAAAATAGATACTGTTTTTACATGACTAGTACTTATAGGAATTCCATTTAAACTTGATATAAGTAATATAAAAACTGAAGAAAAATCACTAACTAGTGCATCTTTATAATCAAGTTCTGTTATATCATTTCCTAAAGTTTCTACTATCTTCTTTCCTCCTGTTGCAACTCCAACAAACATAACAACACTAACTAAAACAATTACCCAGAAATAATTTTGTGGTGATACACTTTGTACTATAGTCTCATTTCTAATAAGCATTTGATATGCAATTACTACACCTATAAACTTTTGGCCATCTTGTGCACCATGCATAAAAGATACGCCTGCACTAGATAATATTTGCAGTTTTCTTTTTATGTTATCACTTATGTTATTTTTAATATATTTTCTAGAAACAATATTTATTATTTTAGTAACTATATATGTTCCTACTATTGAAATTATAAGTCCTATAATAATTTGTGTCCATTCTTCTATGCTTATTGCATCTACCTTATTACATGCAATAAGTGCTCCTGTGATTCCTGCTATTAGTGAATGTGTTTCACTAGTTGGTATTCCAAATAGAAGTGCTACATTTGCAAATATTATTGTTGAAAGTATTGCTGAAAATATTATAGAAAGTCCTTGAATTTTATTTGACATATCTATCATTGAGAATATAAAATCAGCAACTGAAAAATTTAAAATACTCATTACTATAATTCCAATTAGATTGAATATAGCACTAATAAAAGCTGCATCCTTAAATTTAAGTACTTTAGTACCAACTACTGTTGATATAGCATTTGGAGCATCTGTAAGAGCATTTGTATAAATTAAAAATATTATAAGTATAAATATACTGATATAAAAAATCATTTATCTACCTTCCAAAAAATTTATAATTATTAATATAATTTCCTATATAGCTCATATGTTCTTAGTACTTTTCTTAAGTACATATTTGTTTCTTTAAATGGTATCTTTTCCATATTACTACCATCTGCTTCAATTATTTCATCTCTAATCCATTTATCTACATTTCCTATCCCTGCATTATATGCTACTATTGCAAATTTTATACTACCATCATATTTCTTTATTAAATCTGATATATATTTTGTTCCTATTTGTATATTTATTTCTGGATTGTTTAACTTTATTTCCTTGATTCCTATTTTACTTCCAGCCTCGTCTGCTGTCTTTTGTACAAGTTGCATAAGTCCAATTGCATCTTTATGTGAGTTTGCATCTTTATTAAAATTACTTTCTTCTTTTATTATTGCATATATTAATTTTGGATCTACATTGTATTCTTTTGCATATTTTTCAACATATTCTGAGTAGTCTTTTGGATACAACTGTTTTAATATATAATATCCAATTACAGTTCCAATTATTACTAAAATTAAAACTATAGTAGGAATTATTATCATTAGTATTTTTTTATTCAATATTAAAACTCTCCTTATTTTTTATATGTCTATTATTTTACTTCATACCAATTGTTACCAGTAGATACATCAGCTTTTAAAGGAACTTTTAATTTAATTACTTCTTCCATATTTCTAACTAATAATTCTTTTACTTCTTCAAGTTCTGATTTATCTGTTTCTATTAATAACTCATCATGGATTTGAAGTATTAATTTTGATTTTAAATTTCTTCTTTTTAATTCTCTATATACATTTATCATAGCTACTTTCATTATATCTGCTGCTGTACCTTGAATTGGTGTATTCATAGAAGCTCTTTCGCCAAATTTTCTTACCATATAATTTTTTGCATTAAGTTCTGGAACATATCTTCTTCTATGATATATTGTTTCAACATATCCTTTTTCTTTTGTTTCTTCAATTATTTCTGACATAAATTTTTTTATCCCATTATATTTTTCTAAATATTGTTCTATATAGTTTTTAGCTTCTTTTCTTGATACTCCAATTTGTTCTGCTAAACCAAAATCACTTATTCCATATACTATACCAAAGTTTACTGCTTTTGCCTTACTTCTCAGTTCTTTTGTAACCTCATCAATTGGAACTCCAAATACTCTAGATGCTGCTTGTTTATGAATATCTTCATCATTATTAAAAGCTTCTACCATAGCTTCATCTTCCGAAATATGTGCTAAAAGTCTAAGTTCTATTTGTGAATAGTCTGCATCTACAAATATTTTTCCTTCTTGTGGTTTAAAGACTTTTCTAAGTAACTTTCCATGTTCTATTCTAGTTGGAATATTTTGAAGATTTGGTTCTGTTGAACTTATTCTTCCTGTTGCAGTTACTGTCTGATGGAAACTAGAATGTATTCTTCCTGTATTTTTATTTATGCATGTAATCATTCCATCTACATAAGTTGAATTTAATTTCATAAGTTGTCTATAATCTAGTATTTTTTCAATAATTGGATGTTCAGATTTTATTTTTTCTAAAGTATCAACATCTGTTGAATATCCACTTTTTGTCTTTTTTACTATAGTAAGTCCTAATTTTTCAAATAATAACTCTCCAAGTTGTTTTGGTGAATTTATATTGAAATTTTCTCCTGCTAAATCATATATTTCGTATGTTAACTTTTCAAGTCCTGATTTTAAATCAAGCCCAAAATCGATAAGTTCTTGTTTTTCTACATACATTCCTTCATATTGCATTTCTGCTAATACTTCCATTACAGGCATTTCTATATTTAAAAATAGTTCATACATTCCATGTTTTTTTAGTTCTTCTATTAATATATAGTATAACTTTGATATAAAATACGCATTAGCAATTAATTTTTCATTTATTTTATTGTTATTTTCTTTATCAAAGTTTTCTGCAAATAATGTCATTTGCTCTTGTTTTTCTTCTTTTTCTTGTACATAGTTATCTATATCTTCATCTAAATATGTTTTTGCTAAATCTTTTATACTATAAAGATTTGTTGTTGAATTTAATAAGTATCCTGCAATTTTTACATCAAACATAAAGTTTTCTGGAGATATATTATTTTCTTTTAGTACTATATATAATTCTTTTAGTTCATTACTACATTTTAAAATATTTTTATCTTCAAATATCTCTTTAAAATCTTCTATTTTTATTTCATTTATACTGCAATAATATACTTTATTCTCATTTACATCTGATATACTTATACTTTTTATTTCTCTATTTATTCTAGATTTTTCGCATTCATTATAGTCTACATCAAAGAATATTTTTCCTTCTTTTTTTATTTCTTTAAATATATTATTTAATTCCACTTTGTCTTTTATTTCTAGTATTTCATAGTTATTTTTTAACTTATTCTCATTATCTTTATTTTTTATATCTTTTTGTTCTTTTAAGTTAAATCTTTCTATATATCTATTAAATCTTAATTCTTCAAATATTGATAATACTTCTTTTTTATTCCATTCTTTTACTTTTAAATCTTCTATTTCTTTTTCAATTGGTACATTTACATTTATAGTTCCAAGTGTCCTTGATAAAATTGCTAACTCTTTATTATCAGCAATTTTTTCTCTTTGTTTTCCTTTTAATGAATCTGTATTTGTTTCAATTTTTTCATATAAGTTATCAATATTTCCATACTCTTTTATTATAGAAAGTGCTGTTTTTTCTCCTATTCCTGGCACTCCTGGGATATTATCTGATGTATCTCCCATAAGTCCTTTTACTTCAATCATTTGAATAGGATCTACTCCATATGTTTCTATTACTTTAGCTTTATCAAATATTTCTGTTTCTGTTTTCCCAGCTTTAGTTCTTGGAATATATATTTTTACATTATCTGTTGCAAGCTGAAAAGAATCTCTATCTCCTGTAAGAAGTATTACTTCTATTTTCTTTTCTTCTCCTTTTCTTGCTAAAGTCCCTAAGATATCATCTGCTTCATATCCTTCCATTTCAATAATGTCTATATTCATACTACTAAGAACTTTTTTTAGTATTGGCATTTGTTTTGCAAGTTCTTCTGGCATTCCTTTTCTTGTTGCTTTATATCCTTCATACATTAAATGTCTTGCTGTTGGTGCTTTTAAGTCAAATGCAACTGCAATATAATTTGGATTTATTTCTTCTATTTCTTTAAACATTATTGCTAAAAATCCATATACAGCATTTGTATATGTTCCATCTGCAGTTTGTAGCATCTTATTCCCCATAATTCCATAAAATGCTCTATTTACTATACTATTACCATCAATGACAATTAATTTGTCCATCCTAAGACCTCCTATTATTTTCTTGCTATTGCTTTTTGCCATATTTTAAACTTGCTTAAAATTATACTTTATTTTTATTTATTTTTCTATTGTTTATTACTATCTAATTTGTTTTTTAAAAATTCCATTCCTAAGATGATTACTGCTCCAATTATAAAAAATAGTATGTTAAATGTTTTTAAAGATACAGCTTCCTTTGGTATTTCTAAAGTTGTTGGCCCCATTATAATTGCATAAATTGACCCTATCATTAGTCCTATTATTAAATATATTGTTTGAGCTCTATATTTCTCTAATGCTTTTTTTACTAATTTTATAATTAGCAATATTCCAGTAATTATTCCTAATCCAAATACAAATAGAATTGGTACAAATTTCAAATTGAAACATAATGTTTCTTTTATTGCACTTATAATTTGTATGTATAATCCAAAAATTAAAAGAAGTGTTGAACCAGATATTCCTGGTAATATCATTGCTGATATTGCAATCATTCCGACATATAAATACATATAATGCTAGTCCTATATTAAAATTTGCTATATCAATACTTGTTCCATCTCCGAATAGATCCGATTTAAATATGTTATAACAGATACAATTGTAATTCCTATAACTGTGAATATTAGCCATTTATATTTTCCTTTTAGATTTTCTTTTTCTTGTTTTACAATTAATGGTATTGCAAATATAATAAATCCTATAAATAAAGAACTTATTTGATATATATGTGTGTCAAATAAATTGGATAATATTAGTGATGCACTTGCCATTCCAATTAACCAGCCAATTCCGAGTTTAATTAGAAATTTTATTGCATCTTTTTTATCTCCATTTTTACTAATAAGTGCATTTAGCGAATTTATAAATTTATCATAAAATCCTAAAATAAATGCTATTGTTCCTCCTGATACTCCTGGTACACTATCTGCTAGTGCCATAGAAAATCCTTGTATTATATTTACTATAAATTTTTTCATTAGATTTTTCCTTTCTTTGTTTTTCTTTATTTTAATATTTTATACTACAAATAATATTCCCATATAACATATATACATTATAAAGTATATAATCCCATTTGCTCTACTCATTTCATTTTTTGGCGGTATAATTGGGAATAATGAAAGTACAATTGCTGCTAAGATTAATATCGATAAATCCATATTATAACTTACATTATATATTATAGGTTTTATAAACGATGCTACACCAATGATTAGTAACATATTAAATATATTTGACCCAATAATGTTCCCAATTGCTATATCACTATTTCCTTTGATTGCTGCTGTTACACTAGTTACTAATTCTGGAAGACTTGTCCCTACTGCTAGTATTGTTAATGAAATTATTTTCTCACTAACATTAAAGAATTTTGCAATTTCTACTGCATTATTTACTGCTAAATCTCCACCAATCTTTAATCCTATAATTCCTATAATTATTAGAATTATATCTTTTAATAGTGAACCTTTTTGAGTCTCATTTTCGCTTTCATTTTCTTTATCTATACTACTTTGCTTTTTTCCCATAATAATAGTATATGTTATAAACAAAATAAATAAAATCATTAAAATACTAGCTTCTACTCTATTTATTGTTCTGCCAGTATTACAAATTATCATAAATATAATAGTAAATGTTAAACACATTGGGATTTCAAAAATCATTGTTTCTTTTTGAAATTTTACTGGTTTTATTATTGTAGAAATCCCAAGTATTAATAATAAATTACACATATTACTTCCTATTACATTTCCAATCGCCATATCTGAAAATCCATCTAATGATGATGTTGTACTTACAAATAGTTCTGGCATGGATGTTCCTATTGAAACAATTGTAAGTCCTATAATTATTTCTGGAATATGAAATCTTTTAGCAATATTACTTGCTCCATTTACTAGCCAATCTGCTCCTAAAATAAGAAGAGCAAATCCTATAATTATTAAAAAAGCTGAAAATATCACTAATATTCCCCCTTTCGCTTTTTAGCTTATATATGAAAAGAGACTTAGTCTGCAATTTGCATTCTGCAAACAAGTCTCATTATTTAAAATAAAGCCAGATATAAAATATCAGTATGTTGACTTTATTACATATTCAAAATATGCTAATTACTCCCTCATTTCTAAAGTATTATATATTATTTATATTATTTTGACAATATCTATATATAGTACTTTTTTTTTCTAATTTGTGTATTTTATAATGTATTGGTTCAAATATCTGTTCAAATAACTTATTATAAATTTTATTAAAAAATTGACTAGAAGTTTTACCAAGATTTGAAATTACTCTATTTTTGTCAATATATCTCGCTTCGTATAACATAACTACTGTATTTCTTTGAAATCCATCCTTAGGCGTACCAACTTCAAACTCTGGATAAATATTCCCATTTTTATCTTTTCTAGGTGTACCACTTGAACAAGGAACTATAAATATTTTGGTAGCCGTTTCTTTTATAACTATAACAGGATGAATATATGCAAATTCTCTATCGTAATTATTCCACCCTAAATCAGAATTTCACCTAAACTATATTTAGTAAAATTATTTTGTTTAGATGCAGATAAATGCTTTTCATTTGATTCTATCCACAAAGCTATTTCATATGCAGATTGTTCCATTAGTCTAAATTCATCTTTTTTTAAAGATGTAAAGAATTCTTTTTTCAACTTTTCATCTTGTATAAATTTTATGTTTTTAAATTTTGTATCATTTCTTTTTATTAGATTTATAATGTTTTTATTTATGTTCATATATTTACCGCTTTCTCTTTTTCCAAAATTATACAATTATTGTAAATAAAAGTCAATTTTCTTCAAACAAAAATTTGTAAAAGATTAAAATTTTTATGATTATATTCTTCATCTTTATCTATATTTCCTTTATTAATCATTTAAATTAATTCTTCTCTACAATCATGTATTATAGTAACCTCATTCTCATTTTCTTTATTTTAAAATTTTAATTTTCCTAAATAAATTATAATAATATTTAATATTTTCTTTTTATTCATTTATACTAATATCTTTCATAAATTCTAAAAGGGGAAAGACTAAGCTTTCAGCTTTTTATCTTTCCCCTTTAATATGCAATTTTTTTCTGTTGTCCGTCAACATATAAGTTCATGTATGTTAATTTTCCATAACATATTTTATGAATTTTAATTCATACTACTTTTCAAAAGTTTTAGCCACTTCTTCTAAATGTTTTCTAATCTCTATATGCTGAGGACATACACCTTCACATTTACCACACTTTAAACATTCACTTGCTTTATTTCCTGACTTTGTATGTATATCATAATAATAGCTACTATTCCAATCATTGAACTGTACTTTTGCATTATAACATGAAAATAAATCTGGTATAGATATTTTCTTTGGACATTCTGGAATGCAATATCTGCATCCAGTACAAGGAATTCCACCTAATTTATCTAATATTTCTGTAACTTTATTTATTGCCTCATATTCTCTTTTTTCTAGTGGTTTAAATTCCCTCATATAACTTATATTATCTTTTATTTGTTCTAAATTACTCATTCCAGAAAGTACACTTACTACTCCTTCTTGACTTGCTGCAAAACGAATTGCATAAGAAGCATAACTTTTATTTTCACCTAAATTATCAAATATCTTTTTAGCTTTCTCTGGTAAATTTACTAAGGCTCCTCCTTTTACAGGTTCCATTATTATTATTGGTTTATTATGTTTTCTTGCAACTTCATAAACCCTTTCCCCTTGAACACTTGGAGACTTATAATCTATATAATTAAACTGAATTTGTACAATTTCTATATCTGGATTTTCTATTAATATTTTATCTAGTACCTCTGCTTTATCATGAAAAGATATTCCAAAATGTTTTATTTTTCCTTCTTTTTTAAGCTGTCTTGCTACATTATATGCATTACATTCTTTAAATTTTTCATATATATCTGCATCTTGTGCATGCATTAAATAATAATCAAAATATTCTACATTACATATTTTTAATTGTTCTTCAAAAAAAGGTCTAATGTCTTCTTCTTTAGAAAAGAAACTTTTTGTTAGCTTATTTGTTAATATATATTCATCTCTTGGATATCTTTTAGTTAAACATTCTCTTAAGGCAATTTCACTTTTTCCATCTAAATATCCATGTGCTGTATCAAAATAATTAAAGCCTTGCTCTATATAATAATCTATCATTTTACTAAATTCTTCATAATCAACTTTATCGTCTTTCATAGGAAGTCTCATACATCCGAATCCTAACTTCTTATCCATTTTTAATCTCCTTAAATTTAATTATTATTTCAATTATCCTTAAATCTTTCTTCGTATTTCTTTGTGTGTTATAATATTCTATGTAATATAAATTATAAATATTTTTTTATTTTTAGTCAATTAATAATAGGAGATTATATGATATTAGAATATATTGTAACTAATAAAGATATTTCTATAAAACAAATTTTAAAAGAAAAGCTATTAGTATCAGAAAATTTAATAATAAAATTAAAAAAACATAATAGTATTTTTATAAATAATATTCCTGTATATATTTCATATAAAATATGTACTAATGATATTTTAACTATTGATTTAGATTTTAATGAAGAATCAGATACTATTATTCCAAATAGTAACATAAAATTAGATATAATATATGAAGATGAATATATTCTTGTAGTAGATAAACCTGAAAATATTCCTGTACATCCATCAATTGCTCATTTTGAAGATTCTCTATCTAATGGTGTAAAATATTATTTTAATTTAAAGAACATCCATAAGAAAATAAGACCTGTAAATAGATTAGATAAAGATACTTCTGGTCTTGTAATATTTGCAAAATCAGAATATATTCAGGAATTTCTTGTAAAAGAAATGAAAAAAGGACTTTTTAAAAAGTATTATATTGCTATATTAGAAGGTAAGTTAGACGAAAAAAAAGGAACTATATCGGCTCCTATTGCAAGAAAGTCAGGTAGTATTATAGAAAGAGAAATAAATGAAAATGGTTCTACTGCTGTTTCTCACTATAAAGTTTTAAAAATGTCTGTCAAGTATTCTAAAGTTGAATTTTTACTTGAAACTGGTAGAACTCATCAAATAAGATTACATTCTAAGTATATTGGTTTTCCTATTGTTGGTGATTTTTTATATGGTACTCAAAAAAATGGTTTAAATAGACATCTTCTTCATGCATATAAGATAGAATTAGTTCACCCTATATCAAGACAAAAAGTTGTTTTAGAATCAGAACTACCAGAAATATTCAATAAATACATATTATAATTTACTTAATTTTTATTAAATAATTGTTTTTTAATTTATATTCATTATTATTTTTTACATATAAAAGTTTTGTAGATAAAGAACTTACATCTTGCGAGGTAAGATTTGTAATATTATTTTTTAATATGTATTTATCAGGCTCTTTTGTGAATTTATATATCTTCTTTTCTTGTGCTATATAAATTCTATCTTCACTTCCTATACTTAATAATTGTTCTCTTGTATAAATTGGTATTTCTTCATCATCAGCTGCAAAATGTGATACATAAGTTTTTTCTGCTCCACCTTTTTCATATATTGATTTAACATCAGCATTTGCTTCTAATTGAGTAGCAAATTTTCTACTGTTTATTATATATATACTCATTATAAATACTGAAAAGAATAGCATTGTTATTATTACATATATAGTTATTGATCCTTTTTCATTTTTTAACATTTTTATCTTTTCTCCTAGTATTTTTTATTACTACTATATTTTACACTATTCTTATTTATAAAATCAATAGAATTTTTTTCATGTCTTTAATTTAATATGTTCATATTTTTCTATTTTAAATCTTCTCTGCAGAAACAATATATTCCCATTATAGTTATTATAATTGATACACTTATAGAAGATAATAATAATCTTTTTGTATCTAAATTTTTATAATCTTGTATTTCACTTGCTTGTCCTGTTGGTATAATATATATAATTGTCTGGGCTATTTTTTTCTTTGTATCTCCTGGATAATTTGGATTTGGCATTATTTCTTCATTATCATATACTCTATTAATTATAAATTTTTCAGCATTTGCTGTTTGGCTTATAGCTCCATTTATTATAAACATCACTAGTACAAGTAATATACTAATAACTGTTGATTTTGTCATATCTGTACATATTAAAGATATAAATGTAAATATAGATGCATATGTTACTATCATCATTACTATATCTAATAAAATCAGTCCAAATTGCGATAATGACATCTTAAGCCCGCCAAGAGCATTGCCTCCAATAATTGTAACAAATATCATATATACTAGCTGCATTAAAATACCAGCAATAATACTAATAATTAGGTTAGTTATATAAATTTTTATTCTACTATTTCCAACTATAATTTTATTTCTAATAGTTCCACTTGCATATTCTAGTCCAATAAATAATGTTGTAAATATAGACATAAATATTCCTATTATGAGGATGTAACTTAATAATAAGTTATCAATTCCTGTAGATTCACCAATATGATTTTTCATACTATTATAAAGGTTAAAACTGGCTATTCCTAAAGTTATAGCAATAAGACTCCAAAATACTTTATCTTTTTTAAATCTAAAAAAACTAGCATTTAATAATTTATACATTATCATTCCCTCCCATCAAATTAATATAATAATTTTCTAGTGAATCTTCTCTTTCATGTAAATCATTTACTATACAATCATTTTTAGATAGTTCATTAATTAGTTTTGTAATATTTACTGTATCATATATATTTATTTTATTATCTGAAATAATTTCATAAGAAATCTTATTTTCTTCTAAATACTGAGTACATTTATTTACATCATTTACTTCTATTTCTATTCTTTTCTTTAGATTTTTTTCAAGTTCTTCTTTACTTATTTCTTTTATAATATTTCCTTTATTCATAAATCCATAATGAGTAGCAATTTTAGATAGCTCATCTAAATAATGACTTGATATTAAAAAAGTAATTCCTTTTTCTTTATTAATTTTTAATATAAGTTCTCTTATTTCAATTATTCCTTCTGGATCTAATCCATTTATTGGCTCATCTAATATTAAAAACTCTGGCTGTCCTACTAGTGCTATTGCTATTCCTAGTCTTTGTTTCATTCCGAAGAGAGAAATTTTTTACTTTTTTCTTTCCTACATCTGATAGTCCAACTAGTTTTAGTAGTTCTTCAATATCTTTATTTACTGGAAGTCCTATAACTTTACATTGTTCTATTAGATTGTCTTTTGCTGTCATATCATAATAAATTGATGGCTGTTCTATAATTGCTCCTAGCTTTTTTCTAGCTTTTATAATTTGCTTATCTTTATTAGAAACTCCATATATAAAGTACTCACCACTTGTTACATGTTGTAGTCCACAAATTAATCTTATTAAAGTTGTTTTTCCAGCACCATTTTTTCCAATTAATCCATATATGGCTCCTTTTTGTATATTAATATTAACATTATCTACTGCTCTAAATTTCTTATACTTTTTTTCAAGATTATTAGTTTCTAAGATATATTCCATAACTTCTCCCTTGTATAAATATATTTAATCTTTTAACTTATATTACTTTAACTATTTTATATAATAACTTTATTATTAAAAAATATCAACTTAAAAAAATGATTATAATTATATATAAAATTTTTTAAGCTCGGAAAAACGTAGAAAAGACTATACCTTTTATTTCTTAAAATCTATTTTATAATTAATTTAAAGAAGAAGAAGGAGGTATACATATGAGTAATTTAAATACTAAAGAAAATACATCAATAAAATTTCAATTTACAGTAAGTTTGCCAACATTATTAACAATAGTTGTTATTGTGGCTATAACTATTTGTTTTTTAAGCTCAAATGGATTCAATTTTCATTTTAGTGTAAGTAAAGAAAAAATTGAAGTAACCACCGAAAATAGTAACTCCAATTTTTCAAACACAATTGAGTAAGAGCTATGCTCTTTCTCTTTTTTATTTAGTTTTATTATAAAATTTATAAGTAAGTCTATAAGCCGGGTTCTGTCTTGAATAGTCATTTATCTAGAATATATATTGCTATATATTTCAAGCCACCTACACAAAAAGGCGACGAGCAGTCTTAATCTTTTTGAATTATGTGGTGTTGCTCCAGGTGGGGTTTACACGAACAAGGAATATCACTATTCCTCCGGTGAGCTCTTACCTCCCCTTTTCACCCTTACCAAATATTTTGGCGGTTATTTTCTGTTGCACTTTCCTTAAGGTCACCCTCACTAGACGTTATCTAGCACCATTGCTCTATGGAGCCCGGACTTTCCTCTCATGGAACCTTTCGGTTATCATCAGCGACTATTCGGCTTACTTATTATATAATTTTAATCTGATTTTAGTATTTTGTCAAATTTTATAATACTGACATTTTCTATTTATACTACTTTTTATCTATTTTTTCGTATTTTTTAACAATTATAACTAATTTTATTTTACTTTCTATACTTTCCTTATCTTTCTTTTAAGTTATATTTTTTCAACAATATTATAAAAAACATCTTGAACTTTTATATCATTCATTTTCTGTTTTATTTTCTTCATTTTCTTTTATCACTTTTTCTACTTGTGCAATAAGTTCATCTTGATTTGGTATATAATATGTATAATTTGACGTAAATAAATTATTACTCATTCCTCCCATACTATACTCAGCTACCACATTATCTTTATCAGCACAAAGAATTATTCCAATAGGTTTATTATCTCCTTCATCATTAACTTCTTCTTCATAATAGTTTAAATACATATTCATTTGTCCAAAATTCTCTGGCTTTAAACTTCCCATTTTTAAATCTATTAAAACATAAGCTTTCAATATTTTGTTATAAAATACCATATCTACATAATAATGCACATTGCCTACAGTTACTCTTTGCTGTGATCCAACAAACATAAAACCTTTTCCTAATTCTAGTAAAAATTTTTCAATATGTTTTATTAATTTGTATTCTAAGTCTTTTTCTAATAAAGGCTTTTGTTCTGGAATTCCTAAAAATTCAAATACATATGGTTCTTTTATCATGTCTTCTGGCGTATTTAAAATTTGTCCTTGTTTTGCTAATTGTAAAACTTTTTCTTTATTAGCTTTTCCATCTGATAATAATAATCTTTCAAATAATGAAGTCTCTATTTGTCTTTTCAATTCTCTAACAGACCATTTACTATTTACTGATTCCTTTTCATAAAATTGTCTTTTATTTTCTTCTTTTATTACTATTAATTCACAATAATGAGACCATCCTAAAATTCCAGATGCGTCTGGAATTTTTGAATATGTCAAATAGAACTTTCTCATATTAAACAAATTGCTCTTGGAAAATCCTTTCCCTATTTCTTTTGTTAACTTTTTTGAAACACTTAATAATATTGATTTTCCATAATCAGCTTTTATTTTTCCTAACTGTTCTTTTTCAACTATTGTCTTTCCTACGTTCCAATATGTATCTATTAATATTTCATTTACATTTTTAGATATTTTATTTCTAGCTTTTGTTATTAATATTTTTATTTCCTCTACTAATTCATTTGTCATTTCTTCTTTATTATCAGTTTCATTAGCCATATTATCAGCTCCTATCTATATATATTGTTTTATTTTTCATAATTTATCTTTCAATTGTCTAAGATTTTATAATTTATTAATTATTGTTATTTTAAACTCTATTACTATAAATATGAGCATTTTTATTATTCAAATGATTTATATTCTAAGTTTTCCATATATTCAAATAGTTCTTTTACACGTTTTAATGTTATTATTTCATTTTTTATTAAAGGACATTTATCTTTTACTGTAATCATTTCTTTTTTATAACAATTCTTTTTTAATTTATAAATCAAATATCTTATATCCATATAATCAAAATATATTTGATAACCGTCATCTAAGTCTTTCCAAAATTTTTCAAACGAATATTTTTCCATATATTCTCCTCTATCTATTTAATCATATCATCAAAATCTTTTTCACTTATTATCTTTATTCCTAGAGAATTTGCTTTATCTAATTTACTTCCTGCATCTTCTCCGAGCAAGCACATAAGTTGTTTTTTTAGAAACAGATCCTGAAGTTTTTCCTCCGAATTTTTCTATAATTTCTCCCGCTTCTCCTCTTGAATATTTATCTAAAGCTCCTGTAAGTACAAAAGTCATTCCAGAAAATCTATTATCTTCTGATTCTTCTTCTAAACAATTCATATTTACTCCTGCTGATTTTAGTCTATCTATTAAATCAATTGTTTGAGCTTGATTGAAAAATTCTTTTATTGCTTTTGCTGTAATTTCTCCTGTATCATCAACTTCTACTAAACTTTCATAATCTGCATTTATTATATTATCCATAGTCTTAAATCTTTTTGCTAAAACTTTCGCACCTTTTGTTCCAACATGTCTTATTCCAAGAGCATTTATTAATCTATATAAATCATTATTTTTACTTTCATTTATTGCATTTATAAGATTACTAGCAAATTTTTTTCCATCCTTTTTCATACTCTTAAAATCTTCTAATGTTAAATCATATAAATCAGCGATATTTTTTATTAACTCTCTATTTAAAAGTTCCTCTATTATAGAAAATCCTAGTCCTTTTATATTCATTGCTTCCCTTGATGCAAAATGAAGTATACTTCTAAATAATTTTGCTCTGCATTCGATTCCTATACATCTAATTGCTGATTCTCCTTCTTCTCTTATGCAATCTGCTCCACATACTGGGCATTTGTCAGGCATATGAAATTCTACTTGAAAGCCATCTCTTTTTTCTTTTTTTACTTCAACTATTTCTGGAATAACATCTCCTGCTTTTTGTATTACAACAGTATCTCCTATCATTAATCCTTTTTCTTTTATAAAATCTTCATTGTGCAAAGTAGTTTGTGATATTGTTGATCCTGCAACTTTTACTGGTTCTAATATTGCTACTGGAGTTATTGCACCAGTTCTTCCAACTTGGCATACTATATCTTTTAAAATAGTCTCTTTTTTCTCTGGTGGGTATTTATATGCAATAGCCCATTTAGGAGTCTTATAATTTGTTCCTAAAATCTCTCTTAAATTTAAGTCATCAACTTTTATAACAGCTCCATCTATTCCAAAACTTAAGTTCTCTCTATCTTCTCCAATTTTTTCTATTGCTTTAATGCATTCATCTATATCATTGCAAAATACTCTTATAGGATTTACATTAAATCCTAGTTTTACTAAATACTCTAATGATTCTATATGAGAAGTAAACTTTATTGTATCAGATTTTTGTACATTAAATATATATATATCAAGTGGTCTTTTAGCAGTCTCATTGCTATCTAATTGTCTAAGAGAACCTGCTGCTGCATTACGTGCATTTGCAAAAAGTGGCTTATCTAATATTTCTCTTTCTTCATTCATTTTGTCAAAACCTTCTTTAGAAATAAAAACTTCGCCACGAACTATAATATCTACATTTTCTTTTAATTTTTTGGGAATATGAGAAATTGTTTTTAGATTTTCTGTTATATCCTCTCCAACTAATCCATTTCCTCTTGTTGCTCCTCTTACAAACTCTCCACTTTTATATTCTAAGCTTACAGATAAACCATCAATTTTAGTTTCAACTACATATTTAAGTGGAGTATTATTTTCTTCTGCAACTTTTTTTATTCTTTCATCAAATGCTTTTAATTCTTCTACATTAAATACATCAAGTAAACTTTGAAGTGGTACTTCATGTTCTACTTTCTCAAATCCTTCTTTTACAGTTCCACCTACTTTTTGTGTTAATGATTCTTTATCTATAAATTCTGGAAACTTATTTTCTAAATCTCGTAATTCTAGCATTAACATATCATATTCAAAATCACTTATTTCTGGACTGTCTTCATCATAATATCTTTTAGCATGATATGTTGTTTCTTTTCTTAAAAATTCAATTCTCTCTTTTGCCTCTTTTTTATTCATTTCTCTTTTGCTCCTATTTTTTATTAATCTTTAAATAAATCTTTTCCATTTTTTAAATAGTCATATCCTGAAAATACTGTTGCTCCTACAGATATTAAAAGAATTGTAGATGATAGAATATTAAGTATTAGTGAATATCCTGATAAACTTCCATTTGCAAATTCAAAAAAACAATTATTATCAATAAATATCAGTATTAATGCAATCATTTGTGTAACTGTCTTTATTTTTCCAAAAATTGATGCAGCTATAACTTCTCCGCCTTTTTCTGCAGCAATTAGTCTATATCCAGAAACAATAAATTCTCTTGCAAGTATTATTACTGGAATCCATGCTGGAATCTTTTTAGCTTCAACTAATAAAATCATTGCTGCTAATACTAATATTTTATCTGCAAGTGGATCTAAAAATTTTCCAAATGTAGTAATCTCACTTCTTGATCTTGCTATGTACCCATCTAATTTATCAGTAATAGATGCAATTATAAAAATTGCCTCCATTATTAGCATTGTTATCGGAATTCCTAAATATTCTCCTTTTAGTCCTAAATATGGAATAATTACCATAATTGGAACTAATAAAATTCTAAAGACTGTTAATTTATTTGCTAGATTTAACTTCATAACCTTTTCCTACCTTCTATTAAATTCTACTATTTCTACAATATCTGTTATATATTTTCCTATTACAGGAATATTTAACTTTACAATATAATTTAATAATAAAATAACTATAGCAGTAATAATATAAAAACCTACACCTATTCCTACACCTTTAAAAACTCCAGAGAAAAAATTTTTTAAAATCATTTTTTTACTATTACCAACAACCTCAGAAAATTCATATATTCTTGACTTTTCTATAGCTTTATTTAAATTATCTATACAATTTTTTAAATAATTTATATTTTCATTTAAAACTGTTATATTTTCATTATTTTTCTTTTTAAACATATAGGTACCTCAAAAACTATAAAATTTGTATTATAAATAGTTTTTGAGGTTTTATAGAAAAATATTCTATATATTATATAAATAGCTTATTTTAATCTGTTTCTTTTTTCTGCTTTTCTTTTGCTCTTATTTCTTCTAGTTGATCAATTAATTTTTGTAGACTTGTAATATCTTTACCAATAAGCTCCCAATCTTTTGACTCTAGCGATTCTTCTAGATTGTTATTGGATTTGATTATTGCATTTATTAGTTGTTCTGCATTTTCAGTATCTACAAATTCAAATATTGATGCTGAATCAGATACTAAATTAGTCATTGCCTCTTCAAAATTGTTTCCTATAGCAACTTGTGATCCTGTGGCAACAATTACTTTTTTTAGTATTGGTATGTTATCTTCATTAAGCATAATTTGATATACTGGTTCAACATATAATATTGAATTATTTATTGGAACTATATACATTTTTCTAACAAGTTGTGTACCACTTTTTCTAAGCACATTTAAAGTATGAGATATTGTCTCATCTTGATTTATTTGAACATTTAATTGTTCTATTCCTGGAAGAGTAGTATCTGAACTAAAATTATATAATTTTAATTTATTTTCTCCATTATAAGTTCCTACTAGATAAGATTTTAAACTTTGTTTTCCTGTTTTTGTATAAGGAACAATTAGTCCTACTGCTGTATCATTTATTTCATCATTGTTTACTACTGTATAGTAAGGTTCCATTTTTTGCTTTTCTTTAGAATTTTCATATGCAATTTGCCAAGCATCATCTCCTCTATATAGCATTTCAACACTTATATCATGATATAATCTAATTAAATCTGATTGTACTTTATATAATAGTTTTGGATATACTATATTTTTCTTAATGTCTTCTGGAATTGTTGAATCTATGTTTTTAAATAAATTAGGATATGCTTTCCAATACATCATAATAATTGGATCTGTTTTATCTGTAATATAAAAGTCTGTAGTTCCATCATAAGCATCTATAATAACTTTAACAGAATTTCTTATATAATTAATTTCTTTTGTTTCATTATCAACAGTTATTTTAGTTTTTTGAGAATATGGATAATTATTTGAAATTGTATATGCATCAAGTACCCACACTAATCTTCCATCATCTCTTACTATCATATATGGTTCTTCATCATATATTAAATATGGTAATATTTTTTTAGCTCTTTGTCTAATATTTCTATTGGTTAGTATTTTACTTTCTGATGTTATATCACTTGATATTGCAAGTTTTATATCACCTTCATTTATAGCAATTATTAGACTATCTATTATGTTACAATCTAATCCGCCTTTTCCTTTATATGAGTTTTCAGCATATTTATTTGCTGATTTCGGATAATCAAATTCTGGTGTATTTTGTGCATTAACAACAACTGTATCATTTGTTGTTAATCCATAGTATATTCTAGGTTCAGATATATATATTTTATTTTCTGATAAATCATATGAAGATTGAATATTTTTTATGTTTCCAAGTTCATCTGTTTTATTTATACTACTTGCTACTACTCCATATCCATGAGTATATTGATATGTTTTATTTTTATATGTTCTACTTCCTTCTGTTACAATCTCTCTTGGTGTAATGTACACTGGCATTCTTTTTCCATCTATATTATAAAATCCTATTTTGGTTGCATTGTATTGATAAAATCCTGTACTGTCCATATATTCATTTAATGAAGAAAGTGTTGCTTTTTCATTTATTACTGGTACTTGTGTTAATAATTTCTTTGATTTTTCAACATAAGATGTATCAACTGCTATATCTGGATTTAATTCTACTTCTTCAACATTTATTCCATATGCTGCTTTTGTAAATTCCATATTATATCCTATATATTCTTTTTGCTTATCAAGTTCATTTTTTTCTGCATATAGGTATTCATATCCAGACATTACTACAAATAATGCCAATAAATATATTGGAACTATAAGAAGTGAATAAAGGACTTTTTTTACTTTAAATTTCTTTAAGTATCTTATAACTCTGATTAACGATAATATAATTACTATTCCAAGTATTCTATAGCCCCAAATTTTTATTTTTACATCAGTTATTCCTGCTCCTATTAGAGTAATATTTTCTGTACTATCAAGTTTTATCATTTCTTGTGAAACTACTTCTATAGAACTTAATACTGTCATTCCTGCTACTAAAATTGCTATTATAGAAATATTAAATATTATTTGTTTTATACATGAGTTTTTTCTTAAAACTTCAGCATCTATACCATCTAAATAAACATTTAATGAAATAATATAGTAAACTGAAATATATGCTGTTAAAATAGCAAATATTACTATTCCCATTATTAACAGTGCTTTTATGAAAGGTAATTTAAACATAAAAAATGAAATGTCCATTCCAAAGATTGGATCGTTAATACCAAATTGTGTTGCATTAGTAAAGTTCAAAAATCCTTTTTCTAAAAATATTGGAACAATTAAACTTATAATTAAACTAGCTATAAATGAAGCTGATTTATTTGGAAGCTTTGGTATTTCTTTTTTCTCTTGTACAAAAAATTCTTTTAATTGTTTGCTCATATATCTATTTGAAAAGTATACAATAATATATGTTAGAATAAAACTTACTACCATTATTAGATATTTAGTTTTTAAATTTGTTTCATATATATCTACATAATTTTCTCCGATTTCTTTGATCTCTAAGTATTCTCCTCTAGCCATTATTACTGAAATAAGTACATAAATTACTAAACATATAATTACAATCATTTTTCTTGTAATTCTAAACTTATCTTTTTTCATTTCTTACATTATTTCCTTTCTTTAGGACTATTTTATCCAAAATACTTTCCTTTATTATCTGTTATATTATTGCTTTTAAAAAGTCATCTAAATTAAATACTTCCATATCATCTATTTGTTCTCCAACTCCAATGAATTTTACTGGAATTTTATTTTCTGAAACGATTCCAATTACTACTCCACCTTTGGCTGTACCATCTAATTTCGTAAGTACTAATCCTGTTATATGTGTTGCTTCTTTAAAAGCTTTTACTTGTTGTATAGCATTTTGTCCTGTTGTTCCGTCTATTACTAATAATACTTCTTTAGATGAGTCTGGCAATTCTTTATCTATAACTTTTTGTATTTTTGCAAGTTCATCCATTAAATTCTTTTTGTTATGTAGTCTTCCTGCTGTATCACAAATTAGTACATCTGCATTTTCTTCTTTTGCTTTATTTACTGCATCATATACAACTGATGCAGGGTCACTTCCTTCATCTTTTTTTATAAGTTCACAATTAACTCTATCTGCCCAAATTTCAATTTGTTCTGTCGCAGCTGCTCTAAAAGTATCAGCAGCTGCTATAACTACTTTTTTTCCATCTTTTTTTAATCTATTTGCTATCTTTCCTATAGATGTTGTTTTTCCTACACCATTTACCCCAACTACTAAGATTACTGCTGGTTTATTTTCTAAGTTTAATCCTTCATCTGACATTTCCATCATTTTTTTTATTTCATCTCTTAATGCTATTTTTAAATCTTCTTCTGATTCTATTTTTTCTCTCTTTGCTCTTGTTCTTAAATTGTCTATTATTTGAACTGATGCATCCATTCCTACATCTGACATTATTAGAGCTTCTTCTAGCTCTTCTAATAATTCTTCATCGACTTTTCTAAATGTACTAAATACATTATTTATTTTTTCGTTTATAGATTCTTTAGTTTTTCCTAATCCTCTTTTTAGTTTATCAAAAAATCCCATTATAGCTAATAACCTCCTAGTTTGTCTTATATTAATTTTATATTTTATAAGTATATCACAAAATTTATGAATTGTGTATTGTATTCTTAATTAATTATTACTATATTCTAAAATATTTCTATTTTAGGTATTTACTAACTATATTTATACTTTTGTGATCTAAATTTATTTCTATATCTGCACCTATTGGAATAATTGAGTTTGGATGTTCATGTCCAAATTCATTTGTTTTTACAATAGGAATATCTTTTTTTATTTTCATTAATTCACTTTCAATATTATATTTATTATCTTCCAACTGAAGCTTATAAATATATCCAAATACTACAGCATTTTTTAGTACTCGTATTTGATTGTATTGTTCTAATAAAGTATTCCATTGAACTATATCTGTTTTATATCCTTCAAAAAATAAAATTGCATTACTTAAATCTGGCATATATGGTGTTCCTAATAGTTTTAATAAATCTTTTGCATTGGTACCATATGACTTTCCTCTTATTATTCTTTTATTAAAGTTAATAAACTTTCTATTATCATAAGGAATTATTTTATTGTTTCCATTAAATAGTTTATCAATTATTTCATTCTTATCATATTCTGTAATTTCTTCTTTTCCATAATTGATATAATCATTACAGTGAAATGTTATAAGTCCTGTCATTTTATTGATAGCACAAAGGAGTACTGTTATATCACTCATTCCACAAAATATTTTTGGATTGTTTTTTATATTTTCAAAATTAATAAAAGGTAAAACTCCATTTACCATTTCTCCACCTTGTACTGTAAAAATTGCTTTTACATCTTTATCTAAAAACATCTTGTTTATATCACTTGCTCTTTCTTGTGGCGTTCCTGCACAATAGTTTTCATCTGAAAATAAATATTTCCCATATTTTACTTTTAATCCTAATTTATTAAAAAATTTGTAGCATTTTCTAAATCTACCTTATCTGTACTTTTCAATGCTTTATCTGGTGCTATTACTCCAATAGTATCTCCACATTTTAACTTATCCGCTAACATCTTAAATTCTCCTTTTATAATATTTGATTTAAATAATAATTATTAAAACTTTTTATTTACTAAAAAACTTAATTACTTTATATAAAATAACAACTCACAAATTTATAGGTTTGTAAGTTGTTTTTTATATATAATTTTAATAGTTTTGTTTTTGTGGAATTACACCTCTTACTCCTCCTCTTGGGTTTTCCACATCTCCATTATATCTTGGAATTAAATGAACATGTACATGCATTACACTTTGTCCTGCTGACACTCCACAATTCATTCCTATATTATACCCATTGGGATTATATTTTTCATCAATAATTTCTTTTCCTTTATTCATTAATTCAAATATTGCGTTTTTCTCCTCTTGTGTTGTTGAGAAAAAGTCTTTAGTATGTCTCTTTGTCATAAATAACATATGCCCTTTACTAACTGCAAATTCATCATATCTTGCAAATGCTAATTCATTTTCTAAAATAATTTTCTCTTTTTCATTTTTCCATCTACAAAATAAACATTCTCCTGTATTATTATCTTCCATATTTTTCTCCTTCTCCTATATATATAACTTAAAATATGTATTATTTTAGCATACATTTTCATATTTTGTACAGTATAGAAAAAACTTTATAACATTTTTTTATTATTCTTTTATATCATTTAAAAACATCAGTTATTTTACAAAACATTCTGTAACTCAGATGCAATAATGTGTATGCTATATTTACTTATTATATATATACATTCATTGTTTTATTTTCTCTTTTTAATTATTTTTATTTATACATTTTAAATACTTATGACTTATATTGGTTATAATATTATAAATTTTTTGGATTTATATTGAAAAAATAAAATAAGATTAATATAATTACCATGTATTAAGGAGGTAAGTAATTATGAGAGAAAAAACTGAAGGAGAAATCCTAAAGGAAAAATTATTCAATAAAAAAGAAAATGGATGGAAAAGTAGAAATCAAGATGAAAGAAATGTAATTTTTGATTATGCAAAAGGATATATTGACTTTATGAATAGGTCAAAAACAGAAAGAGAAGTTATATCAAGCAGTTTAGAAATAGCAAAAAGTAACGGTTTTAAATGTATAGATGAATGTGAAAATTTAAAACCTGGTGATAAAGTTTACTATATTAATAGAGAAAAAAGTATGTACTTAGCTGTAATTGGGGAAGATAGTATTGAAAATGGTGTTAATATTATAGGAGCACATGCAGATTCTCCAAGGTTAGATTTAAAACCAAATCCATTATATGAAGATAGTGAATTTGCTTATTTTAAAACACACTATTATGGTGGAATCAAAAAATATCAATGGACAACAATTCCACTTAGTATTCATGGTGTTGTAGTAAAATCAAATGGAGAAAAAATAAATATTAATATTGGAGAGAATGAAAATGATCCAATATTTACTATTACTGATTTACTTCCTCATTTAGCGCAAAATCAGATGGAAAAGAAATTAAAAGATGGCGTTTCTGGTGAAAACTTAAACTTACTAATTGGAAGTATTCCATATGATGCAGAAGTTGATGAAAAAGTAAAATTAAATATTTTAAATATTTTAAATCAAAAATATGGTATTACAGAAGTAGATTTTTTAAGCTCAGAAATTGAACTTGTACCAGCAATGAAATGTAGAAGTATGGGGTTTGATAGTAGTATGATAGCAGGTTATGGTCAAGATGATAAAATTTGTGTATATGCTGAATTAACAGCTTTAGTAGATATAAAACATACTCCTAAAAAAACTGCTGTATGTATCATATCAGATAAAGAAGAAATTGGAAGTATGGGAAATACAGGAATGGAATCTCATGTATTTGATACATTTATGTCAGAGATTCTAAATAAACTTGGAATTAATAGACCAAACTTATTAGATAAAGTATTTTGTAATTCAAGAATGTTATCAGCTGATGTTGATGCTGGATTAGATCCTATTTATTCAGATGTATCAGAAAAAAATAATGCTTCATATTTAGGAAGAGGAATTGGTTTAAATAAATATACTGGTGCTAGAGGAAAATCAGGTGCTTCTGATGCAAATGCTGAATTTGTTGCAGAAATTAGAAATATATTTGAAACAAATAATATTAGATATCAAATTGGAGAACTTGGAAAAGTAGATATTGGTGGTGGCGGAACTATCGCATATATTCTTGCTAATAAAGGAATTGATGTTATTGATTGTGGTGTTCCAGTTTTATCAATGCATTCACCATATGAAGTAACAAGTAAATTAGACTTATATGAATCATACAAAGGATATAAAGCCTTTTTTGAGTAAAATTATATAGAATTTAAAATATTAATAAATATATATAAAGAGATAATATTACAATTAGATAAAAAATCTACTTTTATATTATCTCTTTTTATATTTGTAATTGACTTCTATAAAATTATAATTTTAGATTATAATATTTGGAAATAAGTTATATACATTAAATCCAAGTTTCTCATCAATATACTGTTTTAATTTATATGTTTCTTTTACATGATACTGTGTATTCTCATATACGCCTCTTCTTATTATTATATCTACAAGTCTTTTATCTATTGTCATAACTTCTTTTTTACACATTAAGTCACATAGATTTATTATTTTCTCATATATTGTATATTCATGCTTTTTTATAAATTCTGTTCTAAAGGGAATATCATCTGGTATACCTCCTGCTGTACAATTCACATCATTATTTAAATAAGAATGAGTTAGACAAATATTAGCATATTCATCATCATACTCTAATTCTTTTAAGTATTTATATCCATTTATAATATGATTACTAAATTCTCCAACTGCTTTTCCTATATCATGTATATAGCCTAATGTTTTTGCATAGTCTGTATCTAATCCTAGACTTTCTACAATTTTTTCTGCTGAATTCCCAACACAAATTGAATGATCAATCCAATTATCATCTAATGTTTTTCCTCTTGCATTTTCTAACATTTGCAAAGCTATATCTACTGCTAGTTTCATTTATTAATCTTCCCTTCTATTATTCTTTTACTTATATAATCATTTATTTTATATATTATAACATTACTATAAATATTTGTTAATATAATTTTTATTGTTAAAAATAGCTTTAATTATATAAATATGATATTATAAATAAAAATTATAATAGGAGTATTAATGAAAAGATTATTTAGAGTAAGTTTTGATATATTAATAACATCAATAGTACCAATAATATCATGGTTTTTGTTAGGAATTATACTTGATAATCATTTATTAAATATATTTTCTTTAACATATCCTTTGCAATGTTTAATGGGAATAATTATAGCAATATTTGGAGTTGGAGCCAATATTACTATTTATAAGGATAATAATAAAAATGCTGGAGATAATGGAATTTTTTATGGTTCTATGTTGAGTATATTTATCTATGGTTTCGTAATTTTTAATAGTGATACATATATAAGTTTTATGAATATGGACTGTACTGTCTATAGAACATTTGGTACATACTCTATCATTCAAATTTTATTTGTTACAATTCTACAACTAATATTAACCAAACTTTACTATAAAGAGGAAAATAAAAAAGCTAATAAAATAGCTATCTGTTTTAACTTTATTAATTTTATAACTTTAATTACTACAGCAATTATTACTAAAAATCAAATTATTACTGCATTTGTAGCTGGATTATCAATGTTTATTATGGATATTTACTTATTGATAAAAAATATTGAAAAAATTGATTTTAAGCTTAATATAAAAAATTGTTTTAAATATAATTCTGTATCATTTTGTATAAGTGTTATGTTTTTTATAATGTACTTATTTGGATTTAGTAATTCTTTTGAATATGGTGAAAAATATATAATAGCAATAACATTTGCTACTTTAGTAACTGATATGCAATGGGATATTGCAGATGCAGTAAGAACTGTTGCAAAAGTAGATTTAGCAAAGAAAAAATTCAATTATAATGAACATTTAAAAAATGCATTAAAATTATATTTTTTGCTTATTTTATCTGTATTACTAATGTCTTTTATCATATATCCATTTTATAAACCTGACTTAAAAATTGTAAGTATATTTATTTCTCTACACATATTAGATTTTATAGTTACTCCATTTACAGAAATAAAGATTTGCTTTTTACAATTAGAAGATTCAGCATTAAAAATGACACTAAATTCAATAGTCGCTTATATAATTAGAACTATTGTAGCTTTTGCTCCAACACCTTTTTGTACTATTATTGGTCAGATGTGTTCAAGCTTATATGAATTAATTTGTACTAAGATAAACTACAGAAAATATGAAAATAAAAATAATGTATCTAGAAAGAAATTAGAAGAAGAAAAAATAGAAATATAGAATAGAAAAACGACTTTCAATGTTAAAATTCTGTAAGTCGTTTTTATTATTTTATATTTTTTGATTCTTAATTATATATTTTCTTAACATACAAAATAAAATTTCATAATGTTCTTCATGGTCTATTAACTCTTTATGTTTATTTTTCCACATTTGTTCAACTTTTTCCCAGTTAATATATTTTAGTTCACTAACAGCTTTATCATTAAAGCTACATTCATTAATATCTACATTATATCTATATATGTATACATCAGAGATTTCATTATTTATATATATATCTTTCATAATTCTTTGATGTTTATATGAGAATAAGTATTCTAGAAAATATGGATTTATTCTAATTCCAATCTCTTCAAAAGCCTCTCTTTGAATTGCTTCGACTGAGTCTTCTCCAGTCCTAACATGCCCTGCTACAGATATTTCAAGCATTCCTGGATATCTAGGATTATCATCACTTCTTCTTTGCAGTAATAACTCATTTTTATCATTTAATATCCATAAATGAATAGTTTTATGTATTAGTCCATTTTTATGTGTTAATTCTTTTTCTTCCTTCTCCTGTTTTTAATCCATTTTTATCATATATATCTAAGTATTCCATATACTATCCTCCTTACATAACATTTTATATTTTAGCATATTTTTTCTATTTCGTATAGTATTACATTAGTACTTTTTTCAATCGACATATTTATAATAATAATACCTATACTTTGGTATACTTGGATTACTTACACTACCTTCTGACCGAAAATGAGAGTGATAATGGCAACCGCCACTACTTGAATGTCCTCCATGTGCCATAATAATATGACCTCCTTTGTTTTTGTTATTAATAGCAATCTATTTAATATTATACCATATTTTCAATATTATGTTAAATTTACTTTTTTATTTACATAATATTGAACAAATATCCTAAACGTGTTATAATTAAAGATACTTGGCAGTAGTCAATAAAAAATATTATAGAAAGAAGGTTTTCACTATGATCAATGAGGTAAAAAAATTACTAACTATACGGGATTTAGCTAAAGCTTATAATCACAAAGAATATAAGCTACTTATAAATGGATTTCCTAATGATACCCGTAAATATCTTACAAGGAAATCTGATAGTAAATTGGCTAATTCTTTTACATCACAGGTACCTGAAGAAAGTTTCTTAACAGAGTATGAATCTGCCTTAAATAAAGCTATGCAAGAATTCAGACAAACAGATAAAAAACTTGAAGATACTCGTAAAGAGCTTATAAATGCTGAACTAGCTTTATCAAATGCACTAAAAGCAGCTTCCAGAGCTAAAGAAGACTATAAGGATATATTATATATTCATCAAAAGACTATAAATGATATATCCAAAGAACGTTCTATACATGTACCTGTAAAAAAGCATGAATCTGACTTAAATAAAGCTATGCAAGAATTCAAACAAACAGATAAAAAACTTGAAAATTCTCTTAAAGATCTTATAAATGCTGAATTAACTTTATCAAATGCACTAAAAGCAGTTTCAATAGCTAAAGAAAACTATAATGATATATTGTATATTCATCAAAAGACTATAAATGATATATCCCAAAAGCGTTATATGTTTGAATCAGCAAAAAAATCACTAACAGAAAAAAAGCATTATATCATAGTACATTCTACTGCTACAGTTTGTTCTCTTTCAAGGAAAATTAATAAAGGAGTATTAGTATGTAGCCAATATGATGCAAGTACGCTATCCTATAAAAAACATGTGGATAAAGTTGTAAATTGTAAAGAGAATTATTCAGATATGATACCAGATGATGCTATAATGTATTTTGATTCACAGGAAGATTTTGAATCTGCTAAAGCATATGTTAGTTTAATTCTTAAGCTTTTATTTGAAAAAGCAGATTATGAGCTTTTATATAATTCTGAAGGAATTAAGTATATTTTAGATTCTATCATGTAGTTTAATTAAAGAAACCTTTAAACAGCAAAGGCTAGGATGCAATTTATCCTAGCCTATTATCTTTTATTTAATTCTTTTTCTAAATCTTTCATATATCTATTTTGATTAACTTTGAAATATGTTTTAGCCAATAATTTCATAATAAAATTATTAACTTCTACTTCTTCTGTAAAGTCTAGTTCAATAGTATCTTTTGAAATATCTTTAAATAATCCTATCCATCTTCCTTTTATATTAGTATTTTCTATATTAAATGTATATTCCTTTAAATATTCTTTTGATGTTATTGTAAAATATGTAGGAAAATTATTTTTATCATATTCTATAAAATGAGTTTCATCAATAATTTCTATTTTAGATAAATCACTTCTCCAAGAATAATTATTATTGTTTGTAATAATATTCCATAATTTATTTTTATTACATTTAAATTGTTTTTTTATTTTTGATTTAATCACTATTATATCCAACTCCACTTTTTTACAAATTCTTTGATATCTCTAAAATATAAACATATATCTTTCATTTCCCCAATATTTTTTCTAATTATTATTGTCTGTGCGGATTTTTTATCGATTTCTTTCATAGCATCCTCATAGTCTTCTTTAGTAATATATCCATTCTCTAACATTGACTTTAGAACTATTTTCTGCCTTTTTATTGATAACTCTTTATTTTTATTTGGAGAATAAACGCTTGGAGCATTTGGAATACCAGCAAGAAGTGCACATTCAGCAAGAGTCATATCTTTTGGTTCTTTATTCAAGTATCCTTTACATGCATCATAAATACCATAATATCCACTACCATAATAATTTATATTAACATATATTTCTAAAATTTCTTTTTTCGAATATGCTTCTTCGATATCAAAAGCAGTAAATACTTCCGCAACTTTTCTGGTTAATTTCTTTTCTTGTGTAAAAAATGTATTCTTAGCAACTTGTTGTGTAATAGTACTTCCACCTTCTGTAAATTCTCT
The DNA here is from genome assembly GCA_947569365.1 of uncultured Clostridium sp. Classification (GTDB taxonomy): domain Bacteria; phylum Bacillota; class Clostridia; order TANB77; family CAG-508; genus UMGS1994. Next base: position 32,920 of record CANOSM010000009.1, on the reverse strand, counting down.
ATCATTAATATTTACTATTATAGCTCTAAAAATTGATTTAATATCTATAGCTGAATGTTTATAATATCTATTATCTTCTATTGAAACAACAGCATTTAAAAAATCCTCTGGAAGCTTTTCTAATGTAATATAAGATTCTTTAGATTTTATATCACTAAAAGCTTTTTTTATAGCATCATCTTTAGTTGCAGATTTATATTGGGAAAATCCTGATAATATAAATATTCCTACTATTGTACATAAAATTGCTAATACTATTATAAATATTTTTAATACTTTTTTCATAATTACAAACCTCTTATCTTGATTATACATGTAATTACTAAATAATAAAATAGCTTTATATAAAAATAATCATAAAAGTATTGTTTATTATTTTACTATTGTGATAAAATACAAAAATAGATTAAAAATATTTATATGCCACTATAGCTCAGTTGGTAGAGCAACAGATTCGTAACCTGTAGGTCGGCGGTTCGATTCCGCCTAGTGGCTCCATTAAGTAAAATCGTCGCACCAGACGAAAGTATTGAAAAAATCAACTGTAAACGTTGATTTTTTTAATGCCTTTATCTAAAAAATGAAGGATTGTATTTGAAATTAAGATAATTAAACAAGAACTACAATTTAAGGAATGCCTAAAACAACGACTTGAATTTATATGTGAGTTTTCAAAAAGTAACTCCTACTTTTATCAATGGACGTATTAAGAAATTAGAAAAAACTAATCTTACATATATGGTTTCATTCTCATATCTCCATAAATTTTTTATAAATTTTTATAGTTGTAAATAAAATCAACAATATTCACATGATTTATACCATCTCGTTTTTGAAGTAACATATCCATAGTAAATATATATATCTATGGTATAGTTCTTTAATCATATAAAATGGTCTATATTCTCTTTCTTCAGTTTCTTTATTACTAATATCTTTAGAAACTTGAATATAGTAGTAATCATCATAATTTGCTCTTGCAATAAAATCACATTCAAATTTTCCAATATAACCTACAGAAATCTTATAATTCTTACTTTTTAAATAAGAATACATTACATTTTCAAGAACTGGTCCATAGTTTATTCTGTTGTCAGTATTTTGTGAATAGTAAATACTTAAATCAGCTAAATAATATTTTTTCTCTCCTTTTAAAACTGATTTTGATTTTATATCAAACAATTCACAAGAATATATTATTTTAGCCTTTTCCAAAATATTTAAATATCTTTTTATAGTTCTTCTATCTACATTAACCTTTAATTCATCTTTAAGATAGTTGTATATTTTTTGATAGATATAACTGCTCCAAAATTATTTATAACAAATTTTTCTATTATTTCAAATAACGCTTTATCTTTTATTTTATTACTTGTTTTTATATCTTTATCGAATATTTGATTTATAACACTAGAAGTATAAGTTATTTTCTCATCATAATTATCATAATATAAAGACTTTGGAAATCCACCATTTCTAATATATTCTTCAAATTCTAAATATATATTTTCGTTAACCTTTTTGTTTAAAAATCTTTTCATGTCTACATAAATATACTTACAAAAGTTAAGAGAGAAAAGTTGTAGATAACTACGATGTCTGCTTCATTAAATTATTAATATTGAAAATCAATGTGTGCAATTTAATATTTTACAGTAAGATACTGTAACCGTTGTAAGTACTAATCTTTATAGGTATAAATGTTATTATTATTTTATCCAATATAATATTTATAAATTAATCCAATTACCTTTTTTCAAAATGTTGATAGTCTTTTTTTATACTCCAATTTCCTCCCCACGTCCATCCTCTTTTTATAAAAGCATTATAAAGATCATCTCCTTTTCTTATAGTACCTTTTCTAACAATACTTCTATCTTCATATTTTTTACCATTTGTAGGTGAAATATAAGTTCCAACAATATATGGATTATATAATGGATTTATATCTATTGCTTTTCCTAAAGAATGATTAGATAATTTATTTGTGTTAGCAATAGTTCTATAACAAAAAGCTGATGTATTATTATCAGTCATAGACTTTTCATCATTTGCATCATATTCATCAATTAACTTCATCTTTTCAATAGGATATTTCTTATAATAAACTTCTTTAAAAATATCTAATACCTCTTGTGCTACATTTTTATTAACTATCATTTCTCCTATATGTATCTTTTCATCAAATCCCCAATAAGTTATTTTTAAATATGCTAGTTTTTCTATATCCACTTTATCTTTGTCTGGTACCGAATTTCCTATCATCTTTCTTAAAACACTTTTTGGAATTTTGCTACTTGTAAACACTTCCTCTTTTTTCTTATCCTCTTTTAATATTTTAATTTCCGTTTTTTTAATATTATCCACTTTACTCACAAAATTTTCTTCTATATTTCTATTTTGTTTTTTATGTAACTTATTTTTATATATAAATAATCCTCCTATTAAAAATAACAACAAAATAATTAATAAACATATCATCTCTTTATTCATATTTATACTCCTTTTATTTATATATAATATTTATAAAATATATAAATTATGTTAAAGTATAAATAATTAATTACATTGTATAAAAAATTTCAAATAAATTTATTTTTTAATTTTTTTACAACTTATCTCTTTTATTTTCTTATAATAGTATTAATTTTGTACATAATTAATACTTAAATTATGATTTTCAAAATGATAAAATTTATTACATATTTCATTTATCTTATCATTATGAGTAGCAATAATCAAAGTCTTATCTCTAAAATACTTTAATATAAAATTTACAACTATTTCCTCAGTATGTTTATCTAAATTAGAAGTTGGTTCATCTAAAATATAAATATTTTTATTCATCAAATAACTTCTTAATATATTTATTCTTCTCTTTTGCCCTGTTGAAAGTTTTAATCCTTTTTCTCCGACAATTGTATATATACCATTCTCAAACATTAAAATTTCATCTAATTCTAATTCTTTTAAATAACTAATTATATCTTTATCTGATAACTCTTTATCTAAACATAAATTATCCTTTATAGTCATGTTAAATAGTTCAATTTCTTGACTTACTACTCCTATATCCAATCTTATATTTTTTAAATCTTCGTCATTTATTTTTATCTCTCCATTATATGTACTTATATTTCCTAATATAAGGTTTATTATAGATGTTTTACCTTGACCAGATTTACCTGTAATTGATATTTTATCTCCTACTTTTATAATCATATTAGGAACAGTAATATTGAAACTCGATTCATTATATTTTAAAACTATATTATTTAGTTCTATTTTCTCAAATTTGCTTATAATCTTTCTATTATCTAATTTACTAAATAACTCTATACATTTTTTTCTTAGCGCTTTTAATTCAAAACAACTAACTATTGTTCCTGATAAATTATCAAATATAAATTCCATTTCTAAATAAATTGAAATATAAAATGTTATTATTCCTAAGGTATCAATTCCATTAGATAAGTCAATAACTGCCTTTATAATGGCAAGTGCAAATGGTATAACTATTAAAATATTTCTAATAAATTCTTCTAATGAATAACATTGTACATATTTATTTTGTTTTTTGTAACACTCATTTCCTTTCTTTGAAATAATCCCTTCAAAATATTTATTATCATTTAATGCTTTTACTGTTTTTATATTACTTATAAAATCTTGGTATATAGATGAGTATTCATATTCTTCATTATATAAGTCTTCAACATGTTTATTAGATTTTTTTAAAACATACACACTCACTATTACACATAATACACTTAATAATAAAGATATAAAAAATAATATTTTTGATTGATTAAACACTGTATAAAAGAAAAATCCAAAAGATAGTATAATTCCAATATACTCTGCACTCAATATTTTTTTTACTAATTCAGAAATCTTTTCTATTATGTTCTCTAAATATCCTGTTTGATATTTTGCCAAGGTTTCAACTGGCACTTTAGTCAACCTTTTATAATATTCTACATATTGAATATTTGAATATTCATATAAATAATTATCCATTACTTTTCTCTCAAACCATAAAATAAAACATCTAACAGATTTAGAAAATATAAATATAGAAACAACTATTATAGCCTTTTTTAATGTAAAAGGCATAGTTAAAAATAGAGCAAATGTATATGGTATTGCATAATAAATAAAATCTAAAAACGCTTCTATAAATAAACCTAAAGCAATTTTTTTCTTATTCAAAAGTCTAAATGTAAAGTTTATACTATTATCTTCCATTATTTTTTCTCCTAATAAATATTATAGATATTTTTTATTTTATAATCATCTTTCCAAGACCTATCCCCGCTTCTTTCATCTTTCTTATCATTTTCTCATATTTATCTGGATTCTCTTTAGATTTTATCCCCATATCTACTACTAACAAATGACCACCATTTGTTAGTTTATGATACTTTGATTCAATATTTATTTTATCATCTATTGATATATTATAATTTTCTGGTACATCAAATCCATTTGTATAATATTTTTTATCAGTCACTCCTTTTACTTTTCCAAAAATCAATTTATCTAAAACCATAAAATTTTCTAACACTTCTTTTTTTCTAACTGCATAAACATTAAAATTTAAATTATACTTTTTAGAAAATTCATCAGTTTTTTCTCTTATATGTCTAATTATCTGTAATCCTAATTTTTGACTACTTACATTTTCTCCATGATGTTGTCCTGTAAGAGCAACTAGACACTCAGAAAGTCCTAATATTCCAATAGATAATGTACCATGTTTATTTACTCTACGAAGTCTATCATATGGCTTTAACTTTTCACTATCCATCCATATTCCCTGTCCTATAAGAAATGGAAAATTATATACTCTCTTATCTTCCTGTTTTTGAAATCTATCTAATAATTCTTCTTTTACTATTTCAAGTTTTTCATCAAGTTCTTTGAAAAATCCTTCTATATCAGCTTTACCATTGATCTTAATACCATTTTTTACACCTATTCTTGGTAAATTTATACTTGTCATCATTAAATTTCCTCTAGATACTGATGTCTCTTTCATATCATCTACTACATTTTCATACACTCTTATTGAAGAACCCATATATGCAATTTCTGTATTATAATCGGACTTATCATATCTTTTATTATTAAATTCTGTATCTAAAAAAGAAAACGAAATTATCTGATGTCTAGAATCAATATCACATGCTAATTTTAATAAATCATAATTTACATCTTCTTTATTATAATTTATCCCTTCTTTTACCTTAAATATTGTCTTTGGGAATTCAGGAATCTCATTATTTCCTATCCCTGCATCTAAAGCTTTTAAATAATTTCTTATTACCATTCTTCCTTCATTTGAAGTATCTGTCCCAAGATTTACTGTAGAATATGGAACTTCCGCCCCTGCTCTAGATTTCATTGTATTTAGATTATGTATTAATGCTTCCATTGCCTGATAAGTCATTTTATCTGTTTTATCTAATGCCTTTTTATACGCTATTCTAAATAGTCTTTTAAGTTGCTGTGATTCTCTACAATATGTATCAAAAATCGAAATATCAAAATCTATACTTGTTATTTTTTCTATTTCCCTTTCCATTCCATTTACTGCTGCAAATATCCCAAAATCAGTATAGTCTAAAAAATCATTTACAGTTTGTTTAAATTCCTTTTTAAATGTCTTTACTATTCCACCGAGCAAAATAATAATCTAGTACTGGTATTGATTGCTCTCCATATTGATCATTCTGATTTGTTAAAATTGCAATTGAAGTCAATATAGCATATGTCATTATATTATTTGGCTCCCTTAAAAAACCCCTTCCTGTGGAAAAACCATCATTAAACAATTTATTTAAGTCTATATGGCAACAATTAGTAGTTCCCATTGGTAAATAATCTAAATCATGAATATAAATTTCTCCACATTCATAAGCATCTGCAACTTTTCTTTTTAAAAAATATGATTTTGATACTTCTTTAGATACAGCTTGTCCATATTTAAGCATTGCTCCCATAGATGTTGTTATCGATTCTGGAACTTCATTTTCTGCAGAAGTGTCTGTACTAAGATTTTCAATTGCTTTTAAAAAAGTATGTTGTTTTTTCTCATCAAAAAATAATTTTCTTGATTGATTTCTTCTTTCTCTATATGTTGAAAAAGACTCATATACATCTATGTATTTATTATTTCTTAAAACTTCTTCAATCATATCTTGTATTTCTTCAATCTTTATTTTATCTTTTTCAGTATCAATAATTTTTTGAATTACAAGATTATATACTTTATTTATATCTTTTTCTTGATATTTATCATTATTTTCATTTTTTAAGCTATCAAATCCTTTTTTTATTGCAACAGCAATCTTAGATTCATTAAATCCAACCTTTTTTCCATCTCTTTTTATTACTATAATATTTATTAGCTTATTTTTTAACTCTGACATAACTAAAGCCTCCTTTAGTATTTAAATTATATATTGTGCATTATATCTTTGTCAATTATATTACTTATATATAGAAAAAAGAAAGACATGCTAAATATCTTTCTTTTCAAATTTTAAACTTTTTCTTTTTTCATTTCTTCATATCTTTTTATCTTAGCGGTAGTTGTTTTTATCATTGGCTCATCTGTAATAATTAAGTTTTTAATATGTTTATAATTTGGAAGTCCTTTATTTATATTTTTAATATCTTCCCATATCATCTCTTTTATCTCTTCTTCATTTTCTAATGAATATTTATTATATATATAATCTTTATTGTATACAATTTTTACTGATAGTAAAATCTCATTACTTCTTTCTTTACTAAATACCATACTTTCAGAAACATATGGCAAATTACTAACTAATTGTTCAATCTCCTCTGGATAAACATTTTTTCCATTTTTCATTACTATAACATTTTTCTTTCTCCCTGTTATAAATAAATATCCATCTTTATCTATATATCCTAAATCTCCTGTATAGAACCAATTTTCCTTTAGTACTTTTTTTGTTTCATTATCATTTTTGTAGTATCCTTTCATTATATTTGGTCCTTTTACTATTATCTCTCCTATTCCATCTTCATTTGGATTATCTATTTTTGCATCAACATTTCTCATTGAAAGTCCTACTGAACCATATTTAATACATTGTTCATTTTCTGCAAATAATACTGGTGATGTCTCTGTTAGTCCATATCCTTGAACTGTTAATATCCCAAAATCATTAAATGCTTCTGCAACTTTTCTATCAATTCCTGAGGCGCCACTTATTATAAATCTGATGTTTCCACCTAAATTATTGATTATTTCTTTAAATACTTTTCTTCTTATATCAATTTTAAATTTCATTAATATTTTAGTTATAAGTAATCCTAATTTTAGTTTTTTTGTTTTTCCTTGCTTTTCTATTGTAGTCACAATTTTCTTATACATTGATTCAATTATAAGTGGAACACCTACAAATGTTGTTACTTTATATTCTTTTAAGTTTTCTTGTATATGTCTTAGCCCATCACAAAATACATTTGTCATCCCTAAACTTAAGAAAAATATTAATCCAGTTGAACCAAATGTATGATGAAATGGTAAAAGTGCAATATTTACATCTGTTGAATATAGCTTTTCTGCTGATGTAAGTGCATATATATTTGAAGCTATATTTCTATGTGATAATTCCACAGCTTTTGATGCAGAAGTTGTTCCAGATGTAAATAACAATATATTTGTTTTATCATTATCTATTTTAGCATTAATATAACTTTTATCTCCATCTAATACTAATTCCTTACCTTTTTCTATTAAATTCTTAATATACAATAAATTATTATTTTTAAAACTATCTATTATTTTATCCATACAAATAAAATTTGTTAAATTAGTTTGATGTTTTTCAACTATATTTTGTATCATTTCAGCATGTTTATTTGAAAAAAATATTACTTCACATTCACTTATCTTTAATGAATTTTCAATTTCAGTTTCTGGTAAACCTTTATCTAGAGGAACTATAGTCCCTACACCATTAAGTACACTTAAATATACAAGCATCCATTCATAGCTATTTTCTCCTATTACAGCTATTTTTTTATTTTTTAATCCCATATTAATTAAAGCTGTTCCTAAAGCATTTAATTCATCTCCAAATCTTTCATATGTTATATTTTCATATATTATATCTTTTTCTTGTTTATGTTTTACTATAAATGCATTATTGTTTTTATATTTTTTTATTGATTCATTTATTATTTCTTTAATATTAGAAAATTCTGTTGCTTTATTATATTTTACTTTTTTCATACACTTTCCCCTCGTTTAATATATCTTAAACTTTTTCATCTAGTCTCTAATACTAGATTATCATATACATACTATCCTGTCAACTAATTGACTAAATTATGACTGTATGGTATTATAAATATGTTAGGAGTGTTGAAATATGAGTAAAACTATCGTTGAAAATATTGATGAAATAGATAAAATATCTAATAATAGCAGTAAAAAGGAAAAAGAAAAAAATAAGAAAAACTCTACTTCATTAGAAATTTTTCAGAATGTACATATTCCTAGATGGGAAGAATTACCAGATTTGGATTTATATCTAGACCAATTAGTTACATTATTAGACACCTATTTATCTCCATATATTGGAGATGGCGAAAATCAAATCATTACTAAAACTATGATAAATAACTATGTAAAACAAGGTGCTATTTCACCACCTAAAAAGAAAAAATATAACAAAGAACATATAGCTTCAATATTTGTAATTTGCATATTAAAGTCTGTTTATAGTATTAGTAATGTAGCAGATTTACTAAAACTTGCAACTACTAATTTTAAGATTAAATATTCTTATAATAAATTTTGTGATATATTTGAATATTCTGTAAAATCAATTTTTAAGCATAATAAATTAGAATTTTCAACTAGTATATCTAATGATGAAATATTACTTCAAAACGTTATTCAATCAGTAGCATATAAAATATATGTTGAAAAAACATTTTTAAATAATAATTAATAAAGAGCAAAACACTGCTCTTTTATTTTTATAATTGTTCTTCACCTATAAGAGGAATTATATCCACTGCTGGTTCCTCATAAGGATGTATTTGCCTTAATTTATTAATTACTCTTTTTGCTAACTCTATATCACGGACTACTTCAAGTTTCTCTTCATCTACAAATTCTAACTTATTTCTTTCTCCAATATATGGATTAGCATTATAGGAAGGTTTAAAAGTTCCTATACATTTTGTAGCTATTGTACAATATGAATAATTTCCTATAATTCCTGCTCCTTCATTACAAATAGCATCCCTTACTTCTTTAAGATTTTCACTAGGAACTGTTACAATAATTTTTACTTTTTTAATATCAATATTCATTTTTTCCTCCTATAATAATCAAATATAATTTTATTATTATATATCTTTATTTCTATTTATTATTTTTTTTATAAATTCAATAAATTTACTAAAAAATGTTTGTTTATATTGTATTAATTGATTATCTTGTAAATACTCTTCTTTCTTTTTTATATCCTCTTCTCTTTTTTGTATCTCTTCTTTTTTAAATACATCTGTACTATACTTTTCTCTCTTTTTTTCTTCTAATTTTGCTTGATTTTGATTTAGTAAATTTTTAAGTACTTCTTTTTGCCTTTCTGTTGCAAAATAATCTCTAAATAATGATACTAATATTGCATTTGCCTCTTCTGAAATATATTGCTTAGATAAATCTTTTTCTGGATCTATTGAATACTTATAATTCTTATCTTGATTTTGCTTATAAAAATTTATTTTTTCTTCAGGAATCTTAGAATATTCTTCATTTGAAAAATGACTTATTATTTCTAAAACTTCTGTATATGCTTTTTCATATTTATTATTCATCTTCTGTACTCCTATCTCTATAAATGAATTATTATCTCCTAATATCTTCATTTATCTTAAATTTTATATCTAGTTTCTATTTATCAAATATTTCTTTTATAAAATCAAGTGTTTTATTAATAGCCTTTTTTAATGATTCTTCATCATTATCAAATGTATGATTTCCATTTTCAATTAATTCTAATTTTGAATTTATAGATTTGTTACACACATCTACTGAAACACTATAAGGTATTGTTTCATCTTTTAAACCATGTATAAATAATTTAGGAAGATTAATCTTTTGAATATTATCTTTAGGACTATATTCATTAATTTCTTTAAATAATGTATTTCCTAACCTAAATAATCTTCCATTCTTATTATAAGAAATATAAAAGCCATCTCTTAGAGCAATTTCTTGATTTATTTTTGAAAATATTTTTGCTACCTCATATTCTAAAGCTCCATACCAAAAAATTAATGCTTTAACTTGATTAAATTTTGAATAATCTACTAGTGAAACAATACTAGCTCCAAAGCTTGCACCTAATATTATTATCTCTTTATAATTTTTTCTATCTAGAAATTTAAGTACAGATTCTATATCTTCTATTTCTTTTGAAATAGACATTTCATAATCGATCCCTGTTGATTCACCATGTGCTCTAAAATCAATTCTAATAGTACTATATCCTTGTTTTTGAATTTCTCTTGCAAGTAACTTAAAACTTCCTCTTTCATCTTTATCTGCTTTAATCCCATGACAAAGTAATACTATTTTTTCTTTCGAAACATTTGATATTAATGCACATAATTTAATATTATCAGTACTATCAATATAAATTTTTTCTTCCATCTTTCACCTCAATAATTAATTTTATACTAATACTTATTTTTAAATACATTTTAAATTAAATCTAGATAAATATCAATTAGTTTTTTAATTATAAACTGACTTAAAATATATTACTCTAATATACTTATTTCTAAATTAGCTGTTATTAATGTAAGTCTAATATACTATAGTTAAAATAAACTTAAGTTTGCTCTAAAATATCTATTAGGAGGTGATAAAGGTGATTTATATTAGATTAAAAGAAATTTTACAAGAAAAAGAGAAAACAAAATATTGGCTAATCAAAAATATGTCTGGAAATTATCAAGCATTATCTCACTTAATGAATAATGAAACAACTGGTATTCGTTTTGATACATTAGAAAAGTTATGTAATATTTTAGAATGTGATCCTGGAGATATAATTGTTAAAAAAAATGAAAATACTAAAACAAATAAAACAGAAAATAAAAAGTCATTATCAACTAATTAACATTATTATAATGATATTTTTAATTTTAGATACTTTTATAATATAAGAAATATTAACTTAATATATATACATCTAAATGGAGGTAATTATTGATTTGAATAAACTAGAAGAAAAATTAAAAATAATTTCTAAAAAACAAAAACTTATTAATTATCTTATTGATATAAACAAAGATGATAATATAATCAATAATACTGATTTTATTATTAATAATGTTAGTATAGAAAAATTATCATTATTATGTCATAAAAAATTATATTACATACAGACTTTAATAAATGAATATAAGAAAAATCAGATTCAAAATCATAAATATTCAAATGATCTAAATAAACTAAATGAATATCTTATCCAAATATTAAGTGAACAAAAGAAATTAGAATTAAAATTAAAAAAGTAAAAATATCATATTATTAAATTAATAAAAGTATTATAAAAATATCTATAATACTTTTTATTTGTTTAATTTTTTATTATTTTAATTATCAATATTTTGATTATATTTAACTAGAGTATATTTAAGCCACTCATACACTCTTTTAGTTGATGATATACTTAGTTGTTCATTTATTGAATGGCAATTTTCAATATCAGGTGCAATAGTACATATATCTAAGTCTTTTATATTATTTGATATTATTCCACATTCCATACAAGCATGAACTTTTTTTATAATTGTATTTTTTCCATATAACTTTTTATATGAACTTTCTAATAATCTTCTAATATTAGAAGATTTTTTAAATGGAAAAAATGGCTTTTCTGCATCAATTTTAAATTCAAATCCATATTTATTACATAATTTATATACTTCATCTAATAAACTTCTTTCTTTTAATTTATCTGAACTTCTAATACTATATTTTATAACCACTTCATTATTTTCTATTAATACTTTTCCAATATTTGATGATAATAATGGAAAACCATCTTCTTCATATTTTTCTATTAATCCATCTTTCATTTGATGTATCAAATTAATAATATCTTTACTTTCCATTATAACTTTATTTTCCTTTATCTGTTCAATATCATATCTAAAGTTAGTACCATCATTGTATAAACTTAAATCTATATTTTTAATTTTATTATCTATATAATTCAAATTATGTTTTGATAAGAATCTCACTTCTCCTTCACTTGGTATAACATTATCTCTTTTTCCTATATCAATTGATATTATTTCTGAACAATCTATTTCTTTTAATATTTTCATTATTAGTTTAATTGCATTACATCTATTTTTACTAATATCATCACCAGAATGTCCTCCCATCAAGCCTTTCACTGATAATTTATAGCCATTTTCATTATTTTCCTTAAATTCTACTTTTTTAGATATAGTTATTGAGCACATTCCAGTACTTGAAGCTTCAATATCCGCTTCTTTAATCCCATCTAAGCTAATTAACGTTTTTCCTGTTAATAGTGAATAATCAAAATTATTAGCACCTAACATTGTTGTCTCTTCTTGTGTAGTTATCATTACTTCAATATTAGGCATATTTTCATTTTCTTTCAAAATAGCCAATATAATAGCAATTCCAATACCATCATCTGCACCTAATGATGTATTTTTTGATTTATAATAATCTCCATCTATATAATATGGTATTCCTTTATTATCAAAATCATAATTATCATTTGATACACATACCATATCTGAATGGGCTTGTAATATTATTGTTTTTCCTTGATTATTATCTTTTCTTAAAAATATTGTGTTATATTTTCCAATTTTATACTCAATATCATTTTGTTTAGCAAAACTAGCTAAATACTTAGCAATTTTTTCTTCTTTTCCAGATTCTCTTGGAATCTTTAATATTTCCTCAAAATATTTAAATACGTCTTTATTCACTATTTTTCTCCTTAAATTCTTTTTCTCTTCTTTCTCTCTTAAATTTTGATTTACTTACTTTTTTCTTTTTACTTTTTATAGGATCCAAGTAATCTAAACTTGCACTCATATCTCCTATTACAAAAGGAACTTCATTTCTTGGATCTGGTCCTATAAATTTAGTCTCTAATTTTTGATTTCTTGATAATTCGTATTTATTAACTATCTGATTATATATCCCTCTTCCAGATGTAATTTTATTTAATTCAATTGGAAAATTTAACATTAATTCCATCGGTGCATTACCTTCAATTGTTACATATCCATCTCTTTCAGTTGTAGTTGAAATTACACTATTTTTAGTGGATAATAAATTTATTACATTACTTGTATCATCTTTTGGAATAACAATAGAAAAATCACTTATTGGCTCCAATATTTTAGGATTTGAGTTTTTAAGTGCTCTCATTAAAGCAAGTGGAATCGCAATATTAAAGTGCTTTGGCTCTGATCCCATAGAATCAAATCTACCATCTAATAAATCTATTTCAGCATCAGTAACTTCCCATCCATATACACCTTGTTTAGCATACTTAATTACTAATCTTTCTGTCTGTCTCTGATATTTTTTATGTAAGAAATCTGTTGATAACTTTGATTATATACTAAACCACTTCCTTTTGGTAGTGGTTTCACTCCTAATTTTAGTCCAGAAACTCTTGTATAATATGCTTCTCCTACAGCTTCCATTGATGGAGTTTCTTTATGAATTATTACTGGATCAGATAACCTTGCATCTAATCCAAACCTATCTTTTAACATTGAACTAATAATTTGTGCTTGAACTTCTCCCATTAAACTAATATATATCTTTTTTGTACTTTTTGAATATCTTACATTTAGATATGGATCCTCATCATTTAATATATTTAATGCATCAACTAATCTGACTATATCTTTTTTTTCATTTGTACTTACTTCCATATTAATTAATGGTTTTACAATTTTAATATAATTTTCTTTTTTATCTTGCTCCCCTATTAATTGTCCGCATTTTGCATCTATTCCTGTGATAATTCCTATTTCACCACTAGAAATACTATATGTTGGAACAATCTTGTCACCATCTGCAATATATATTCCATTAACTTTAGATTGATTTTCTTCATCTAATTTCACATTATCTCTATTTGATAATTCACCATCAAGTACTTTTATATATATCTTTTTCTGCCCATCATCTACTCTAACAGTATAAACATATGCAGAAAATTTATTTTCTGGTGTTCTATTTGCTTTAGGAAAATATTCTCCTATACATTTTACTAAATTTTTTACACCACTATTTTTTAAAGCACTTCCTCCAATAACTGGAAATATTTTTGATTCTTTTGATAGTTTTTTAATTCTTTCTAAAATCTCTTCTTTTGTAACACCTTTTTGCTCTTTTAAATAACTTTCAATTAATTCATCTGTTTCTTCTATATCAGGTAAAAATTCTATTAGTTTTTCTGTTGATAATTCTTTAAATGATATCTTCAAATCATTTTCTTTTATAATATCTTCAAGAGGTATTACATCAGTATTTAATTTTTCTTTTAATTCTTTTAATGTTCTTTCAAAATCTGCCCCTTGTCTATCCATTTTATTAATAAAGAAAATTGTAGGTATATTTTTTTGTCTTAATGCTTTCCATATAGTATATGTTTGTGCTTCTACACCTTCAACTCCTGATATAACAAGAATAGCTCCATCTAACACATTTATTGCCCTTTCTACTTCTGCTGAAAAATCAACATGACCTGGAGTATCGATTAATTGTACCCTTTTTCCGTTAACTTCAAATGAAACTAAAGATGATCTTATAGTAATTCCTCTCTCTTTTTCAATTTTCATTGAATCTGTAACAGTATCACCTGTATCAACTCTACCAATGTTTTGTATAACATTAGTTTCATATAATAGATTTTCAGTTATAGTTGTTTTTCCTGCATTTGCATGTGCAAATATTCCTATTGTTAATATATCTTTCATTAATTCACCTACTTTATTTCCTTAATTATTTTACCAGAATATTATATAATTATAAATTTATCAAGTAGAAAAACTCATAATTTCTTTAGAAAAAGAAAAAAGAAAATAGCTTTTTACTATCTTCTTTCTCTTTTTGATTTTTATGGCTCCTCTGCGTAGGACGTATTCGAAAAATCTATCGCAAAAAAGTTACTTATTTCCGTTTCAAATGTAGTTATAGCAATAGTTTGCAAGAAATGTACCCACAATTTGATTTTTTTTGCTATTAACTATGTTTCAAATTTAACATAAAGATTTGGGTTTGGCAATACATTTAGAAAAAGTTTCTCTAAATACTTATCTAATATATTTTGTATTATTAAAAATATCTAATTGATATATTTTTCCATCTTCAAAATCTCTTATAAATTGAATACTTGTATCATGTCCTCTTAGTTCTTTGTCTGTCATGCTTTTTACATCTTTTATATCTAACCATTGTACATCTAGTATTTCTTCTGTATCAAATTTAATACTTTCTTCTACTATGTCTGCTGTAAATCTTATCATTATATGTGTTTCTCCATTTTCAAAATCAACACAACTTATAGGTAGCACTCCTGTAAGTTTTACTTTACAACCAGTTTCTTCATGTGTTTCTCTTATTGCTGCTTATGTAATTAGCTCATGTTCATCTACATGTCCTGCTGGAAAATTCCATTGTCCATAACATTTCTTTTTAGCCTCTTTTACCATTAATATCTTATTATCTCTTATATAACACAACCTGCTATAATTACCATTATTTTCTCCTCTTTTCTATAATTCAATGACATCTAAATCATCTGGTACATATATATTTCCATTAAAATATTGTTTTGCCTCTTCTGTATATAATCTCTTTCTGTTTTCTAAATCGTTATCACTTGCATGATATAATACTAAATTTTTAACATTTAAACTCGCCCCTATTTCTGATGCTGTTTTTACAGTAGAATGCATTTTTTCGTATGGCTTAAATATATCTGCCTCTGAATCCATACACATTGCCTCATGTAATAGCCAATCTGCATTTTCTACTTCATCTCTTAATTTTTCATCAAATGTTTCATCACCTAAAAATACAAGCTTTTTTCCATTTTCTAATATTGTTTTAAATCCAAATTGTCTATCTTTTTTTGCTTGAACATCTAAAAATTTAATATTATAATTTAATATTTTTATTTCTTCTTTATCTTCTACTATATTAAAAATAATTCTGTTATCAATAAGTTTTGTAAATTTTTGTGGTAGTACTTCAAACATTATTTTTCTAATTCTTTATGCATATAAACATTTAGATTTCCATCATAATTATTATTGTCAAAAAACTTTTGTGCATATCTGATAATCCAAAACATTCCTAGTATATAGTCTGTATGCTTATGTGATAAAATAATGTTATGTATTTTTCTAAAATCTATGTTTGCATCCCTTAATTGTTTTATTATTTGTAGTCCTCCACCTGTATCTACTAATATATGTTCTCCTTCATTATTTTCTAATGCAAAGCAAGTATTATAACAATCTAATGTCATTGCATGACCTGTTCCTAATATGTTTAACTTTTCCATATCTATCCCTTTCTAATTTCTTTCAATTATAATATCCGCAATTGTTAAATTAGTATCATTTGTAACATTATCTATAATTGTTTTAGCAACATCACAAGGCTTCATAAATGTAGATTGCTTTTCTTCTGATACATAATCTCTACTGTTTTTATAAAATTCTGTATTAATTCCTCCTGGATATACTCCTATTACTTTTACACTTGTACCTTTATAAGCTACTTTTAAGCTTTCTGTATATCCTCTTTCTCCCCATTTAGTAGCACAATATACCGCTTCTTGTTTGTTTCCTCTTAATGCTGCTGATGACATTATATTTACTATTTTTAAGTCTTTTTCTTCTTTTACTTTTAAAACTTCTGCTGAAAACAAAATCATACCCTGCAAACCTTTAAAGCATTTATCTATATCTTCTTTTTCATATTTTGTAGGTAGCTTAAATGATGGCTCTCCTGCATTATTAATTAATATTTTTATATTTCCTAAATTTGATATTTCATTAATAGCATCTTTAACAAAGTTACTATCAGAAATATCTCCTATAAAACCTTTGTAGTTATCTTTATATGTATTAGCTAATATTTTCATTTTCTTTAAATCTCTATCTATGTTACATACAAAATAATCTTTTTCAATAAATTGTTTAACTAGCTCTAATCCTAGTCCACTTGCTCCACCTGTTATAATTATTATTTCTCTATTCATTTTAAATTTCTCCTTACTCTATAAGTATTTAATACTTAATTATACCATTCTTCTTTTATTGCTCCTATATTTAATTCCTTCCATTTTTCTTTCCATAATTCAAAATATGGTATATCATTTGAAGAAGGTTTATCCTCACATTCATCAATCTGTACTATCGATGGTATTACAACTGAATCTCCTATCAACAAACTTTCTCCTGCCTTTAATGTAGGCATTTTATCTATCAAACCTCCAAATGTATCTGGTAATAATCTTTTTACATAGTTCTGATCTGTAGGATTAGTTAATCTCATTGCTATAAAATTATTACATTGTGAAAATATAGTTTCAGATATTTCAGAAGGTCTTTGACTTGCAAGTAACATTGATATACCGTATTTTCTTCCTTCTTTAGCAATTCTTTCAATGGATTGTCTAGAAGCTCTATATTTTGAAAGGTCACTATTAGGTGCATATTTATGTGCTTCTTCATATACTAATAATATTGGCACATCATTATTTATTTTTTCTTCTACATCTGTTTTACATCTAAGTCTCTTATAATAATAACCATATTCAAATAAAATTCTTGATATCAATGAAACTGTTATACTTAATACTTCAAACGGAATTCCACTTAAGTCTATAATAGTTACATTGGATTTATTACTATCATAGCTAATCAATTGCTTTAAAGTTTCTTCAAAAGTTATCTCTTTAGACTTTTGACCTAATAAAAATTCTAATCTTTTATCATTAATCTTATTTTCTAGTCTACTTACAAAATTAGAAAGTTTCCCATTTAGTGGTCCTGCTTTTTCACCATTGCGTCCTGGAACCATTTCTTCATTTTTATCTTTTGCAATCTTTAGAATATCATTTATTTCAAAAAATAATGGTGAATCAAAATGAATTTTATCTCTTTTTTCATCAGTACCAGTAAAATATTGTTTTCTATTTGTTACAACTGCCTCCTTAAATACATTACGTTGATTGTGATCATTTGCCTCCGTATCAATAAATAACTCTTGTAATTCATCACTATTTAAAAGCCAATATGGTAAAATCAGATTATCTATATCAATATTGTTTGCATTAGGAAAAGCAGCTTTATATTCAGAATGTATATCAAATATCACTATATGTGAATTATTTAGTCCTTCATATGTACCTTCTTTGCTATTTACTGCTGTTTGAATTATTTTTGCCACAGTATGTGATTTTCCTGAACCAGTAGAACCAACTATTGCAATATGTTTATTAAAAAATTTATTTCCATCAACAGGTACATTTATTTCATTATCAGAAGATAATTTTGAAAAAACGAATTTTTTATCATCAATAATAGATTCCATAAATATTTTTTCTATTTCTTCTTTTTTAGCTGGCTCTACTTTCTTAGGTGGTATTGCAATAGTATCTCCCCCTCTTTGGAATTTATTATTTATAATCATTCCTAATGGGTTTGCTTCAATAATATATTTTTTTCTCATATCCTCTTTTACTTCGATTGAGAAATTTTCTATTATTGCTATAAGTACAGCATTCTCATTGTCTAATACTCTTAAATAAGATCCTACCTTCAAACTTTCATTTGCTAATGAAAAATCTTCTAAATTATCTACTGATATTTTTATCTTATTGGGAAATACTCCTACTACTTCCGCATTAATTTTTTCTTCCATATATATTTTTCTCCTCATCTAAATCATATTTATTATGTCTTCTGTTCTTGTTATCTTAATTGTTCTATGTTGTTCTTTATCATTTTTATAAAAAAGAGGTTCTCTATAGAACTGGTATATTTCTTTTGTTTTATCTATCTTCTTTATTATTTCACTCAATTCATTAATATTATTAATAATTTTGAACTCTATTCTATTTTTATAATTAGCTTGTTTTAATATAGAGTTTATGTAAAAGTCTGCATCTTTAAAATCATATCCATCAGAAAAAATATGTCCTTCTAATTGCATTGCTGTTTTTATTTTCTTTAACCTATTTTCATTTATGTTATATAATAGAATATATGGACAATATGGTTTATCATTTCTTTGTGAGATATTTCCCCATTTTTTACTAATTTCATATATTAATGATTTTATTTCCACATCGCTTATTATTTCATCACATTCTATTAAAAAAATTCTTTCATAAGGTGATATATTAAATGGTGAAAAATACTCTTCTTTTATAAATTTACAATATTGTTCTATTCCTTTTTTATATATAAATAAGCTATTAAAAACTTTATCTTTTGTCTCTTTTATTCTTTTTAAAAATTGGTTAGGATTAATTTTCCTATCATTTATATTAGACTTAGTTGATAATTCTTTTACAATACTCAAAGCATTACTATAATAGTAATTTGCTAAGTTATCATCACAATTAAAAATTTTTTTCATCTTTGTTAATATTGTCTTCTCTTGTTCTTCATAACTCATTGCATTTATATCAATGCTTAGCGATAGTAAAAATTCCTCTAACTCACTATCACTTATTTTTAATTCTTCAAAAACTTTGTGATTTTTTCCATTTTCAGTATAAGTTAGAAATTTCTCTTTTAAAAAACTAATATCAATATCATTCGTCAATTTATTTTGTCCTGACTTATAATATCCATATATATAGTACTTTAAATTAGATTTCTTATTACTAATATAATGTTCTAACATTAGTCTTATAGGCTTTTTCAAAATAGAATGATTATACTCTGTTTTTGCATAATATTTGCATTGAATAGACTTCTTTAAGTCCACATTTTCGATATCAATATCTTCCATTCCTTCTATACATATTAATGCTTCTTTATTATCTTCATCTAATAATTTTAAGATAAAATAATCAAATTGATAATAATATCCTTTTATTGTATCAACTGCTTCTCGTGTTTGTGACATTATTTAACCTCCAATCTTAGAACATTTACATTCTTAGAAATTTATTTGTTTTCATCCCTATTATTTAATCTTTTCTCTAGTGTTTCTATACTTGGTAAATTATTTGCCAAATATTCTGGAATCTCTTGTAAATATTTATATTCTGCTACTCCTATTGGTTTATTTATATCCTTTAAAGCTAATTCTGCAGTTAACTTGTGTTCATCTCTACACAATAAAATTCCTATTGTCGGATTATCATCTTCTTTCTTTAGTAGCATATCTACTGCATTTAAATAAAAATTTAATTTGCCTGCAAACTCTGGTATAAATTTAACTGTTTTTAATTCTACTACAACATAGCATTTCAAGTTTAAATTATAGAATAGTAAATCTATATAATAATCTTCTCCTTCTATTTCTAAATGATATTGTCTTCCTACAAAAGCAAAACCATTTCCAAACTCTAAAAGTAAATTAGTAATATTAGAAACTAATGCATCTTCTATATCTCTTTCTAATGCTTTTTCATTATAAGTAATATCAAATACATATGGATCTTTTAGCATTTCCAGTGCCCTTTTTCCCAATTCTATTGGTAATGTTTCTTCGTAATTGCTTATTTTATTATCTAATAATGCTTGTCTACTATATAAATTGGTTGCAATTTGATGTTCTAACTGTGTTCTAGTCCATAAATTTTCTAATGCCTTTTCAGAATACCATAATCTTTCTTCCATATTTTTTACTTTATCCATTATAGATATTACTAATCCCCATGGCAATTTTGCAACATTGTGTTGCAAAATTGCATCATACTCAAATTCTTTTGCAAATTTTTGCATATATCTTAAATTTCTTGCAGATAAACCATCTGCATCTGGAAATTCCAATTTTAAATCAGTAGATAAATTATTTATAAAATTGGTACCATACTTATTCTTTTCTATTAGTCCTTTTCCTATTCTATAATACATCATTATCAGTTCATTATTTGCATTTAATAAAACTTTTTTTCTAGTATTAATTATATCTTTTTTAATCTCATTTAAAAATTTAAAATATTCATCATCATTAATAGTATTAATTAAATCTTTCATTAAATTCCTCCGTTTTGAAATTTGCAACGAAGCGTTGCAAATTTCATATTTTACTTATTTATACCACAAAATTAATATAAATACAATTGTTTCCAGAATATTCATTTTTAAAAGTTATAAAAAGGCTGTTACTTTTATACATAACAACCTTTTATATTTTTATCTTCCTACATATCTATCTTTTTTCTTTGTTTTTGTAATATCTTCTTGCTCTCTTTTCATCTGTTGCTCAATTTTTATAACTTCTTTAACTTTTGGTGTATCTTCTAAAATCCAATTTGCTGTTTTTAGATTTTTTCGATATTTATTTAAAATAGTAGTACATTCATCTCGCTTCGCTTTATATTCTTCTATTAAGTTGTTTTCTTTGCAATTCCTTAACTTATTTCTATATTTTTGTCTTAAATTAGTAACATCTTCAATATCTTTTTTAGTTCGTGAAATATAATCTTTTACATCTTCTGTTGTTTTTAGTTTTTTGCTTACAATAAGTCTAATTTCATTAGAATATCGTTTCATTTTTCTTACTTCTTGTTTCATTTCTGGAGATAGTGGCTGATAGTTTTCTCGTTTTGGTAATAATCCTAACAAATGAAATAGTAATAAAAAAAGTACATCAATTCCTTTCATTTTACTAATATCTTTGAATTTGCCTTTATATTTACAAACTTCATATTTTTGCTTTTTCTTTTTAGGGTGTATAAATTCCATATATCTATTTTGATAATAATACGGATTGTGTTCAACTTTGTTTGCAATATTCTTTGGAAAATATTGTTCTCCTAAATGATACATTCTTACTGCTTTTTTATCATTTATTGAACGAATTGTTGGATACTTTCTGTTGTAATCATCATTAATCATATAGCCTTTTTTAAGCATTATCTTTTTAAATTGTCCATAATTTATACACATTTCCACTGCTTCATCAATAGCTTGTCTTATTACATTATACTTTGTTGGCTCTCCTCTTTTTTCTGCAAAATATATACTTCTCGGTGTTTTTCCTGTTAGCTTTTCAATTACTGTTAGTCCATATTCTCTACATAGTTCATCTGATAACTCTCTGAAATGATAATATGCTCCTTTATTACAATTAAATTTTTTACCTGTAAACATATTAACTGAATTGATTACGAAATGATTATGATAAGTTCCAGTATTAAAGTGTGTGGCAACTACAACTTGGTGTTCACTCCACATTTTTTCAGCAAGTTCTACTCCAATTTTATGTGCTAATTCTGGCGATACCTCTCCTGTTTTAAAACTTTGATATGCATGATATGCAACATTTCCTGTGGTTTTATCAAATCTATTTTGCACTATTGTCATTTCTTCATAAGCTGTTTCTGCTTTACAATTTACTCCTGTTACATACATAGTTTTTTCGTTTTTATCAATAGTTTTCTCTTCATCTTCTGCATATTTTAATACTTGTTTTAAGTCTGCAAATGTTGTTTTCTCTGGATTTTTTGCATAGCTTATTACTCGTGATATGCTATCTTTAATTGCCCATATTTTCGTTGTTGCCATCTATATCATCTCCGTTTTTTATAATTATAAATGTCTAAAAAATCACTTTGCATTGTTGTTATTTTCTCTTTTATTTCTTCATCACTCATATAAGGAAATTCATTTTTTAGTTCAACAATTCCATTGTAAACTTTACGAAGTTCTTCATCTGGTATTGAACAAATCTCCTTTTGTAATCCTGCTTTTCTTAAATAAGATGATAAATTTAAGTTACTCTTTTTAGCATTTCTTTGTAATTTTTTCTTTTCATTTTCACTCACTCTAACATTGATTCCTATTGTTCTGTTTCTCATAAATTTTCACTTCCTCTTTGATAAATTTTCGATCCATTTTTTATAAAAACTTTCTTAAAAATTTTTAATTTCTTATCTAATTTTAAATCTATTTTTTAATTTTTTCGTTTCATAAGGTAGGGGTTATGGGGGATAAAAATCCCCTTTCAGCGTAAGCTGTCGGTTTTGTGGCAATACAAAACCTATGCTCGCTACACTTATAGACATTAAATTTGGCAATACATTTGTCTGTTTGCTCCTACCAGTAATTTCTTATACATATATTAGTTCATTTAATATAATTTCTTCTGCTGTATTTTTAAAATTATTCATCATACTCACCCAATAAAGTTGATCTGTATTTTTCATTTCTTCTGTTAGATTATTTTGCTGTTTTAGTTGTTCGATTATAATATCAATTCTCTTTTCTGCTGTTTCTTGAATCTCTTTTAAATGTTTATTAAGTGTTCCATTCACAAACATAATTGTATGTTCTTCTTTTCTATTTTCTTTTAAAAATTTTAGTCTCATTTTTCCATATTTGTTCAATATAATTTTTTCTTTTTCTAAAACTAAATTTGGCATATAATAATCACCTTGTTTTGTGTATTCAATTCCATATTTATTTTGTATTTTGTTTTCTTTTAATTCTTTATTTTCCATTTTCAATTCCTCCATTTATAATTTTTTTAACTAACTTTTTCTCTTTCTTTTATTCTAATTTCTCCTAAAATTCTATTTTCTTCTTTCTGTGGAAATTGTTTATCATCACTTATTAGTTCCACTAATTTAAAAAGTTGCTCTCCATTTCTATTTACTTCTTCTATTGTAAGATATTTTTTCTGATACCCTTTTTTAGGCTTGTCCAACTGATTTAATTCATAATAAGAAACTTCGTAATATTCATTTAATCTGTCCATATATTCTTTTAATTCTTTTTTATCCATTAATACAGTTGTATTTACTATTCTTTCTTTTTTGCCTTGTTCAAATGGTAATGCTATATCAAACATTCCTAAATCCATCAATTTAGAAATTTGTTCTATATAACTACTTCTAAATTTTATATTGATTAGGTTATAATAGCCTTTCTTATCTTTTTCAATTACAATATTCTCTACAAATTTAGAAATAAATTCTTGCTTTTCTTCTTTTGTTTTATTTTTCCATTCTGCCATAAGCATATCTTGAAACTTATTAGAACGAATTAACTTTTCTTTTTCTACATCTCTATCTGCCATTATAGATTGTGGACTAAATGACTGTTTATTTATATCAATAGCTTGTATTCTTTTTTCTTCTAACATATTTAATTTTTCTTCAATTACTCTATAATCTTCTGAAAAATCTTCTACTTCTACAATTCCTTTTAAATACGCTTCTTTAATTCTATTCTTTTGATTTTGTAAATTAACTATCTCTTTATCTAATTTATCTGTATTTCGCTCTTTTTTATCTGCTAAAACAGGAAAGAAATATTTTTTTACTGTCATATCATATTCAATTAAGTTCATTATTAGAAACATTACTGAATCTTCAACTAAATCTTCTCTTAAATAAGTTTTACAATCTGAACAATGATAGTACATATACTTTTTCTTTTGCCCACCAGAGCCTTTACATTGCATTATCTTTCCACATTTAGGACATAATAGTTTTTGCATAAATATATAAACTCTATCTCTACAAAATGCCCTTTGATTTTTCTCTTTTTGTGATTGTACATCTTCATACATTGCTCTTGATATAATAGGCTCTACAACATTCATATAAACAACTGTCTCTTTTTCCTGCTTATTTCTATATTGTTCAAAATCTCCTACATAAATTTTATTATTGATTATTTTAGATACTGTCGCATCTTTCCATTGTTTATTAGTTAGTGTAGGTACTTTTCTAAATTTAAAATATTTGCTATTGTTTGATAGCTTTTGCCCTCTAAATACATATTAAATATTCTTATAACTAAATCTTTTGTAGTTTCATCTATTACCATTTTCTTATTTTCTCTTTTGTAACCTAATGGGCAAGTTCCGAGGTACATGTCCAGATTTTATTGCTCCTGTCATTCCGAATTTTGTTCTTTCTGATACTATTTCAATTTCTAATTGTGAAAGAACTGTTAGCATCCTTACGAAAAATCTGCCGATTAGCACTGCTCGTGTTGACATCATCTCTATCGCAAATGAGATAGCAATTATGCTTTTCTAACTCTGATATTAAGACTTCTAAATCTCTTACAGACCTTGTAACTCTATCTAGTTTATAAGCTACAATATAGTTGATTTTACCTGCTTTCATATCTTCTAACATTTGCTGAAATGCTGGTCTATTTGCCATATATTTTGCTGATATTCCTGCATCTTTGTAAACTTTATATATTTTATAATCTTTATATTTACAAAGTGCCTTTAATTTCTCCTCCTGTTCTCCTAAACTAAATCCGTTCCCTAGCTTGATCTTCTGTACTTACACGAATATAAATTCCTGCTACTTTCCTTTCTTCATTCATTTTTACATATCCTCCTTCCAAGTTGCTAAGACTGTTAAGGCTTTGCCTGTTACAGTCTTAGTATGAATAGAAAGGTAACAAAAAAGTGCCACATAGCATAGGTTTAGCTATTAGCACTTTTCGAGTTTTTATATTTATTATTACTATCTCTTTAATTTTCTTATAAATAACACAAATAAACCAATATAGTATAATTTTTTAAAAACTCTAAAATGCTTTGCCGTTTCTATGTTATGTATTTCCGCTGATATGTTCTTGTAATTTGGTAACGGATATTTTGTACTTAAATCATTTACATAGAAATAATCGTGTTCATTAAAGAATAGGTACAAGCTATCTTTAATAATTACTCTATGGGGCTCTACATACGCTAAATTGGTATGCTCAATAATTCTTAAACAACCATTTATTATCTGTGGCTGTTCCTTTCCTTTAAATTTTAAACGGCACGCCCATTCAATTCTAGAGAGTAACTCTTTACTCATATTGATTTCTTGTTTAATTATATGTAACATAATACCACAAAAACCTCCTTTTTTCAATATTTTTGGTCAAAAAAAGACCGTTTCTTTTGAAACGGTTTAAGTTTTTGTGTTCATCAAACTTTTTTATAGTCTTGAATTTTAGTTATATCAAGGTTTTCAAAAAGTTCGACGAAACTTCTTTATGGCTCCTCTTGTTGGACTCGAACCAACGACCTATCGGTTAACAGCCGAGCGCTCTACCAACTGAGCTAAAGAGGAATATTCTTCCTTGCTTAATAATTATATATTATACTAAATAACTTTGCAATAGTTTTTATATAATTATTTATTTATTTTATATTATATACTTTTATTCTTGAATTATACATTTTGATATGATATATATTTTTATAGTTATATTTATTTTAAGGAGAAAATATTATGAAAATTGAACTATTAGGTGGATATACTAAAGATGAACTAGAATCAAGAATAAAAAACGTTGCATCAGCAGGTAAACTTTCAAGATTTCCTGGAAATGTATTTGAAGTAGCAGAAACTTGTGATGATTATGAAAAAAATATAAAACTTATCAAAAGAATTATAGGAATGGGACATAAATCTATAATTGAACATGACTACATTGTTATGGCTCTATGTGATATCTCTCCTATTGTTGAACAAACAATAATAGGTAATAGATTAACATCATTTACAGTAAAATCAAGACGTGAAGTCGATTTTAGAAATGTAAATTTTTATATTCCTGAATTTAGAGATAAAAATATGAATATTCATAGAAATAATAAAGAATTAAAAGAAAAATATATAACTCATATGAAATATCTATTTAATACTTATGGTGATATTGTAGATCATGGAATTAATGTTGAAGATGCAAGATTTATTCTTCCTTATTGTTTTAATAGTAATCTAATTATGGGACTTGATGCAAGAGAATTTGAAAAGCTTACTGTATCTTTAGTTTCTGGTTCTCTTAGCAAAATAAGTGAATTAAAAGAACTTGGAAATCACTTTTTAGATATAATACAAAATTACATACCATATTTATATGATAGTACAAAAAATGAAATAGAAAAAACTTCAGATAATAGTAATTTTGAATATTTGGAAAATATTTCTTCTAGACCAGAAATATCAATTATAGATAAACCTTTATTAATAAGTCATACACCTGATCCTGATAATGTTATATTAAATAGTTCTGTTATGTATTATTATCAATGTTCTAAAGAAAAAGCAATTAATATAATTTCAGATGCAGAAAATAAAGATACAAATTTTAAAGCTAATTTAATGAATATTATTTTACATAAAGAAGAACGTCGTGAACTTGAACAAGTTCAGTTCACCTTCCAGATTCCAATTTCACTTTCAATACTTACTCACTTGACTCGTCACCGTATGCATTCTTTATTAATACCTGAGTTTACACCTATGTGGGATTTAAACAATCATGTTACTCCTGCTACAATTTTGGCAAATAAAGAATGTTTAGATTTATTTGATACTGCTTATACAAAAAATATTCAAATGTTTGAAGAATTCAAAAAACAAGATATATTAGAGCAAGATCTAATTTATTTTTATCTTGGTGCACAAATGCTAAATGTTATAACAACA
This sequence comes from uncultured Clostridium sp., assembly GCA_947569365.1. GTDB lineage: Bacteria > Bacillota > Clostridia > TANB77 > CAG-508 > UMGS1994. The sequence continues at coordinate 5,183 of CANOSM010000009.1, read as the reverse complement.
CTAAATGCTAGAACAGCTCAATGGATATGTAGATTACGTTGTTGTAATAAAGCTCAATGGCAAATTAGAAATATTGCTAAAGAAATTGCTAAACAAATAAAAGAAGTTTCACCTTTACTCGGAAAAGGACTAGGAGCAACTTGCACAACTGATTTAATTTGTAATGAAGGAAAAGAAAGTTGTGGATTAATAAATAAAATATTAGAATCTAATAACAAATAAGATTATTAACTAAAACATAAAAGTCAAATATTTTCCTTATATTTGACTTTTATATTTTACTATATATATTATAAAGTAAATTAGCATAATAAATGAAATTATATATACTACATAATAGCTAATTGGTGTTTTATATTCAACTGTTAATTTTGCATTTTCAATATCTTTGGGAATTTCTATTTCTAAAAAACCACTTTTAGATTCATTAATAGCTATTTTAGTTTTTTCACTATTAGCTTTCTCTAAATAAGCATTATATCCATAATAATATAAAAATGGTATTTCTAGTTTTGTATTTTTCTTTGAATAATTTATTATTGCTTCATATCTTAAATTATCTTTTTTCTCTGTTTCAATATTAATATCTCCATCTAGAACAGTTATTTTATTTTTATATACATCTTCTGAATTTTCATATAATGTTTTATATGTTTTGCAAGGCAAGTATTCTCTATTTATATTTTCATATCTAATATTATTTTTATTATTATTAATAAAAGTTATATTTTTTTCATCAATATTTTTTTCTATATTAATATTATAATAATTTTTATATGCTAAAAATAATGATAACATTGCTATAGGAATCACTATGAATATTATATTAAATTTTTTACTTTGATTTTTCAAAATTACTTTTTCTAGCAATATTACTAAATTTATAGAAGATACTATACTAATGAAAAGTCCAGAAAATCCTAATAATCTCCATGGAAATTGAATTATACAAAAAATATCTGGCATATTTAACCATAGTTTTGTATAAGCTGCACTAATACTACAAATAATCGTAAATGCTATTGAAAATATATATAATTTTTTATATTTCTTATCCACATATTTTATACAATATATACTTGATAAAAATAATATCAATTGTACTGGATTAAACTTAAATATTATTTCATGATTATTTGTTTTCAAAAATAATTCTTTTAATCCTATTATATTTTTTGCTACATTTTCTCCATTAGTTCTCATAAGCTCAGAATTAAATACAACATAGTCTGATGATATTTTATGTAATCCTAATGGATATATAAAAAATAATGTTATCCCTATTATAAATACTATATTTATTAATATTTTTTTTACTATCTTTACATCTTTCAGTTTATTTATATTAATTAAAACATATACTATACAGATAACAAATGCAAATAATGTTGTAATATTATGCGTTAATAATAATCCTATAGCACCTATACTAATAAAATAATGACTTTTTCCATCTGAACTAAATAAACTATACATACCTAAAAATAAAAGTGGTAAAAATGATAGTGCTGCACATTCTCCAATGGCTCCCCTTATGTATATATTAGATAAATAATATGATCCTGTAACATAAAATATAGCTGCTACTATCGATATATCTTTTCTATTTGTAACCTTTTTCATGAAATAATACATAAATATCATTGCTAAAATAAGCATAGTAAATAACATTAATTTTATTCCTATTGCATAATTATTGAATATATTTCCAAATATTAATGATATATATGTTGTTAGAGGATTGTAAAATAAATTAATTGCATAGCCATTACAGAATCCTGGATTAATTATTGGTGGAAATTGCTTTATTTTAATTATTTCTGATACTCCTATAACCTTTATTAAATGTAAATATCCATCATCTGTGGAAGTAATATTATATTTTAAAATATTAGCTCCTAATACAATAGTTGTAACTAATAATGCAATAAAAATATATATTTTTTCTGTTTTAATACTCTTTTTCATAATCTTTTATCTTTCTATTAATTTTATATAATATTTTTAATATAAATATTATTTCACATTAAAAATATTAATATATTTTACTTTTTTATTAATTTTCTTATAAATTTAAATATTTTAGTAAATATATTTTCTTTATATAAGACTATATTTGTATCTATTTTCTCTTTATTTATATTACTTATATTGTTATTAAAAATATTATCAGGATTATATAACTCTCTTTTTTGCTTTTCTAGAATATCTCTATTATTCTTTAAAGCATTATCTATAATTTGATTTTCTTGTTCATTTAAAAAATATTTTTTTGATAAAGTAATTAAAATTATTATTGCTTCTCTTGAAAGTTTCTGATCACTTATAGAAATTAATGGATTAATTGTAAAAGAATAATTTTCATCTATATTTGATTTATAATATTCAATAACTTCATGTGGTATTTTATTTAACTGCTGCTCTGGTATATATTTAAATAACTCTACAATTTGTGTACACGCCTTCTTATATGAATCATTTATTAATTCCATATATATATCCCTTTCTTTAAAATTAAAATATCTATTTAATATATTTTTATATTTCATATATATTATTTTGGTTATTAATATTACCTTTTTCTATATTAGTTATTCTATTTTCTTCGTTATAAATTTCATCTAATGTAATATGTTTATTATTAACTAATTCTAATATTTCATCTAATGTAATTTTTAAGAAATTTGACATTTTTACTTTAGTAAAATTAGCTTCATTTTTGTTTTGAGCTTTATATAAACTTTCTTCCCCTTCTATAATACTCTTTAATCCTACTAATTCATCATAACTAGCATTTTGTTTAAATTCCTGTAATACTATTCGTATTTCTTTTGACATATCATCAAAATCTTTCATAAGATCATAATTTTTTATTGATTCAGTCAAAGTATCATCATTTTCGTTTTCTCTATTTAATAACCAACCTGCTTTGTTTGTCTCATATGTCTTTATTATTAATTCTAAATCCTCCAAAGAACGTGTTGTTTTAAATTTGGTAATTAATTGTTCTATATTTTGTTTTTGTTGTTTAACTATTTCTCTTTTATCCATATATATAATAGGAATTTCAAATTCTGTAGCTGCTTTATAAGAATTTTGCAAATTTTTATCATTCATATCATCAAAAATAATAATATAATCTGGAATAGCTTTTTCTATTGCAAATTCACTATAAATCCTTCTAGAATAATATGGCATCTTATCAGCTGAAATATATTTTGATTTTCCAGCTGAATAATTTGACTTCCTAACATTTGAATTTATATCTTCATTTCCCATTAAATTTATATTTTGTGGATTATTAGGTACAAAACCATAATAAACTCCATTTGGTCCTATTGGAGCTACTCCCATAAAACTTTCATTTACATTAGTTGTGGATACTAAATGTTGGGATGTATCTTTTACATCAATCCAAGTTTCTTTAAAATTATTATTCTTTAACTCTTTATTTCCTTTAAATCCTGTATCAGAGCTATGAATAAGAATATTAAATAATCCATTTATTTTTATTTGTGGAATCTTTTTATTTTCAAATTCCACATATGTAACATTTCCATTTTTTATGTTATCTGAAATTTTATTTCTTGTATCTTCAAATTTTTTTATATAAGTTAATGCATAAGCTTCTCTATAATTACTTTCCATAGTAATCATTTCTTTAGCAGATGTAGTAATAGAATTAGTCTCATATAATGTATTTAATTCTTCAATACTAGTTATATCAAGTATTTTTCTTATTTGATTAAAAGTATTTTTGTCTTTAGAATCTAAATTTTCTTCTATACTTAGAATATCTTCTCCATATTCTTTTAAATTTCTCTTTGCATCTTCTAATGATATAGAAAAATATTTATTAAATATTATTTCAAGTTTTTCATTTATTAAACTTTCTTTTGTAATTGAAGAATATTTCTCTCCTATTTTTTTCTCTTTTTCTATTGTATCACTAAATTTTTTATCTAAAAATTCCTCTATCGTTTCTGATGTAGTATCTTTAAAAAATTCATTACAAAGTTCAAATTTTTTTAAGCTTAATTCAATTACATCTTTATTACTTTTTTTGTCTAGTAAATAGCCATTTTTCGAAAAGCTATCTATTATACGATCTATCTCTTCGTATATTGTTGAAATATGTTCAGTATCTTGTATAGAATTTATCTCAGAAATAAATTCTTTTAACAATTCTGGATTATTATTTTTAATTATTAATAATTTTTTACACAAATTGGGATATCTTATAATATGTATAAAAGCTTCATAATTAATATTTAAAAATTCATCTTCTAACATATTAAAATTCATTGCTCTAAATATATTTGCATCTCTTTTAATAATTTTTTTAGTTAAATCTATCGATTTATCAGAAAATAATCCTTTATCATAAGAACTTAAAAAATTACTTATATTTAAATATGAGTCCAATTTGTCTGCTATTTTATATAGTTCTTCATCTTGTAATTTCAAATTTTCAAATTTATTATTAACTGCATCAATAATCATTTTTTGATTATTTTCTGAAAAATTAGCAAATGCTAAATCCCAAGAATATTGAATTCCACCAATCATATCTCCAATCTCTACATTAGGACTATAAAAAATATTTTCACCCTTATTAAATCTATCCATTAATATATCTTCTATTTTTTGTTTATTTTTATCATCAATAAAAAGTTTTGAAAATATTAATAGTAAATTTTCTGTAGAAAATTTATTTAATATCTCTTCAGTATCTATTTCTCTTATAATTTCATATAAATTATCATAAGATTCTCCTATAGTTAAATCTTTATCTAATTTTTCTGAAAATTTATTGATACTAAAATATATTAATCTATCTTGGTTTCTAATTATTTCATTATATATTTTCTGGTTCATTTGTAATACCTTTTTTACATTATTATAATATTATTATTTTAACATTTTATTTTTAGTATTAAAAGAATTGTAATTAATTTGTAATAGAATAAAAGTAAAAATTTAAATTATTCTACATATAAAAAATAACGAATTTACTTATACAAAAGTATATTCGTTATCTTTTATATGGCTCCTCTTGTTGGACTCGAACCAACGACCTATCGGTTAACAGCCGAGCGCTCTACCAACTGAGCTAAAGAGGAATATTAAAACTGGCAACAACCTATTTTCCCAGTAGGGTATCCCACAAGTATCTTCGGCAC
>CANOSM010000008.1 GCA_947569365.1 uncultured Clostridium sp. | reverse complement strand
AATACTACCGCTTGGTTTCTTAAAGGATATTGTTTACTTTTCAATGTACTTTTGTGTTCCTTTTTACTACTCGGAACGTATTTAATTTTAGCATAAGTGCTATATGATGTCAATAGTTTTTTTAAAATATTTTTTAGTATTTTTTAACATATTTTTATAATGTTTTTCCTCATGCATGTTGAATATTTTAACACCATATAATTTGTCTGTCAACACTTTTTTTAAACTTTTCTAAAAAACTTTTTTATTTAGTCAAATATATATTTTTTTATCTATTTTTCAACATATTATTAGTCTTTACCATTAATATTGTTGTTTTTTATTAATTTCTTATATTTCTCCCCTTTTTCCTCAAAGTTCTTAAAAAAACCATAACTTGAAGCAGCAGGAGATAAAAGACATGCTTTATTCTTTTCTGTCACATTAAAAGCTATATTTACAGCTTCCTCTAATGTATTTACTTTATACAAATTAATTTCAGCATTAGTTATTTTATTTGCTATTTTAAAACCAGTATCTGGCATACAAATAAGATTTGATATACTTCCTTGATTTAAAAAACTAATTAAATTATTATAGTTTATTCCTCTGTCCATTCCACCAAATATTAATGTATTTACATTTTTTAAAGCATTTACAGAGCTTATAGTAGCTTCTGGAATAGTAGCTATAGTATCATTATAAAATATAATTTCTTTATATTTTCCAACATATTCTAATCTATGTGGTAATCCCTTAAATGTATTAATAGAATTAATTGTTTTAGTAATATCTAATTCTAATATATCACTTACTGCTAATGCAAACATTATATTATTCAAATTATGCTGTCCTATTAATTTTCTTTTATCATTTACATTATATACTTTTCCTTCATTTATTGTTACATATTTATCTAAAATACTTACATTTTTATAATTTTCATTATTTATATTATCACCACTATAGCTAACACCATATCTCTTATTATTGATATTTTCTATTTTATTAAGCAAATCATTTATTGTATTATTATCCTCATTATATATAAAATAATCTTTTTCTGTTTGATATCTTACTATATTCATTTTAGCACTTGCATATTCATTAAAAGAGTTATAATGATCTAAATGTTCTTCATAAATATCTAATAAAATAGCAATATATGGAGATTTCTCCATATATTCTAATTGATGTGAAGACATCTCAAGTACTATATACTTATTTTCATCTATATCGTCAATATAATCAAAAACTGGTACACCAATATTTCCCAGTAACATTACATTTAAACCTTGATCTTTAATAATTTTATATAATAATGAACTAGTAGTACTTTTTCCCTTTGTACCTGTTACACCTATTATCTTTGCATCTGTAAATTCTAATAATAACTCTAATTCGGATTTTATTTTGTACTTTATACTATTTATATTCATACCTGCAAAAGATATTCCTGGTGATTTCATAATTATATCATAATCATCTAATCCTTCTAGATAATTATTACCATATATTAGTTCTACATTTCTATCATCTTCTAATACTTTATCTATAATTTTATTTTTATCTGCTATATATATTTTCTTATTACCAATATTTTTTCTTATATAATTATATGTTGATTTTCCTTCTTCTCCAAATCCTAGTACAAGTATTTTTTTATCTTTTAAATAATTTATAAGTTTTTGATTAGTCATCTTTAAAAACCTCACTTCTTAATAGTTCATCTTGCTTTTCATCTAAATTATGTTCTTTATTATATTCTTTTGTTATATCAATTTCTAAATTTTCTAAAGTATAGTTTTTTTCATATTCATTTAATAAATATGGCATTTCTTTTCCTTCTTCTTTTATTTTTCTAATAACAAAACTTGATGCATATCTTACTTCTCTATACGTCCCCACACATTCAAATGGTTTTGTCTTACTATATCCTAATAGTTCAATAAAAGTATCTTTTAAATTTTCTTTTTCAAATAGATCCTCACCAAATATATTTATTAATTTTTCCTTATAAAGAAATGGGCTTAACATTATATATACAAATAAACATTTAGGACAATTGCAACACCAATTCCATGGTTTACTTTTACTTCCAACATTACAACTTTTAAATATATTATGATATTTTTCATATTTAGAAAATAATTTAGCTATCTGAATTTCTGTTAATGGTCTTAAAAAGCTAAAATATTTAATAGGTGTTTTTAAATATTTTGTTGTATAATCCTTAAAATCATTTTCAAATTCATAAGTTTTAGAATACTGATGATTTATTTTTTCTCCCTCTACATTAGATTCATTTGCACTAGATTCATTTGATAAAGCTATATACTTATATCCTGTTATATAAGCAATAAAATATGATAAAAATGCAAGCATAGATGAAAAAGGTGTATGACCATTTATAAATCCTTTATTATTTAAATCTATAATATTACTATCTATCTTTCTGAAAACCTCTATTATATTTTCTTTCTCTATTCCTGCTAATTTTGCACAATTCAAAGTTACATCTTTAGGATTTACTATTAAAGCTTTTTTATCTTGAATATTCTTTAGTATTTCTAAAGTTACAATGGAATCTTTGCCTCCTCCTATTGGAATAATATACCCTGAATAATCTTCCTCATTTATGTCTCCTGTACTATTATTTTCTTTTCCAATACATGTTATATTCATAAATTCTTCCATAGATATTTTTATATTATTGGTATAAAATAGTTCTCCTAACCCATAATAATATAATTTTTTAAACCATTGTATTTGTTCTTTATTTATACTACCACACTTTATAATTACATTTTTTGAACAAGTTGGTTTCCAATAGCTGATAAGCTCTATCATTCCCATATGAAATACTAATTTTCTTACAAAGTCTGTATGTATATCTTTTATTTTCATATTTTTCTTTAATAACTTTATTGTAGGATTAAATTTACATAAGTTTTCTATTTCAAATTCATATTCTATATTTATTTCTTCATCAGTTTCAGATATCTGAAAACTATTGTATGAAAAATTTTTATATTTTTTTCTTAATTCTAAAAATTTTTCTGAATTATCCACTTTATTCTCTCCTTTATTTTTATTTTATAATATACCATTTTTTATATTATATCAATATTTATTAAATAATATTAGATTTTACATAAAAAATTATCATATTCTATCTTTTCCATTTTACACTAATATAAATATGATAATTTTCAGGTTTATGTTACAAACTTATTTTAATATTAAAAAAATCGCGGATATAATAACTCACTATTATATCTGCGATTCTTTTGGCTGGGCTGGCTAGATTCGAACTAGCGAATGCATGAGTCAAAGTCATGTGCCTTACCACTTGGCTACAGCCCAATATAATGGGGTGGAAAATGGGACTCGAACCCATGGTCTCCAGTGCCACAAACTGGCGCGTTAACCAACTACGCTATATCCACCATCTTAAACGCTCTTATATTTTAATATTTATTTTTTGTTTTGTCAACTATTTTTACATAAAAAATAAAGGAATTAATATTCCTTTATTCCACATTATTTTACTTCATCTGCTTTTATTATCAATCTCTTATCTGTTTTAGATGCATCATCTGTACAAGTTGATAAAATTAAAGTTGTTTTTCCTGAATTGTCTGCTTTATAAAAACTTGCATCTGATGATTTAGCTTCAAATTTTTCATTAATTTTATATTTTTTTTCTACTCCAGTTTTATCTTTAATATAAATTACATCACCTTTTTTTAGCTTATCATTTTTTGAGAAAAACAAATTATTTCTATAATTATGTCCAATTACTACAGTATTTCCAGGTTGATTTAATCCATTTGTTGTATATAATTTAGCCACTGCAGTTTCTAATGATTTTTTTGTTACATCATCTAATATTGGATATTTTAAACTTATAGCTGGAATCCTTATTGTACCAATTACTTCATATCCTTCCATCATTATTTTTTTTGATGAACCTTTTTTGCTTCCGCTTCCTGAACTTGAACTAGTATCATTACTTTCACCAATTCCAGCACCACTTCCATTTCCATTTATTGATTCATCATCTGCTGTAGATATTGTTGGATGTGCAGTATCAAATTGTTCAACAATACTTTCTGTCGCTTTCTCCTTACTTTTTTCTGAAACTATTTCATATCCAAAATATCCTATAATAGCAACTATTGCTACTATTACTATTACTAATAATACTGTTAAAACACTACCATATTTAGAATCAAACATTGGCTTATACCTCCATTACTACATATATATTCATTATAACATATATTTAATCATATTTCTACTTTTATATAATTTTTGTTCCTAACTTTTTTCCTGCTAGTATATGAAAATGCAAATGCTTAACTTCTTGACCTGCATCCTCCCCACAATTCATAATTACTCTAAATCCATTTTTGTCTATTCCTTCTTTTTTTGCTATTTTATTAATAACTCCAAATATCTTCCCTATTAAATTTTCATCTTCTTCATTTAAATCCACTAATGAAGAAATATGTTTTTTAGGAATAACTAATATATGAATTGGTGCTTGTGGATTTATATCATTAAATGCTATTATTTCTTCATCTTCATATATAAGCTCTGTAGTAATCTCTTTATTTACTATTTTACAAAAAATACAATCTGACATCTTGTCCCCCCTAAATTATAATAAAACTGCTTTTATTCTTCTTACTCCTGCTGAAGAAGCTTCTTCTTTTTTTATTTTAAATGTTCCAAGCTCTGATGTATTTTTTACATGTGGTCCACCACATATCTCTTTGCTAAAATCTCCAATTGTATATACTTTAACAGAATTTCCATATTTATTTTCGAATAATCCCATAGCTCCACTTTTTTTAGCTTCTTCTAAAGTCATCTCTTCACAAGTTACTTCTAAACCTCTTTGTATTTGCTCATTTACTATTTCTTCTACTTTCTTTAATTCCTCAGGTGTGACTTTTTGTGTATGTGCAAAATCAAATCTTAATCTTTCAGAAGTTATATTTGAACCTTTTTGAGTTGCATGTTCTCCTAAAACAATTTGAAGTGCTTTATGTAAAAGATGTGTTGCTGTGTGATATTTTATAGTCATTTCATTTTGTTCTGCAAGTCCACCTTTGAATTTTTGTTCACTTCCCATTCTTGATTTTTCTTGATGTTCTTTAAATAACTTTTCAAAGTTTTTCGTGTCAACTTTAATGTTATGCTCTTTTGCAAGTTCCTCTGTCATTTCTTGTGGGAATCCATATGTCTCATATAAATTAAATACTACTTCTACAGGTATAACAGTTTGATTATTTTTTCTTGCAGTATTAACTGCTTTTTCAAATTCCTTTTCGCCTTTTTGCAAAGTTCTTATAAATTTATCTTTTTCTTCAATTATAACTTTTGTTATATTTTCTTTATTTTCAGATAATTCTGGATACATTTCTCTTAATGAATCTATCAATATATCTATTAATTTTGGTAATTCATTTAAGTCTATACCTAATTTATTTATATGTCTAGTCATTCTCCTTATTAGCCTTCTTAAGATATATCCTCTATCTGTATTACTTGGTCTTCCACCATCTTGAATAATCATAATACTTGCTCTTAAGTGTTCTGCTACAATTCTTCTACTACTTATATTATCATTTTTTTCAATTCTTTCTAATTCTTCCATTACAGGAGCAAATAATTCTGTTTCAAATGGTGTTTTCTTTCCTTGCAAAAGCATTGCCATTCTTTCAAGTCCAAGTCCAGTATCAACATTTTTTTGTTTTAATTTTGAATATGTACCATCTGAATTTTTAAAATATTCCATAAATACATTATTCCATATTTCAACATATTTTCCACAATCACATGATGGATTACAATTTTCAGAACATTTCTCTTTTCCAGTATCATAAAACATTTCTGTATCAGGTCCACATGGTCCTTCTTCTCCTGCTATCCACCAGTTATCATCTTTTCCAAAAAAATATATTTTATCTTCTGGTATTCCTGCTTTTTTCCATGCTTGTGCAGATGTATCATCTCTTTGAGCATCATCATCACCTTTAAAGCAGGTTACTGATAATTTTTCTACTGGTATATTTAATTCTTTTGTTAAAAAATCAAAACTCATTTTTATAGATTCTTCTTTAAAATACTCTCCCAAAGACCAGTTTCCAAGCATTTCAAAATATGTTAGATGTCTATTATCTCCAACTTCATCTATATCTACAGTTCTTAAACATTTTTGATAATCTGTTAGTCTAGTTCCCTCTGGATGTTTTTCTCCAAGTAAATATGGTACTAATGGTTGCATTCCTGCTGTTGTAAAAAGAACAGATGGATCATTTTCTGGTATTAGAGATGCACTTGGAATTATCTTATGCCCATTTCTTTCAAAGAACTTTAAATATTTATTTCTTATTTCTATTGCTTTCATTTAACTTTCCTCTTTCCAAAATATACTATAATTTAAAATTATATTATAGTATATCAAAAAAATCAATAGCAAATACTTATAGTACTTGCTATTTCTGTGTTAATTCTTTTCCATCTCTTTATTATTATTATCTTTTATTTCACAGTTTTCTTCATCTTCATTCTTTACATTCTTTATTTTACTTTCTAGAAATGCTACTATTCCTAAATATACTAAAACATCTGTTATTTCTTTTGTTCCCATACACATATAAACTATATTATTAATATTGCTTTCTGTTTTCTTTTGTGTTTGGTCTAATTCTTCTTCTGTATTATCTCCATTAATTACAGTTTCTTTTAATTTACTCAGTTCAATATTTCTATAATCTTTAATAAAACTTTTGTTTATATTTGAAAATGCTATAAAATCTGCTATCATAATAAATAATGCTATAATCCCTAGAAATACTCTTATTGTTTTTGTTAATATAACTTTTTTCTCTTCTGTTAGTCTTGCTTTTTCTATAGTTCTTGTACAAGCTATCATATGTATTATCACTGTGCTTAAAATAAATATCAATATAAGTATTGTAGTTGTTTGAGAAGGATAATCTAATCCTACTTTATTAATTATTGCCATCTCTATAAAAAAAGTTATAATACCAATTATAATTCCTAAAAATATAAAGTTTGATATATATTTGCTTAAGATTTTTCTTGTATCATTCATATTTATTTCCTCTTTTTCTTTTGTTTATTTTTAATAATTTTATATATATTTTTTATTAGTGTCAATATAGAGAATATAAAAACTTCAAATAAAAAAAGACAAATATTACTACTATAATTGTAGATATTTGTCTAATTATTTCTAACATTATATCTCTAATTGACTACCTAATATTCCAGCTGCTGATTGAACAACTTTAAGTTCAACATCAGACATTTTCTTGTTTGGCTCTTTTGATATTAATACAACACTTCCGACAACATCACCATCAGCCACAATAGGATAAACTACTTGTGAATTATAAATTCTTTCCTTTTTTTCATTTTTAGTAATTGGAATTGCAATTTCATTATTATCTTTACTTGTATATATTTCTTTATTTTCCATAACCTCTTCTAGTTCTTTGCTTACATTTTGTTCTAATAAATCTTTTTTTAGTCCTCCAGATACTGCTATTACACTATCTTTATCAGTTATGCAAGCTATATGTCCTGTTGTTTTAGAAAGAGTTTCTGCATAATTTGTTGCAAATTCATTAAGTTCCCCTATTGGAGAATATTTTTTTAGTATTATTTCTCCATCTTTATCTGTATATATCTCTAGAGGTGAGCCTTCTCCTATTCTTAAAGTTCTTCTTATTTCCTTTGGTATTACAACACGTCCTAGATCATCAATTCTTCTAACTACACCTGTTGCTTTCATTTTGCTCCTCCTTTTTCTTATTTTATATTACTATTATTTCAAAAAAGAGAAATTTTATACATTTTTTTTAATATTTAATTATTTTGATTTTCTTCTTTATTATTACTAAATAATGTTGGTTTATATAAATCTATTACGATTCCTAGATCTCTATAAAATTCTTTAAGCATTACTATTTTTATGTTATTAGGTTTTCCCTTGCAATAATCTTCAAGTGCTTTTTTTAGTTGTTTCATAAAATTATATTCATCTTGAAGTTTAGAAGCATATCTTTTTGCTCTATCTATTAATATTTCTTTTATTCTTACAATATCTTCATTACTTGCACAAGTTATTCTTTGAAACATTCTATATGCATCATAATATTTAAATATTGGAAAATCCATACACTCATTATCAAATCTGTCATAAAATAATTCCATCTTGATTGGGATACACTTAAATATTTCGTCAGCCTTTTCTCTGTTCATCTTTTCTTCTAGTCTAAGATTTAACTGTGTAAAATAATTTATTAATTCTTCTACATCTTGAATTCCTGAACTATCAATTCCTATCCTAGATAACTCTTCTTCAGCATTTTCACAATATTTAGAAGTCCTATATGAAATATCCATTCCTCTAATAAATATTTGTTTTACTTCTTTTATATCTTTTTTTACAAGTCCTCTTCTTATAAAATAACTAAAAAATGCAAATAGCTTTGTAATTTCAATTAATTTTAATTTACCACTTTTTACATATTCTAATACTTCTTCAATAATAATTGGAAATTGTTCATCACTTATTTTCCAGTATTCTTCTGTTAAAAGTCTTTTGTATCCTGGAAGCTTTTCAGTATCTATAGTATTTATTATTGCTTCCATATCTTTTTTTAATGCTTTCATATCAAAAATTCTTGTTCTAACATATGTCTCAATAAATTTAAAAAATCTATAATCTGATTTAAAATTAAAATAATAATTATTATCAAATTCTTTTATATAAAATTGTCTATTATCCATCATAACTCTTGAAGATACTAAGATTGCCTTATATTCTTCATTACTTTCAATATTCACAAACTTATCTTTTGTTATTTTACCAGCTTTTATTTCAAATGATACAGCAATTGTAAATATAAGCATTGTTTGCAAAACTCTTAAATTTGTATTAGGATACAATTTATTCACATTTTCATACACTTTTGTAAAATCATTTAATGAATGTTTAAGTATTCTTAAATTTCTAGTTCCACTTTTATTAAATGTTGCAATAATAAGATTTTGATTTTCTCTTAAAAATCTTATCAGATCTTGGTTATTTTCAAATCTCATTAAAAGTCCATTAATTATATAATTGAATTTTGGAGCATATTCAAAAGTTTCTCCAATTAACTTTTCTTTTATTCTTTCATAATCATTAGCATTATCAAATACATATTCCATCTTTTCTTTTATTCTTTCAACCATTGGTTTATCTGTCTTATTTAAATCACCTTGTTTATCTAAAAGGTATGTTGCAATAAAAGTTTTCATCTCTAAATTAGAACTTTTAAATTTAGTTGCAAGTTCTTTTTCATTACATATAATTATTGTTTTAATATGATCATGTTCAACAAAATTATTTATATATCCTAAAATATCTACAACATCAACATTTGCTCTTTCTAAGTCATCAAAACAAAGTACTTTATCATCAGTTGAAAAAAATCTTTCATAATCTACTTTATCTCCAGTCTTTGATATACCAAATGCATTAGCCATATCAAGTCCAGTTTTAGCATATTCTGGAATAGTAGTTTGATTATGTGCTTCCATATATTTCTTTAAATTTTTATCCATAAGTTGTGTAGTCTCTATAAATATTTTTTTACTTATATCTTCTAAATTTGAAATACCATATAAAGACATATAAATTGTTGTATATTTTCTACCATTTAATTGAAGAGATTCTATTTTATCTTTTATTCTATGATTCCAAAAGTACGTTTTTCCACTTCCCCACTCACCATTAATCATTATCGCATAGTCTGTATAATCTGCTCTTACATAATCTAATATACTTTCAACTAATTCTTCCAACTTTTATCACCTTTCAATCTTTCCTTTTGATATAACAAGTACATCTACTTTTTTAGGATTAAATTTTTTTATTTCTTTTATACATTCTAGTGCTGTAAATCCTGTTGTATATATATCATCAAATATAATAACATTCTTTTTATTTATTATACTTTTAAATATATTTTTTACTTTAAATACATTTTTAACATTATTTTTTCTATCATAAAAAGATAATTTACTTTGTACTTTATTTTCTTTTACTTTTTCTAAGATTTCATAATTATCTATCTTTAATTTTTTTGCAATTTCTTTACTAATAAGCTCTGTTTGACTATATCCTCTAATAGCTTGTCTATTTTTACTCATTGGAACTGATGTTATTATATCATAGGATTTAAGTATTTTGCACAAATTATTTTCTTTTATTATTATATTTGAAAAAGTTTTATATAAATAACTTTTATTATTAAACTTATAATCAATTAATAGTTTTTTCATATAATCTTTATAATATGAAATAAAATATAAATTATATTTTACACCATTTATCTCATTTTTACATTTATTTAATTTAATATTTAACTTATCTAAACAACTTTTGCATATCCAATCATCTGTATTTTTAAGACATATCCCACATACTGGTGGAAATAAAAAGTTTAAAATTTTATTTAGCAATATTCCTCCTTAAGTCCCCATCATTTTAAGCAAATACGTTTATTAATTTATATTTAAGTCCTGTATTTCTTTTTTTACTATCTAAATTATTAATCATATAATTAACTACTTTTCCATTTCCCAAAACTATAAGTAATTTTTTTGCTCTAGTAATTCCTGTATATAATAAATTTTTTGTAAGAAGCATTGGGGAGGCTTGTGGAAGTGCTATTATAACTACATTAAACTCACTTCCTTGTGATTTATGTATTGTTATAGCATATGCTAAATCTAATTGTTCAAGTTCTGAATACATATACCAAGCAATTTTTCCATCATCAAATTCAACTTTAATTTGTTTTTCTACATTATCTATTTTTTCTATTTTTCCAAATTCGCCATTAAATACTCCCATTCCAGTTTCATATTCTCCATCTATTGTTCTATCCCAAAAAATATCATAGTTATTCTTAACCTGCATTATTCTATCACCTTCTCTAAAAAGGTTATCGCCATATTTTTTTTCTTTTTTATATTCATCTGCTGGGTTTATTTTATCTTGTAATACTTTATTTAGTTCTTTAGTTCCAAGTGTTCCTTTTTTTGTTGGTGTTAATACTTGTATATCTTTAAAAAAGTCATATTCTCCATATTTTTCTAGTCTAGTCGTAGATAATGATATTATTTGTTCTATTATTTTATCTGGATTTGATTCATTTATATAAAAAAAGTCATTATTGCTTTCTTGTCTGTCTTTTTTATCTACAAACATTTCACTATTATTCACTCTATGGGCATTTATTATAATATCGCTTTTAGCAGCTTGTCTAAAAATCTTATCTAGGTTTACTGTTGGAACTACCCCTGATTCTATTAAATCTTTAAGTACACTTCCAGCACCAACTGAAGGAAGCTGATTGCTATCTCCAACTAATACAAGTTTTGTTCCTAAATAAATTGCTTTAGTTAAATAGTTCATTAAGAATATATCTACCATTGACATTTCATCTATTACAATCACATCTGCATCAATTGGTTTGAAATCAGCATCAATGTTTGCTAATTTATCATCATCTATTTTTCCTATTTCTAAAAGTCTATGTATAGTTTTTGCGTCTTCTCCTGTAGACTCAGATAATTTTTTAGCAGCTCTTCCTGTTGGGGCACAAAGTACTACTTTTTTATTTTTTGTTTTATATATATCAATTAAGTTTCTTACTATTGTTGTCTTTCCAGTTCCTGGTCCTCCTGTTATAATTGAAATATTATTTTCATTTGCTTGTATTAAGGCTTCTCTTTGTTTTTCTGATAGAACTATTTCAAACATTTTTTCTTGTTTAGCTAGTTCTTTTTCAAAATTTTTTATATATTTTACATTTTTAGATCTACTCATCATAAGAAATCTTTCTGCTATATTTTTTTCTGCAATATAAAGTGGCTTTAAATAGTACCATTCGCTTTTGTCTTCTCTTTTTTCATATATTATTTCATCTGCTGATTTTAGGCTTATTAAATTTTCTTCTATATATTCTTTCTCTACATTTAATCTTTCTATTATAAAGTTTAATAAATTATTTTTTTCTACACATGTATTTCCATTATAACTTGATAGAAGTAATGCGTATTTTATACCAGCTTTGATTCTCTCAAAGCTATTAATTTCTATTCCTAAATCTATTGCTATTTTATCTATTTTAAAAAAGTCTACTCCATATGCTATATCTACTAATACATATGGATTGTTTTCTATAACATTTATCGCATTACTTCCAAGTTTATCATAAACTTTTTTACTATTATTTGCTCCTATACCAAATTTCTCTAAAAATTCTACAATTTGCCATAATCCCCAATTTTGGTTAAATTCTTCTGCTATCTCTTTTGATTTTTCTTTGGATATTCCTTTTACTTCAGAAAGTCTTTCTGGTTCAAATTTGAAAATTGCTAAAGTTTCATCTCCAAACTTATCTACTATACGTCTTGCAGTTGCAGGACCAATCCCTTTAATTATTCCATTTGATAGATATTTTTCTAAAGCATCTTTACTTTGTGGAAGTTTTTTTTCAAAGTATTCTATTTTGAATTGTCTTCCATAGTCTTGATGAGTTACAAATTTTCCTTTTATTTTTAAATAATCTCCTTTATTAATAAATGGAAGATATCCGTACTACTGTAAATATTTCTTCTTCTGTAGCAAATGTTGCTATTGTATAACTATTCTCTTCATTACTATATATTATTTCTTCAAGCTCACCTTCTAGTTCCATATATCAGCCTTTCTAATTTAATTTTATTATCTTTTAAAGTTTATCAGAAATATTTGAAATTTACAATCACTACTTTGATAAATAATTATTTTTGGAATTTTTTATATAGTATTTTTATTTTCATCTTCATATTCTATATTTAGAAAGTCATATTTTAATTTTACATTGTCCAATATGTATTTTGTATTTTTGTTTGAATTCTTCATTAGAATCGTTACATTTTGGAAAATTGTATTATCTAAGTATACATATAAAAATTTGTTAAGGAACATTTCTAAGTCATTTTCATAGTTATCAATTATAATTTTACATTCTATATGGTTTCCAACATTCATTTTTTTATAAATTATTGCATATATAATTTCCCTTACTAAATAATATACTCCAAGCATAGAAAAAAACGTTACTAATCCAAATATTATTATTCCCATATTTAATTCACCTCTTACAGTATAATATGAATGTAGTCTTGTTATGTTTCCTAATTATTAAAAAAGAAGATACCTAAAAATATACTACCAAATTAGCATATTTTTAAGTATCTATCTTCTTTTTATACAAATATTTATTATAACAATTCAAGTATTGCCATTTCTGCGTTATCTCCTTTACGTGGAACGCATTTTATTATTCTTGTATATCCACCTACTCTGTTTTCATATTTTGGGGCAATTTCCTCAAACATTTTTTTAGGTAAATCTACATTTTCAACTTTATTTATTTTTTTCATTATCTTTCTTCTAGCATTTAATCTAGATGGCATATCTTTTTTTCTTTTTTCTGTAGTTTCTTCTTTTACTACTCTTAAATATTCTTTTCCATTTTTGCTTGTAACTTTTTCAGTAACTTTATGTCCTCTACTATCTAATTTAGCTTTTATTACTTTTACTTCAACTTCTTCAAAGTTATCTTTTTCTTTTATAGCTAATGAAATTATACTGTCTACTATAGCTTTTACTTCTTTTGCTCTAGCTTCTGTAGTAACTATCTTGCCATTTAATATGCAATCAGTTGCTTGAGTTCTAAGCATTGCTAATCTTTGATCAGTTGTTTTTCCAAGTTTTCTTGTTCCTGACACGGTTTTATTCTCCTTTCTTTTAATTAGTCTTCAAATGATGAAAATCCTAATCCTAATGCAATTAGTTTATTAGTTACTTCGTCTAAAGATTTCTTTCCTAAATTTCTAACTTTCATCATATCTTCTTGTGATTTATTTGCTAAGTCTTCTACTGTAGCAATTCCTGCTCTTTTTAAGCAGTTATATGATCTAACTGATAATTCAAGTTCTTCTATTGGCATTTCTAATACTTTTTCTTTCTTAGATTCTTCCTTTTCAACCATAACTTGAGTATTTTTTGCTGTTTCTGATAAATCAATAAATAGTTCTAAATGTCCAGTCATTACTTTTGCAGCTAAACTTAAAGCTTCATATGGTTTTAAACTACCATCTGTCCAAACTTCAATTGTTAATTTATCATAATCAACCATTTGTCCAACTCTAGTATTTTCAACCTTATAATTAACTTTAGTTACTGGAGTGAAGATAGAGTCTATAGGTAATACTGCAAGTGACATATCATCTCTTTTATTCTTTTCAGCTACGTTATATCCTCTTCCTCTTGCAACAGTCATTTCCATATGTAATTTTTCACCTTTTTCTACTGTTGCTATATGTAATTCTGGATTTAATATTTCAATATCACTATCAGTAATAATATCTCCAGCTTTTACTTCTCCTGGACCCTTAAAGTCTATACTTATTGTTTTTTCTTCATTATCATGCATTCTTAATCTTACACATTTTAAGTTTACTATGATTTCTGGTACATCTTCAACTACTCCAGGAACAGTTGAAAATTCATGTACAACCCCATCAATCTTAACACTTGTAATAGCAGCACCAGGTAGTGATGATAATAATATTCTCCTTAGTGAATTTCCAATCGTCATTCCATAACCACGCTCTAATGGTTCGCATACAAACTTTGCATAATTTCTTACATTATCTGTTTCTACGCAATCGATGTTTGGCTTTTCAAATTCAATCATTTATTTACCTCCATCTTGGAACATATTTATTTCATTAAATATTCCCAAATCTTTATAATTTAAATACAAAATACTATATTTTCTATAATTAATATATGTGCTTTAGCTATTTTCTTTATTATTTGTTGTATAACTCTACTATTAAGTGTTCTTCAACTGGTAAGTCTATATCTGCTCTATTTGCAAGTCTTATTACTTTTCCAGACATTTTTTCTGTGTCAACTTCTAACCATTCTGGTATAGGTCTTGTACTATTTGCTTCCATGTTTTCTTTAACTACTGGATTGTCTTTTCTAATTTCTCTTATTGCTACAACATCTCCTGGTTTTACTAAATATGATGCTATATCAGCTTTCTTTCCATTTACTTCAATATTTCCATGTGTTACTAATTGTCTAGCTTGAGGTCTAGAAACTCCAAATCCTAGTCTATATACAACATTATCTAATCTACTTTCTAATATTTGAAGTAAATTTTCACCTGTTATTCCTTTTCTATTTGAAGCTTTCTCAAAATATCCTCTAAATTGTTTTTCTCCAACTCCATAGAATGATTTTGTTTTTTGTTTTTCTCTTAACTGAGTTCCGTATTCAGAAAGTTTTGATTTCTTTTGACCATGTTGTCCTGGTGCATAATTTCTTCTTGTTACACTACATTTGTCAGAATAACATCTACAGCCTTTTAAGAATAATTTTTGACCTTCTCTACGGCAAATACGGCATTGTTCATCTTTATATCTAGCCATGTAAAAATTACACCTCTTTCTAATTTTCTATTTTTGTTTATAATCTTTTTTAAAACAATATTAAACTCTTCTTCTTTTTGGTGGTCTACAACCATTATGTGGTATTGGTGTTACATCTTTAATCATTGTAATTTCCAAACCAGCTGTTTGTAATGATCTGATTGCAGCTTCTCTTCCTGAACCTGGACCTTTTACATAAACTTCAACAGTTTTTAATCCATGTTCCATAGCTGCTTTTGATGCAGTTTCTGCTGCTTGACCTGCAGCAAATGGTGTGCTTTTTCTTGAACCTTTAAATCCAAGTTCTCCAGCACTTGCCCAAGATATTACATTACCTTGAGTATCTGTTATTGTAACTATTGTATTATTAAAACTAGAATGAATATGAGCAGCTCCACTTTCAATGTTTTTTCTGTCTCTTCTTCTAGTTACAGTTTTCTTTGTTACATTTTTAGCCATATCTAGCTTATCCTCCTTTTAAAATCTACTTAGAATTAATTTGATTTTTTGCTTTTGCTTACTACTTTTCTAGGACCTTTTCTAGTACGAGCATTAGTTTTTGTTCTTTGACCTCTTACTGGTAATCCTCTTCTATGTCTTAATCCTCTATAACATCCAATTTCAGTTAATCTTTTGATATTTAAAGCAATTTCTCTTCTTAAGTCACCTTCTACTTTATAATCTCCCATTGCTTTTCTTATTAAATTAACATCATCATCAGATAAATCTTTTACTCTAGTGTCTGGGTTAATTCCAGCATCTTTAAGTATTTTTTGAGAACTTGAAAGGCCTATACCATAAATATAAGTTAGTCCTATTTCAACTCTTTTTTCTCTAGGTAAATCTACTCCTGCTATACGAGCCATAAATCTTAGCACCTCCACAATAATTTTGTTTTTTGTTATTAGTCTAATTAGTATTTTTGAAATGTAATTAAACTTTGGATTGTATTTATAATAAATATAAAAATAGCAAATTCAGCCGCATCTATTTTTATATTATTAACATGTTTTTATGGGCTGCTACTTGTAGCAACCCCATAATAAATTTTATGTTATCCTTGTCTTTGTTTATGTTTTGGGTTTTCACAGATTACTCTGATAACACCTTTTCTTTTAATTATTTTACATTTTTCGCATATTTTCTTTACTGATGGTCTTACTTTCATTTTCTTCACCTCTTTTTGCTATAATATATATTTGTATATAAAATTTATTTTTAACAATATAAAAAACTTATTACTTAGCTCTCCATGTAATTCTTCCTTTATTTAAATCATATGGTGAAAGTTCTAATTTAACTTTATCACCAGGTAATATCTTTATATAGTTCATTCTTAGCTTTCCTGATATATGAGCTAATACTTGATGTCCATTTTCTAATTCTACTTTGAAGTTTGTGTTTGGTAGTGCTTCAACTACAGTACCTTCTACTTCAATTACGTCTTCTTTTGACAATTTTCTTCCTCCTTAGATTTAAATTATATATAAATTCTTAAAATAATAAGCTAGTATAGTATATATCATTTTTATAATATTGTCAAGATTTCTGGTTCTTTTTCTGTAATTAAAATTGTATTTTCATAATGTGCTGAGTTTGTTCCATCTCTTGAAACAATTGTCCATCCATCATCTAGTTCTAAAATATCAGGATGTCCTGCTATTACCATAGGTTCTATACATATTGTCATTCCAGCTTTAAGTCTAGTTCCCCTACCTGCCATTCCGTAATTTGGAATTCCTGGATCTTCATGCATTTGTCTTCCTATTCCATGACCTTGAAATTCTTTAAGTACACTAAAGCCATTTTTTATAATATATGTATAAATAGCATTTGAAATATCTCCAACTCTATTACCTTCTTTTGCTTGTTTTGCTCCTTCGAAAAAAGCTTGTTTTGTAACTTCTAGTAAGTTCTCATCTTCTTTTGTTTTTGCTTTTCCTACTATATAAGTTCTAGCAGCATCTCCATGAAATCCATTTTTACATGCTGTTAGATCAAAACTAACTATATCTCCTTCTTTTAGAATTACTTTTTTAGAAGGTATCCCATGAATTACTTCATCATTTATAGAGGCACATATTGATCCTGGAAAATCTTGAACTCCTTTTATTCCACTTGGGTATCCCTTTTCTGATGGAAAAGCACCTTTACTTCTTATATAATCTTCAGCTATTTTATCTAATTCATAAGTTGATATTCCAGGCTTTATTGATTTTTCTAGTAGCTCATGTGTTTGTGCTACTATCTTACATGATTCTTTTATTAATTCTATTTCTCTTTTTGATTTTATAGTAACCAATTTGTTTACTCCAATCTTAAATAAAATTTTAATAAATTATTTTTAGCTTATCAATATTATTTTTTTAAATCTTTTATTACATCTATTGCTACTTCTTTTCCCATACGATTAATTGATAAACTTATTTCTTCTGGTCTTAATACTCCTTTGTTTTTATAATATTCAACTAATGGGCTAGTTTTTTCTTCATAGATATCTAATCTTTTTCTTATTGCTTCTGGATCAGAGTCATCTTCTCTTTGTTTTACAGGAAAGCCACACTTATCACAAATTCCTTCAACTTTTGTTGGATTTAATTTTGTATTATATATTGTTTTACAATCTGGATTTGTACAAACTCTTCTTGTAATCATTCTTTCTATTATTTCCTCATGTGGTGTTATTAGATTTATGACTAAATTTACTTTTCTTCCATTTTCAGCTAATATTTCATCTAATTTTTCAGCTTGTTCTATTGTTCTTGGAAATCCATCTAATATTGCTCCATCTTTTGCATCTTCTTGCTCTAATCTATTTTTTACCATTGGTACTGTTATTTCATCTGGAACAAGGTTTCCTTTTGATATATATTTATTTGCTTCTATTCCAAGTTCTGTTTTTTCACTTATATTTTTTCTAAAAATGTCTCCTGTTGAAATTTGTGGCCAGTTCATTTCCTTACTAATTAATCCAGCTACAGTTCCTTTGCCTGTTCCTTGTGCACCTAACATAATTATTATCATTTTGTATCACTCCTATATTTTATTTATATTATTTTCTAAATAATAATTTATATATTACTTAGAAAATAACATAAACACACATATCAGGGCAGAATAAAATCTGCCCTTTGTGTTAATTTATTTTATATTTTCAATTTAATATTATTCTAGGAATCCTTTATAATGTCTCATTACTAATCTTGATTCTAATTGTTGTACTGTCTCTAAAGCAACTCCAACTAGAATAAGAATAGATGTACCTCCAAACGTAATATCTATTGGCGTAAATCTCATAAGCATTGGAAGTATTGCTATTATACTTAAGAAAAATCCACCAAATAATGTTAATTTTGTAATTATTGATGATAAATATTCTGTAGTAGGTTTTCCTGCTCTAATTCCAGGAATAAATCCACCATTTTTCTTAATATTTACTGACACTTCTGCTGGATTGAATGTAGCAAAAGTATAGAAAAATGTAAATCCTACAATTAATATTAAATATATGCATGCATTAGCTATAGAATACCCAACACCCACTCCAGCTGATGTTGAAGTGGCAATTGAGAATTGATATAAGCCTGATAAAAAGCCTTTTCCTCCGATTGATGCTGGAGAAAAAATTTGTATAAGCATTGCTGGTAATGTCATAAATGATGAAGCAAAAATTATTGGCATTACGCCTGCCATAGCAAGCTTTAATGGAATATGTGTATTTTGTCCACCATACATCTTTCTACCAACAACTTTTTTAGCATATTGAACTGGTACTCTTCTTTCTGCATCTTGTACAAATACAACTCCTGCTATCAATAAAATAGCTCCAAGTAATATTGCAAGTGCAATTAAGAAATTAGTTGTTGAAAAAGGTTTAAATGCTAAATTATATAGGGTTAATGCACCATCTGGAAGTCCTGATATTATACCTACAAATATTAACATAGAAATTCCATTACCAATACCTTTACCTGTGATTTGGTCTCCTAACCACATTAGTAATGATGTACCTGTAATTAGGGATAACACAAAAATTGTACCTGTTTTTAGTCCTGGATTAATAAAAACTTCTCCATAGCTTTTACTATATGATAAATATATACCAAGAGCTTCTACTGCAGCTAATACAATAGTTAAAATCTTTGTATATTTATTCATTCTTTGCCTTCCATCTTCTCCTCCATCTTTAACAAGTTTTTCTAAAGATGGAATTATCATTGCTAATAATTGTAGAATAATTGAAGCTGTGATATATGGAGTTACTGACATAGCAAATATTGATAATTTCGAAAAAGCTCCTCCTGAAATTGTGTTTATTAGTCCTGTTAGAGTTCCTGTTGCATTAGCAAGTTCTTCTTTTAGAACTGATGAATTAACACCTGGAACAATTATAAAACATCCTAATCTAAATACTACTATTAATAATAGTGTAAATAAAATTCTTCTTCTAACTTCTGGATTTTTAAGCGAGTTTTTTATTGTGTTTAACAACTAAATCACCTCTATCTTTCCACCTGCAGCTTCTATTTTTTCTGCAGCTGTTTTAGTAAATCTGTTAGCTTTAACAGTTAAACCTTTTTCTATAGTACCTGTTCCAAGAACAACTATTCCGTCATTTACTTTTCCAATGATTCCTTCCGCTAATAAGCTCTCAGCTGTAACTTCATTTGCTTCTGATTTATTAAGCATTGTTAAAGTTACTTCTGTATAATTTTTAGCATGAATATTTTTAAATCCTCTTTTTGGTAATCTTCTATATAAAGGTGTTTGACCTCCTTCAAAACCTCTTCTTACTCCTCCACCTGATCTTGCTTTTTGTCCTTTATGTCCTTTTCCAGAAGTTTTTCCTAGGCCAGAACCGATTCCACGTCCAACTCTTCTTCTTGATACTTTCTTTTCTGCTGGCTTTAATTCACCTAATTGCATTCTTTTGCACCTCCTTGTTAAAACAATTCATATATCCAATCTGAAAATTATATTATCATTTAAACATAATTTATTATGTTTTTCTAGTATATTTTTTCAAATTATAAAATTTCTGATACTTTTTTTCCTCTTTTTTTAGCTACTTCTTGAATAGTATTCATGTTCTTTAATGCTTCTATTGTTGCATATACGACATTTCTTGGATTATTTGTACCAATAACTTTTGTTTTTATATCTCTATATCCTGCAAGTTCTAGAACTGGTCTAACACTACCACCAGCGATAACTCCAGTACCTTCACTTCCTGGTTTTAATATTACAGTTGCAGCACCAAATTTTCCAACAAATTCATGTGGTACTGTTGTACCAACTATTGGAACTTCTACTAAGTTTTTCTTAGCTTCTTCAATGGCTTTCTTTATAGCATCTGGTACTTCTGCAGCTTTTCCATTTCCAACTCCAACGTTTCCATTTTCGTCTCCAACAACTACTACAGCACTAAATCTAAAAGTTCTACCACCTTTAACAACTTTAGCAACTCTGTTTATAGCTACTACTTTTTCCTTTAATTCTAAAGATTTATCTTCCATGAATTTAAGTTTCTCCTTCCTTATATGTTTAGAATTTAATTCTATATTTTAATTAAAATTTAAGTCCATCTTCTCTTGCAGCTTCAGCTAATTCTTTAACTACACCGTGGTATACATATCCACCTCTATCAAAAACTACTGTTTCTATCTTTTTTGCTGTAGCTTTCTTAGCTATTAAAGTTCCTAGTTCTTTTGCAGCTTCTTTATTAGCCTTTTTTGTTTTTATCTCTTTATCTAATGTTGAAGCACTTACTAAAGTAACTTGATTTTCATCATCAATTACTTGAACATATAAATTTGCATTACTTCTAAATACACATAATCTTGGGCATTCAGTTGTTCCGCTTATTTTATTACGAACTCTTTTATGTCTTCTTACTCTTTCAGCTTTTCTATCTATTTTAGTAATCATTTTCTTGCTCCTTTCTAAAAACTTTCATAATCTCTTATTTTTTTAGATTTTATTTTTTACCAGCTTTACCTTCTTTACGTCTAATAACTTCTTCAGCATATTTAATACCTTTTCCTCTATATACTTCAGGTGGTCTTTTTGTTCTTATAACAGCAGCCATCTGACCTACTTTTTCTTTGTCAATTCCTCTAACAACTATTTCATTTGGATTTGGTACTTCAAAAGTAATTCCTTCTGGTTCTTCCATTTCTACAGGATGAGAATAACCTAAGTTAAGAACTAATTTCTTTCCTTGCTTTTGTGCTCTATAACCAACACCATTTACTTCTAATTTTCTTGTAAATTCTTCTGATGTTCCTTTAATCATATTGTTAATTAAAGTTCTAGTTAATCCATGTAAACTTCTATTTGATGGTTCATCATTAATTCTTTCAACTTTAACTATTCCATTTTCCATAGTAACTTTTATATTTTTATGAACTTCTCTTTCTAATGTTCCTTTAGGTCCTTTTACAGTAACTTTTTGTCCATCTATTTTTACTTCAACTCCATTTGGTACTGTAATAGGTAAGTTTCCTATTCTTGACATTCTAAGTTTTCCTCCTTCTTTAAATCTTACTTAAATACAATTTATAATTGCAATAACTTATAGTCTAATAAGTTTAAAAGATTACCAAATATATGCTAAAACTTCTCCACCTACACCTAAATCTCTTGCTTGTTTATCTGTAACTATACCTTTTGATGTAGAAATTAGAGCTATACCTAAACCATTTAATACTTTAGGTAGTTCTTCCTTAGGAGCATATATTCTTAAACCTGGTCTACTAATTCTCTTTAATCCAGAAATTACTTTCTTTCCTTTCTCATCATATTTTAAAGTAATTCTTATGATTCCTTGAGTTTCATTTTTTATTTCTTCAACATCTTTAATATATCCTTCTTCTAATAAAACTTTAGCTATGGCCATTTTCATATTAGAAGCTGGAACATCAACTGTTTTGAATTTTGAACTATTTGCATTTCTTATTCTTGTTAACATATCTGCGATTGGGTCTGTTGTATTCACTTGTTTTTACCCTCCTTTTTCTATTTTTTCAATCATTGTAGGTAACCTGTGGTTACCAAAGATATCCGTAATTCACTTTGTTCAAACGGCTATCTTTTACCAACTTGCTTTTTTTACTCCTGGAATTTCTCCCTTATGAGCTAATTCTCTAAAGCAAACACGGCATATTCCAAATTTTCTAATGTAAGCATGTGGTCTTCCACATATTTTACATCTATTATATTCTCTTGTTTTATATTTTTGTTCTTTGGCACATTTTACTTTTAATGATTTTTTAGCCATTCTTTTATTATCCTCCTTCTTTAAAAGGTATTTATTATACTCTAAAAGGCATTCCTAATAATTTTAATAATTCTCTTGATTCCTCATCAGTATTAGCTGTTGTAACAAATATTATATCCATACCTCTTATTTTATCAATTTTATCATATTCGATTTCTGGGAATATTAATTGTTCTTTTATACCCATTGAGTAATTTCCTCTTCCATCAAATGAATTAGTTGATACTCCTCTAAAGTCTCTTACTCTTGGTAATGCTACATTAAATAATTTGTAAGCAAAATCATACATTCTACCTGCTCTTAATGTAACTTTACATCCTATTTTTACACCTTCTCTAAGCTTAAATGCAGCTATAGATTTTTTTGCTTTAGTTTCAACTGGTTTTTGTCCTGTAATGATTTGTAAGTCATTCATTGCATTATCTAAAGCTTTAGGATTATCTTTAAGATCTCCTAATCCTATATTAATAACTATTTTTTCAAGTTTTGGTACTTCCATAATTGATTTATATTCAAATTTTTTCATCATTTCTGGAACTACTTCATTTATATATATTTCTTTTAACTTTTCCATTTGGATTTTTCCTCCTTTCTTTCAATTAATTTAACTTAGTTCCGCATTTTTTACAAACACGTATTTTATTTCCATCTTTATCTACTTCATATCCAACCTTTGTTGCTTTACCACACTTAGGGCAAACAACATTTACTTTGCTACTATGTATAGCACATTCAGAAGATATTATTCCACCTTCTTCTCCTTGTTTTCTAGGTTTTACATGTTTTTTTCTTAAATTAACACCTTTTACTATAACTTTTTCTACTTTAGGCATTACTTCAATTACTTCTCCAGTCTTTCCTTTATCATTTCCTGATAAAACTTGTACTGTATCACCTTTTTTTATTTTCATTCTCTATTTTCACCTCTTTGTTTCAAGATTCTTAACATCTAAATAAAGTAATTTATCTTTATTTTTATAAGATTTTTAATCTTTAATATATAAACTACTATATATTAAAGAACTTCTGGTGCTAAAGACACTATTTTCATATAGTCTTTATCTCTTAATTCTCTTGCTACTGGTCCAAATATACGAGTTCCTTTTGGAGTTTTATCATCACGTATAATAACAGCTGCATTTTCATCAAATTTTAAATAAGAACCATCTGCTCTTCTAACACCTTTTTTGCTTCTTACTACAACAGCTTTAACTACTTCTCCTTTTTTCACAACACCACCTGGTGTAGCACTTTTAACAGAAGCAATTATAATGTCACCTATTTCAGCATATTTTCTATGTGAACCACCTAAACATCTGATACACATTAATTCTCTTGCACCAGTGTTATCGGCAACTTTTAATTTACTTTGTTGCTGTACCATAATCAGTTTTCCTCCTTCTTAATTTCTAAGATTCAATTATTATTTTATTACAACTTTTTCAATAACTTCTACAAGTCTCCATCTTTTATCTTTAGATAGAGGTCTTGTTTCCATAACTTTAACTTTATCACCAATTTGACATTCATTGTTTTCATCATGAGCTTTTAATTTATATGTTCTTTTTACAGTTTTCTTATAAATTGGATGTCTAACACTATCTTCAACTTTAACAACTATAGTCTTATCCATTTTGTTAGATTCAACAATTCCTATTAATGTTTTACGAAGATTTCTTTCTCCCATAGTTCGGATTTCTCCTTTCTTTCTTAATTTTTGTTAGTTAATTCTCTTTCTCTAATTATAGTTTTTATTCTGGCGATGTCTTTTCTCACTTCTCTAATTTTTACTGGATTTTCTAATCCATTAGCAGCTAAATTAAATCTTAATTTGAATAGTTCAGATTTTAATTCACTTAATTCTTTTTCAAGTTCTGGTGAAGACATCTCTTTTATCTTATTTATCTTCATCACTATCACCACCTACTTCATTTTCTCTAGCTACAAATTTTGCTTTTACAGGTAATTTATGTGCAGCTAATCTTAAAGCTTCTCTTGCAATATCTTCTGAAACACCTGCAATCTCAAACATTACTCTTCCTGGTTTTACTACAGCAACCCAATATTCTGGTGCTCCTTTACCTTTACCCATACGAGTTTCAGCTGGCTTTTTTGTTATTGGCTTATTTGGAAACATTTTTATCCAAACTTTACCACCTCTTTTAATATAACGTGTCATTGCAATACGGGCAGATTCAATTTGATTTGCTGTTATCCATCCAGCTTCTAATGCTTGTAATCCGTATTCGCCTTCATTAACAACAGTTCCTTTTGTAGCTTTACCTCTATTTCTACCTTTTTGCATTTTTCTATATTTTGTTCTTTTTGGCATTACTGGCATTATTCTTCTCCCCTTTCTGCTTTAACAGTTTTTTTCTTTTCTGGAAGAACTTCTCCTTTATAAATCCAAACTTTAACACCTATCTTTCCATAAGTTGTATCTGCTTCATAAAAACCATAATCTATATTAGCTCTTAAAGTTTGAAGTGGTATAGTACCTTCTTTATAGAATTCAGTTCTAGCCATATCAGCTCCACCTAATCTTCCTGATACAGAAGTCTTTATACCTAAAGCACCTGCTTTCATTGATTTTTGCATTGCTTGTTTCATTGCTCTTCTAAAAGAAATTCTTCTTTCTAATTGATTACAAATATTTTCTGCAACCAATTGTGCATCTGTGTCTATATCTTTAACTTCAACAATATTTAAATTTACATCTTTACCTATCATTTTTTGAAGTTCATTTTTTAATGTATCAGCTAAGTTTCCACCTTTTCCTATTACTAGTCCTGGCTTTGCTGTATATACATTTACTCTTACAAATTTAGCAGTTCTTTCTATTTCTATTTTAGAAATACCACTAACAAATAATTTATTTTTTACATATTTACGGATTTTATAATCCTCTACTAGGTTATCACCAAAGTCTTTTGAATCAGCATACCATTTTGAATTCCAATCTCTGATTACACCTACTCTTATTCCATTAGGATGTACTTTTTGTCCCATGTTTTAAGAATCCTCCTTTCCTTATTTAGCTTCTCTTAAAACTATTGTTATATGACTTGTTCTTTTTCTTATTCTTACAGCTGAACCTTTTGCAGCTGGTCTAATTCTTTTTAATGTTGGACCTTGATTTGCATATATTTCAGCAACATATAGGTCTTCACTTTTTAAGAAATGGTTATTTTCAGCATTTGCTATAGCTGATTTTAATAATTTTTCGATTATTTCGCTTGATGCTTTTGGTGCAAATTTAACTATTGCTAAAGCTTCTGAAACTTTTTTTCCTCTTATTAAATCTGCTACTATTTTAACTTTTCTAGCTGAAATTCTAGCATAATTTAATGACGCTCTAGCTTCTGCTACTTGTTGCATTTCTTCCATTGACTCTTTTCCTCCTTTTTAGAATCTAGTTTTAAAGAATTTATTTTCTCTATTTATTAACTTTTGTTGTTTTATCTCCTGCGTGTCCTTTAAATGTTCTTGTTGGAGCAAATTCTCCTAATTTATGTCCTATCATTTCTTCTGATACATAAATAGGAACATGTTTTCTTCCATCATGAACAGCTATTGTATGACCTACCATTTGTGGGTATATTGTTGAAGCTCTTGACCATGTTTTCAAAACTTCTTTTTTACCACTCTCATTCATGGCTTCGATTCTTTTTAATAACTTCGGTGCCACATATGGTATTTTTTTGCTTGATCTTGACATGATACTCATTTCCTCCTTTTATTATTTTCTTCTCTTAACTATAAACTTGTTAGTTATTTTATTCTTCTTTCTTGTCTTATATCCAAGTGCTGGTTTACCCCAAGGAGTCATTGGACCTGAATGTCCTACTGGAGCTCTACCTTCACCACCACCATGAGGGTGATCTACTGGGTTCATAACAGAACCTCTTACTGTTGGTCTAACTCCCATATGTCTTTTTCTTCCTGCTTTACCTATTTTAATGTTTTCATGATCTGTATTTCCAATTGTTCCTATAGTAGCTCT
Source organism: uncultured Clostridium sp. (assembly GCA_947569365.1). Lineage (GTDB taxonomy): Bacteria > Bacillota > Clostridia > TANB77 > CAG-508 > UMGS1994. The sequence continues at coordinate 48,140 of CANOSM010000008.1, read as the reverse complement.
ACATCTAGCTAATATTAATCTCATTTCTCCTGATGGTAATCTTACATGTGCATATGTTCCCTCTTTAGCCATTAATTGAGCTGAACCTCCAGCTGTTCTTACTAATTTTCCACCTTGACCAGGATTTAATTCTATATTATGAATTAATGTACCTACTGGTATATTTTCGATTGGTAAACAATTACCTGGCTTTATATCAGTATTTGCACCTGATATTACTTTATCACCATCTGTTAATCCTATTGGAGCTAGTATATAAGATTTAGTTCCATCTTGATATTCTATTAAAGCAATATTTGCACTTCTGTTTGGATCATATTCAATTCCCATAACAGTAGCTTCCATATCGTCTTTCTTTCTCTTGAAATCTATTATTCTATATTTTTGTCTGTTTCCACCACCTTGGTGTCTTACTGTAATTCTTCCATAAGAATTTCTACCTGCATTTTTTGATTTTTTAACAAGTAAAGATTTCTCTGGAGTCTTTTTAGTTATCTCTTCATAAGTTAATGTTGTCATGTTTCTTCTTGAAGGAGTAACTGGTCTAAAATGTTTAATTCCCATTTTTCTTTCCTTTCCTAAATACTAAAAAATAGTATTCTAATATTTATTTTCCTAGTTTAATCTAGATATTTGGCATTATTACATACCCATAAATCCATCTATTGATGAATTATATTTCTTAGAAGTCTTTACTTCTTTTCCACCTTTTTTCATATATTTATCTTCTGATGGATCTGTATCAATCATAACAATTGCTTTTTTCCAACTTGCTGTTTTTCCTAGGTGTACTCCAACTCTTTTAGCTTTACCCTTTATAGAAATTGTATTTACTTTAACAACTTTTACATTAAAAAGTTTTTCAACAGCTTTTGCTATATCTACTTTTGTTGCTTTTTTATCAACTTTGAAAGTGTATTTACCTTCTTCAATTCCTTCATTACTTTTCTCAGTAATAATAGGTTTAATTATGATATCTTCTGGTAACATTATGCATACACCTCCTCTAATTTTTTAACAGTGTCTAATGTAACAATTAATTTATTATATTTTAATAAATCATATACATTTATTGTGTTTACTAAAGTTATTTTTACATCATTAATATTTCTTGTTGATTTTTCAACATTTTCATTTTTTTCTGCAATCATAACTAAAGCTTTTCCTTCAATTTTATTGCTTGCTAATGCATTTACCATTTGTTTTGTTTTTATTTCTTTAAAATCTATTTTATCTAAAACAACTAAATTGTTTTCTGATAATTTTGAACTTAATATAGATTTTACAGCTAATCTCTTTTCTTTTTTATTTACTCTATAATTGTATTTTCTTGGTTTTGGCCCTAAAGCTATACCACCTTTAATCCATTGTGGTGCTCTAATACTTCCTTGTCTAGCTCTACCTGTTCCTTTTTGTCTCCAAGGTTTTTTACCTCCGCCTCTTACTTCTGCTCTTGTTTTTGTACTTTGTGTACCTTGTCTTTGATTAGCTAAATAATTAGCTAAAACACTGTGTACAATATTTTCATTTGGTTCTATACCAAATATCTCTTCATTTAAATCTACTGTACTAACTTTTTTTCCTTCTAAATTATATACATCTATTGTAGGCATCAATCTTCCTCCTTTCCGCTTTACACTGATGCTTTAACTGCATCTTTTATTTTTAAGATAACACCTTTGTTTCCTGGTACGCTACCTTTTACTAATATTGCATTTTTTTCTACATCAACTTTAACAATTTTTAAATTTTGTATTGTTATAGTTGTATTACCCATATGTCCTGGTAATTTCTTTCCTTTAAATACTCTACTTGGTGTTGAACAAGCTCCCATAGATCCTGGTCTTCTATGATACATAGAACCATGTCCCATAGGTCCTCTTGATTGTCCATGACGTTTTATAACACCTTGGAATCCTTTTCCTTTTGTTTTTCCTTGTATATCTACTACATCACCTGCAGAAAATATATCAACTTTTATTTCATCTCCTACTTTTGAATTAGATACATCAGACATTCTGAATTCTCTTAAATGCTTAGTAGGTTCTACATTACCTTTTGTAAAATGTCCTTTTATTGGTTTATTTACTTTCTTTTCTTTAATTTTGCCATATCCTAATTGAACTGCATTATATCCATCAGTTTCAGTTGTTTTTAATTGAACAACTTTGCAAGGACCAGCTTCTATAACTGTTACTGGAATTACTACACCGTTTTCATCAAATATTTGTGTCATTCCAATTTTTCTACCTATTATAGCTTTATTCATTTAAAATTCCTCCTAACTATTGGCTGACTTTCACCAGCTTGGTTTTTGACAATTACTTTCAAATATTAATTATAATTTTATTTCAATATTAACACCTGCTGGTAACTCAAGTTTCATTAAGCTATCAACTGTTTTTTGTGTTGGATAAAGAATATCAATAACTCTTTTATGTGTTCTCATTTCGAATTGTTCTCTTGAGTCTTTATGTTTGTGTGGAGAACGTAAAATTGTTACTATTTCCTTTTCTGTTGGAAGTGGTATAGGGCCTGATACTTTAGCTCCTGTTCTCTTAGCAGTATCTACTATTTTTTCAGCAGACTGTTCTAAAACAACATGATCATAAGCTTTAAGTCTTATTCTGATTTTTTCACTTCTTACGTTAGTGTTTGATGTTGCCATTTTTTTCCCTCCTTAAAATAAATGTAACGGCAAGTATGAACGCATCCTTGTGTTTCTTATGTAATCATATATAAATCCAAGTTACTAAAAGTTTCTTTTGTACTTTTGTATCTCGGATAAGATTGAATGCTTTTATCAAACTTATCGCCCGGTCTAAGCCAAGACATACTCTGCAGAAGTTCCCTCCACTTTTTTTAAGTGTAGCCACATTCTGCTTCATCGCTTTATCTTACGCTTAATTATTATACTACGCAAATTTTACATTGTCAACAAATTTTTCCAATTAATTTTTTAGGTCAAAAAAAGATGCAGATTGATCTACATCTCTTTTTTATCCTACTTTTCCATATATCCCTCCGCCACCTTCTATAATATGCATTTTTCCTTCTCGTGCATTGATTATATTAGTAGCTATTTTTTGTCCTACAACAGCTTCTATATCATCATATGATAATTTATGTAGTATATTCATTTCTGTTTCAAATGTATCTATTAGCTTTTCTATTGTTTTTCCACCAACTCCTGGAATAAATCCAAGTGGAATTTGATATACATATTTAGGTCTATGTATAGGACTTATTGACTCTTTTTTATCTTTTATTACTTCTATTCTATCATAAACTCCCATAGTAATATTCTTGCTATCGCATGTATCACATTTAATTACTGGTGCATCTCCTGGTATTTGTTTATCGCATACTTCACAATATGTTCTATGGTATTTTCCAAGCTTTGGATCTAGTCCATAATTTGATATAACTTTTCTTCCATCTTCTCTTTTTAATACTTTTACAAATTCTTTAAAGCTTACATTTTCCATTAACATTTTATTATATTCTCTTGCTATTTTTGGAAGAGAATGTGCATCTGAATTTGTTAAAAATGTTTTATCTTCTAATTCTGAAATTTTATCAGCAAGATTTGTATCAGAACTTAGTCCTAATTCAATAGCTAATATATCTTTATATTTTTCTTTAAATATTCTCTCTAATCTTGTAGTACAATTTCCATAAAAACTTTTATGTGGTGTAAACACATGTGCTGGAACTAAAATTCCATTATATTTTTTAACAATATCTATTAATTCATACGCAGATATATCAGCTCTTTGTGAACTTAAGGTCATATTTTTAATATGATTTCTCATTTCATTTGAGAATCCTTTTATATCTTCAAGTTTTGGAAAATAACAAAGGTTATGTGCACTTCCTGTTTTTCCATTTTCATTTATTTCTGATGTTTCTATTTCACTTCCAAGTATTATACATACTTTATCTTTGTATACTATTCCTCCGTCTTCAATTTCATATGCTTCTCCTGTCATTAAAAAATTTTCTATATCTTCAATAACATATGGTGATGCACAATCTATTATTCCTGCAATATTAATTCCTTTTCTATCAACACATTCTTTTGCTATATTTGCAAAATTTAAACTTCTTGCTGCTGTTATTTTTATTGGTTTATTTTTTTCACTTCTTCCTATATGTATATGCATATCTGCAAAAACTTCGTACATTTCATTCTCCTTTTAATCTTCTAAATCATTCATTGTAAATCCTGGAAGTAATGGTGCTTCTTTTACTAGTCTTATTTTTTGTTTAGCTTTTCTTATTTCTTCTACTAAATCTCCAGCATATGTTAATTCTTTTTCTCTTCTTAAGAAAGCTTTTTCTATTCTTTCCTGATTATTATATAATTCTCTTATTGCACCAGAAATATCATTTTTTCTTAAACAATTCATTTCTTTCTGATACTTTGTAAGTAGTCCCATCATACTTTTATATCCTCCATAACATCCACAAATTCTTCAAATAATTCTAAATATTTATTCCCTGAATTTTTAAGATTAATCTTTTTTAATATATGCATTGCTTCTTCAACTGAATATGCTAATCTATCTTGTCTATTTGCAAGCATTGCTCCAAATTGATCAACAATTTCTAATATATCACTTTCTTTTTCTCTCTCTTCATTAGATTCTATATAATTTCTATTATATTCTGTGCATATTTTGGCAAATTTATCTGAGAATCCTAATTGTTTTAGAAATTTTCTATCTTCATCAATTGATTTCTTTGCTCTTTCTGCTTCATCTGCTGTGTCAATTCTTAAACAAGAATACATTAAACATGCTGTTATTACCATATTTTTGTCAACATCTAATTTCATTATATCAATAAATTCTCTTGCTAATTCAGCTTTCATTATTATAGTATTATTGAAAAAAATATTTTGTTTTTTACTTAGAAAATGTACAATTTCTACTTTTTTAATAAAATTAGGTTCTCCTAAAATGTATTCTGCAAATGTAGCCATAATTTATTCCTCCAAATTAGTATTATAATTTCTATTAGATTATATTGCATCAATTGCTATTTTTCAACCAATGTAATAAAATTGTAACATATATTAAAATGAAAAAAATAAAGATAGTACTTTTACTACCTTTATTTAATCTTAATTACTTTTTATAATTAAATATTATATTTTTTAACTTTAGAATATGTATAAATAGATGATACTACAACTATTCCTATTAATACTAATAATACTGTATCTTCTTTACCAGCATCAGGTATTTCCTTATCTGGAACTTCATTTTCTAATACTATAGTATTATCTTCTGCTGTATTATTTTCATCTTTAATATCACCAGCTGTATCAATTTCATTAATTGTTGAAGTATCTGATGTTTCATTTGTTGAACCTGATTCTGATATTGTTGAAATATCTGTTGCTGTTTCAGTTGCATATGCTACCATTGTATTTATTCCCATTATAATTGCTATTAAAGCTATAACTACTAATATTTTTAAATTGCTTAACTTTTTCATACAATTATCTACTCCTTTATTTCTCATTAAACATTATACTATAATTATAACATAGATTTTATCAATTGCAAGTTTTTTTGCGCTTTTTTTATGTTTTTTTATAAAAAATTGTACATACTAATTAATAAATACTAATTTTTAAGGAGATTTAATATGTCAAATGTTTTTCTTTTTAGTAATAATGTATCTTCTGTAAAAGATTTCATAACACTTTTTTTTAATAATTATCCTAAAGATAATATCAATATTTCTGAGGATTATAAAATATCATTTCAAAATCCTATAGAAATGTGTGATATTATATCTGCTGTTATTGATAATAATGAGAAATTTAATATATATGCTTGGATTAATTTAGATGAAAATCTTTACTTACAAGTTACCCCTTCAAATATTGATAATATAATTAAGTATCTATATGAAAGATATCCATACTAATTTTCAATATTTATAGTAACAGGTCCATCATTTATAAGAGAAACTTTCATATGTGCACCAAATATTCCATGCTCTACTTTTTTAACTTCTTTTTGGCATTTATCTATAAATATTTCGTATAATTGATTTGCATATTCTGGTTTAGCACTTTCTGTAAAACTTGGTCTATTTCCATGACTAGTATCTGCATAAAGTGTAAATTGAGAAACTATCAAAAGTTCTCCATCTATATCTTTAATTGATAAATTCATTTTTTCATTTTCGTCTTCAAATACTCTTAAATTACATAATTTTTTAACGAGATAATTAATATTTTCTTCTGTATCAGAATGTGTTATTCCTAATAAAACTAAAAATCCTTTTTTTATTTCTCCTACTATTTTTTCGTCAACTTTTACATTTGCTTCTTTTACTCTTTGAATTGTAATTTTCATTAATTTTCCTTTTCCTTTTCCTTTTTTTCTTCTATTACTTCGCCTTCTAAGCTTTGCTCTACTTCACCATTTTGTGCTCCACATAATGGACAAAAAGTATATTTTATTTCTATAATTTCATTACAGCCAACACATCTTCTTTTTCCTTCTGGTAGTTTTTCTTCTTCAGTTTTTTCTTCTACTACTTGTTTTTCCTGTTCTTTACCACATTCTGGACAGAATGAAGATTGTGCATCTATCTCAGCTCCACAATTTACACATTTCTTTTTATTATTTAATAATAAGATTTCATTTCTTATTGATTCATTTTCTTTATTCATTTCATCAAATTTATCTGTATATTCTGAAATTACTTTTTTTATTTCTTCAATATCATCTTTTTTTTCTAGTACAAGTTTTCCTAATTCATTATACATTTTCCCTTCTTTTGTACTATTTTCTGTCAATTTCTTTTTTAATCTAGATTCTTTTGCAATCTTATCTGTTTTTTCAGAAACACTAGTTGTTGTTTCTGAAATCTTTTTAGTTATATCATCAAAAAATCCCATATTTATACCTCCATTATTTATATATAATATTTATTTTTTATTTCTATTCTTCTTTTAGACTTCTTGTCATTAATATATTAACACCTTCTTTTGGATCTAATTTATTAAATAAAACTTCATATACTGTATTTACTATAGGCATCTCTATATTATATTTTTTAGATAGCTTATATGCTACTTCTATATTATCAATACTTTCTATTGTCATACCAACAATTTTTCTTGTCTCTTCTATGGCTTTTCCTTTACCAATTAATATACCAGTTTTTCTATTTCTACTATGTTCACTTGCACAAGTTACTATTAAATCGCCAAGACCTGTTAGTCCATAAAATGTATCTTTATTTCCTCCCATTGCAACTCCGAGTCTTGAAATTTCTACTAATCCTCTTGTTATTAATGCTGCAAAGGTATTATCTCCTAATTCAAGTCCTGCACATACACCTGCACAAAAAGCTATTATGTTTTTTAATGCTCCTCCAAGTTCTACTCCTTTTACATCTTTAGATGTATACATTCTCATTGTTTCACTTTTAAATATATCTACAACCATATCTGAAACAGTAGTATCTTCACATGCTACAACTAAAGCTGTTGGAACATTAAGTGAGACTTCTTCTGCATGGCTTGGTCCTGATAAAACACCTATTTTTGAATTTGGCAATTCTTCTTTTATAACTTCATCTAATGTTTTTAAAGTTGATGATTCAAATCCTTTTGAACATATAATTATTGGTTGGTCTTTAACATACTTCTTATATTCACATACTATATCTCTTGTAAATTTTGATGGTGTTACATGAAATATAATATCAGAATCTTCAATAACTTCTTTATAATCCATTAAGCATTGTATATTTTCATTTATAGTTGCATTTGGTAAGAACATGCACTTTCTTTCATTATTTATCATATCACATTCTTCTTTGCTAAAAGACCATATTTTTATATTATGTCCTTTTCCTGCAAGATATATAGCAATTGCTACTCCCCAACTTCCGCTTCCAATTATAGCTATATTTTTCATAAAATCTCTCCTTTATTTTATCCTAAATTTAAATCAATATTACATTATAAATATAAAATTTTATTTTAACTAAAACTTATTCTATTTTCATTTCCATTCATTAATCTTTTTATATTTTCTCTATGATTATAGCAAACAAATATGGCTATTAGTACAGTAAAAATAAAATAATTTCCTGGTACTAAATAATTATCTGATATAAATATTGTTAGTATTGGAAGTAGTATTGATGCTGCAATTGATCCTAAAGAAACCATTCTAGTAAGTATTATTAATACAAGTGCATATATAAGTAGTATTAATCCTAATTTCCAATTAATTAGCATTAAAACTCCTAGACTTGTTGCAACACCTTTGCCTCCTTTAAATTTAAAAAATATCGGAAATGTATGACCAATTGCAACAAATAGTGCTGCTATTTGTACTAAAATTTCTGGATGATTATAATTACTTTTATTTCCTATATATACTGAAAGTAATACTGCTACTATTCCTTTTAGAATATCACAAATTAATGTTAGTATTGCAACTTTTTTTCCTGCTGTCCTTAAAACATTTGTACTTCCTGCACTTTTACTGCCTTTTTCTCTTACATCAAAACCTGCTAGTTTTTTAGTAAAAATAACTGAGAAACTTATACTTCCTATTAAATATGCTATTATCGCAATAGATATACCTATTTTCATATATTTTATTCCTCCTTTTCACCTTTTTCTCTTATTATGAGTCTTACTGGTGTGCCTTCTAATCCAAAATTATTTCTTAAACAATTTATAATATATCTTTGATATGAAAAGTGAAATAATTCTTTATTATTTACAAATATTACAAATGTTGGTGGTTTTGTTGTAGCTTGTGTTCCATAATAAAGTTTTAATCTTCTTCCTTTATCTGTTGGTGGTTGTACTACAGCAATTGCTTGGTTTATAACATCATTTAAAACTGATGTTGATATTCTTATAGCATTTTGACTTGCAACTTTATTTATCATTTCAAATAATTTATTTACTCTTTGTCCTGTTTTTGCTGATATAAACATTATTGGCGCATAACTTGCAAATCCAAGTTTATTTTTTAATTCTTTTTCAAATTTCTCTAAAGTTCCTGTTTCTTTTTCTATTTCATCCCATTTATTAACAGCTATTATAAGTCCTTTTCCTGCTTCATGAGCTTCACCTATAATTTTAGTATCTTGTTCACTTAATCCTTCTACTGCATCTATTAATACTAAACACACATCAGATCTTTCTATTGCTAGATTAGTTCTCATTACACTAAATTTTTCTATATTTTCTGTTACTTTACTTTTTCTTCTTATTCCTGCTGTATCTATAAATATATATTTTCCAAATTCATTTTCAAATTCTGAATCTATAGCATCTCTAGTAGTACCTGCAATGTTACTTACTATAACTCTATTTTCACCCATTATTTTATTTATTAGTGATGATTTCCCTACATTTGGTTTGCCAATTACTGCTACTTTTATGATTTCTCCATCATCATCTTGTGTATTATTTTTAGGAAAATTTTCGTATATGGCATCTAATACATCTCCTATTCCTAGTGCGTTAACTGATGATACTGGGTATGGTGTTCCTATTCCTAAGTTATAAAATTCATATATTTCATTTGGAGTATCTCCAAAATTATCTGCTTTATTACATACTAGTACTATTGGCTTTTTAGACTTTTTTAGCATTAATGCTATTTCTTCATCAATTGCTGTAACTCCTTGTTTTATATCAGTTAAAAAAACTATTACATCTGCTATGTTAATTGCAATATTTGCCTGTTCTCTCATCTGAGATATTATTATATCATCTGATTCAGGTTCAATTCCTGCAGTATCTATTAATGTAAAATCTATTCCTCTCCAATTTGCCTCTGCATATACTCTGTCTCTTGTAATTCCTGGTTTGTCTTCTACTATTGAGATTCTTTGACCTACTATATAATTAAAAAATGTTGATTTTCCAACATTTGGTTTGCCTACTATTGCTACTGCAAGTTTTGCCATTTTATCACCTCTATTTTATAAGTAGTACTATTTTATACTAGTTTTCGTTTTTTTTCAATATATTTTCATCTTTTATCTCTTTTAACTGCTGTTTTCTCTTGAAAAAAATCAAACTTATAAATAATATTGCTCCAGTTATTGATAATAAGTATGATATTTTCGTTATGGTACTTCCTTTATAATCTACTTCTATATTTATATTCTTGTCTTTTTTATTCTCTACTTTTAATTTAATAAAACCATTTTCAGATTCTGTATATTTAATTTTGTGTCTATCTAAGTATATGTTATATCCTGAATAATATATATATGGAAGTTCTAATTCTATATAATCTGTTTTACATTCTAGTGTAAGTTTTAGTTTTTTATTATTTTTGTTTTCATTTTTTATATTTACTTCTCCTGTAATAATTTTTGTATTGTCGTCTCTTAAAGCTATATATTCTATATTTTCATATGCTTTTTTAGGAAGATATTCAAATTTAGCAGCTCCTGCATTAGTTCCATATATGCTATTTTGATAGACTGTTCCTATTTTTGGATTTTTGATTTCATATTTTTTATAATCAATTCTTTTTCTTAGTGGCATTATTAGTATTATGCATATTAATATTACAGAAACTATGTCTTTCCATTTTGCATCTTTTATTATATTTATAAATCCTATTCCTGCAATTACACTTAAAAAATAACTCGAAAATTCTAACATACGCCATGGAAATTGTATTATTAGAAATTCTTTAGGTAGTTTTCCCCAATTTATATACTTTGTGGTTAGTATTATGCTTAAAATACCAAAACACAAAAAAATACAATATATTTTTTTATCATCCTTATTTATCTTTTTATATTTTAGTATAGATATTCCTACTAATATTATTGTAGCTAATCCTATCTCATGTATTTGAAAGTTTTTCTTACTATTAAGTAATGTTTTTAAACCTACTCTATGTGAATTTACGCTTTCTATAGTACTCATTTTATTTTCTTCATACACTTCATATTTAGCCAGCATAGTTGATTCTATCATTGGAATCCAATAATATGAAGTTATTAATAATATTGAACATATGGATATTATTAATTTTTTTACTACTTGTTTATCTTTTAATTTTTGTATGTTACATATTAGGTATATAAAGCAAAATATAGCTACAATTGTACTAGAAAGTAAATGACTTAATATAAGTCCTGATGCTCCAATAATTAAAAGTAAATAGCTTTTATTTTCCTCTTTTTTTATAATTGAATTTAATCCAGCAAATACTAATGGAATGAAAATAAATGCAGCAAATTCTCCTATAGCATATCGCATATACATATCATTTAAGTGGTATGGTGCAGTCATATAAATTATAGCTGTAACTAAACTAAGTGTATTATTTTTAAATATTGCTTTCATACTTATATACATTGAGATTCCTGAAAATAGTAATAATAAAAATAGTACTATTTTAAATGCTATTATTTCTGAGTTTACTATTATATATATAATTCCTGTTATAAAAGATGTAAAATTACCATAAAATAAGTCCCATGAATAACCAAATCCATTACATAAGTTTATTAAAACTTTTGAACTTTCTAAGTTTTTAATAGAGTCTCCTGTTTCTTTTGCTCTTATTATATGTTGTATTCCATCATCTCTTAAAACATTTATATTTTTACTTAATAATGGTAGAGATAAAAATATTGCTACAGCTAATATTATTAATATATCTATAATTACATTATGGTGATTTTTATTTCTTTCATTTTCTTTCATATCTAGCTCCTACTTTAAATATTTAAGTAATCTTTTATTTTTATATTCTATTATACATATTATTTTTTTTCAACTTTTTAAAAATTTATTATTTAATAGTAGTAATCTGATAATATTTATAATTGCATACGAAAAATAAAAAGAGACACATAAAATCTATTTTTATTCAAAATAAACTTTATGTATCTCTTTTTTATATCTTTTTAATTAATTGTTAGTCTCTGTTGCTATTATTTCTTTTCCATTATAATATCCGCAATTTGAACATACTCTATGTTGCATTACTGGTTGATGACAATGTGGACATGTAGCTAAATTTTTAGCCTCTATCTTCCATGTAGATCTTTTTAATCCTGTTCTTGCTTTTGACCATCTTCTTTTTGGTTGTGCCATTTTACTCCCTCCTTATTTCTTCTTGTTTATTTATATAGATTTAATTTTTCACTTAAAGTTACTAAGATAGTATACTAGTTTTTTTATTTTTTGTCAATAGAAATATTCATTTTTAATTAGCATACTTTTGTTAAAATTATGGAAAATATAAACATAATATATTATCTATCCCATAAAAATTCTTCCATTCAAATATTATGTAAAAATAATAGTTTTTTTTATAGAAGTTGATAAAACATTAAAAGAATGGTAATATATAGATATGGATATCAATATTATAAAGAAGAAGGTGAATTATAAATATGCATGAAAACGTATATACAATTGAGGAAATAAAAGAAATGATATATGATATATTAAAAAAATATGGGATTGAAAAAGCATATATATTTGGCTCATATGCAAGAGGTGAAGCGAATCAACAATCTGATGTTGATATTATGATAAAAAAAGGAAACTTAAAAACACTTTTGCAATTATCTGCTCTTGCTTGTGAAATAGAACAAATCTTAAAAAAGCAAATTGATATTGTAATAGAAGAAACATATACAGATGATATAGAATATGATAGTGACACAATAAAACTTGCTAAAAATATATTTTATAACGAAGTAAAGAAAGAGAGATTAAATATATATGAGTAATTTAAATAGAGATTTAACAGTGTTATTACACATGAAAGAATATTGTGAACAAATAGAAAAAACATTTGATATGTTTGGAAAAAATATAGAAGATTTTAATCTTAATGTTGTATTTAGAAATGCAATTTCTATGCCTATATTTCAAATAGGAGAACTTGTTAATCATTTAACACAAGATTATATTGTAGCAACACAAAATGATATAAACTGGAATGAAATAAGAGGAATGAGAAATCGTTTTGCACATGGATATTATGATATGGATTATAGTATAATTTTTGATACAGCAATAAATGATATACCTTTAATAAAAGAATTTATTGATAAAGAAATAAAGAAATTAATGAAATAAATCACATTAATTTAGTTAATATAAGTATAAAATGACACATTGCTTATTAAAGCAAATGTGTCATTTTGTTATATTAATATTCATTTTTTCATCTTTATCTCTAAGCTCTACTATCTTAGCCATTAATTCATTTGTTAATATCTCTACTACTTCTTTATCATGTGCATTTACTTTGTATCCCGAAAAGTCCATTGGTTCTCCAAAAGTATATTTTATTTTTTTAAATGGTTTAAAATCTCCTTTTACTGAAAAAGGTACTATCTTTGTTTTTGTTCTAATTGCTATATTTACAGCACCGTTTTTTGGCTTTACTCCTTTTTCTAATCCATTTCTTGTTCCTTCTGGATAAATTCCTAATACTTTATTTTCTTTTAATACTAATAAAGCTTTTTTTATTGCTTCTGTATCTTTTTTATCTCTATTTACTGGTATAATTCCATATAGTTTACCAAGCCATCTAAATAATATATTTTTAAATATCTCTTCTTTTGCCATAAAACATATTTGTCTTTTACTCATTATTATTAATATAGGTGCATCAAGTGCATGAATATGATTTCCACAAATAATAACACCTTCATTATCAGGTATGTTTTCTATACCCTCAACTTTTACTCTATATACAATTTTAACAATGATATAGCAAATCTTTTTTAGCAATTCTTGCATAAATCTCCTAATCATTTTTTCCTCCTATGTTTTTTAAAATAACTATTTAGTTATTTTAGTTTTTATTACTCTTTCAATCTCATCTGCAACTTCTTTTATTGTTTTTGATGTTGTATCTATAACTATAGCATCATCTGCAATTTTCAATGCTCCAACTTTTTTATTTTTATCATTTGTATCTCTTCTAATAACATTTTCTAACACTTCTTCATACGATGTTTCTATCCCTTTTTCTATATTTTCTTTATATCTTCTTTTTGCTCTTTCTTCTGCTTTTGCATCTAAATATATCTTTACCTCTGCATTTGGAAATACATATGTAGTAATATCTCTACCTTCCATAACTACATCTTTTCCTTCTGCCATTTTTCTTAATAAATCTGTTATACGAATTCTTAGTTGCACTATTCTTGATACTTCAGATACTATATTATTTACTTCTTTTGATCTAATTCTTTTTGTAACATCAATTCCATTTAAGAATACTTTTTCTTCATCATTTTCCTTTTTCAATTCAATATTCATGTCATCTGCAATCTTTGGAATTTTCTCCTCATCATCTATTTCTAGATTATTATCTAATACTTTAATTGCTGCACATCTATATGCAATTCCTGTATCAAGATTTACTAATCCTAACCTATTTGCTATTATTTTTGTAACTGTTCCTTTTCCGCTTCCTGCAGGTCCATCTATGGCTACTATCATTTATATTTTCCTCCTATTTTTTATCAGAAATATTATCTGGTATATTTATATGTTTTGCAACAATTTCAACATTTGCTACATACATTGCTGTAAGATTTTCTATTTCTCTTCTTGCATCTTTTTTTAGTCTATTTAAAGTTTCTACTATATTAGTTCCAAAATTAACTGAAACTTCCATATATATACGTACTCCTCCTATTTCTTTTGAGGTACTGTCTATTCTAATTTTTAGTATTTTATGGACTCCTGGAACTTTCGCAGCAACATTTATAATTATATCTTTAAATACACTGTCTGATATAGTAAATTTGCCAAGATAACTAAATGTAGGCCTTATTATTGATTTTTCCGAAATATATGGCTGTTCATCTTTTCCTTTTGATTTGAAAATTTGAAGTGGATCTAATAAATATCCTGAAAAATCTTTCTTTATCTCAAATGTTGGAACAGGTATTACATGTTTTCCTTGTGTTGTTCTTATTTTTCTGGCTGTCTCCATTTCTTCTTCAGTAGCTACTTCATGAATATAAATTCGCTCTGATATAGCAGGAAGACCTAAATTTGCAGCTATTTTATCTACCATTCCATCAGATGTTCCTAAAATTAATATTTTATCAATTCTGCTCTTTTTTATAAATTTTTGCATTTCATCTTTTCTTTCTTCATTAATAAAAAGAGCATTTTTAACTGTTTCTATTTTAGTTGGAGCTTTTTTAGCTGAAATACCAGCTAAGACTTGATTTCCTTTAATTAATAATCCATCATCAATTATATATTCTATACCTTTTTCTCCTGCTACCATTTGTGCTCTATAGCTTTTTCCTGTACCAGATGGTCCTATAAATGCATAAGTTTTTGTTTGAAAAAAAGACATTATTTTTTCATTTTTTATTTTAGAATATAACTCTTGTGCTTTCATCATCATCCTCATCTCCATTATTATCTACAACGTTATTTTCTACATTATTATTCGTTGTATTTGAACTATTATCAACTGTATTATTGTTTCCTTGTACACTATTTGTCTCATTTGTATTTACTTTATTTTGATCATTATTTTCATTATTTTGGTTATTATTGTTTTCTTCATTAGTATTATTATTTTCTTCTACTTTGTTCTTTCCATATAATTCACCTGTTGTTAAATTATATTCTACCACATTTGTCAACTTCTGTATTTTTATTTTGTCTCTATCTAAATCAAATTTTGTTTTACTTTTTCCATATAAAGAAGTCCTTTTAGTATTTAATATTGGTGATGTTATATATACTTCATATTGTGTCTTACTATTTGCAATATATCTATATGTATCTTCTTTAAATATTAATTTATTATTTTGTAAATCTGTTTCTGCTGTTATTCTTGATATAAAATATGTATATTCGCTCTTATTTTCTTTACTATATTTTTTTAAATTTTCCATAGAATCATTTAATGCCTTTTTATAATTTTCTAGTGCTGTATTAATTGATGGCATAGATGTGTCTATTTTTGATGCATTTAAACTAATATCTATTATTAAATTATCCTCTATTACCATATATATATCCATTACAGAATATTCATCTCTGTCAACAAATAATGGCACATTGTTTGCTATTGAAGTAGTTGAATATAATTGCTTTCCTGAAACATATTTTTTATAAATTGCGATTTGTTCATAAGATTCTATCATTGGTATTTCAATTATCTTCCCAGATAGTTGTATACTAATTTTCTTTTCGTCAAACCAATATATCTGATTTTCGTTTTTTGAATAATCATTTAGTGCTTTAAATACCATATCATCTATATTGCTATAATTTATATTTTTCATATTTGTTATTTTATCATTTTTATATTCCCATGCAAAAGAATTATATGCACTATGTCTTAATATATTTTTTATACTAGCACCTACTATAAATAAATTTTTGAATTTTATTTGTTCACCATTTTCAAGAGTATAGTTTAATCCTGAATATTCTTCTTTTTTGGTTCCATCTGAATATTTTCTTATAGACATTATTTTTACAGATAAGACATCTGAAAAACTTGCTGTAATTGTAGCTGATATTTCTATATGATGAATATTATTATTATTTAATTCATCTTCACTATACATAGAAAATACTTTTTCTCTTATTTCATTATTTATATTGGTTCTTATATTTATATCAGCTAACCCTAAAATTTCAGGATAAGTTATCTTTAGTCTTTCACTATACTTTGTTCCTTGTATAGGGTTTGCATTTCTATAGACATTATTTTTTATAGTTAATGCATTTGTTTTATATGTTTCATTTAGACTTGTCATATCATTACTTACTGTATCTATTTGAAGATTTGAACTATTATTATTGTCATTATTATTAATTGATGTTTCTTTATTTTCTAATATTACAGCTGATGATGGATCTGTCCATGTGTGTTTTGTGTATAATATTGTAGCTATTGTTATAGAAATAGAAATTATTGAAAATATCAATAAAAAAATGACTGTTTTTTTACCTATTTGCAATATATCCCGCCTCCTTAGCAATATTTTTTCCATCTTCTGATATAACATTTGCTATCCATTTTCTTACACTACCATCTTGTGGCTGAGAAGCATTTATTACAATATAATAAGTTATTGTATATGGATAGTCTCCAGAAGCAATATTTTCATATGTTGGAGCAATATTATTTATAGATAGAAGCTTGTCTGAGTTTACTACACCATTTGATATATCATTATACATAAAGTTATAATAATTGTATAAAGTATAACCAATTCTTCCATTTTCTCCATAATATTCTGAGTTCATATTTGCAATAGCACTGTTTTCTTTAATAATATTTTCAGTTAGTTTATTAATTATTTTTTTATCTTTCATTATATTTGATATCATATAATTTTGAATAAATGACTTTTCTGGTTTTTGATATGCTTTTATTTCTATATCTTCACCTTTTATATCTTTCCAGTTTTTTATATTTCCATTATATATTTTTACTAAGTCTTCTTCTTTTATATCATTTACTATATTTGAACTATTTGTCATAAATACTAGTGCATCTTTTATGATTTCAAATGTTTCAAGTTGTATATTACTTTTTCTTGCAAGTTCTATTTGTTCTTTTGTAAGAGTTGGCAAAATTGCTATCTCAATTTCATTACTAATCAATTTTTTTAATATTTCATCAGATGTTTCATTATATGAGCTTTCTAATTCATTTCCTGTATATGATCTATAATATTTCTCTATAAGAATTTGTAGAGGAGATATTGACATAATTTTCGGATATGTATCTACAGTAAATGCATACTGGTTAGAAGTTTTTTCAGACATATTTACTTGTTCTTTACTTTTCTTTATCTCTTTATAAGAAAAATAATAAGAACTAATACAAAATGCAGATACTATCATAACTATTAATATTGGAATAATTATACCTAAACTTTTTTTCATATCTTATCCTCCACCATGTATAAATTATATATTTTATAAAATATTTTGTAAACGTTTTTATTTAATTTATATAAACAAAAATTAGGTTAATTAAAAAATTAATCCATTTTAGAATTTTTATTTTACAATTTATATATAAATAATTTATAATCTAAAAAAAGCTAGCATTAGCTGACCTTTTTTGATAAGCAGAAACACCATCCACTAATATTTATATCTGCTTTAAAGTTCTCCTCTACTATAGGTATTTCACCAGGGAATTTGTGTGACCAATTCCCATCAGCATCTTGTCTTAAGAAATGATAGTACCCTGTTATCATTTCCCTTTGAAGATAGATTTTTAGTTCACCCTCTTCTATTCTATCTTCAATTCTTATTTCCTTAACATTGTATCCTATGTAGTTAAGCTCTTCTATAAGTGTATTTACTAATTCCTTATCATTCGAATTATATTTACATGGTTTACCTATTATGCTACCTATTAGTAAAAATTCATCTATAAACAAATTTACAGCATATGGATAGCATCCAGAATTAATGGCATGCTTCCATTTGCTTGGATTGTATTTTGGTGTATTAACCGTCTTCCGAACTAGCTTTCTTATTTCTCTTATCTCCATATATATACCTCCTAAGTATTACATTTATTATACTTTATTTTTTATCGTTTTGCAAATAATATAGTAATTTTATTATGTTAACAGTATAAGATTTTTTCTTATACATTCAAAATTTTATACTATGTGGATTTTACTTTTTAAACTAATCTTTCATTATATATATATATATGCTTTTACAAAATAAATAAAGTAATAATACAGAAATAATTCATATCCATATTATTACTTTATATTACTATTTATTTTTTATATCTTCTTCTGTTTCTTTTACTATATATATAGGTCTATTTTTAATTTCCATATAAGCCTTTGCCATATATTCTCCAATTATTCCTAAAAAGAATAATTGTATACCACTTACAAAAAGTATTATACATACAGTAGATGGCCAGCCTGAGACTGGATCACCATATATTAAGGTTTTTCCAATTATTATTAATATCATAATAAATGATACTAAGCAAAGTAACATACCAAATACAGCTGACATTACTAATGGTATAGTTGAAAAAGATGTTATTCCTTCTATAGAATATTTAAATAACTTCCAAAAGTTCCATTTTGTCTTCCCTGCAGATCTTTCTATATTGTTATATGACAACCATTTTGTTTTATATCCTACCCAACTAAATATTCCTTTAGAGAATCTATTATATTCTGAAAGTTCTAATACACTATCTACCATTTTTCTTGACATTAGTCTATAATCTCTTGCTCCATCTATTATCTCTGTAGTAGTCATTTTATTTATCAATTTATAAAACATTTTTGAGAATAATGATCTTATTATTGGCTCACCTTTTCTTGTCTTTCTTTTTGTTGCTACACAATCATATTCTCCTGATCTTACTGTTTTATACATCTCTTCTAAAAGTTCTGGTGGGTCTTGCAAATCTACATCCATTAAAGCTACATAATCTCCTGTAGCTTTTTTAAGACCTGCATACATTGCAGATTCTTTTCCAAAGTTTCTAGAAAAAGATACAAATTTTACTCTTTCATCTTTTTTACTTAATTGTTTCATCTCATTTAATGTATTATCACTTGATCCATCATCTACAAAAACATATTCAAAATTGGCGTCTATCTTTTCTGATATTTCTGTTATTTTATCATAAAATATTTTCAATGCATCTTCTTCATTATAACATGGTACAACTATTGATATCTTTTCCATACATCCTCCATCACTTAATTAATTTATTCTGCTACTATAACATTATTTTCAGTTATATTTTCTTCCTTATCCTCAGTTTCTCCACTTGTTTTATATACTATTGGAACTGAAGTTGATATTCCAAGCTCTATATCTAAATTATTTACATAACTTTCTAGCTTATATCTTTCCTTATCATCTAAAGTTTCTAAATCAACTTCCTCTCCATTTTTTATATAATACCACTTTTGTGAATCAAAGTACATATCTTTTGTAATTATTGTATATTCATTTGTAGAAGCATATGGTTTATTACTAAATATACTCATTCCTAAAGTAATATCTGTTTCTTCAGCTTCTATTCCTAATAAACTTAGTATTGTTGGTTTTATATCAAGTTTACTTACAGGTTTATTTATAACTCCTGATTTCACTCCTGGAATGTGAATTCCAGCTAGTACATTTGTAAAATTAATTTTTCTTTGTATATCATTTAATTCTATATTACATTCTTTTTTTAAATAATCATATAATGACCATTCATCTTCTCTTACTCCATAATGATCACCAAATATTAATATTACTGTATCATCATATACTTTATTCTTTTTTAATTCATTAATAAACTTTCCAAATTGATAATCAGCATAATTTGCAGATTCTAGATAATTCCCTATAACAGTTCCTTTATAGTCTCCTACATCTATTGTAACTATTTTATTTCTTTTTTCATCTGATAATCCATCTAATGTAAATCCTGTATGTGAAGATGCTGATAAAATATTCATAAAAAATGGCTCTTTATATTCTTTAATATCTGATACTGCTTGTTTATATAGTAGTTCATCTGATAAATATCCCATTATATACTCACTTTTATCTTCAAAATGTTCTATAAAATCAATTTCATCAATATCAAAATTATTATATACTTTTTCTCTATTCCAAAATGATCCTTCATTTCCATGCATATATACAGTATGATAATCATTATTTGTCATTATAGAAAATAGATCTTCATACTCCACATTCCAATATTTTGAGAATGATAATCCATTTTCAAGAGGATATAATGATGTTTGAACAGCAAATTCTGAGTCAGCTGTTGATGTATAACTTTGTGATTGCATATTTGTTATATGAACATTTTCATCTAAGAATTTGTTTATATTTGGTGTTATTTCTTTCCCATTTATTTTTGCATTATATAAAAATTCTTGGATTGATTCTAATTGAAGTACTATACAATTTTTTCCCTTTGCTATTCCTTTATTTTTCTCTTTATAATTTTCACTATAATATTTTTTAATTTCATCATATGCTACATCTATTTCTTCTTTTGTTTTGTATTTAGTATTTCCACTTATATTAAAGAACATTTTTAAATCATTTAAATGATATCCAAATATAGTTCCTTCAGATATTTGGTAATTATTATTATATGGTGCATTATATACAAATTCACAAAGAGACACTATATTTCCTATACACATATATATAATTAATAAGGAAACTAGTATATTTTTATATCCTCTATCTTTTGTTCCTTTTCTAATATCCTTATATTTTATGAATTTTAATAATCCTATAAATATAGCTATATCAATAAAATATAATATCTGTCTTATATTTAAAAGATATTTTACAGTATCTAATATTTCCTTAATATATCTTATATTTCCTGCTTGATTTACAGAAATGACCATAGATGAATATGAATAATATAATTCATCTGCAAAAAATACTACACTTATAAATAAATCTAAAAGTAATATACATACATATCTAATTTTATTATTATTTATTAATAATACTGGTACTAAGAACATTAATATAAATGAAGCATTATACCATATTTCATGTTCTGGTATTACTATATCTTTATAAACAGTATATTTATAAAACATAATAGCTTTTAAAAATATTACAATACCAAAAATGATTATTAGAATATTTGAGTTTACTAATTTTGTAAAAATTCCATCTGGTGGATTTATTAATCTTTCTGGTTCATATTTTCCTTTTTTCTTTAATTTTTCTTCTTTTCTAGTAGCTCTTTTATCTTTTCTATCTTTAAACACTTCTATAATCTTATCTATTATTTTATAGAAATTAACATATGCAAGTAAATATGTTATAAATATTCCTGTTAGTACTAATATAATACTTGAATATGTGGAATTAATAAAGCTTGTATATTTTGTTTGTAATAAAATATTATTTACTACAGGTCCTATTATTAATACATTAATAATATTAAATTTATATTTTTTATTTAATAATTGTAAATTCATAAATAAATCTACAACTACTGAAAAAGTTATTGAACTTATTGCATATAGCATAAGTTTTAATGTTGTAATTTGTACTGCATTTTCAGTTGTTTTAACAGATGAAATTATTATGTTTTCTGTATCTATTATATTAAATACATATAATATAACTCCTAAAAGAATTATTTTCACTAATGTTGCTATTTTTCCTTTTGGGATAGGATCTATTTCTTTTTCATATTTCCAACCAAGTACAAAAAATGGCAAGTACATTATAAGTTTACATATTAAATCAGAGTTTATACTTCCATCAATGGTTAAACATAATGCAATTATTGTAGTAGTAAATAAAATATGATTCTCTTTTCCAAGTTTGTCCATTATTAGTGTATATACTGGTATAGCTATGAAAATCCATGAAATGTAGTATGGATTAAACATAAAGTATCCTGGATTTTCTTTTTTACAAATTGCATATATAAGCATATGTACAATTTGCAATATAAAATATATCAAAAATCCTCTCTTAAATAAATTTGATATGTGCGTTTTTTCCTCTCTTAGTAATATACCAAATAATATCATCATTATTGGCATGGCTATTATTGAGAGTATTCTAGTTACTTCTGAAAAGTAACCTATCCATTCAAAGTTTCTTATTAATTCTAATATCATCAATAATATTATTGAAATAAATAACATATTATTTAAAAAATTTTTTCTATCTTTAAACATCTTTTTTTCCTTTTGTTTTATATTTTGGGCTATTTTTTGATAATTATAGCTTTTTTTTATCAATTAGTCAATTAAATTATACCTTCTAAAAAATAGTTTCTTCTATATTAATATATATTATTATATTGATTTTTCACATTGCTTTCTATATAATACATATAATATTAATGTAGAAAATTATAATTATATTTTTCTCTTTTTACTTAGGAAATGAGGTTAAACCTTATGAAAAAATATAAATTAGCTATAGTTGGTGCTACAGGTTTAGTTGGTAGAAAAGCATTAGAGATATTAGAAAAGAAAGAACTTCCTATATCTGAATATGTATTTTTCTGTTCTAAAAAATCTGCTGGTGATAAAATTTTATTTAAAGAAAAAGAATATATTGCCCAAGAATTAAAAGAAGATTCTTTTGATCAAGGATTTGATTTTGCGATCTTTTCTGCTGGTGGAGATACTTCTAAACATTTTTCTCCTATTGCAGCTTCTAAAGGATGTATTGTAGTTGACAATAGCAGTGCTTTTAGAATGGATGAAAATGTTCCATTAGTTGTTCCAGAGGTAAATATGGAAGATGCGTATGCAAATCATGGTATTATTGCAAATCCAAATTGTTCAACAATACAAGCAGTGGTTCCATTAAAGCCATTAGATGATAAATATAAAATAAAAAGAATTGTTTATTCAACTTACCAAGCTGTATCTGGTGCTGGCATAGGAGGTGTAAATGATTTTTATAATACATCAAAAGGATTAGAGCCTGAAAAATTTACTTACCCAATATATAATAATTGTCTGCCACATATTGATGTATTCTTAGATAATGGGTACACAAAAGAAGAAATGAAAATGATAAATGAAACTAGAAAGATACTTCATAGACCTGATTTAAAAATTACAGCTACTACTGTAAGGGTTCCAGTACTTAATTCACATAGTGAATCAATTAATATAGAGTTTGAAAATAGTTTTGATTTACAAGAAGTAAAAAATATATTAAGCGATTATCCTGGAATTATATTATATGATGATGTACAAAATAATAAATATCCTTTAGCTACAATAGCTACTGGTCATGATGAAGTATATGTTGGTAGAATAAGAAAAGATGAAAGTATAGATAATGGATTAAACTTGTGGGTAGTTGCTGATAATATAAGAAAAGGTGCTGCATCTAATGCTATCCAAATAGTCGAAGGACTTATTAATCATAATAATTAATATTAAAAAAACTATTGCATTTTAATGAATACTTGTGTATAATTTAAAAGCAGTACAATAGTACTGCTTTATATAGGGGTATAGTGTCAATGGTAGCACATCGGTCTCCAAAACCGCTCGTGAGGGTTCGAGTCCTTCTGCCCCTGCCAAAAAAGTAGCTAATAAAAGCTACTTTTTATTTATTTAATACTTCTTACACAATAAATTCTTTTAGATTATTTATTTTTCCTTATCTGCAAAAAATCAATTCTTTTTTCTAATCCTGCACATAACTTTTCAATTCTTTCATCACTCATATCAGTATATTCTTTACATTCTTTTAATTTATCTTTCAAAATATTTGGAATGTCATTTAATAGTAAGAAATTATAATTTTCTAAGTCTGTATATTGTAACAACTCAGATATTTCCTTATTTACATTAGAAAAAAACTTACATCTGTCATCTTCAAAATTAATTTCATTCAATAACTTTGTACATTGCATTGATTCACCAGTATCAAATATTGGAGTTAATCTTTCCCATTTTAAAGTTTCTACATTTCTAATTAATCCAAAGTTTCTCATATGTCTATCAAAATTCATAACAATATAATCAATTAATATCATATCTTGTATTTCTTTTCTTGCATTTTGTATCCCATTTTCTTCTAATATTTTAATATAATGCTCAACATCATTAATATTATTACTTTTTTGTTTTGAATTAAATATGTCATATGCTGTTATAATTTCTTCATCTTCATTAATAAAATTATTGCACTTTGAAACAATCTTATTATCTACTATATCAATTGTATAATTACAATAATTTATATCTAGTCTTTTGCAAATCTGTGAAACTAACCACTCATTAATAGGCTCTTGTCTTGATGGACTGTATGTTCCTTTTACTAAAATTCTATTATTATCTTCAATTATCCAAGCTTTTTGTACCATCCCATCAGTCGTATTATTAGGAGAATATAAATTTATCTTTTCTTGTGAACTTGAAATATTTATAGATGCTTCAAAATATGCCTTATATTTAAAAGTGTTTGTGAAAAAATTTATATCTTTCCATAATATATCTTGATTTCTTCTTTTATCCAATATTGATCTGATAAAGACAATCCATAAGCTTTATTTAGTAATTCTGTAGGAGATGTTATATTTAATTTTTCTAGTAAATCTTCAATATCTTTCCTCCAACTAGGTATTCCTCTTCCTTTAAACCATTCATTTAATGCTTTTATATTACTAATATCCTTTTTCTCTAATGCATTTTTAAAGCTTAGTGGTGCATAATTTATATCTATAATTTTATAAATTTTTGTTATTGTATTATCACTATCTATTTCTATTAAAGCTACTTTTTTATTTTTGTTCATTAAAAAATATTTCATATTGCTCACCTTTATTATTTTTATCTCTATTGATATTTATACATTATCAACAACTATTAGCAATATAAGCTTTCAATTTAAAACTCTATTAATACATATAATTAGTAATAATAAAGTCGTAAAAATTATTATCAATAAATTTTATTATCTAAATATTTTTACGACTTATATACTTTTCTATTCTTTTTATTTATATATTTTTAATATCTCTTTTCTTAAATACTAATATATTCATACACATCATAATTATAAAATAGACTACACATATTGCAATTGAAAATGGTAATGTAATTGGCTCAAGTTCAGGTAATTTGCCAAATGTATATATATTTAAGTTCCAGTTAGGTGTTACAAAATACATTAAAAATCTTGCCTTTTCATATGTATATGCAAGCTGATTTATTATTTGCTCTCCCATTATTCCTAATAATGGAATTGCTATTGCCATTGGTGAATTTGTTAATATAGTTCCTATAGAAAAAGCTAATGTAAATAATAATATAAATTTTGGTAGTAAGCATATTGTTGAAAGTGCTAGATATTGTAGTATTCCAATCGTTTGTATACTATTAGTATTAAAATTATATACTATTGTTGGTAAATTATAACTACTAAATCCATATACTATTCCACCTACTATTATTTGAATTACAATTATTGAAACTATTGAAATTAATAATGTAATTAAACAAGTTATAAACTTAGCTAGTAATATCTTTGTTCTACTAAATGGTCTTACTAATAATAGTTTAATTGTACCTTTATTAAATTCCTCACTTACTATTGTTCCAGCAACAATTACTACTGCTATAATTATAAAGAAACTAAATGACTCAACTGTTTCTAATAATAATGATTTTGCATTATATGGTAATTTATATTGTAGTTCACTATTTCCTGAAACAACTATATTTTCATCAATCTTATTATTTATAGCATACTCACAAAGATTTACAGTTTCTATATTTCTTTGATTATTTACTTTTTCTTGATATGATGCATTTTTATTTTTCTCAAATTCTCTTATTTGAACTTTAGCAGATAACCAACTAGATAGATATTTATTTAATGTAGAATTACCATAAGGTATATCTTTCTCTATTCTCCACTCTATTACTTGCTTTTCATCATTTAATGTTAATATTTCATCTTTATTTTGTGTTTCCTCTATTTGTTTATTTATGTCTTCTAACTCTCCTTGTGCAAATATCTTCCAATCATTTTTTTCTATGTCTGATAGTATTTTATCATATTCACTTTTTGCTAATTCATATTCTTTACCTTCTTTAGTTCTTAACATATTTTCTATTAATGGCTGTACTTTATATTCTACTATATATCTTTGCCAACTGTCTTTCTCATATTTTTTTGAAATTTCATATGCATCTAAATAACTTCTGCACTGTCTTTCAAATTCTATGTCTCCACTTTCCTTAGCATATTCTAAGTTTTCCTTATAATATTTTGCTTCATTCTCACTATATGTATCATTCATATTTTCAGATATTTTGCTCATAACAGCATTAAAAATACAAAAAGCTAATACTATAATTAAAAGTACATATAATGTTTTTCTTTTAAAAATCTTTTTTAATTCATTTGCTATTAGACTAATCAATTACATTACCTCCTGTCTTTTTTAAAAATGCATCTTCTAAGCTAATTTCTTCTTCACATACTCTATAGATCTTTATATTATCTTTTACTAATTTCTCAATTATCTCTGGTACCTTTTCTTTGCTTATATGTACTTTTATATTTTTATCATCAATCTTTTCTGTTTGTTCTTGTATAATTTCAACTGCCTTTTCTATATCATTAACTTCAATTTTATAACACGTATCTTTACTTAGCTTTTTAGCTTCTTCCATACTTGTGCTTTCTACTACTTCACCATTTTTTATAATAGTTACTTTTGTACAAAAGCTTTCTAATTCTAATAAATTATGACTTGAAATTAATACTGCCATTTTTTCTTCTTTTGCAAGTTTAACTATCAAATCTTTTACTTGTTTTATACCTTCTGGATCTAGTCCATTTGTGGGTTCATCTAAAACTAATAAATTAGGTTTATGTAAAATTGCTTGAGCTATTCCTAATCTTTGTCTCATTCCTAAAGAATATTTTGATACTTTATCCTTTATTCTATTTTCTAGTCCTACTAACTTTATAACCTCATCTATTCTTTCCTTATTTATTCCATCATATAAGTTAGCAATTATTTTTAGATTTTCATATCCTGACATATACATATATAAATCTGGACTTTCAACTATTGTACCAACTTTTTTTATAGCCTGAGTAAAATCTTTTTCAATATCATATCCATTAATTTTTACACTTCCACTAGTTATGCTTTGTAATCCTAATATAAGTTTTATTGTTGTTGTTTTTCCTGCTCCATTTGGTCCTATAAAACCTAAAATATCTCCTGCATTAGCCTCTAGCGAAACACCCTTTAGAATTTCTTTTTTACCAAATTTTTTCTTTAGATTTTCACATTTTAAAATTATTTCTTCTTTCACCTTTCTCCTCTTTTCTTCTTTTATATAATTATTAGGTATTAGTATATCATAAATTGTTGAAATTTCCTATAGTATATAAAATGGTCTTAAAAAAAGTATTCATAAGATTAATTAGTACATTAAAAAACATAATAATACAATATAATTATTATAATCTAAAACAATAAGAAATCATCAAAAATATTAAGAATAATATATAGTAAAAGTTTGATAATAATGTTATAATAATTTTACTCTTAAATTTATACTAGAATTTCATATTAATTTTAAAAATATTTAACATATATAGTATATTTAAAATCATTATAGTAATATTTATAAGGAGGTATGCTTATGCCAGAAAATATTAATAATACTATTCAATATTTTACAAATAGAGTAAGAACATTATTAGGAAATAGAGTAAAAAAAATAATTTTATATGGTTCATATGCAAGAGGAGATTATAATGATTCATCAGATGTAGATATAATGATCCTAACTGATTTTACTTTTGAAGAAATAGAAAAATATAGAGATGATATATCTGATATTGCATTTGATATTGAACTTGAAACAGGAATTATTTTATCACCAATTATAAAAAATATTGATAAATATAATGAAAGAGTTAATATAATCCCTTTTTATACTAATGTTCAAAAGGACGGTGTTGTATTATAATGGATAAAGAAACAACAATAAACTTTTCAGAATACAGATTGCAAAAAGCAAAAGATACCTTAAATACATCTGAATTTATATTAAAGGAATTACAAGATTATACTGGTGCAAATAACAGAGCTTATTATGCAATATTTTATGCGATTAAAGCAGTTCTTGCATTAGAAAATAAGGACTTTAAAAGACACAAGGATGTTATTGCATATTTTAATAAAGAATATATAAATACAGAAATTTTCCCTAGAAAATAGGAAAAAAAATAGCACAAGCACAAAGAATTAGAGAAGATTCTGATTATGATGATAAATATGAACCTTCTTATGAAAAAACTCAAACTCAAATTGATACAGCAAAAGAATTAATAAATTTAGTTGAACAATATTTAAAAATTTATATAAATAACAATTCTAATAATAAATAAAATATGATTAGTAATTGTTATTTATAAGAATAAAAAAGATAATACAATTAAATAAGGTTTACCCTAAATATACTTTTAGTTGAAATAACCTTATCAATATTTGATATATATAATTTTTTCTAAATACATAAAAATTCATACACATTATATTATTATTTTTTAATTATTGGAGGTATACAAAATGAACAGAATTTTATTTACAGGATGCACTTTAAATGAGCAAGAAATTGCTAACCTTAAAGAAAAAGGATTAGAAATTATTCCTGCTAAAAAAGATTTAAAAGAAAATGAATTAATATCACTTTTAAAAGATTGCATAGCAGTAATATCTAATGGAAATGAATACTATACGCCAGAAATTTTAAGTAAATTACCTAATCTTAAAATTATTCAATTTTATGGTATAGGATATTCTAAATGTATAGATATTGATGTAGCAAATAAATATAATAAAATTATTATGAATACACCTAAAGTAAATTCTTATTCTGTTGCCGAATTTACATTGGGACTTATTCTTACATTAAATCAAAAATTATTACAACATAATGAAGATACACGAAATGGTAGATGGGAAGAAAAAACATTTTTTGATTTAAAAAATAAAACAATTGGAATTGTTGGAATGGGACATATTGGTACAATTGTAGCAGATATATTATATAAAGCCTTTAATGCAAAAATTCTATTTTATGATAAACTAGATAAAGAAGATATTCAAAATAAATATCAAGCTGAAAAAGTAAGCTTAGATAGACTTTTTAAAGAATCAGATATTGTTACTTTACATTTGCCTTTAAATAATGAAACACGTAATTTAATTAGTTCTAATGAATTGTCTTTAATGAAATCTAATAGCTATTTAATAAACACAGCAAGAGCTGAAATTATAGATCCAGAAGCACTTTATAATACTTTAAATAATAATAAAATTGCTGGATGTGCTTTTGATGGATTTTATGAAGAGCCTGTAGATTTAAGTAAAAATAGTGCAAAACTTTTATCTCTGCCAACTGGAAAATTTCTTTTAACTCCTCATACTGGATATAATGCAATAGAAGGAGATGGTAGAGTTAAAAAAATGTGTATAGATAATCTTTTAAATTTTTTCAATGCTGGAAATAGTAATAGTATAGTAAATAAATAATTTACAAATAAATTAAATATAACTTATTGATTTAATACTAAAAAGATAATATAATAATTAATGTAAAGGGACTATGCGGAAAGGTGATTTTATGTATAGTTCTTTTTTTAAGTCGTTTTTTATATTAATAATTATAATAATACTTTTTAATATATTTTATATAGTTATCTTTTCTACTTTTGGTTCTAATTATAATAATTCTAATACAGATACTATCCCTGTTATCTCTGATGATGATTCTGAATTTTTTTGGCCACTTCCTAATAATCACCGCTTTACATCTTACTTTGGAAAAAGAAGATCTCCTACAACTGGTGCATCAAGCTACCATTCTGGAGTTGATGTTGCAGCAATTGAAGGTACTAAACTATATTCATGTATTTCAGGAAAAGTAACATATCTTGGATTTAAAGGTGCTGGTGGATATACTCTAACTGTAACTTCTAATAATATATCAGTATCTTTTTGTCATATATCACCTAAATTTCTTGTATCTACTGGTAAATTTGTAAAAAAAGGTGCTCATATAGCAAATGTTGGTCCTAAAAATGTTTATGGTGTTCCTCGGAAATCCTTATAAAGATTATCGTGGAAATCCTACAAATGGAGCAACTACTGGTTGTCATTTACACTTAACAATAAGAAAAGACGGCAAAGCCGTCAATCCTTTAAAATTTTTTAATTAATACTCTATTCTTCTTCGCTTTCGTCTTCATCTTCATCACTATCATCATTTTCAGACCAGTCTATATCTATAATTCTACCACATTCAGGACATGGAATTTCACTTACATCTTCATCATAATCTGTCTGGAATTCATAACCACAGTATGGACATGTAATAAATATATCATAGTCCTCCATCTCTAGCATTTTTTCGAAATATTTCACTCTATTTTCTAAATTATCAATTTTTTTCATTGATTCTGCTTGAGTTTCTTCTAAATCTCTTATTTTTTCATCATATCTTTCAAACATAGTATCATAATCTTCTATAATATCTTTTATAATATTATCAATCTGTTCTTTCGCTAAGTAAAATTCCTCTTCCTTTTTGATATTTTTCTCAAGAGTTTCAATTATTTTTTTATAAGTCTCATTCATTTTTGGCACTTTAACAGTGATCTCCTTTTGTCTTTTTAAATTCTTTCCATATATTCACCAGTTCTAGTATCTATTCTTATAACATCACCTATATTAATAAATAATGGAACTGATATTTCATAGCCATTTTCAAGTGTTGCTGGCTTACCAGATGTAGTTGTAGTATTACCACTAAATCCTGGTTCTGTATATGTTACTTCTAATTCAACAAACATTGGTGGTTCTACTGCAAATACATTTCCTTTAAAAGATAATATTTTTACATTCATATTTTCTTTTATATATTTTAATGCATCTCCTATTTGCTCTTTATTTAATGGTATTTGTTCATATGTCTCATTATCCATAAAATAATATAAATCTTCATCATTATATAGATATTGCATATCTCTTTTTTCTACTTCTGCACCTTGTAATTTTTCTGATGGATTGAATGTTCTTTCAATAACTGCTCCTGTAATAACATTTTTTAACTTTGTTCTTACAAATGCAGCTCCTTTTCCTGGTTTTACATGTTGAAATTCTACTACTTTAAAAACTGAATTGTCCATTTCAAAAGTTGTTCCATTTCTTAAATCTCCTGCCATATATACGTCTGCCATAATAAATCCTCCTAAATTTTATTTAATACATTTTTATTTACATTTTAAATTACTTTTATATAATACTATAAATCTCTCATAAAATCAAGTATATACTAGCTTTTATCACGACTTTTTGTGAATTTTTAAGAAAAAAGAAAAAGAGTAAAAAGATTACAATAACAGATTTCAAGAAACACAATTTAAATAATACTAAAAATTTTTTATTCATTACTACTTTGGAATGAGATATCCACTTGAAATATTATGTAAAATATAATATAATATTATCATTTCGCAGGTACAGCGAAAAAAAGTATACAAGTTGATAGCTACTTATAATAAAGTGGCTAGAAAGAAAGGAGTTTATATGAAACGGATTAAGAATTTTATAAGCAACATTATTGATTGGATGTTATGTCTACCTAATGATTATCGATTTAAGGAAGCACTGTTAAATGCTGGATTTGTATTACTAGGCATGATACTTTATTATTCTCTTGTGCATCTTGAAACAAATTCATTTGAGTATTCAGAACTTAAAACAAAGGTGTATTCCGCTGCTATTTATAGTTCAGATGGAGAATTTATAACTGATGAAAATACAAAATTCAAAATGACTGCTACACTTAATAATAATACCTTAGAAATATCAAAAAGCTACTCCAAGGTACATTGGCGTGATTGGACAATATATGTTCCATTAGATGTACCTATTATATACTTTTTAATTGCTGAGTTAGCTGTATTTTTAATTTTCTTTATTATATATGTATTTCGTAAAGATTAATAACAGTTCCAAAACGTTTCATAGAACGGTGGTTATTATAACAACCACCGTTCTCCATATTAAAGAATTTATAACAAATATATAAAATAAGTACCATATATATAATAATGTTTGTGTAAAATACTTATGCTTTATATTAATAAGCTTTTATTATTACATTTTACTTTAATTTTAACATTCTATCTTTTATATCATACTAACTTAATTTTTTATTTTCTAGATTGCTTTTTATTACTGTATAACCTTTCGTAGATAATGTAAGTCTTGACCCTGCTCCTTTTGTAACTAACACTGTATCTTCTATTCTAACACCAAACCTTCCAGGAACATATATCCCTGGCTCAACTGTAACTACCATATTAGCTTTTAAAATATTATCTACATTAGGTGAAAAATATGGCATTTCATGAATATCTAATCCAACACCATGTCCTGGTGAATGCATTGCTACATAATTATTTAGTTTTAAGTCATCATTAATATTTCTTGTTAATACTTTTATATTTTTTCCTTCACTTATATCATTAATTGTCATTTCATTATTTTTTAAAACTAAGTCATAAACTTCTTTATATGCATCTTCTACATAGTCAATAAATACTGTTCTTGTCATGTCAGAGCAATATCCTTTATATTTACACCCAAAGTCTAATATTATAATGTCTCCCTCTTTTATTTTTCTTTCAGTTGGAACAGCATGTGGCATTGATGAATTATGACCAGAAGCTACGATAGGATCAAAAGATATATCATCTGCTCCATTTGTTATCATATATCTTTCTATTTCAAAAGCAATTTCTTTTTCTGTCATTCCCTTTTTTATGAAAGTTTTTAGATGTTCAAAACAATCATCTGTTATTTTACATGCTTTTTTTATACAAGATATCTCATATTCATCCTTTATAATCCTTTGTTTTTCTATTATATCTTCTGTTTCCATTAGATTTACTCTATACATATGCATCATATTTGTATAGTCGTAATGTGTAACATATTTTTCTTCAAATCCTACATTTTCGCAAAACATAAAAAATCCATCATAATCTTCTTTAGTTAAATACTTTTTATCATTTACTATAATTTCGTCTTCTATTGTAAGTACCATATTTACTGCTTCAACATATCTACTATCTGTTATAAATATGTTTTCTTTTAGTGTGATTAGCAAAACTCCTTCTGCTTCTATCCCAGTTAAATATTTAATATTTATTGGATTTGATACAATCATTCCCTGTAAATTTTGGGCTTTTAACTTTTCTCTAAGCCATTTTATTTTTTCATTCATAAAATGTTCCCCCTATCTATAAATTAACTTCATAAACCATTCCCCTGAAAAAATAAACCATAAAACATTAAATAATACAGTTTCAGGAGTAAATATAGCTATAAATGTAGAAACTACTATAAATGGTCCAAATGGTATATATTCATTTGGTTTCTTAATCTTAAATAATATAATCAAAATACTTAATATTGCACCTATAAAAAATGACATAACTGAAATCATAAGTATATTTTTAATTCCAAAAAATAATCCTAAAGTACCAACAAATTTAACATCACCCATACCCATTGCCTCTTTTCCAGCAATAAGTCCTCCAATAATAGTTATTAGTAAAAAAATTCCTCCTCCTACAAATAAACCAGTAATTCTATCAAAAGCAATACTAGTTCCATTAGGATTAAAAATTCCATTTGCAAATGTAGTGATAAGTCCGATTTCTAACATATTTATTACTAATCTATTTGGAATAATTTCATATTTTAAGTCTATAGAAAATGCTGATACTAACATTGGAATTAATAAAAAGTATGCTATTAAATCTATATTTGCATACCAATTTTTTATATCTATTCCAATAACATATAGTAATATTATATAAATTATTGATATTAAAGCCATAAATATATAATGAGGTTCATAAGCAATTTTCATTTCTTTAAATGCTTGTTTTGAAAATATCTCTTTATGGTTTGCAAATCTATTATTAAGCATTCCTACAAGTTGTCCTGCTAAACATCCTAGCAATCCTACCACTAAATATATAATTATATGTATATCATTAAAGTACATATTATTTACCTTTCTTTTTTAAATATCTTTTAATTAAAACATTTTCTATTGGTCTTTTAATCCAAGTTATAAAAATATCTTTTTTATCAACTGGTTTTACTAAAATAGAAAACATATTACATCTATTTGCTCCAATTATATCTGTAAAAATTTGATCTCCTACAGCAGCGATTTTACTAGGATCTATTTCTAATTGTTTAGAAGCTTTCATAAATCCAGACTTGAATGGCTTTTTGGCAAAGAGTATATATGGAATATCTAATTTTTTTGCAACAGTTTCAATTTTTTCTTTTTTATTGCTATTTGAAACGATTATACATTTAATTCCTTCATCTTTTAGCTCTCTACACCAATCTTCTGCACCTGATACTAAGTTTTTATAATAATCTATTAATGTATTATCTACATCTAATATTAATCCTTTTATATTGTTTTTCTTTAAAAGTTCTGGGTTAATATTCTTTATGCTATCTAAGTATAAATTTGGATAAATGTTCATTTCTTCCTCCATTTTTTCTATTTACATATTATCAATATGTTTTGCTTTTGTCAATTTATATATGTAAATTTACCTATGATATATGTTCAAATTTTTTACAAAAAAAAGATGAATTTGTATTTTTATTCTTTACAATTCATCTTCTTGAATATCAAAAAATTTACTTTTTATTTAATCTTTACAGAAAATATGCTTTCCTATTTTTACTATTTGTGTTTTTGACCATATCCACTTACTAGTAGCTGTTGACGGATTAAAATA
Organism: uncultured Clostridium sp.; assembly: GCA_947569365.1. Taxonomy (GTDB): domain Bacteria; phylum Bacillota; class Clostridia; order TANB77; family CAG-508; genus UMGS1994. The sequence continues at coordinate 12,748 of CANOSM010000008.1, read as the reverse complement.
AAATGTGCATCCATATGATGGATCCCAACCATTTAAAGCATCTTTTGCAGCACTAGCTGCTGTCTTATCAGGAGTCATATTAATTTGTCCATCACTTACAGCATCAAATGCTCCAGATTGATATATTACTCCTGATACTGTATTGGGAAATGATGAACTTTTAACTCTATTTAACACTACTGCACCAACTGCAACTTGTCCTTCATATGGCTCTCCTCTTGCTTCTGCATATATTATTCTACTTAAAAGCTTAGCATCGCTTGAATTTGTAGTTGAGCTGTTAGATGTATTACTAGATGAATATATTCCCATTTTAGCAAGAGTTTTCTTTCCTGCAATACCATCTACTGTAAGACCATTTTTTCTTTGGAATTTCTTTACTGCATCTACTGTTTTTGTTCCATATACTCCATCAACATTTCCTGTATAATATCCCCATCTTTTTAATTTTTCTTGTATTTGTTTAACTTCTTTTCCAGAAGATCCATATTTAGAAATTGCATAACTTATATTGTTTAGATATGATGCATAAAAAGCAGATGCTACAATTCCCATTAGAAGAACAAGAACTATTGCTATTATCATCTTTTTACTTAAAATTTTTTTCTCTTTTTTATCTATGCTATTTTTTTTGATATTATTTTGCATAAAAAACACCTCTATTTTCAAAATATTATAATTATTAACTTAATTTTTAATATTTTTACCAATAAAGGCATTTTCTATACATATTTTAAAATATTCCTATAATATTTCCATTTTCATCTATATCTATTGTTTCTGCAGCAGGAACTTTTGGAAGTCCTGGCATAGTAAATATGTTTCCTGCAATAACAACTATAAATTCTGCTCCATTTTTTAATATTATTTCTTTTATATGTATTTTAAATTTATTTTCGCAAAGTAAATTTTTTGGATCATCTGAAAATGAATATTGAGTTTTTGCTATACAAACTGGATAATTACTTATATCTATTCTGCTTTCTTCAATCTCTTTTAATTGCATTTTTGCTTTATCACTAAATTCAATATCTTCTGCTCCATAAATTTTCTGAGCAACATTTCTAATTTTATTTTCTATTGTTTCATTATCATTATACATAAAATTTAATTTTTTATTTTCATTTAGTTTGCACAAGTCTATTACCTTTTTTGCTAAATCTTCTGCACCTTCTCCACCTTTTGCCCATACTTCTGTTAAGCTTAATTCTACATTTTTTTCTTTTAATCTTTCTTCTAATAATTTTATTTCCTCTTTTGTATCTTTATTATATCTATTTATTGCAACAGCTACATTTAATCCAAATTTATCTTTTAAATTTTCTATATGTTTTAATAGATTTTCTATTCCTTTATCTAAATATTCTAAATTTTCATTTTCTATATCTTCTATTGATTGACCACCATGATATTTAAGAGCTTTTATTGTTGCAACACATACTACCGCATCAGGCTTTAGTCCTGTTTTTCTACATTTAATATCTATAAATTTTTCTGCTCCTAAATCAGCACCAAATCCTGCTTCTGTAATTGTATAGTCAGCAAGTTTTAATCCTAATTTTGTAGCAATTACACTATTACATCCATGAGCAATATTAGCAAATGGTCCTCCATGTACTAAGCTAGGATTTCCCTCTAATGTTTGAACAATATTTGGATTAAATGCATCTTTTAAAAGTACTGTCATTGCACCATCAGCTTTTAAATCTTTTGCAAATACTGGTTTATTTTCTTCATTATAACCAATAATTATGTTTCCAATTCTTCTTTTTAAATCTTTAATATCTGTTGCTAAACAAAATATTGCCATAATTTCAGATGCTACTGATATATCAAATCCATCTTCTCTTGAAGTCATTCCTTTTTCATTTGAAAGACCAACTTCAATTTTTCTTAATTTTCTATCATTTAAATCAACACATCTTTTCCATATAACTTTTTTTATTTTTAGTTCGTTACCTTGAAAAATATGATTATCTATAATTGCTGAAAGTAAGTTATTTGCTGATGTTATTGCATGTATATCTCCAGTAAAGTGTAAATTTATATCTTCCATTGGAACGATTTGAGCATAACCTCCTCCTGTTGCACCACCTTTAATTCCAAATACTGGGCCAAGGGATGGTTCTCTTAAAGCTAAAATTGCTTTATTTCCTAATCTATTAATTCCATCTGCAAGTCCTATTGCAACTGTTGTCTTTCCTTCTCCAAGTGGTGTTGGGTTTATTGACGTTATAAGTATTAATTTACCATTCTTTTTTTCTTTTATACTATCTAAAAAATCAATAGATATTTTTGCTTTATACTTTCCATATTGCTCTATATATTCTTCTGGTATATTTAATTTTTCTGTTATGTCTGTTATTTTTTTCATTTTAATACTTCTTGCAATTTCAATATCACTCATATTTATCCCTCCTAAATCTAAAAAAATTATACCTATATATTTTATATAATAGGTATAACATTTTTACAACTATTTTTTATTACATTTATAAATTATTTTAGAAAATCAATCCAACCATTATCCCAAGTAGTGCTCCTACAAAAACTTGAAATGGAGTATGCCCAAGAACTTCAACTAGCTTTTCTTGAACTTGCTCAAATTTAAGTCCTGGTGTTTCAATAATTTTATTTAATAGTGCAGCTTGCTTTCCAGCAGCTCTTCTAACTCCTGCTGCATCATACATTACAATAAAAGCAAATATTACTGAAATTGCAAATATTCCAGAATCAAATCCATATTCTTTCCCTATAAGAACTGCTAGTGATGTTACTATTGCACTATGAGAACTTGGCATTCCTCCTGCACCAAATACTCTTTTAAAATTAAATCTTTTATTTTTTATCAAATCTATAATAACCTTTTCGGTCTGTATAATTAGCCATAATAAAACTGGTATGTATATAAATTTATTTTGTACTATAGTTTCTATATGCATATTTACTCTTCTCCTACATTAAAAGTTTCTTCTACAATCTCTCCATTTTTCTCTAGTAATATATTTATTTTCTTTTCAGCATTTTCTAATTTTTCATTACAAAGTTTAGAAATCTGCATTCCTTTTTCAAATTCTTTCATTGATTCATCTAAGTTTAATTTATCACTTTCTAATAAATCAGCAATATTTTCAAGTTCATCTATTAATTCTTCAAAACTTTTCTCATTTTTCATTTTCTTATCTCCAATCTATTTATAGTTTTGTATATAACTTACTTTATTTTCAGTTGTATTTTGATTATTAACCTTTTTTTCATTATTTTCTATAATTTTATTTTTCATATTAAATATTAAAACAAATGTTATAATTATAGCTATAATAGCAATAATAGGAATTATTTTTAATCCTGAGCTAATTGAATTTTTTTTATCCTCCATTATTTCCTCCTATAAAATCTTTGCATTCACTTGTCCATCTGAATATTTAATCTGTATTTCCATATCTTTTTTTAAGTTTTTAGAGGATTTAATTATTTTATTTTCATACTCAGTTACACAATATCCTCTTGTTAAGGTTTTTAATGGACTTAAAGTATCTAATTTAGTTATAAGTTCTACTGATTTTATTTTATATTTGTTTACTTTCTCTGTTATAGATTTTTCCATTTTTTTAAGTAAGTTATCTAATTTAATGTATTCTTCATTTATTTTATCTTTAGGATTAGTGAATGTTTTCCTATTAATACAGTTTTTATAACGCATTTTCATTAATTCTAATTTTCTGTTTAATAATATTCTATATCTTTTTTCATAAAGTTGTATTCTGTCTTTTAAATCATATATATCTGCTACAGCAAGTTCTGCAGCTGCAGATGGTGTTGGTGCTCTTAAATCTGATACAAAGTCAGATATGCTAAAATCTGTTTCATGTCCTACTGCTGAAATTATTGGAATTTTAGAATTATATATTTCTCTTGCAACAATTTCTTCATTAAATGGCCATAAATCTTCTAAAGATCCTCCTCCTCTTGCTAGTATAAGTACATCAGCTAAGTTTTTCTCATTCATTATTTTTATTGCTTTTGCAATTTTTTCTCCTGCTCCTTCTCCTTGTACTGGAACTGGAAATAATCTTATGTATATATTTGGATTTCTTCTTGTAGATACATTTATAATATCTTTTATTACAGCTCCTGTTTGAGATGTAAGTACTCCTATTCTCTCTGGCATAAATGGTATCTTCTTTTTATGTTCCTCATCAAATAATCCTTCTTTTTCTAGTTTATCTTTTAGTTCTTTATATTTAGTGTATAAGTCTCCTATACCATCTTCTTGCATTGCTTTGCAATATATTTGATATACACCATCTCTTTCAAAAACTGATACTGTTCCAAATACATTTACATTCATTCCATCTTTAGGCATAAAATTAAGGGTAGCAGTAGATGATTTAAACATTATACATTTTATTAAAGATTTATCATCTTTAAGTGTAAAATACATATGTCCTGTATAATGATGTTTAAAATTTGATATCTCTCCTTTTACAAACACATTATTTAAAAATTCATCTTCTGCTACCATATCTTTTACATATTTATTTAGCTCACTTACTGATATAGGATTTATGTTCAATTTTTCTCCCCACTACTTTCTTCATTATTATCATTTGAATTTTCTTTAACAATACTTGCTAAAACTCCATTTACAAATTGCCTAGCTGTATTGTCTCCATATTTTTTAGCAAGTTCTACAGCTTCATTTATTCCAACTTTATATGGCAATTCCATATATTTTATTTCATATATTGCAAGTTTTAATATTGCTAAATTTACTTTTGAGATTCTTTCTATTGACCAATCTTTTTTTAGATTTTTTGATATTAGCTCACAAATATATTCTTTATTTTCTTCTATACCATTTACTATTTTATTTATATATTCTATTGTAGCTATATCTTTAATTTCATTATTTTCAATATATAAATCTAATTGCTCATTTCTATTTTCTTCTTTTAAAACTTCTAATTCATATAAAAATTTAAAAACTGTTTCTCTTGATAAAGATCTATTCATTATTAATTCTCCTAATTTATTACATTTTATCTATTAGATTTTTTAATTTTTCTTTTATTTGTTCTTTATTTTTTCCAAAATAATAACCACAATATATTCCAGCAAGTATTACTAATATCCAAAGTACTACTTTATATAGTCCTGTACATAGTAATAATATTGCAATTAATGCACCAATTATTTGATATCTAAAGCGAATTAAAAAGTTTTTAAAATCCTCCATAAAAACTCCTCCTATTCTTTAACCATGTCTATTTGTTCTATATTTTTTATTTTTATATTAACTTCTTTTATATCAAGATCAGTAGATCTTTTTACAGTATCTTTTATTTTCTTTTGAATATCTGTTGTAATATCTTTTACTGATGCTCCAGTATCAACAGAAAAGTTTAAAAATACATTAATATTATTATTTTCATCAAATTCTAATCTAGTAGATATATTAGAAATTTTATTATTTTCTCTTACTACTGTTTCAATTAGATTACTAATTGATTCTCTTGTTATAAGTAATTTTCCATTACTATTTTCAAGTAATATTCCTGAACTTGTTTCTCTTTTTGTGCTTCCACCATATATAATATTTCTTATTGACCAAATCATTAGTCCTAGAGTTATTACTAATGTAGCCCAAAAGTATTCTGAGACAAAGTTCTCAATTAATTCTCCTATATCTGATATACTTATAATGTTTGTTAATGTTATTCCAAATATTATTGATATTAACAACATTATTACTGAATAAATTTTAAAACTTAATTTATCAAAAAAATTCATTTTTATATCTCCCTATAAATTAAATTATATCTATATCCTTTTCTTCTGGTGCTTTTTCTTTACTAATTACATTTACACCTTGAACATGGATATTTACCTCTGAAACTTTTAATCCTGTCATTGACTCAACTGCTTTTTTTACTCTATTTTGTATTTCATATGCTATATCTGGAATTCTAACTCCATATTCTACTATTATATTTACATATATTTTAGTTTCTTTTTCTGTAACATCTGCTTTTATTCCTTTAGCCATATTTTTTTTGCCAAATACTTCTGTAATTCCAAGTCCACCAGACATTGCACATACTCCTGGTACTTCTGATGCTGCAACACCTGCAATTACAGCTACAACATCTTCAGATATTTTTATTCCTGTTGAATCATTCAAAGAAACTAAATCCTCTGATGTAGTAATATCATTAGTGTTTTCTTCGTTTTCCATTTAAAAACCTCCACTATACTAAATGTATCTCTATTATTTATTAAAATAGTATATCAGTTATTTGCAAGTTTTACAATAATTAAGATTAATATAAACATTATAATTTCATATAAATATTACAAAATAACATAATTTTGTAATACTAATTTACATATTTTCGGTTTCTTAATGAGGTGTATATTAGTATTTTAGAAATAATACTACCTAATTATAATAAATGATGAAATTGCCCTGAATCTTCAGAAAAATTATTTGACTTTTTCTAAAAATCTGTGTATAATATAGATAGAAAATGAGTAGCCACAGACAATGTGTGTTACCCAGTTAAATTGAGAATACACCACATAGCTTAGCCGAGCGTAATGCGGTGCATTTTTTTATTGTTGCTTATTAGATAGTATTATGTATATAACACTTACTAAGGCAACGTTTATAGTTATTGAAGTCATAAATCCTATTATTAAGAATATTAGAAAACTTAACATATAAACACCACCTCCAATCTCTAAGCTAAAGCTTAGGACTAAAGGTAACACCAACATCTGCTTTTATCTCATTTCTATCTTTAACTACTATACTACATTATTTACAATAATACAAGCAGATAGAACAAATTTTTGTACTTTGTTAATATAATATTTGATTACATATAATAATATATTTTAAAATTTATATCCTACTTCTATTTTATTTCCTCTTAAAAATTCTTTTATATTCATTCTTTTTGAATTTTCTCCTTGAATTTCTAATATAGATAAGATTCCCTCTTTAGTTTTTATAAATAATCCTTCTTTTTCATTTGATTTTATTACTGTTCCATTTTCTATATTTGTATCTAGTTTTTCATTATATTTTTCTTCACTAATAGATTCTACTTTCCAGAATTTTATCATTTTGCCATCTTTAAATGTATATGCTCCCATTATAGGATTTAAACCTCTTACAAGGTTCTTTATTTCTGTTGCATTTTTCCCCATCCAATCTATTTTTGCCATTTCTTTATTTAGCATTGGTGCCATTGAAAAGTCGTTAGTTTGTTTTTCTCTTGGTGCTGTTCCTTTTTCTATTTTTTCAATTGTTTCAATTAGAAGCTCTGCACCAATAATAGATAATCTATCCCAAAGTTCTCCTGTTGTTTCATCATCTCCTATTGTTACTTTTCTTTTAAGTATCATATCTCCTGTATCCATCCCTTTGTCCATATACATAGTTGTAACTCCTGTTTCTTTTTCTCCATTGATTACAGCCCATTGTATTGGTGCTGATCCTCTATATTTTGGAAGTAGTGATGGATGTACATTTACACATCCAAGTCTTGGAATGTTTAATATTTCTTCTGGTATTATTTTTCCATATGCAACTACACAAATTAGGTCTGGATTTAAATCTTTTATTTCATTTATGAATTCTTCATTATCTCTTATTTTTATTGGTTGTTTAATTTCTAAGTTTTTTGATATTGCATATTCTTTTACAGGAGATTTAAGAAGTTTCATTCCTCTCCCTTTTTGTTTATCAGGTGTTGTTACTACTGATAATATCTTATGACCATTTTCTACTAGAGCTTTTAAAGAATCTCTAGCAAAGTCTGGTGTTCCCATAAAAACTATTTTTAACATATATTCTCCTCATAAATTATTCTTTTTTTATATCTTCAGGAGTAATTACTTCTAAGCTTCCTGGTATCATCTTTTCTTTAAATACATGTCCTTCTAAATGATCGCATTCATGTTGTATACATTGTGCTAGTATTTCACTTGCTTCTATTTTTATTTTTTTACCATCTATATCTAATGCTTCAACTGTTACATTATTATATCTTTCTACTTTAGCAAATTGGTTAGGAAAGCTTAAGCATCCTTCTTCAAATTCTACTTTTTCTCCTTCTGCTTTTGTGATAACAGGATTTATTAATACAAACTTAGAAACTCCATCATATAAGTCTATAACTACTATTCTTTTTAATATACCAACTTGAACAGCAGCTAAGCCTAAACCATCAGCTTTATGCATTGTGTCAAACATATCTTGGACTAATTGTTTTACTTTATCATCTACTTTTTCAACTTCTTTTGAAATCTTACTTAATATTGGATCTCCTTCCATTCTTATGTTTCTTATAGCCATTTTATCCTCCTATTTTTTATTATTCTTTAGTTCATACTTGTAGGATTTATATCAACAATAATACTTGTATTACTAAATTTATATTTTTCGCATTCTTTTATTGCCATACTTATAATTCTAATTACATTTTTGTCTAATTTACATTTTATAATCATTCTCCATCGATATGTATTTTTTATTTTATCTATTGGTGCTGGTATAGGTTTATATACATTCATATTTTTATAATTTATTTTTGCTATATTTTTATATAAAATATCACATATCTTTGGTAATTCGTTTTCACTTTTTGAATTTACCCTAAGACATATTATATCGCAAAAAGGCGGATAATTCAACCTTTTTCTTAGTTCTATTTCTGATGAATAAAAACTTTCGTAATCTTGTTTTTTTGAAAGTTCAATTGCATAATTGTCTGGATTGTATGTTTGGACTATTACATTTCCTTTTTCATTTTCTCTTCCTGCTCTTCCTGCTACTTGGGTTATTGTTTGAAATGTTCTTTCAACTGCTCTATAATCATCAATTCCAAGTGACATATCAGCTGCTATAACTCCTACCAGTGTTACATTTGGGAAGTGATGTCCTTTTACAACCATTTGGGTTCCTATCAAGATATCTATATTTTCTTCTTTAAATTTTGAAAGTATTTCTTCGTGTGCATTTTTTTTAGTAACTGTGTCTATATCCATTCTTATAGTAGTTGCTTCTGGAAATATTTTTTTTACTTCATCTTCTAGTTTCTGTGTTCCACTTCCAAAGTATTTTATTCTTTCACTATTACACTCTGGGCATACTTTTTTTGGTGCTTCTTCATGTCCACAATAGTGGCATTTAAGTTTGTTTTCATAGATATGGTATGTAAGTGTTATATCACAATTTGGACATTTTACAGTATATCCACAGTCTCTACACATTACAAATGTAGAATATCCTCTTCTATTTAAAAATAAAATAGTTTGTTTTTTATTTTTTAGATTTTTTTCCATTAAATCCTGCAACTCTTCAGATATCATTGACTTATTTCCGTTTTGCAAGTTCATATCTTAAATCTATAATTTTTATATCTGGAAGTGATGCATTATTTGCTCTTTTATCTAATTTTAATAATTCTATATCTCCATTTTGTGCTCTGTAATAATCTACTACATCTGGTGTTGCACTTCCTCCAAGTAATATACTATTATTTTTTTTACATATATATTTTGCTATATCTTTAGCATTATATCTTGGTGTCATATCTGATTTATATGAACTATCATGGGATTCATCAATAATAATTATTCCTAAATTATTAAGTGGTGCAAATATAGCAGATCTTGCTCCTATTACTATCTTTGCTTTTCCTTCTTTTATTTTTTGCCACTCATCAAATCTTTCACCTACTGATAATTTGCTATGTAGAACTGCAACAATGTCTCCAAATCTTGATAAAAATCTATCTACCATTTGGGGAGTAAGTGAAATTTCTGGTACTAATACTATTGCTGTTTTTCCTAAAGATAGTACTTTATTTATTAATTGCATATATATCTCTGTTTTTCCGTGAGCCAGTAACTCCATAAAGTAGAAATTCCATATATTCTTCATTATCTATCATAAATTCTACTGTATTATATACTTCCTGTTGTTCATCTGTTAAAGTTAATTTTTCATCTCTTTTAATTGTTTTATGTACAAATGGATTTCTATTTACTTTCTCTTCAATTATTGATATATATCCATTTTTCTCTAATGTTTTCATTATTGATTTACTGACTTCTGTAATTATTTCAAGTTCACTTATATTTATTCCATCATTTTCTTCTAAAAATCTAAGTAATTTTATTTGTTTTTCACTTTTTAATATATTTTCTTCTATATCAATTTCTATTTCATCTATTTCTTTATTTAAATATACAAAATTTAATGTTTTATTCTTTATTCTACTATCAATATTTTTACTAGAGGCTCCTGGCGGTAGCATTAGTTTTATACAGTCAGAAATATTGCAAAAGTATTTGATTGACATAAGTTTTGCAAGTTCTATATTTTCTTCTGTCAAAAGTCCATCTTCTATTTTTATGAGTTCTTTATTTGCAAATTCAGATTCATCTTTAAATCCTATTACATATCCTTCTTCTTCTTTATTTCCTCTTCCAAATGGTACAAAGACTCTATTTCCAAGCTTAATTATATTTTCTATATCTTTAGGTACTATGTAATCAAATGTTTTATTTAATGCCTTAGCATTACTGTTTATAATAATTTCAGCTATCATTTATCTTTCCTTTTTTGTTTTTATATTTCTTAATAGTATATCAAAGAACATAAAAAAAAGATAGATATAATAAATAATATCTATATATAAATATAAATAAACAAATAAATAAAAAACTACAAATAGAAAATAATATACTATATATATATAATTATATAACTAATATAACAAAAAAAGGGAAGCAACATATGCTTCCCCAAAAAATGATTTATTTAAATAAATAATATATATATATAATAAACGGAGTGAATTTAAAAAACAAAAAACAAATTATCCTTGCGCAATGTGACCACAGTAGCCCCTTGTGCAATTTCCATCTTGAAAATCATGGTCAAAATATACATAATATTTTAATCCACAATCTGAACATCTAAATTCATATCTAGAGCACCATGAATTAGGGTCTGGATTAGGATTTGAAATTTGACTAAATGATATCAGTTCATTATATGCTGGTTTATTCATCACCAGGTCCATCAAATCCATATTATCCGATGTTCCTTTTGTATGGTCATGATTAGCTACTATTTTTTCAAAGCCACAATCACATGTAAATGTCATCATATTAGCAAACTCATCTGTTGTTATGACAAATTTATGCTCAGCAGTTTCTCTAGCCTCTACACATAGACAGTAACGTATATGCTCAGCATCACCATGTGGCTCCCATGGTTGCCATATATGTTCTTCATGGTATTTTCTCTGGCACCAATCCAAACAGTAGATACAGTCATAATATTCATATATTTGACTGTATACCTTTATCAGTTTCAATTCATCACCTGGTACACATGTACCTTCTTGTTCTTTTGTATTTCCGCATACTGAACAAGTACTAACTACAGTATGAATATCATTAATACCAGTTTTCTCATAAGTTATCTCTATAGAACACTCTTCATCTTTTGAAATAATAACAGATACACTGCAAATACTACAAGTATAGCTTGCCTGCATTTTATGTGTACCATCATCATTAGAAGAAACACATACATATTCTATATCTTCTGGAGCATCAGTATGAATATGCGCTCTTTCTTCAGCATATTCACACTTAGAACAACATCTAGCATCTTTACCATCTCCAACATATTCAAATTCTGTCAGTTCATGTTCTTCCTCTGTTGTCTCTTCACTATACTCACCACATGCTATACAACTATTTGTTGTATTTACAGCATGCTTTGAATTATCTATCATGACATATGATACTTTTTTCTCATATTCATGTTCATGTGGTTTCTCTGTTGGGGCAGGTGCTTTTGTTGCATCAGGTGCTTTTGTTGCATCAGGTGCTTTTGTTGTATCAGGTGCTTTTGTTGCATCAGGTGCTTTTGTTGCATCAGGTGCTTTTGTTGTATCAGGTGCTTTTGTTGCATCAGGTGCTTTTGTTGCATCAGGAGTACTTGTAGCTTCTGGCTCCTTTGTTGCATCAGGAGTACTTGTAGCTTCTGGCTCCTTTGTTGGTTTTATTACAATTGAACCTCCAATACCTGGAATATATACAGATATTGGACTTGGGCTAGTAGTTGCTGTTGCCTGCGCTGTTGCAGTAGCCTGTGCGGTTGCTGTTGCCTGCGCAGTTGCAGTAGCCTGTGCGGTTGCTGTTGCCTGCGCAGTTGCAGTAGCCTGTGCAGTTGCTGTTGCCTGTGCAGTTGCTGTTGCCTGTGGTACTAAAATAGGCACTCTTGTAGGCTGTGGTATTTGAACTGGTTCAAAACTTTCAACACTTTCAAAAGGTTCAATCCATTTTATTTCATCTAACTTACAAGTTATATATTTAGCATTTACTTTTGCTAAATAATTAATTGTAACTCCATTATGTTTAATAGTTATCTTCATGTAACCTTTTTTATTGGACTTTATAACTTTTCCAATTTGCTTGCACTTATATTTTTTTATAATCTTAACCTTACCTTTTTTTACAACAGTTACCTTTAGACTTTTATTAAGTCTTTTATCTGTTAGTACTTTTCCTTCAGGAAGTTTCTTTATCTGTGTAATATCTATCAAAGATATAACAGCTGGTTTAGCTTCTGTTTCAACTGGTCCCATGACGAATATGTTCATATAAAAGTCAATAAAAAAGTGACCAAAAAAGAGAAAATAATATTTGCCGATTT
>CANOSM010000007.1 GCA_947569365.1 uncultured Clostridium sp. | reverse complement strand
GTTCTGCACTTGGGCTTTCACTAGGTTCTGCACTTGGGCTTTCACTAGGTTCTGCACTTGGGCTTTCACTAGGTTCTGCGCTTGCGCTTGGGCTAGGGCTTGCGCTTGTTGAAGAGTTTCCATTACCTGAGGAACTTCCACCACCACCATTTATGATTATGGTAGTGTTATTAGGATTTTTTGTTGCATTAGGTGTAGCTGTTACTGCTGGTGTACTTGTTGCATTAGGTGTAGCTGTCTCTACTGGTGTACTTGTTGCATTAGGTGTAGCTGTCTCTACTGGTGTACTTGTTGCATTAGGTGTAGCTGTCGCTACAGGTGCAAATGTTGCACTAGGTGTACTTGCTTTCTTAAATTTAACCTTAATTGACACCTTTTTATCAGCATATTTAAATGTTAATGTTAAGTTTCCTTTCTTTGGTGCAATTTTTCCTGTTTTATTGCAAGTATAATTTGTTATAAGTTTCTTTTTTCCATTTTTTAGAATGGCATAAACCCTAAAGCATTTTTTTAACTTTGAAGCTTTGATAGGTTTTCCCCTACCAATTTTTTTCACCTGTTTTACAACCAGCTTTTTGATTTTTGCATTCTTCTTAGCTGCTTTCAATACAACAGGTAATTCTTCTGATTCTGCAACTAAAAGCTCACTTCCTAAAACAACTGTCTGCTGCTGTGCTGCTGATACAATAGCAGGTGTTAATGCCTGGAATATACTAAGGAAAGCTAAAAGTATAGCAATCCGTCTTATACTAAATTTTCTTAATGATGTCATATAAATCATCCTCTCTTTCATATAAAAAAAATATTTTACATAATAAACTACTAATTTAACGGTTACAAATTATTGTGCGGCCATAACGAGTTTCAATCTATATAAAAAGGGCGTCCCCTTGTTTATTATAATTATACTACAATTATTTTTTTTAGTCAATTTTTTTATAAATGGCTTAATAAGTGCCATATCAGCTAAATTTCCTTTTTCTAACATTATATTTTTAATTAATTTTTATTTTTTCTTTCATAATATTTTTTATTGTATATTCTTCTTTATTTATATTTAATAATTCTATTTATAATTTATTGTTATAATAATAAAAGAATGTTAATAAATATTTATCATTAATATTCCATGTACTTATTCTTCTATATATTATAATCATTAGCAATCCTTTCAAAAGCTTTTACTACTTTTAAATATTCTTCTTCTGATATTCCAATATCATATAATTTCTTTTGACTCTCTTCACTTTCATCATTTCCATAATAGTATTCTAAGACATCTAATTCAATCATATCATAATGATATTCAGTATATAATCCTTTCCTTATGGTTATTCCCATTTTATATAATGTCATAATACAATCATCATCTAAATACTTCAATATATTAATATATCTTACAGTAAAGTATCTTTTCTTAAAATTGTATAATTCTTCGTCGCTAAGAACCATAAACCTCCCTCCTTTTTCTATATATTACCATTTTTGGAATTTTTTTTCAATATCTTGAAGTAATCAAATTTATTGAATCTTTTTTATTTTATTTCAATTTATCGAATTATTAATATATACCAATTTACTATTATATGTTAATAAAAATTGAGGAATAACCTATTCTACAATTAAGAAATTAGAGTTAATGAAATAAGATGCATTACTTCATATATATAATACTTTTAATATTACTTTAAGAATTTTTTTATAATACAAATTTTTGTATAGCTAAACAAATAAAAAACTAGAATCTAACTTTTTTAATATAAAATTAGCTTCTAGTTTTTATTAAATATTTAATTAAATAGTCTTACCTTATAAAATTTGTTGTACTGCTTCATAATAGTTTTATTATGCTTAATTATAATATCTCCTAGTTAAAAGAAATTCTTTTCTCATATTTTTTTAATAATCTTTCAACTTTATATTCAATATCACTAGTATCATTAATTATATCATATATTTTATAAATAAACTCTTCACATTCATTATTATTTAACTCCAGTAAATCTATGATTTGCATTAGTGGTAAAGTCTCATTTTTTCTTTCTGCTATTATATTAATAAGATTATTACTTTTATTACAATATATAATAAAATCTGTTATCTCTTTTTCTATTTTTATAATTGATATTATTAATATCTTTATTAATTCAGTATATTTATTTCTGTTCATTATATTCGCCTCCTATTATTTTAAAAACTATTTTAAATATATTGCTATTATTGTTTGATACATCTACTAAATATAATAAATCATATAAGATAAATAATATAATGTTTACTTAGAAATTTAAATACTTTTTATATAATTAAAAATATTTTTATCATTAATTTTCAATTTTATTCTTCATTTTTTGTATAATAAATGATTAATTAAAATATTTTTCATCTTTTTTGTCATCTTATTATTACTACTTAGCTTTAAATCAGTTAGCTATATTAAAATATTTTTATTATTTTTTTTATATTAAAAATACTATTAACATTTTCGTTTTAATAACTAAAATTTTATCTTTCTCTAATTTCAATATATCGAATTACTTTGGCATTTTGAAATTTTTCTCTGCTTTTTCAATTGGCCAAAGTGATTAAATGTTTAAATTTGCTATTATTTTCTCATAATAAATAGAAAGAGGTATTATTATGAGATTATCAGTCGCAATACGTAAAAGAATTAAATATTATTTAAAAACTAAGAATATGAAAGTATGGGATCTATGTCAGTCATCTGGTATTGCTTGTTCTACAATTAGTACTCTAATGTCTGGAAAAACAGAACTTCCACAACTAGATACTTTGCTTCATATATGTAATGGTTTTGATATTACTTTAAAAGAATTTTTTGATGACCCTACATTTGATACAGCTGAACAAGATTAAAAATGAAAACTGCATTTTAAAATTAATGCAGTTTTTATTTATATTTTATTTCATTAAAATCTATTTATCAAATAATTTATTGCTTCTTCCACCTTCGTATAATTTACAGCTTTAGAATTTTTATATTCAACTAGAGCAGACTTTGCTTTAATGTTGTCACTAACCCATTTTATTATATATCCTTTTGTTCCTCCATACATTCCTGATTTATCAGTAGTAATTCCTACTTTCTTTCTAAAAGCTGAGACTATATCTTTATCGCCAATTACACTATTTTCCCATCCATGCATATTAAAGTAAAACTTCATATCCTTTTTATAATTTAACATTAAATCTCTAAGTTTCACTGATTCTATAGCTTTAAATTGTCCTTTTTTAAAGTCTCTATTCATATCTATTCCTTTATAGGTACATCTTCCAAATGCTCCTTTTATTTCTGCTCTCCAATTATTTTTGCCTGAAATAGTACCATCTGGATTTGCGCAAGGAACTATTACTATTCTATAGTTTTTTAGTTTTTCAGGATTATTTGCATAATATTCTACAAGTGCGTTTCCTAATCCTACAAGTACTTTTCCGTCTTTTGCATATTCATCTTCATAACCATGAACTGCACAATCCATAAATATTGTTTTGGTTGGTACTTGATTTCCTATAATTTCATATGCTTCTAGTGGATTTCCTAAACAAGATTTTCCATATTCAATTCTTTTTACATTTTCATATTGATCTGCTATATATCCTGCTTTATAGTTTAAGCTTAATACTGATTTATTTGTTATATATACTGTGCATTTTGCACTTTTCCCTGATTTTGCTTTTACTGTTATTGTTGCTTTTCCAATTGCAATAGGTGTTACTACACCATTTGAATCTACTTTTGCAATTTTTGTATTATTAGATGACCATGTGAAAGTATCATTTGCATTAGTTGGATATATAGCTTTTGAAATAGTAATTTTAGCTCCAATTTTTGTGTATTTTGATGGACTTATAATTATTTTTTCTGTTTTTATTTTTTTTACTATCCTTATAGTTGCATAATCTGTTTTTCCTGATTCAGTTTTTGCAGTTATTGTTGCTATTCCAGGAGATACTCCTATTATTTTTCCAGTGCTATCTACTTTTGCTATTTCTTTATCACTTGAAGAATATTTTATTTTATCTGTAGCATTACTAGGAGATAATTTTGTTTTTAATGTATATTCGTCATCTTCTATAACATTTTTATTTGCATATATAGTAATATATCTCTTCTTCATATATCCTGTATATGTTTTCTTACCCTTAGTATATGTTACCTTGCTCCACACACTTCCTACTGATCTTATGTTGATTTTCCCACCTTTAGGAAGTAATACAACCTTCTTTGAATTTAATGATGCAGTTTTTCTAAGATAAGTCTTTATTGTACTTTTTCCAGTATGTTTAAATCCTAAAGATATATTAGTAGATTTTATTTCATTTACAGTAACTTTACATTTAGCTGTCTTCCCTGATTGTGATTTTGCTGTTATTGTAGTAGTTCCTTTTGAAATACCTGTAACTAATCCATGAGAATCTACTATAGCTACTTTTTTATTACTAGAACTCCAATCTATTTTTTCTTTACGTTCTGAATCTGAATATATTACATTTATTTTTTTCGTTTTTCCTTTATATATAGATATATTTTTCTCTGATAAAGTAATATCCGTTTTTTTTGATTTAACTGTTAACTCAATTTGATCATAAGAAGTTTCAATTTTAGCTTTTATAATTGCCTTTCCCTCTTTTACTCCAGTAACACATCCTTTTTGATCTACTTTAGCTACTGATATATTACTACTACTCCATATTATTTTATCTTCTTTATTTTGATTTTCTACTTTAGCTAAAAGTACAAGTTTTTCTCCTTCATTTATAACCTTTTTACTAGATGATATTTTTATAGTCTTTTTATTCTGTATTTCTATATCTTTATTAAAAGCATTTTCTTCTTTTATATTCTCTTCAATACCATTGTCTGTATTTTTTTCATCTTCTATATTATTTTCATTTATATTCTCTTGCAAAATTTCTTCATTTTCGTTTATTGCTAATACATTGCTAAAACTTATTGAAAATATTAAATAACTTATCATTAATACACTAATAATCTTTTTACTTACTTGCTTCATTCTTCCTCCTTGAACTCTTAATAAACATTTAAAATATTAAATATTATATTTAATTATACACCTAATTTGACATAATATCCATAGAAAATAAATACTATATATTTTCTTAATTTATATCTCTATATTTATTAGATACTTTTTCTACTTGATTTTGTTTCATTTTTTTATATTACCATATTATAAAAGACAGATAATTAAAATCATCTATCTCTAGACTTTATTTTTATTCTTTATCATTATTTTCTGATTCTTCATTATCTTGTTTTTCTACATCACCATTTTTAATTACATTATCTCTTGTTAAAAGATCTACCTCAAAATAATTAGATCTTTTGAAATTAAATAACTTTGCAAGTATTTTAGTTGGAAATCTTTCAACTAAAATATTATAATTTTTAGTTGCTTCATTATAATACTTTTTTGATGTTTCAATCTCTAATTCTATTTCTGATAGTGTATTTTTTATTCTTCCAAAACTATCACTTTCTTTTAATTCTTTATGATATTCTATATCATAAAAAACATCTTTAATAATATCTGATAATTTATCTTCAATCTTTTGTCTTTTTGAAACTGATAAACATTCATTCAAATTCTCTCTTATTTTTGATATTTTCTCTAATATATTTTCTTTATCTCCATCAAGTTTACTTATTATTTCCTCTAAATCTGAAATTAAATCTAGCCTTCTCTTTAGAGCCATATCTACATTTTCAAAAGCTTGTCTATTTATATTTAAAGCTTTTACAAGTTTATTAAAATATATAACTATTGTTATTATAAAAATTGCTAAAAAAAGTAAAAATACTATTGTTGAAATTTCCATATTTTTCTCCTTTAGTTTATTTTTTCATTTGTTTTCTATTCTTATACTAAAATTATATATATACTAATATATTTTTTCAAGTAATAATATATTTTATTTCTTTTTTCTCAATTTTGCTACAAAAAAGCCTTCATACATTTCTGTTGGCTTTATGCATATAGTCCCTGGAATATTAGTATTAAGCATTGGTATTTTCTCTAATTCATCAAATTCTATTGGTACTATTTCTAATTTTTCTTCTTTTAATATATTATTTATTACTTTCTCATTCTCTACATCTAAAATTGAACATGTAGAATATACTATTTCTTTCCCTGGTTTTATAATTTTAGTAGCTTTTCTTAATAAACTTAATTGTATTTTAGAAGATTTATCTATTAATTCTTTTGAAAAGTATTTTTCTATATTACTATCATTCGCATTTAAAGTTCCACTACCACTACATGGTGCATCTAATAAAATTTTATCAAATGAAAAAAAGTCTTCTATATTTCTTGCATCTTTGATCATTATAAATACTCTGTTTGCACCTTGCATTTCAATATTATATTTTAACTTTTCTGCTCTTATTTTATTTTTTTCACATGCTGTGATATTAGCTTTATTTTCTGTCATTGATGATATTTGAGTTGTCTTTCCTCCTGGAGCTGCTGTCATATCTAATATATCTTCTCCTTCATTTGGCTCTAATATAATTGGAGGTAACATAGATGATAAACTTTGAAGATATATTTCACCATTTCTATAAACATCTAATCTTTGTATATCTTCCTCTAGTCTGTCTTTTATTATAAAAGCATCTTTAAACCAACTAACTTTTTCAAATTCTATATTATTTTCTATCAATACTTTTTCTACTTTATCTATATTAGTTTTAATTCTGTTAACTCTAAATGTGACATATCTTTTAGAAAAATATCCTTTTAAAATTTCTTCTTTAATATCTTTTCCATATTGTTTATCTAGCATTTGTAATAGAAAATCTGGTATATAATTTCTTAATAATTCATTATTCATATTTTATATTCCTTTATCATATAAATCATCTTCTTAACATTTTAATATAAGAAAAATAACACTGCAACTATTTTTACAGTGTTATTTATATTTATTATTTTTGAAACTTTGTAATATCAGTTATTTTTGATGCATAATATGGCGTATTTTTTCCATCTTCCACTAAAAACATAGCAAAAGAATCATCTAGATATAAATGTTTAGGTTTATTTTTATTATTATTCACACCAGAAGATTCAAAAGTTGTTATTGATTCACTCTTTAACATACCACCTTTTTTATCAAGTTCTAATTGTATTGTTTGTATAGCAGTATTGATTTTATCAATAGTTCCATCTTTTTCTTTAAATTCTTTTCCACAAAGTTCGTCATATGTTCTAAGAATATCAAATTTTAAGTTTGGCATTTTAAAATCATCTATTTTTCCTAACACTTTACTTCCTTTATATGATTTTTTATTTTTATTAATATTATTATATATCTCTTTAAATGTATCACCTTCTGGTCTATTACATAATATTATATTTTCGCCTTCTTTAGTTGATAATTTAACTGCAAAATCTTCATCATTTTTATAGTATAATATCTCTATTTGTCTTTTTACTTTATTATCAGTATCTGTCTTTACTCCAAAATATTTTATATTTTCATATGCACCATTTTCAAATTCTGATGGCTTTAAGTCTATAAAATTATATTCAAATGTAAGTATCTTTTTTAGTATTGCATATGCAGTATATTTTCCATAAGCTTGTTCTTCTGTGTCATACCATTCTACATTATTTAACACATCACTTGTCTCATCAAATTTCTCCTTAATTGCTTTTTCTATTGTTTCTTTCAATTCTTTAGTCTGTAATCCAAAAGTTTTATAATAATCATCCTCTGATATATCCTTTGCTTTAAATTCTTTTTTATTTAAGTTTTTTGCCATAGTTTGCTGTGGATTAAATATTATGTCTTGTTTTACTTTCTTATCTATCATTTCATTCCATACAAGTTGGAATGTACCACACCAAATTGAATTTCCTGATATACTATCACTCATAGTTGGAACAACAGATATAGCCATATTAATAGAATCCTCTTTCTTTTCTTTATTTTCTTCCTCAGCTGCTATATTAGTATTATTTTCTGAATCTATTTTATTAAATATAATTCTTTGAGTAATTATAGCAAGTACAATAACTAGTACTATAACTAAAAATGTAATTATTTTCTTTTTCATATAAATACTCCTCCATGATAAATTATTAAAAATAATTTATCAGATAAATAATTAAATTTCAAGCATTTAAAGGAATTTCATAAAAATAATATTTAAATACAAAAAATAGGAATACCTTTATCAATCAGTATTCCTATTTTTTATTTTTTATTTTGCATAATTTATAGCTCTTGTTTCTCTTATTACATTTACCTTTATCTGTCCTGGATATTCCATTTCACTCTCAATTTTCTTTGAAACATCTCTTGCCATTATAACCATTTCAGCATCATTTATCTTATCTGGTTTTACTATTAATCTTACTTCTCTACCAGCCTGAATAGCAAAAGACTTATCAACTCCTTCAAATGAGTCAGCAATTTCTTCAAGCTTTTCTAATCTCTTAATATAAGTCTCAAGTGTCTCTCTTCTAGCTCCTGGTCTTGAAGCTGATATAGCATCAGCAGCTTGTACAAGAACTGCTTCTAAACTTTGTGGTTCTACATCACCATGATGAGCTTCTACTGCATTTATTATTATATCACTTTCTTTGAATTTCTTAAGAATGTCTACTCCAATCTCAACATGTGTTCCTTCCATATCATGATCTAATGCTTTTCCTATATCATGTAATAATCCTGCTCTTCTTGCTATTTTAGGATTTAATCCTAATTCTTCAGCCATAATTCTTGATAGATTTGAAACTTCAATTGAATGATTTAAAACATTTTGTCCATAACTTGTCCTATATTTTAGCTTACCAATTAATTTAATTATATCATCTGGCAATCCATTTACTCCTGTTTCTAATACAGCTCTTTCTCCTTCTTCTTTAATTGTCTCATTAAGTTCCTCTTTTGCCTTTTCCACCATTTCTTCGATTTTTGCTGGATGAATTCTTCCATCATCAATTAGTTTTTCAAGAGCAATTCTTGCAACTTCTCTTCTTAATGGGTCAAAACCAGAGATAATTACTGCTTCTGGAGTATCATCAATTATAAGGTCTATTCCTGTAAGTGTTTCTAATGTTTTTATATTTCTTCCTTCTCTTCCTATTATTCTACCCTTCATATCGTCATTTGGAAGTGCTACAACTGATACAGTTGTCTCTGATGTATGATCTGCTGCACATTTTTGAACAGCATATGAAATAATCTCTTTTGCATTTTTATTAGCATTTTCCTTGGTCTTTGTTTCTAGTTCCTTAATTAGATTTGCTTTTTCATTAACAATTTCATTTTCGACTTCTTGTAAAAGTTTAGCTTTAGCCTCATCTGTCGTTAACCCTGAAATTTCCTCTAATTTGATTCTTTCATCAGCTATTTTATTTTCAAGGTCTTCATCTTTCTTTTTTACATCTTCTATCTTTTGTTGTAACGTTTTTTCCTTATCTTCTAAAGATTGAACTCTTCTATCTAAGTTTTCTTCTTTTTGTATAAGTCTTCTTTCTTGTGATTTAACTTCGTCCCTTCTCTCCTTAATCTCTTGTTCTACGTCATTTCTTAATTTTATCACTTCTTCTTTGGCTTTGAAAATTTCTTCTTTTTTTGTATTTTCTGCCTCTATTTTAACAGTTTCTAATAATCTTTTTGCTTCTTTTTCTGCACTTTGAATAGTTGATTCAGCAATTTTTTTTCTAATATATACTCCCACAGGTATAAATATTGCTGCTGAGATTAAAAGAGTAAGTATAACGATAATTACATTTCCAATCATTGTTAATCTACCTCTTTCTTATTTATTTTTCAATGTTCATTAAATATATAAATATCTTTTTATACTTTAATTTTACTATTATATTTTATATGTATTATTGTAAACTGTCAAGTTATTTATTCTGAATAACATATGTTTCTATATTTTGTCCACCTCTATTTAGTATAATTAATAGTTATTTTAGTGTTCCATCTTTGTTTAATGAATACATATTTCCTGAATCTTTACATATTATTCTTATTTCTTTTTCCTTTTTTCCTTTTTCTCCAACAATTTCTTCTGCATATACTTCTGTTTTTTCTTTTCCAAGTTGATTATCTAATGATTTTTGTAATGATTCTACTTTAAGAGTTCCATCGTTTCCATCCATATAATCTCCTGTTTTTGCATCTTTTATTGCTGTTTCTATTTGTGTTCTTTCATCTGCCTCTATTGATTCTTTCTTCGCTTCTTTAGATGTCTCTACCACTCCATTATTTCCTATTGCAAGTCTTACAGTAATTCCTGCTAATATAATTAATATTATAATCATAATAACAAGTGCAACTAGTGTTATTCCTTTTTCTTTTGTAATTTTTTTAAAATTAATTCCTTCCATATTTTCTCCTTTGCATTTATAAGATATTTTATTAAAACACGTATTTTATTACATTTATGTATATTATAAATGTATTTTAATACAATAATTTTTTTTATTCAATCATATTTTTTATTATTTTTAGAATTTTTTTCATTTTTTATTCATATACATATCTTAGGAGGTTATTATAATGTGTGGATTTGCTGGTATAGTAAATTATGAAAAAAATTTACTGAATTCTGATTTAATTATAAAAAATATGACTAAGAAAATTTCTTCTAGAGGTCCTGATGAAAACAATTATTATCTAAAAGAAAATGTTTTATTTGGTCATAATAGACTTATTGTTAGAGATCCTTCTGGAGGAACTCAACCAATGTCTATTGAATTTCAAAATAATATTTATACAATTGTTTATAATGGACAAATATATAATACTGATGAAATTAAAAGAGACTTAGAGAAAAATGGCATTATATTTAATAGTTATTCTGATACAGAAATATTACTTAGAGCTTATATATACTATGGATATGATGTTGCAAAATATCTAAATGGTATATTTAGTTTTGCTATATGGGATTATAGAAAACAAGAATTATTTATCGCAAGAGATCATTTTGGTGTAAAACCTTTCTTCTATACTTTTAAAAATAATAATTTTATATTTGGATCTGAAATTAAATGTATTTTAGAACATCCTGAAGTTGAAGCTACTATTGATCATAATGGAATATGTGAATTAATTGGTCTTGGTCCTGCTCATACTCCAGGACTTACAGTATATAAAGATATATATGAACTAAAACCTGGATATTTCGGAGTTTTCGACAAATATGGATTAAAATTAAATCAATACTTTAAATTAGAAACTAAAGAGCATACTGATGATTTTGAAACAACTTGCAGGAAAATAAATTACTTACTTGATGATTCTATTACAAAACAATTAGTTTCTGATGTTCCTCTTGGACTTATGTTATCTGGTGGACTTGATTCTAGTATAATTACTGCATATGCAGCTAATTTTTGCAAAAAGAATAATCTTAAAACTTTAAAGACTTTTTCAGTTGATTATATAGATAATGATAAAAATTTTGTAAAATCTGATTTTCAACCTAATTCAGATGATCATTATATATCTATTATGGCAGATACTTTTAAAACTGACCATAAAAAGATAGTATTAGATACACCTGAACTTAGTAATTATTTACTAGAATCTATGGTTGCAAGAGATTGTCCTCGGAATGGCTGATGTAGATTCATCTATGCTCTTATTCTGCAAAGAAATAAAAAAAGACATTACTGTTGTTTTATCTGGTGAATGTTCTGATGAGATTTTTGCAGGATATCCATGGTTTTTCAGAGAAGATGCCCTAGAAAGTAATACTTTCCCTTGGTCACTTGCAATTAAAGAAAGACAAAATTTATTAAATAGTTCTTTAAGTTCAAAAATTGATATTAAAGATTATATTGATTGTAGATATAATCAGACTTTAGCAGGTATTGATTTCTTAGAAAGTGATTCAGCAGAAACTGTTCAAAGAAGAAAAATCTCTTATCTTACAACTTATTGGTTTATGCAAACTCTTTTGGAAAGAACAGATAGAATGTCTATGTATAATGGTTTAGAAGTAAGAGTTCCATTTTGTGATTATAGAATTGTACAATATTTATGGAATATTCCTTGGGATATTAAATCTTTACATGGTAGAGAAAAAGGATTACTTAGACATATTGTAAAAGATATTCTTCCAGATGAGATAGTTAGTAGAAAAAAGAGTCCTTATCCAAAAACTCATAATCCTAACTATCTAGCTAAAGTAAAAAGTATGTTAGAGGATATTATGAAAAAACCTGATGCTCCTATAAAATATCTACTAAATGAGAATTATATAAATGAAATATTAGAAACTAATGGCTCAAACTTTTCAAGACCTTGGTTTGGTCAGCTTATGACTGGTCCACAGCTTATGGCATATCTTTGTCAGGTTAATATGTGGCTTGAGAAGTATCAGCCTAAGCTTGAAATTTAGGTAAAAATAGAGGTTTCTTTGTAGAGCCTCTATCTCTATATTTTTATGTGTTATTTTTTGATATCCGAGTGGTTGGCATTTTTTAGGTAATATATTTTACCAGCCATATATAGAAAATGGTTCATTGTTTAAGTAATTTTCTATTTCTTTTTTACATATAGAATTACATTATTTAGTAAATCATTTAAGTTATAAAATTTTAATTCATCACATTTATCTTTTTCCATAATTGTAATTTCTCCATCATATTTTTTGCAAGTTAAGAAATAATCTATACTTTGCATTACTTTTAAACACTTTCATTGCCATCTATATGACCTGCTACAATACAAATGTATTGCTGTTACTAATTTAAATCTTTCCATTTCTTCCTCATTGATATTTTTATTTATCTCTTTTTTGGCAATCTATTATTATTTGCTATTTTTTTATTTTCTAATTTTACTCTTCTTTCTAGTTTTTTCAAATCCTCTGATGGTTTCAATTTTTCTGGCTTTATTCCTCTTTTATTTAACATTTTTCTTACACTTAGGTTGTTGTCTATATGTTCATGTGTTATTCTTTCTTCTCCATACATATCTTTTTCAGTTACATTATAATTTGTCATTTCAGTTGCTAAATTTTTTGCTGCTATTGTAAGTGTTGGTAAGAAATCTGCAAGTGATCTATTTTCTTTTACTCCATATTTTGCTTTCATTTGCATGGTATTCAATTCACCAAATAAAGCGGAATCTCCTTTTGAACAAATTCTTGCAAATCCTAAATCATCTACTCCTCTTTCATAGATATTTTTTGATAATTGCTTTTCTGATTCTTTTAGTTTTTCTCTTGCTTCTAATCGATTCATTAGCTTTATTCTGTCTTCTATTATTTCTTGTTTTCTAGTTTGTACTGCAAAATAAGTTTGTGCAAATGCTATTTCTTCTTTCTTTGAATCACCATTTTGAGCAATTAAATAACAAGCATATCTTGTAAGCATATAGTCTTCTACTTGTCTTTTAGCTCCTTTTCCTATATCTATCATTTTGCTGGCCTTAGCAAAATGATCAAATTCACTAATCCCAGAACTTTTACAAGATTCTATTGCTTTACTAATTACCTCTAAAAAGTTTCTCCATTACGTATAACCTAATTGAATTTGTAAATCTCTAGCATACCAAAATTCTACATTTTCTTTTTCTTCTGTATTAATAATAGAATCAAATTTTTCTTTTAACTCTATTAGTTTTGTTGTTTCAAATTCCATGAACATCACTTCCATTTAAAATACTCATAATAGCATATTTAAGATTATCTTTTAGTTCATTTATTGCTATATTTATTTTGATAATTTATATGATACTATTGTGATAGTATTTTAAAACATCTGTTTTGTAATGTCAAGAAATTATTATTAATCTTTCATATTATTTAATTTACTTATTAATATTGTTTCCATTACTTTTTGAAAACTTGGTCCATTTTTATTAAATGTGCAAATCACTTTATAATTATCTTTTTCTTCTTTTTTATTATATTTTGTTTCTTTGTTCATATTCATTTTTCCTTTCTTTTGTTTCTTGGTAATTATTAAATTTTACTGTTTTTTCGTTACTTTTTTAGTTTTATTACAAAAATGCAGAATTATCATTTTCCACTTTCTCTTAGAATAGTCTAGGTTTGCTGTTCGTGTTTTTTCTGACACCAATGACTGGTCCTCAGCTTATGGCGTACCTTTGCCAAGTGAATATGTGGCTTGAGAAGTATCAACCTAAAAATTGAATTATAAAAATGTATAACCTATAAACTTGGGGCTACAATTTGTAACCTCAAGTTTAATTATATAGAATTTCATATTTCTTATATTTTTCTATTAATATCGTTTATTATCTCATCGATATTAATATTAGAAAAATCTGTAGTATCAACTATTAATTCATTGTCATTAATTTTAAATTCCTTACATTTCTCTGATAATTTCGTAAATGTTTCAAAATCGTCAAAAGCTCCATTTGATACTAATCCTTGATATCTTTCAGAAGTATTTTCTCTCATTAAAGATCTTTTGTGTAATATTTTTAAATCAGTTTCAAATCGTATTGTCATACTGTTATAATTATAATTTGAAATTAATTTTTTTAATATATCACTAGATTGTTTTACAAAGTTACTTTCTAAAATAAATGTACATCCGACCTTCATTAACACTTCTATATTATGATATAATATATCATAACTAGCAAATCCAATTTTTCTTTTATCTTTACTAAAAAAGGGATTCTTAGTTTTTCTGCAATTTTTATTCCAGTTGTAGTTTTTCCAGTAGCTGGCATTCCTGTTATTATTATTACACATTTTTCTTTCACAATTTACCTCTTATTATTTAATTTAGAAATATATTTACTAGTTTCAGCAATTTTATATTAGCATAAACTAATCTATAAATCTATCATGAAATTTATTTGTATATGCAATTTTTAAAGTTGGATATTGTTTGTTAAATTTATTAATATCTAACTTACTTATATTACTATTTTGTGATGTTAATATAACAACTTCTACATCTTTATTCTTCTTTGCTAACATTTTTAAAATGCTGTCATCTATATAATTATCTATAATTAAAATTTTATTTTTTGCAGTTTTTATAATATCAATTATTAAACTATAACTATCATAAATTTGTCCATCAAAAAATATTTTTTCTTTAAATTCTTCTTGTTTGTTGTTTTGTAACTCATTAAATACTATATCAAATTTTTTATTATGTTCTAAAAGTTCGTATTCAACATTTGTTAGTCTTTCAAATACTTGTCCATTTACAGATATAAATTTTCTCATTTCAATAAATGCTTTCATAATCTGAATACTAACATTAACTGCTATATCACTTTTTAACAATGCTGAAATCATTGCTATTCCTTGTTCTGTAAATACATATGGCAAATATTTTCTATGTTGCCCTCTCCCATTATTTTTTAAGGTGACAAATTGGCACCTTAAAATTTGAAACTCATTTTCAGTTAATTGAAAGCAAAATTCTTCTGGAAATCTTTCAAAATTTCTTTTTACTACACGATTTATATACTTAGTTTCACAGTTATATAATTTTGCTACATCACTATCTAACATTACTTGTTTTTCTCTTATGGTATAAATTAAATTCTTAATATTCTCTATTTTATATTCTACACTTAATTCTTTATCTATATCATCACATCCTTTCAAATCATTTCAGAACACTTGTTTATGGTGTCAAGTAAATATTTGTTATTTTTATAATTTTTTTAACTTTCTAAATTTTTATTTTAATTTTTTTATTAACTAAAAAGCTAAGAAATTTTTATTTTAAATCTCTTAGCTTTTCATTAATAATATTCTTACTATAAATTATAATTATATCTATTATTTTTATTTTTCTAATGTAAATGTATCAGATAGTGTATCTTCTGAATTTGTACCAATATATACTTTAAAATCACCCTCCTCAGAATCAAATTCTAGTTTTTCGTTCCAAAATTTAAGCATATTTTCATCAATTTCAAAAGTTATTTCTTTTTCTTCTTGTGGTAGTAATACTACTTTTTTAAAAGACTTTAATTCCTTAACTGGTCTTACAACACTTGCTACTAAATCTTGAATATAAAGCTGAATAACTTCTTCTCCTATTATATTACTATCATTTTTTACTTTTACCTTAATAGTTATCTTTGAATCTTTCATCATTTTTTTACTACTTAAGTTTAAATCAGAATATATAAACTTAGAATAAGATAATCCATAACCAAAAGGATAATAACTTTCTGTTGGAACGTCCTGATAACGTGACACATATCTAACATCACTTTTTTGTGGTCTTCCTGTATTATAATGATTATAATAAATTGGACATTGTCCAGTAATTTGTGGGAAACTCATTGTCAGTTTACCAGATGGATTAACATCACCAAATACTACATCTGAAATTGCATTTGCACCTTCTGTTCCTGGGAACCATACTTCTAATAAAGCATCTACTTTATCTGCAATAT
The DNA here is from genome assembly GCA_947569365.1 of uncultured Clostridium sp. Taxonomy (GTDB): domain Bacteria; phylum Bacillota; class Clostridia; order TANB77; family CAG-508; genus UMGS1994. Next base: position 62,751 of record CANOSM010000007.1, on the reverse strand, counting down.
CTTTTAAAATTATTGGTCTACCATTAAATATTATTGTAATTATTTTTTTATTTAATTTTGAGAGCTCCTCTAATAATCTTTTTTGTATATCTGAAATTTCAATATCTGCTCTTGAACATGCTTCTCCGCTTTGTCTATAATGTTCTCCTATTGCTAAAACAATAATATCAGCTTTTTCTGCAACTTCAATAGCTTCTTTTAAATATTGTTCTAATTTTTGTTCTTCATTTTCTATATGTATTGCTTCTCCTCCATCTGCTACAATAATTTTGTTAATATCTTTCTCTTTTAATATTTCACTACCTTTCGCAAATAATATATTTTCTTTTCCTACCTTATTTTCAAATGCTTCTTTTAAAGTTGTAATCTCTGAGTTTTCTGAAAACATTGACCATGATCCTGAAATTGAAATGTTATCTGCATATGGTCCAATTAATGCTATCTTTTGATTTGTTTTTAATGGTAATATATTATTATCATTTTTTAATAATACAAAAGTTTTTGCTGTCAATTCTCTTGCTCTTTTATGATTTTCTTTACTAAGTATTATTTTCTTTTCTGCTTCATTATCTAAATTCTTATATGGATCTTCAAATAGTCCTAGTTTATTTTTTAGTTTAAGTATTCTTAAAACTGCTTCATCTATAAGCTCCTCTTTTACTATATTTTCTTCTACTAGTTGTTTTAAATTATTTGAATATACATTAGACATCATATCTATATCTACACCTGCTGTTATTGCCTTATATGCTGCATCTTTTTTATTTTTTGAAACTCCATGTGCAATGGTTTCTTCTATTGCTGTATAATCTGATATTACTACACCTTCAAATCCTAATTCTTTTCTTAGCAGATCTCTTAATAGTTTTTTATTCACAGTAGAAGGAACACCATTTACAGTATTAAATGAAGTCATTATCATTTCAGCACCACTATCAATAGCCTCTTTGTATCCTAGTAAATAATATTGTCTAAATTCTCTCTCTGACATATCAACTGTATTATAATCTCTACCTGCTTCTACAGCACCATATGCTGCAAAATGTTTAACACATGATGCTATTCCTTTTTTTCCATTAACACTACTTTCTTTATGTGCTGTCACCATTGCCTCTGCAAAGATTTTTCCTAAGTAAGGATCTTCTCCTCCAATAGATTCCATTACTCTTCCCCATCTAGAATCTCTTACTAAATCTACCATTGGAGAAAAGTTAACATCTCCTCCGAGCTACTATTGCTTCTTTCATTGATAATTTTGCACAATCATATACTACTTTTTCGTCCCATGAGCAACCTTGGGCAAGTGGTATTGGAAGAACTGTTTTATATCCATTTATAATATCTGCCATAAATAATAGTGGTATTTTTAATCTATTTTTAGATAAATATTCTTCTTGTACTTTTCTTACTCTTTCTGTTCCCATTATATTTAGCACTGAACCAACATTATATAACATTTCTTCTGACAAATTAAGATGTGCTAAAGGTCCAGTTGTAACTTTTACTTCATCCATTAAAAAAACTTCCCCAGCTACTTGAACAAGCTGTCCTATTTTCTCCTCTAATGTCATTTTCTCTAATAATTGATATAACTTTTCTTCTTTCATATTATTACCTTAACATCCTCCTTTTCTTTTGTAAAACCTAATAACTTTAATCCTTTATTAACATATTCATTTTTCATGAAGTATTCCCAAATAAGTCCTGTAAAATAGTTTTCAATCATTACCATAGAAATACCTTTATCTATTCCTATGCATTCTTTTGAATACCAAGGCTTACCTATATCTAAATTATAACCATCTCTGAATCCATATTTACACCATAATTTCGGGAAATTATTATAATAGTTTTCTATAGCACTTAAAGAAAGTTCTTTAGCAAATACTATTGATCCTAAAGCTCCACATGGTGAAATTGTTCCATCATTTTCTTCTAAATTAGATATTGCTGGCATGGCTCCAAATTCTCCAGAATATCCTCTAGGTCCAACACAAGGAGTTAATCCCCATGAATCTTTACCAAATGTTTTAAATCTATCACTATTTTTTATACAATATTCTCTATTTGCAAGTGTCGCTTTTATAGAATTATCAAACCAGTTAACTCCATCTTTGTCTTTTAATCCTCTAAAATCAATCCATGCATGTGAATATTGGTATGTAAATAATGTTCCACAATATGTATATATGATATCTTTTATAGCTAAATAGTCTTTTTTTTCTTTTTTTATACAATCATACATTGTTATATTTATTGGATGTGTTGGTGAGGATACTCCCAGAATATATAACATTAATTGTTCTGCATACATATCCCAATGTCCCCAAAATCCTCTTTCTTCAGAATATCCCATATAAAATTGGTTTAAATCTTTATCTGTATACCAATTCCAGTTTATTTGTTTATATAATTTATTTGTTTTTTCCTTAATTTCACCTCCAAAATATTCTCCTGCTAGAATTGCACCACATATAAATATACCTGTATCTATTATAGAAACTTCTGAATTCCATTCTCTTTTACATGTATTAATATTAATAAAGTGATGAAAAAATCCATTTATAGATTCCATGTTATTTAAAAAAGTATCTAATGTACCATTTACTCTTTCATAGGCTTTTTCATATGTAATCCATTTTCTTTCTACTCCTATTACTAATGCTGCAAATCCATATCCTACTGATGCTATGCTTGCCACATGTTTGGATAGTTCAGTTTTATCTCTAATTAGTCCATATCCTTTACTATTTTTATTATTATTTGCTTCTTTAATAAAAAAATTATAATCCCCCTTTAACTCTTTTTTTAGTATTTCTTCACCTTTGCATTTAAGAATCCTCATAGCTTCACCTTCCTAATCAAATTATAATATATTTTACATAGTATAATGAATGGAAATTTCTTCATATAACAAACTTCAGATTGAAAATAATAGAAAAAAGAGGCTTTACTTAAAGAACCTCTTTTTACAATATATTTTATTTACTTTTTACATTTCCATTCCATCTTTTCCTATTATTTTTTTACTTGTTTATTAATTTGCACATTAAATTTATTAGTTCTTCTGTCTTTGATATATCATTTGTTTTAGACTCTTTTAAATACTTATCAAAATCAGAAAACTCTGGTATAATTTACTAACTCCTTTAACATTTTGGATTTTAACTTCATCAATTCTAATTTTACCATTTCTACTAAATAAATTTGATCCAACTAGTGAATTTATACTAGAGAACATAGTAAAAGAAATTGGTTGATTAATTACTGAGAATATAAAAAGCCATGCATGTTTTAAATTGTTTATAATTTGTATTTCATCAATTCTTAAATGACTAACATTATTCCCTTCACATATAGCTTGTGTTTCTGGAAATGTAACGGGTACATTTTCTAGTTTAGCACTTCTATAAATATTATCAATAATTTGTCTGTTTGCTAATTCAATATACTTTCCTTAGATAGTTTGAATTTATCTTTAAATATTTTACTCATTTATGTTCTCTCTTTCTTTTTAGTTTTAAAATTATACTCTATTATATTTTCTTCATAAAATCATACCTTTGATTTATATAAATAATTTTTTATTAATATAAATTATTATAATATTAAAACTTACTATATTCTATCTATATAATGAAAGTTTTTTTGTAATAGGATTTATTTTATCTATTTCTCCAAATCCTAATAATCCAAAATAATTATGTTCATCTGTACCTAATTCTTTAGTCTTTATTAATTGCTCAGCATATGTATCTCCTGTCATTGTTTCTAGAAAATCTACAAATAAAATATTTTCCTCTTTAAAACTGTTCCTTACTTTTTTTATTTCTCCATTTCGTCCTTTAAGTACTATTAAAGATAGTCCTGATATACTTTTATGAACCTCATTATCTTTATCTGTAAAATCTATAAAAGACATTTTTTCTTTTAATTCATCATCAGCCATATTAACAAGTCCAAGTGCCATATGTGCTATTGCATTCAATGCTCTCCCTGTTTCTATTTTTTCATTCATTACTGCTACAAATTTATATTTATCATTATGTACCATTTTTTTAGCCTCCTTATATTTTTTATTTTTAATTATTAATAATCTTTAAGTAATTCTATTACATCTAATAATGAACTCATCTCTTTATATAATACATTTTTTACTTCTTGTGTTGGTTTTTCTAAATCTGGTATCATTATAGCTTTTAGTCCTGCATTATATACAGATAATATACCATTATTACTATCTTCTATTCCTATACATTGTTCTTTTGGCACATTTAACAATTCTAAAGCTTTTAAATAGATTTCTGGATCTGGTTTTCCGTTTATTTACCATATCACCTGCAACTATTACATCAAAAAAATCTAATATATTAATATTGTTTAAATATCTTTTTATTATTTCTTCTTCTGAAGAACTTGCTACTGCAATTTTATAATTATTATCTTTTAAAAATTTAAGCAATTCTATTAGTCCATTTTTTGCTTTTATACCATTAGTATCTATTTCATTTTCGACAAATTTGTTTCTGTCATCATATAATTTATTAAAATCAATATCTATAAATTTGTTACATAATAGATCTTTACAATATTGTCTATTTGTTCCTCTCATTTCAGACATAATATTATCATCAATTATAATATTTTGATATTTTCCTGCATACTTCCAGCCATTTTCTTTTATTTTTTCTGTATCTATCATTGTGCCATCCATATCAAAAATTACTGCACTAATATTTTTATTACTCATATATTTCTCCCATATTCTTATATTAGTCTTCTATCTTTAATATGCCCCACTTTCCATCTTGTTTTACAAATGCGCATCCTGAATGAACACTTCTTGTCTCTTCATATTCAAACATTAATTCTTCTCCATATTCATTTACAAAACCTGCTTTTGTATCTCTTTTAGCAGCTGAAAAACCATCTGAATAATCTAATATTTTTGAATATTTACATTCACATATAAAATTTCTTTCTGTATGGTGATATAATCCACATTTTCCTGTAAACTTTATATCCTCATAATCTATACTTTTTTTTGAATTAGATTCTGTAATATCATCTTCATTAATTATTGCTTCTTTAACTATTATACCATCATAATTTAAATGAGAATTATGTCCATGAAAATCATGATTATTAATTTCTTCTAAAGTTTTTTTATTTGTCAATACATACAATCTATTATCATTAGTATTATATATATATTCAATTTCTTCACTACTTATAGTAGCTTCTGGAACTTCACTTGCTATCTGATATCTTGAATCTAAAGAATAATATTTTCCATTATCTTTGACTATGATTTTATTTGATACAATTTTTACATCTTCATACCTTGTATCTAGTAGAATTCTTCCTGTAAAATTATCTATTATTCCATATTTTCCATCAATAATAATTCCTGATACATAATCATCTAGGTCGAATATATCTTCTGCTTCTATATCATTTTCAACTTTCCATTTTGAATTGTCTTTTTCATTACTATCCTCATCAGTTTTGTTCTCAGATTTGTCATCTTTTTTATATTCTCCATCCATTGAAGATTTTATTTCCTTTGATTGATCTATTATTCCATTTATTTCTTCAGATAGTTCTTCTGGTAAATATCCATTTATATTTAAATAATATACTCCTCCAATAATAAGTGTGATAAGAACTATTATAAGAATTAGTCTATCTATAAATCTTCTAATAAAGCTTTTTCTCTTATAGACTTTCTTTTGATTAGATTGTTTAAATCTATCTTCATTTTGAGTTTTGTTTTGAGGAATATGATTTATTTCTTCTTTTTCATTTTCTATTTGTTCTTTTTCTTCTAATGTATTTTCAGATACTTCAATTGCTTTTTCAGCATTTTGAGCAGCAAGTCTTTCTTTTTCTGCATTTTTTTCTCTTATTCTTTGTAACTCTTGTGCTTCTTTTTCTGCTCTTATTCTATCTTCTTCTAGTTTTCTTTTTTCTTCTTCTAATCGTTGTTTCTCTTTTTCTATTCTTTCAGCTTCTCTTCTTAATTCTTCTTGTTTTTGTTCTTCCTCTTTCTTTTTATTTTCCTGAGCAATTCTTTGTTCTTCCTCTTCTCTTTGCACTTTTTCTGCAAGCTCTTTTATGGCATCATCTACATTTACACCACATCTTGTACAGAACTTCATTCCTGTATCTAATTCCTCACCACATTTAGGACACTTCATAATTTACCTCCTTTAAAAAGTTCCATTTATGTTAAATTACATTTGTACTATTTTAATTTTTCTTTCATTTTTACTATAAAATTTAATGCTTCAATAGGTGTTATTTCATTTATATTTATCTTATCAAATTCAGTGGCAATATCTGCAAGTTTGTAATTATACATATCTAATTGTCCATTAACCTTGTTTTTCATTTCTTTTTCTTCTTGTTTTTCTCTTATTCTAACTTTCTTTTCTAATGTTTTCAATATCTCATTTGATCTTTGTAAAACTTTTTTTGGAACACCTGCAAGTTTTGCTACATGTATACCATAACTTTCATCTGTACCACCTTGTATAATTTTTCTTAGGAAAATTATATCTTCTCCATTCTCCTGAACTGCTATTTGATAATTTTTTATACCATCTGTTTTTTCTTCTAAACTTGTAAGTTCATGATAGTGTGTCGCAAATAAAGTTTTACATCCTATAGTTTCTGGATTTACCATGTATTCAGCAACTGCCCATGCTATTGAAAGTCCATCATATGTTGAAGTTCCTCTTCCTATTTCATCTAATATTACTAAACTTTTATTTGTAGCTTCTCTTAGTATTGTAGCAACTTCCATCATTTCTACCATAAAAGTACTTTGTCCCATACTTAAATCATCTGATGCTCCAACTCTAGTAAATATTTTATCTACTACTCCTATTTTAGCATAAGATGCTGGTACAAAACATCCTATTTGTGCCATAAGAGTAATTAGGGCTACTTGTCTCATATATGTTGATTTTCCTGCCATATTAGGACCAGTAATTATTGAAAGTCTATCAGAACCTTCATTTAGTATTGTATCATTTTCAACAAAGCTTCCTCTTTCTACCATTCTTTCAACTACTGGATGTCTTCCATCTTTTATATCTATTGTATCACCATTATCTACTTCTGGCATACTATATTCATAATCATCTGCAACTACTGCAAAGTTTGATAATACATCTATTGTAGCTACTATATTGGATGCTTTTTGTATTCTTTCAATTTGCTTAGAGATCATTTCTCTTATTTTAGTGAATTCTTCATACTCCAAATTTATTATTTTTTCTTCTGCTCCTAAAACCTTATCTTCTATTTCTTTTAATTCTTCTGTTATATATCTTTCGCATCCTGTAAGAGTTTGCTTTCTTATATATCTATCTGGAACTTGTGATAGAAATGATTTTGTAACTTCTATATAATATCCAAATACTTTTGTATATCCAACTTTTAAATTTTTAATTCCTGTAGCATTTCTTTCTTTTGCTTCTATATTTATAATCCAAGATTTTCCTTCTATAGCAGCAGTCTTATATTCATCTATTTCTTTATTATATCCAGTTTTGATTATTCCACCTTCTTTTATTGTAATTGGCGGATCTTCTACTATTGATTTTTCAATAAGCTCTGCTATATCTTTAAGTTCATCTAAATTTTCATACAAGTTCATTAACATATCTGACTCTGCATTTTTTAATATACTTTTTAGTTCTGGAAGATTATTTAGTGATGTTTTAAGTGATATCATATCTCTTGCATTAGCATTTCCATATGATATCTTTCCGAACTAGTCTTTCAATATCATATACCTTTTTTAAACTTTCTAAAACATCTCCTCTTAAAATTATATTTTCTTTAAATTCTTTTACAGCATTTAATCTATTATTTATTTCATCAATATCTACAAGTGGATCATTTATCCATCTTCTAAGAAGTCTACCACCCATAGATGTAGATGTTTTATCAAGTACCCATAAAAGAGTTCCTTTTTTAGACTTATCTCTCATTCTCTCTATAAGTTCTAAGTTTCTTCTTGCATTAATATCAAGTGCCATGTATTTTGTAGTCTCATATATTTTAATAGTGTTAATATGTTCTAATTTTATTTTCTGAGTATCATTTAAATATTTATTAAGTCCATTTATTGCAGCAATGCAAAGTATATGTGTGTCATAAACTTTAAATTCTCTTCCTTGATTATCTTCTATATTATATAAATTTTTTATTAAAGATGTCTCTTCTGAAAAGTCACTTTCTGAAACCTCTGTAATACATGGGTTTAATCTATCTTTTATTTGGTTTAATTCTACTTCAGAATTTTTCATCATAGGATTTATTATTAATTCTGCTGGCATATATCTTGCTATTTCATCTAATAATTTAAAGAAATTATTATCTTCTACGATTTGTGTTGCATAAAAATCTCCTGTACTTACATCACATATTGCAACTCCAAAATATAATCCTTTTTTTACAACTGACATGATATAGTTATTTTTCTTTTCATCTAACATATTAGATTCTATTACAGTTCCTGGTGTTACTACTCTTATTACATCTCTTTTTACCATTCCTTTAGTAGTCTTTGGATCTTCTAATTGTTCACAAATTGCAACTTTATATCCTTTATTAATTAATCTTGATATATAAATATCTACTGCATGGAATGGAACACCACACATTGGTGCCTTTTCCTCTAATCCACATGCTCTTCCTGTTAAAGTTATCTCAAGTTCTCTTGATGCAAGTATTGCATCATCAAAGAACATTTCATAAAAATCTCCTAATCTATAAAATAATATGCAGTCTTTATATTCTTCTTTTTTTTCCATATAACATTGCATCATTGGTGATAATTCTGCCATTTTATTCTCCTTTTCCTCTGCCAAATCTATCTTCTCTTCTTATTATATCTAACATACCATCTTCTTCATCTATTTTATTAAATGCTTGTCTTATTCTATCACTTGTACTTTGGTTTCCAAGTTCAATATGGAATAATTCAAGATTATAAGAACATTCTTTAAATATATCCATTAATACTTTCTCTTTTTTCCATCTATTTTCTATTCTCTTTTCAGTATCTGGATCATTTAATTTCTTTTCTAGCTCTTCTGGATCTTCACAAAATTTAGCAATTTTTTCATGAATTTCTTCTGCTATCTCATCTTTGGTTTTAAAGATTTTATCATATTCATGTGTTTTAGTTGTTAATCTTTTTACTACAGGATAATTTCTATTTTGTGTTTGTATATCTCCTATTGGCATATTATTTATTAATTCTTCATCTTTTGGAGATAAAGCTTTATTCCTATATCTTTTATATAACTTATATAGCTCTGGATCGCTTTTTTCTACTTTTTTTATTACTCTTAGTATCCATCTTTTGCTTACATCATATGTTCCAGCAATTTCAGATAATTTTATATTATTTGTTTTAAGTACTTGTTTTATTATATTTTCTCCTTCAAGTCTTAATTCTTTATTAATTTTTCTTGGATATCTGTTTAAAAAAAGATTACCAATTGTTTCGTCTTCCATTTCTATTGCAGATTTATATAACTCATCTTTATCTACATTATTTATTCTGCAAAATTCATCTATATCTAACTTTGGTATTGAACATATAGCTGTGTCTAATAATTTTCTCATTTAATTTCTCCTTTTAAATACCATTTATGTTCTTCTACAATCTTAACATCTACCATGTTTCCTATTAAGTTTTTAGAACCTTCAAATATAACAACTTTATTTGTATCACTTCTCCCTGTCAGCATATTATCATTATTTTTACTTGTTCCACTAACTAATATTTTTTCTGTTTTACCAATATATTTTTGATTATTTTCAGATACTCTGCTCTCATATAAGTTTTTTAATCTTTCAAATCTTTTGTGTTTTATTTCTTCTGGAATTTGGTTTTCCATCTTATCTGCAACAGTTCCCACTCTTCTTGAGTATATAAACATATATATTTGCTCATAATTTATCTTTCTTACTACATCTAAAGTATCTTCAAAATCTTCTTCTGTCTCTTCTGGGAATCCAACAATTATATCTGTTGAAAATAATATCTCTGGAATTTCTTTTTTCATTTTTTCTGCTAGTTTTATATATTGTTCTTTTGTATATTTTCTATTCATTTTATTTAATATATTAGAACTTCCTGATTGAAGTGGAAGATGTACTATTCTACTTATTTTCTTATTATCTTTAATAGCTTTTATAACGTCATCTGTAAAATCTTTTGGATGTGGTGATATAAATCTTACTCTATCTATTCCTTCTATTTTACATACATCATATAATAAATTAGAAAATTTATAGTCATCTCCTCCATTATATGAATTTACATTTTGTCCTAAAAGAGTAATTTCTTTATATCCATCTTTTGTTAGTTTTTGTATCTCTTTTAATATATCTTCTTTTTTTCTACTTCTTTCTCTTCCTCTTACATATGGGACAATACAATATGTACAAAAGTTATTACATCCATACATTATTGTAACTGAAGCTTTATACTTATTACTTCTTTTTATAGGTAGTCCTTCAATTACTTCTCCATCTATATCTATTACATCTCTTATTTTTCTATTTTCTTTTTCAACTTTTCTTAAATCTTCTCTAAATTTATTTAATGTATGTGTTCCAAATACTAAGTCTACATATTGATAACTTTGTTTAATTTTTTCTTGTATATGTTTTTGTTGTGTCATACAACCACCAATAGCTATTATTGTTCCTCTTTTTTCTTTGATATTTTTTAATTCTCCTATCTTACCAAATAGTCTTTCTTCAGCATTTTCTCTTACACAACATGTATTAAATACTACTAAATCACATTCTTCTAAATTTTCTGTTTTTTCATATCCAAGTTCTTCTATCATTCCACATATTTTTTCTGAGTCATTTTCATTTAACTCACATCCCATTGTCATTACTAAATATTTTTTCACTTTTTATTCTCCGCTCTTTTTTCCATTTTTTCTATGTTATTTTATTACATTTTTATTGTTTTTTCAAGTTTTTTAGGATAAAAGAAAAAGAACATAAATTATTAACTTTATTTTATGTTCTTTATATTTATAATATTATTCTTGAGTAAGTTCTGGATACTTAAAATATTTATTTGTGCCTTCTATTAATCCATTTTCTTTATGATTGTTTAAAAAACTTTTTCCTTTGCAGAAATTTTTATATTTTATTTCTTTTGACACAGTACCATTTCCTACAATTATTGGATCATCCCATGTTACATCAATTGCGTACCATTTCTTATTTATCATAACATAATTCCATATATGTTTTTCTGTTTGATTTTCCGAATTAGTTGCGTCTCCTTTTACTAATACACATGGTACTGATAAACCATCCATTATATATTTAAAAGCTTTTGCATATCCTTGACATGTAACAGTTCTTTCCATTAAAGCTCCATATACATTACTTCTATTTTCTCTTTCTAATGTTTCATCATATTCTAAATTATCAACAAGCCAATCATGTACAAACATTAACTTATCAAAATTACTACTATTATCTGGGATTGCATCTATTATAGCATTTTTTATTCCTTCTATTTGATTTATTGCTCTACTTACTTCTCTTTCATTAGTAAAACCTTTTATAAGATAATCTGAATTATTTCCTTTATCAATATATACTGAATATGTTATTCTATCTCCTTCTGTTACAGAATATGTGTTTAAATATACTTTCGAAAAATCTATATAAAATATTTCTGGATAGTCTGATTTTAGGGCATCTACAGCAGTCTGATATGCTGCAGATAATTTCTTTTGTCCATCTTTTTGATGTAACAATGCATTAAATCTAGTTTTAAAATCTATTTTATATTTTCCTGTTTTCATATTATTTAGATTGTCTTTTATTCCAATATATATGGCTTTTGCTGTATCATCAAGCTGATTATAGAAATATGAATTTTCATTATAGTCTGCTAGATTAGGATATTCATCATCTATTGTTTTAACAACATATTCAGGTTGCTTTTTTATAAGTTGCAACTGTCCATTTGCATACCTTACTTCTAAATCTATATTTAAAAATTTAAGTGTAGCAAAAACTATCACTACAATAAATATAAAAGTTAAAATTAATCTTGCAAATATTCCTAATATAATATTTAAACATTTTCCATTTTCATTTTTTATCATATGTCATATCTCCATTTAATTAAACATTAAATCTAAATAGTACAATATCACCATCTTGCATAACATATTCTTTCCCTTCTGATCTTATCAATCCTTTTTCTCTTGCAGTAACCATATTACCAGATTTGATTAAATCATCAAAAGAAATAACTTCTGCCCTAATAAATCCTCTTTCTATATCTGAATGTATTTTTCCTGCAGCTTGTGGTGCTTTAGTTCCTATTTTTATTGTCCAGGCTCTAACTTCTGGCTCTCCTGCTGTTAAAAATGACATAAGTCCAAGTAATTTATAACTTGCTTTTATTACTTTATCAAGTCCAGATTCTGAAAGTCCAAGTTCATTTAACATTTCTATTTTATCTTCTTTATCTAAAGTTGATAATTCTTCTTCAAGTTTGACACATAAAGGAATTACTTCAGCATTTTCTGATGAAGCATATTCTTTTACTTTTTTTACATATTCATTTTCAAATGGATTTTCTAAGTCTGATTCAGAAACATTAGAAATATATAAAATTGGTTTCATTGTTAAAAGGAATGCATCTTTTATAACTTCTTTTTCTTCATCACTTAAATCTAATGTTCTAGCAGATTTTCCATCTTCTAATGTCTTTTTTATTTTCTCAAGTACATCTATTTCAAATTGATATTTTTTATCTGCTTTCAAATTTTTTCTTGCTTTATCTAGTCTTTTATCTACTGTTTCTATATCAGCAAATATAAGCTCTAAATTAATTGTTTCTATATCTCTTATAGGATCTATACTACCATCAACATGAACTATATTTGTATCGTCAAAACACCTTACAACTTCTACAATACTATCAACTTCTCTAATATGTGACAAAAATTTATTTCCAAGTCCTTCTCCTTTACTTGCACCTTTTACAAGTCCTGCTATATCAACAAATTCAATTACTGCTGGAGTTGTTTTTTGTGGATTATACATTTCTGTAAGTTTATCTAATCTTTCATCTGGTACTGCAACTACACCTACATTTGGTTCAATTGTGCAAAATGGGTAATTTGCACACTCAGCTCCTGCATTTGTTATACTATTAAACATTGTACTTTTTCCTACATTAGGAAGACCTACAATTCCTATTTTCATTTATTTTCATTTCCTTTCAGTTATTTTTAAACTTTAATATTATTATACTATATCTTAGATAAAAGTAAATATATATTTTTCAACTATTAAAAAATAAAAAGAACCTCTAGGGCTACATTTACATATTTCTATGTATGTAGCCTTTGAAGCTCTTAGACAAAACCTGTTATGCAGAAGAGACTATTCCATTATAATTGGTTTGGTATTCCACTTGTTGTTATATAAATATATAAGCTGTGGAGTTGAAAATATGTTACACACTTGTAGCATTGATTTTAAAATTTCAGCGGGTATACAATTGATAATGTTTTTTGGACATATTGTTTTCCCAATTAAATTACTCCTTACATACCCCTTATCTGGGTCTACCAGTGTATACATATATACATTCCCATCCTCTACAATTAGCACATTCTCTTTGCTGTCTGCGTTTGCCATTCTTTTATCCTCCTAATTATTATATCTGGAGGTTAACACAGCCCCTCCAGAAAACAATAGTTACATTTTCTGTTACTAGCTGTGTTAGTATTCAGAATATTTTTATTATAACAAATTTATACATTAAATGCAATAATTATACATTTTTATTTTTTACACCAAAAATCTAAAATGAACTTATCACGCAGTGCTATAGACTTTTTAGTAATCAATGGTCTATAAAATTCTCCTTCTATTCCTTTTGACTCTAATAAACTTTTATTCATTAACTTTATAGCTTCAGATGGTGAGTAGAAATCTGACTTAAATCCTTCTATTTCATCTTTATTATCAGGAAGTGGCTGTGAAACTAATGTTGCTTTAGATATATAATATACTTGTGTAAAAACTATTTCTGCAACAGGATCACTAGGTCTAATTTCTATAGTTTCTCCTATATTACAAAAGTCACAAATATCTCCCAAGTATCCTGTCATTTGTAGTAAGATTTCTCTTACTTGGTGCAAAATATTTCGTGTAGAATCTATTGTTCTAGCTGGAAGTTTACATTCTTTTGTATTTTTATATGTCTCTATTGCAATACTATTATCTTCTCTTTCAAATATTATAGCTGCTCTATATCTTATTTTAGGAATTTTAGATATTTTATTTACATCAATTAGTTCTTCAATTTTTAGGTTTGGGAAATACAAAGATACTATATTAGGTGTTAATATGTTGAAAAGAATATCTTTATTTCTTTTCTCTAATTTATTATTTTCATTAATATTAAAAACAAAATCATTATCACTTATATTTTTATATGTAATTATCTCACTATTATTTGGCAGATATGTTGCCACTTCTTCTGGATATAAAGAATTTTTACTAAGTATCATTTCAAATATTTTTGAAACACCTCCATGTGAAACAATTAAAACATTCTTGTCCTTATATGCTCTTAGTAACTTTCCAAAGATAAAATGTACAATTGGCCATGCAAATTCAAAAAAGCTTTCTATATTTAAAGGATTGCTATAATTCCATACAAGATTATAATCAAAAAGAGATTTATTACGCCCTTCATATAAATAATAATTTCTTTCTTCTAAAGCCTTTTCAAATATTACTGGAATTTCACTCTCCCTTGATTTATTAATTATATCCATTGTCTGCTTTGCTCTATTTAGTGTTGAGCAAAAAGCAACATCAATATTTATATTTTTTAATTTATTAGCCATTATTTCTGCATGTTCTATTCCTTCATTACTAAGTAATATATCTGCACTTCCTTGAATTTTCTTTTGATTATTCCATTCTGTTTTTCCATGCCTAACAAATAAGATTTTCATTTATATTCTCCATCATTCTAATAAAAATTAGTATGTTTATAATGATACTTATCTTAACATTGGATGTTTTCATCAATAACATTCCAATAGATAATATTACCCCTTATATACATAATTCATACTTTTTATGTTCTTATAATATATCATTTCTTCTTCTTTAAGACCATAAAAATATTTTAAAAAATTTGCTGTTAATGAGTTAAATCTTCTACTAGTTTTTGCTGTTTCTATAATTTCATCTCTAGTATAATGTTCTTTTACTCAATTAAAAGCATTCATATCTCCTTCAGTTAATAATCTAGAAATAATATATTTTTTATTTTCCTTAAGATCTAATTTATCAAATTCTGTGTCCCAAAAATAACACTTAAATTCTTCTGGCATACAACACTCCTTATTATATATATATTATTAGTATTTTACTATGTAAATATTAGAATGTCAAAGTTCATCTATATGATTATCATAATAAGATACCATAAATATAAAGCTCTAGCAGATTGATCAGATTACTAACTTGTTCTTGCATGTTTGAAGAAATGAATACTTATTTTATGATATTACAGCTCATTTTTATTACATCTTTAAAATTTGACAATAAAATAATTATTTTAGTTATTTACAACATTTTTTGCTTCAAATGATTGATACAAAATCAGTCATTTGTATTTATAAATATCTAAAAATTAAAAAATATCAACTAACATGTAAAAATTTTTTTATTTTATTTACTAATTTTTGAAATATATTATTTTTTTTCACTTCTATAAGTATATTTTGAGAAGATACATTGCTATTACTTAATATATCCTCATCATTATTTTGTTTTTTAAAAATATCATCTGGATTATATTTCTGTCTTTTTAAATTTTCCAGTTCTAAATTTTTTTTATTTTGATAGTTTAACAAAATTTCTTTATATTTTATATCAATTAAATAGTCTCTATATAAATTAAACAATATCGCTTTTGTTTCTTTTAACAATTTTTGTTCTTGGAAAGGTATACTTTCATCTATGTAAAAATTATAATCTAAATTTTGATTTTTTTTAATTGCATTTACAATATTTTCAGGAATCTTAAAATAACTCTCATCATCCAAGTAACTTAGAATTGTATAAACTTCTGTAAAAGCATTTTTATATGTATTATTTAACATTTTTACCTCCTTTATCTTTTGAAATTTCATTACTTATAGCTTCACCTAACATTTTCGTTGCTTCATCTAATTTTGAAATATCAGGTTTTATTTGACCAAGTGAATTACCTGATATAACATATGGTAAATCATCATCTACATAATTATTATTATGTACTGAATCATTATTTTCTACTATATAATATGGAAATCTTTTCTTCAACTCATCACCAGTAGTACCATATAAACGTTTTAATGTAGGATTTGCCATAAATATATTGCTTCTATTAATATTACTTAAATCATTAGTTTTATGCCTCTCTTTAGCATATTCAATTAAAGCATACATTAAATCAACTGATCTCATTAATCCACTTGGTTTTGAAATTATATAATCCATTAGATGCTCTTTTTCTAATAAATCTAACTGTTTTTTTATTCTTTCATCTCCATAATCTATAACAGCAGGAAAAGTTTTTACCATACCATATGCCGTTGATTCGTTAATTTCTTTATATGATGTTAAAACGTCAAATTTTTTATCTAGATTTTCTTTACTTCGTCTTATTAATGTAGGATATCTAAAAATCATATATCTAATATCTTCATCAGAAAAAATTATATTGTTTTCATCACGATTTTTGGATTTAAAATACTCCATTATCTTACTAATTCTATTTATTGTTGTATCTTCTGTTAATAATACTGTTTGACTAGTTCCTTTTCTCTCATTTTTGGATTTTTCTTCTTTTAATTGTTCTTTTCGTATTTTTACAACTAATTGTTTTTCTTGTTCTTCTGGAGATAATAATAAAAATTCTGCATTTGATAATACTTTACTATCTTTTACATCTGTTCTCATCTTTTTTGCAGATTGTCTAGTCTCTAATGAAGTACCCGTATTTCTTATTTTTGCTTTTTCGTAATTTTTAAGTCCTGTATCATCACCAATTTGAGTATAGTATTCAGCAATTATTTTATCTATAGTACGATGTGAACAATTTAATTGTTTTTCTAACATATCAAATGTGACATCTCCTGAAATAATTTGAGGTAAATATACATCTATTATTTTATTTTTAAATTTCTTTTCTTCTTCATAGTATGTTCCTAATTTAGGTTTTCCAATTTTTCCTTTATATGGATTTCTTTTTCCTGAGTTTCTTTTTACTGTTTCATTATATTTTTTTAGTTCATCAGGTTTATCCTTTAATAATAAATAAACAATTCTTTTTATACTTCCTGCATCTTTTATTATAGTTTCATCATTTTCAATCGAAGCTTGCTCTAGTAATTTTAATACTTCTTGTGTATTAAGCTCTCCATTCATCATTTTATCTAATAAATTTTTTACAAAATCCATATGAAATTGTGATATTTTTCTTCCTTTAAATATTGGTGTTGCTCTACTCTTTTTTTGCATAGTTCCTGATTGTTCTCCATATGATAATTCTTTTTTTCCAGTTTTCCCATTATTCATATATATTTTTTCCCTTTCCATTATTTTTTCATATAAATATGAAATTAGCAAATAAGTTATTTAATTATAAAAAATAATTATAACTATAGCTACTATCAAAGCAGTTTCTGTTATACGCAATATTATACTTTTAGTTTAATTTCATAATTATCATTTTCTAAAAATTATATATCAAATTATTAAAAACCTCAAATATTTTTATATGTATTAACAATTAAATAATATGTATACTTTTCAATTTTCTCTAGAGCATCTTTTTTTTATTAGAAATAATAACTCTTTTGATGATAAGTAATTTATTAGTTCTTCATTATATATATATATTCTTTCATTAGCACTCCTTATATACAAAAAATGACTCAAGGCTTCGAAAGTTTCTTGAGTACCACTCATATATATATATTATCATATTTTATATATATCAATACGTTTTTCTTTACAGTTTAAGGTAAAAAAATAACAAAATTTCAATTTATGTTTGAAACTTCGTCATTTTTTGATTTTGGAGCTTCCAGCCAGAATTGAACTGGCGACCCCATCCTTACCATGGATGTGCTCTACCTACTGAGCTATAGAAGCATTTTTCCAATTTATCTTTATATATAAATTGGAAATAACTTTATATATCTGATTCTTTCATGATATTCTTAGTTGCTTTTTTTCTTATTCTTTGTATTGCATTATCAACAGATTTTACTTGTGAATCTAGTCTTGCTGCTATTTCTACATAAGATTCACCACTTGTATATCTATGTAATACTTGTTTTTCAAAATCACTTAATGTCTCTTCAATCCTATTTTCTACAAATTTATAATACTCTTTTTTCGTTATTGTGTCTAATGGATCTTCTGCTGTATTCGTATCTAATCTTTCAATTATACTAATATCATCATTATCATCATATGCTGCTGTATTTAAAGATACTGATGAATTAAGAGCCATATGTTTTTGTCTAGTAGAAGTTTTTATTGCAGTTTGTAGTTGTCTTTCTACACAAAGATTTGCAAAAGTCTTAAATGAACTTAATCTTTCTCCATCAAAACTTTTTACAGCCTTAAATAGCCCTATCATTCCTTCTTGAACTATATCTTCTCTTTCAGCCCCTACAATAAAATACTTAGAAACCTTCATATTTACTAGGTCTGTATATTTTTCTAGAAGATAATTTAGAGCTCCCTTATCATTATTTTGTTTTATTAATGTTATTAGTTCTTCATCACTACTATTTTTATAATCATTATTAGAAAAATATAAATTGTGCATTATGCTTGTCCTTTCTATGATACATATTCTTCAGTTTTAGCTTATTATACTTTTTCAATCTCAGTGTTGTCAATACTTATAGCACATTTTTATTTATTTTTTACAAAAAATTTATATATTAAAAACACCAGTACATTTAAACTTAATTGTACTGGTTATAATTATTATTTGTTTTTAGTCTATTTATCGTATAAAACTAGTCTTTATAGGTTTTTCTTGAGTAGGTAGCATTATGCCTTTTTCTTTACCTGCCTGTATACATTTTAAATAATATGCCATGTTTCTTCCTAAAACTCTCATAGTTTGCAAACCTTCTTCATCTTTTAATACATCTTCTGGACATTTTCCATGTACCATATTCCAATATTTTGATGATATTATAGGCATTTGTGCTATTCCAAAATATTTATTCAATTGATCATATGTAGATGTAGTTCCAGCTCTTCTTGCAGATGATATACAAGCAGCAGGTTTAAAAGAAAATCTATTTCCATATCCTGCTTGAAAAGCTGAATAAAATACTCTATCCATAAAAGATATCATATTTCCAGTAGCTCCTGCATAATGAACAGGACTTCCAAATATAAATCCATCTGCTTCTTTTGCTTTTTCTACAAATTCATTTACAACATCATTAAATACACATTTTCCTGTCTTTGAACAATTCTGGCAAGCAATACATCCGCCTACCTGCTTTGTTCCTACCCAAAATATCTCTGTACTTATTCCTTCTACATTTAATGTCTTTTCAATTTCTTTTAGTGCAACAAACGTACATCCTTCTTTATGAGGTCCACCATTTACTAATAATACTTTCATTCATTTTCCTCCATTTTAAATATCTATATTATTAATTATTCTTATTTTATTTATTATATTACTTATTAGTATTATATTGATACTATTATTTTAAAATTTTATTTATATTTCTTAAAATACATGATATAATTTAGTATATTATTTATTAGGAGGAAAAATATATGGAATTATTAATACCTTTACTAATTGTACTATTAATTGTTATATTTTGTTCTATTAGACAAGTAAATGAATATGAACGTGGTATCTTATTCTTATATGGTAAATTTCAAAAAATACTTGAGCCTGGATGGCATGTTATACTTCCAATAGTTCATTCATATAAAAAGATTGATATTAGAACAAAAACAGTTGATGTTCCAGAACAAGAAGCTATTACAAAAGATAATGTTTCAATAAAAATAAATGCTGTTTTATATTATAAAATTTTTGATGCATCAAAAGCTGTACTTGCAGTTGAAAATTTTAATTATGCAGTTAGTCAGCTTGCACAAACAACAATGAGAAATATAGCAGGATCTGTTTCTCTTGATGAACTATTAGCAGAAAGAAATAAATTAAGTACAAAAATATGTACTATAGTTGATGAAGCTACAGATCCTTGGGGAATTAAAGTAGAAAATGTTGAACTTAAAGATGTTTCTCTTCCTGCAGAAATGAAGAGAGTTATTGCTAGAATTGCAGAAGCAGAAAGAGAAAAACAAGCTGTTATTACTAAAGCACAAGGTGAAGTTGAAGCTTCTGAAAATTTAGCAAAGGCTGCTTCAATTATGAGTTCATCTCCTGGTGCACTTCATTTAAGAACACTTGCTACTCTTAATGATTTAAGTAGTGATCAATCAAATACAATAATATTTGCAGTTCCTATAGAAACATTAAGAGCTATTGAAGGAAAAGTATCTGATGATAAAATAAATTTAGCAGCAAATGTAATTGATAAGCTAAAAAAATAAAATAATAAATATTTTAAAAGTGACCATAAAATTAAATAATTATTAATTTTGGTCACTTTCTATTTACTATAATTTCTATTTATATTTCTATCTAGTTAATGGATTCTTTTTTGGTAGTTTTACTGGCTCTGACGTATATATTAGTTTTTTTCCATTTTTCTTTTTAGTTTCAATATTTATACCTTTTTTTAATTGTTCAGCACTTGAAAATACCCCTCTTTGAACATTTTGTTGTGCATAATCAAAAATACTATATCTACCTTTCTCTTCAAATAATGTATAGCAATGATCGTCACTTCTTGTTTCAGTTTGCAAATGTCCATTTATTAAGATGGTTTTATAACCACAAAAACTTAGTAAATTATTAACCATCGAATTCTTTTCACTACACATTGCACCTTTTCCCAATCTTTTTGAATTAGAAATATTATAAAATGCATAATCTTCTAGTTCATCTTCTCCATATATTGCATGTTCTCTTATAAAATAGTCTCTAGCTGTTATATATGGATTTTTACTTCCTTTCATTTTTTCACTTTCATAATATTTCATATAAAGAATATAATTATCACTTTCTATGTCTTTAGTAAAATATGACTTTTCAGTCTCAAGTACTCCATGTAAAATTGCTTCTGAAAAATTTTCATATTTCTCTGAATTACTTCTAACATTTTCAATTAATGTCTTATATATGTTATTATCATTAATTACTAAACAAAGCAAATCTTCATTAATTGGAATATATTCGTTTTTCTTTATGAACCCTGTTCTATTTCCTTTATGATTTTCTGGATGTTCTAAAAATCCATTATAATTATCATCTTTTTCTATATGTTGCATCACTACTTTATATATATCATCTGTACTTTTAGAAGAAAATATTAATTTTTTAAATTCATTTATGTTATAAATATTATTATTAATTATTTCTTCCTCTTCTTCTTTTGGATTTACTAAGTCTGTATACTCTTTTATTGTATCATTTAAATAATCATTTATCTTAGTACTATCTATTCCTAAAATATTATTTGCTCCCACAAAATCATTATTTTTAATGCAATCAATGAAATTCATTATAACAGTATTTCTCTCATTTGATGGTAATTTCATAAATTGTGTTTGATATAATTGAGCTAACATGTATCTTGTATTTATTATATGATTTCCTTTATTATTTACTATATCAATAATAGCTTTATATCTTTTCTCAAAAGTTTTAATTTTTCTTAAATTTATATCTTCTTTTAACTTATTTCTATCCATTCCATATTGTTTTAAATCTTCCTCTGACATACTCATAAGAAATTCATCAAAAAGCCTTTCCATACACTGTGGCGCTATTTCTCCTAACACAATTCTTGTTCCATTATCTCCCTCTATAGCATCAAAAGAGTGTGTTATTTCATGTATTAGAGAATAACAATCAAGTAGTGTTCCTGTTATTGGAATATATAGACTCATATCTTCATCTTTAGAAAGCGGACTTGTAGCACTAGATTTATCAGAATCATGACATTTACTATCCATTGTAAGAAATACTTTTTGTGTACTACTATTTTCTCCTTTTCCCTCAAATATTTTCTCTACTTTTTGATTAAATTCTGGATTAATTGTATTAAAAAATTTTTTTGTTAGTTCAATACATTGCTGTTGCGTTAGCTCTGTAAAAGTAGTATTTACTTTCGTTTCATTTAAGTTTATACCATTTGCCATCATTTTAGTTTGAAATTGTTTTGCTAAGTTATTTTCATCTATCAATGATAAATTATTAGATACATCTTTATCAAATTTGTGCTCTCTATCTATGCTAACTTTTCCTTCTGGTAATTTATCACGTTTCTTTAGTCTATTAACAATAAGTTTTATAATATCTTGTATTTTCATTATTTTTTTCCTCTTATAAAATATCTTGATTTATATATTATAATTCATAATTCTAATTATCTTAATATTTTTAAGCCTTTATATTCTTACTATCAGACCATTCATAGTATTTTATTAAATATTCCCAACACCCTTCTTTATCTGTAATTCCATCATAATTATTTTTTATTCTTCTTATTATTTCATCTTTATCTATCCATTTTACTTCTGATACTTCTTCCTCTTGAAGTTTGATATCCTTTTCATCAATATCTTTAAGTACTATGTAATATTCATTAATATGATTATTTTTAATATCACATTTTATATTTTGAGATAAGCTTGATCCTATAAATATCATATCTTTTCTATCAATATCAATTCCTAATTCTTCTTTAGTTTCTCTTATTATAGATTCAAATCCAAATTCTCCAGCAAGAACATGGCCGCCTGCTGTAATATCTAACATGTTTGGCCATAATTTCTTATTTTTACTTCTTCTTTGTAATAAAACTTGATTTTTAGAATTTATTATACATACTGTAGTAGCTTTATGCCATAATCCTTCTTTATGACAAACTTCTCTAGTTTCAATTCTTCCTGTATAATTTCCTTTTTCATCTAATACATCAAATAATTCTTCCATATTATTTTATCCTCCTAAAAATTTTATATTTAATTTATATCTACCAATGATATGTTTCATTATTAGATATTTTAAAAGCTCTAAATATCTGCTCTAATAAAAACACTCTTATTAATTGGTGTGGAAATGTCATCTTAGAAAAACATATTTTTTCATTAGATATCTTTAATACTTTCTCAGTTAATCCCAGAGTTCCTCCTATTATAAATGTTATATTACTATTAAAATTTGTAGCAATATTTTCTATTTTTTCTGAAAATTCTTCTGATGAAATTTCTTTGCCTTTTAAGTCTAATGCTATTATATAAGATTCTTTTTTTATGCTATTTATGATTCTTTCACATTCTTTTTCTTTACATTTATTTAATGTACTTTCATATTGTTTATCTGGTAATTTTTCATCTTGTAATTCTATAATTTTTAATAAACAATATTTTGATAGTCTTTTTGAATATTCTGCTATTGCTGATTTTAAATATTCTTCTTTTATTTTTCCAACACAAACAATATTAATATTTAACATATTTTCTCCTACATCTTTTTTAATCATTTAAGCTATATTCCTAAAGCTTTTAGTACTTCTTCACTTACTATTCCATTATTTTCTATTATTTTTTCTATTTGTGGTTTTACTACAAGCCAAAATATTTTTAAATTATCATATGTTAAAGTTTTCTCAACTTCATCTAAACTTACCCACTTTAAATTTTCTCTATCTTCTTCCTTAATATATTTTTCTGTCTTTCCATCATCTATAGCAATATACATATAAGTTTCAACTTCTTCCCCTGATGAAGTAGTGTATTTTAATACATGTATCTCTTTATCTATTATAATATGATTTTTTCTTCCAGTTTCTTCTTCTGTTTCTCTTATAGCACATTCTTTTAAAGTCTCTCCTTTTTCTAAATGTCCTTTTGGAAATGAATAATCATTATTCTTATTTCTGTGTACAAGTCCAATTTTTCCTTCTTCTAAATTTATTAATACACAACCAGCTTTCTCTACTTTCATTTACATTCCTCCAAAATTGTTATTTAATCTTTCATATAGTCTCTAATTTTAAAAAGTATTTCATCCTTTAATGGCTCTACTGATCCAAAATTAACTAATGTATTATTTGCACTATTGTCTTCCAAATCTATGTCAAATAGCTTTATGCTTTTATCATATCTTGGAAAAGCATGATAATGAACGAAATTATCATGCATCATCATTATAATATAATTAAACTTTATAGCTCCAAATTTTTCTTTGCAAAGATTTTCATACCATTTTACTACTTCGGGAAATTCTCCAGCTTCTTCTTCAAGCATATCTCCTACCCCCTAATTTGTCTTTTAAGCAATATAACAGTATCTCCAAGAGTTGTTTGTTTTGCTCTTACACATACAATCCAATACTTAAATTCTTTAATACATCTTTCATTTGGTTTGAATTTACTCATAAATTCTAAGTTTTCCATATAATATCCTCCTCTACATTAATTATATATTTAATTCTAATCCAACACCTACTTCTTTTATCTGTAATTCTTTAGCCATTTCAATTTTTACATTTAAAGAAGTACAGTGACATGGATATAATAATTTAATAGAATTTTCTTTAAAATATTTTATTGTATTATACAGTCTATCATTAACTTCAAATAAATGGAATCCTCCAATAACACCATAGATTCTATTTTCATTACATACTTTTTTAGCATACTCAATAATATTACATATTCCACTATGAGAGCATCCTGTTATAATAAATAATCCTTGTTTTGATTTATATACTATTGCTGTATCATCTCTTACTATATCATTTATCATCTCACCATTACTTTCACATTTTCCAATTACTTCTCTTATCTCAAACTTATTTGATTCTGGTATTTCTCCTAAAAATATAATATTTTCACTTATCTGAACTGGAGCATTTATTAATCTTAATTTACATTTTTTACTTAACTGCTCTTTTGTCATAGATGTTCCAATATACTCTTCTTCAAACATCTTTTTATTTAAACATTCTGTATGTGCCAAAAGTTCAATATCTTTATTATTAATATTGTTAAACAAATATTTTAATCCTCCTGTATGATCATTATGCCCATGAGATATTACTATTTTATTAATTGTGTTTAAATCAATTCCCATACTTTCTGCATTTTTTATAAATGCATCTGAATATCCTGCATCAAATAATATTTTTATATCATTATCTTCTATGTAATAACTTACAGCAGGCTCTCCTAAATAATAATTATCTATATATGTATTATTATCTTCTAAAACTCTTAATTTCATATTTTTAATCTAATCCTTTTGATTTTTATATTTATCTATATATACAATATCATTATAATCTTTTAGTTTCTTTTCCATAATTTCTTCATTATTATCTTTATATCCCAAAGAAAGTAGTGCAACTAATTCTATATTTTCTGGCAAATTTAATATCTCTCTAGAAATTATTTTATCTTGCAAGTGTTTTTCATAATTCATAAAACAACTTAGTATGCAACTTCCTATACCAAAACTTTCTGCTGCAATTATCATATTTTGAATAGATAGTGCAGAACTTAAAATATATTCTTCATATTTTGGATCATTATTTTTATTTGCAAGTATGGCTATTATAACTGGTGCTGTTTTTATAAAACTTCTATCTTTATAGTTTAATGCTAGTTTTTCCTTAACTTCATTATCTTTTATTATTATATATTCTGTTACTTGACAGTCTGGTGTTGGCTTTCCTCCAAATGGTGCATTTCGTCCGCAGTTTATTATTTCTTCTAGTATTTTATCTGGTATCTCTTTATTTAGATACTTTCTGTGACTTCTTCTATTCTTAATCACATTTGTTATATCATTACTATTAAACTCCATACAAAACAACCTTTCATTTTTATTAATTTTTATTATTAATGTATATCATATTTTAAAGAAACTTACTAGTAATATAGAAAAAAGAACTGTACATATTTTTTAAAATAACAGTTCTTTTATAATAATATATATTTTTTATAAGGTATTTCTTTATATCTATAACAGTTTATATTTTTTCTTTTTGTTTAATAATTTTATTATAAGTATTAGTCTAAAATATAGATTTTACCATTGTATGCATCTAATTCTATGATCTGTCCATCTTTTATTTCTTTTGTGCCATTAATTGTTCCTACAACACATGGTACATTAAATTCTCTAGAAAGAATAGCTGCATGGCATGTAATTCCTCCCTCGTCAGTAATAAATCCTATTGCTTTTTCCATAGCTAGTGTATACTCTGGAGATGTCATAGTTGTTACAATAATATCTCCTTTTTCTACCTTATAAATGTCTTGATATGTATTTAAAATTTTAGCTATTCCTCTAACTTTTCCTTTATTTGCAATACTACCATAAATTATTCTTTTGCCCAACTTATTTTTTTCATCTACTAAAGTTTTATATGTTGTAGCTATTTCATTTTGCAATTTTAAAGTCTCATCTCCAAATCTCGTTTGAATGTTACCATCAAGCCACATTATTGCAAAACCTTTTTTTCTATTTTCAAGTGTATTTTCAATTTTTTTACTCATAGTTCCTTGATTTTTCATAATATCTAATATTTCTACATCACTAAGCATAATTAAATCTTCTTCTTTAATTTTTGTTCTGTTAGAAATTTCTTTAAAAATAGTAATTCTACCTACATAAAATAAATTATCTGAACATTCTGTCATATATGATCTTAAAAAAATAAAATCTCTAATTGCTTTAATTAATTTTTTAGCTTTTTCAGTAAATTCGTATTGATTTAATATGTTTTTATACTCTGTTTCATTATTTTTTCTAACATCATTAATATTTTTAATTTTTGCTTCAATATCATAATTTACTAGATTATTTAATCTTGTTATATAGTATTCTTTTGCAAAAGCAGTGCTTTCAAATTCTAAAGGTCCTTTCATCCACGAATATTTTTGAATATGCTTATCGATTAATTGGTCTATATTTTTCCCTTTCTTTAATTCTGAAGCTATTTTTAATAAATCTAGTGGTTCTTCACTATAAGAAAGCGGAGAGTAATTCGGACATGTAGAAATTTTTAGAAAAATAAAGTCAATATCATTTTTTACAAATTTTGATTTTATAAGTTCTTTTTTTAAAGTATCTGTTAAGTAATCTTCTGGTCTTGTCATAGCAGGTATAAAACTTTTTATATATAAATGATTAAATCTTTTAAATTCTTCTGAAATCTCTTCAAAAGTTAAATTACTTAAATCTTTATTTTTTAAATATTTTATATAGTTCTTAATCTCTTCCCCTAAATTAAATTCTATTTTCGCAAATTTTTCAAAGAAGTCTTCATCATTTTTTAGTAAATTATCTAATCTGTAACATAGTTTTTTAAAATTTGAATCTAATGCATATTCATCACCATTTAAACATAAGTAATTTTGCGTTTTAATATTAAATCCTAATAGTTCTTTTTGATATTTTTCTAAAGTGCAATAAATTTGTGTGTTTTCTACAAACCAATTAAATTTCCTTGAAACGTAAAAATTCCAATTTCCGTTTTCTTTTTATTTTTTCTACTAATTCATCTCTTTCTACTGTAGTAACAGGTCTACATTGTAATATATATATTTCTTTATTTTCTATTGCCCATTCTACATCTACTGGAAATCCATATTTTTTTTCTATCTCTTTAATTAATTTTGATAATTTCAAAATCATTTCATCTTTTAGCTTTTGTTCTTTTCCATCTGAAATATTAATCCATTTATTATTACTATTAATTTTTATCAATTTACTTTTTTGTATTTTTATTTCTTTATTTTTTATATTATCTTTATTTTTATCTATAATATAGGTATCTGGAGTTACTTTTCCTGACACTATTGCTTCTCCTAGTCCTAATGCACTTTCTATAATAATTTCATTTGAATTATTATTAGTTGGATTTATTGAAAAAGCTACACCAGATACTTCGCTTTGTATCATTTCTTGTACAACAACAGCAACTGAAATATCTGATGTATCATTATTTTTTATTCTATAACTAACGGCTCTAGGACTAAAAATTGAACTCCAGCATTTTTTTACACATTCTATCAAGTTTGTTTCATCTATATTTAAAAAAGTTTCTAATTGTCCTGCCCATGCATGGCTTTTTCCATCTTCGTTTTTGGAAGATGATCTTACAGCTACATATCTACAATTTAGCTTTTTATAGTATTTAATAATTTCTTCTTTTATACTATCTGATATATAACTATTAGAGATAATTTGTGCTATTTCTTTAGCTTTTTGCTCTATCTCTATTTCATCATCTATATTACATCTTTCAACTATTTTTTGTATTTTATCTTTTATATTATTTTTTATTAAAAATTCATTAAACACATCTGTCATTATTACATAACCATTTGGTATGTTGAAGTTATTTTTATACATTTTAGCAAGAGATGCTCCTTTTCCTCCAACAGCATCATTTTCTTCAATTTCACCGAAAAAATTTTATGTTCATAATTTATTCTCCTATTAAATCTAAAATTATACTCTCCCAATTCTTTGTTGGTAATAGTTTTATCTCAACATCATCTTCATTATCACAATAATATTCATTTATGATATTATCAAATTTTTTGTTTTTTATATCTCTAGCATTTTGAGCAGATAATTTAATAGATTTGTTATTAATTCCTTTTTCAAAAATTACTTCTTTTGTTTTTAACGAAATGGAAAGATTACATATTTCTTTTTTTACTAGATTATTAAAATAGCTCATAAATGTCGATAGTTCTTCATTAGATGTATCTCCATAAAAGAACATACTTATTCTCTTTTCTTTTTCTTCTACTTTTTTTAAATTTTCATTAAATATTATAATTTTTTCTATATCCATGAATTTTTTACTATCATATTCAAACATTAATACATATCTTTTCATATATCTAATCCCCCATCTTCTCTTACTTTAATTCTTGAATTAAGTTTGTTTATACATTGAGCAATTCCATCAGAATTTTCCCAGTCACCTATAATAATATTTTCATCATGACTACTTATTTCTCCTATATTAGATGGTGCAATAAATACAGATGATAGTCCCATTTTTGATATTTTTTCTTTATTTTTGGTATACATTTTTAAGTCTTCATCTTGTGAATCTCCTCCTATTATCACAAAAGGTATAGAATATTTTTCATTTAGTTTTTTTGTCAACATTAATACTGCTTCTGATTTAGAATGTTTTTTAGGTTTTACATCACATTCTTTACCATATGCATCATAATATGTAACAGTTTCTATTTCTTCGTCTCCTATTAATTTCTCTATTTTTTCGCTTGCCTCTGCTAAATCAGTTCTACTTATTTTATCAAATACTATATTATACATACTTGTAACTTCTTTACTAATCTTTCCTCCATACTGATTTGCAATTTCTTCTATCTCAGATCTTTTATCTAATATTCTTGTATCTAAAGTTAATAATTTCTCGGATTTGTTTTTTGTTCCAATAAATCCACAGTACTCTGAAACTACTCCTTTAAATAAATTTGGCATGCCATAATTTTCGGCAAGTTCACAAAGTAATTTATGTTTACTTCTAGCAGATTCACATGAAGATCCTGTAACCATTATTGTTTGTACTTCGCATTTTGACTTTTTTTGTATATCTATAATAGAATCAAAAAATTTTTTTACATTTTCTGCTCCACCTTTAAGTAATAAGTCTGTTGTTCCAGAATAATCTAAAAATAATGGTATAACTCTTTTTTTATCCATTTCTTCATATTTTAATAAGTCTCCAGGCTGACATTCTAGTACTTTACATATTTCTTCTAAAGTGCTAAATCTTATAGCTGATATATTTCCATTTTTAATATTTGAAAGGTTGCATGGTGTAATTCCTACTTCTTCTGATAATCTTCCAAGTGTATATCCTCTTTTCTTCATTAGTTCGTCTAACTTTGTAATAATAGCCATAAAATTACCTCCATTCAATATTTATTATAATGCCATATTCGTTTTTCGTCAATTTATATCGTTTATCGATATAAATATTTCGATTATTAATAATATTTTTATCAAATATAAAAAAATAATGTGTTTTTTAATTAGATATAAAGTAAATTTTTTTACTTTTATCAATTTATAAAACACATTAAAATACAATATATATTTTTTTATATTTATTTATTTTTCTTTACTTCTAGTATATATCCAGTTATAGAACATATCATAAGTATTGTCTCTGCAATAACACCAAATATTGATTTTATATAAATATTATATAATACAAATAAAAACTCTGTTGGTATTCCTAATATCTTATATACACTTGTTTTTTTCTGCCAAACAGAATATGTATAAATCATGGTTCCAAATACAACTAACAAACTATAAAATCCATTATAAGTAAATATAGATGAAATAATAGATATACCAAATAATATTATTAATATAACAATATCCTTTTTATAGATTTTGTCACTTTTTCCATTTCTTCTTTCATCTATTAAAAATATTATATTTCTTATTAGTGCTACTATGCACATAGCAACACCTGTATATGCGTTTAGCAGAATGTATGCAATAGTATTTGCTGCTACCGATAAAAAGCTTATTATTAATACATTTTTTCTACTTTTTCCATAATATGATATTGCAAGTAGTCCATAAGTAAGTATCGTAAATATTTGTGAAATAATGTATGTTATAGATATTTCCATTTAATTTTCTCCTATAATTTCATTAAAAATATGTCTCTTAAATAATTACCATTAACAGTTTCTGTTTTAACATATTTAAGTCCTAATTTCATTATTGTTTTTTTACTTGCTAAATTATCTGGGTGGCACATTGATAACAAGTAATCAAATCCTATATCTCTAGCAAGTTTAATTTGTCTTTTTACAAGCTCATATACTATACCTTGACCTCTATACTCTGGTAATACTAAATTACCACCAAATTCACATACCTTATATCCTTCTAACCCTAGTATCTTTATATACTCCTCTAGAAAATCCTGTCTTACGTATAATTGACTCATACCTACTAATTTTTCTCCATCATAAGCTCCTAGTAGTGGTGCATAGTCTTCATTAAATAATTGCTTTAGCTCCCAGTCTTCATAACTAATAAAGAATTGAGGATTTTCTAGATTGTCTAATACAGTTTTAATTAAATTTAATAGCTGCTCTTCGTCCTTTTTTTGAATTTTCTTAAAAACTAATTTATTCATTTTTACCTCCTATTATTTTAAAATTTCTTTTAAGTCTTTTGAATATTTTTTTAAGTTTATAAAACATTCATAAGCTTTTTTTACTTCATCTTTATTTATACTTATAAATCCTCTTTTTTCATCACTTTCTGGCAGGTCTACTATTAATGTATCTTTATCTATTCCATCCCATCCATCTTTTACTAGCTCTAGTAGCTTTGGCTCTTTTTGTTTTATTTCATCATAATCTACAAACATTGTATTTATATTACTTTGCATATAGATTTTTAATGTTTTATTTTCTTTAAATTCTTTTATTCTACTTTTGCTAAATATAAATATTCTTTCTATATTTGCACCTCTATTTGCCGCATCTAAATTGTTTATTCTAAAATTCATTTCTGCTGGTTCTTCTGTCCATTCATCTTCAAGCATAATAGATGCACACCACATGTATGAGTCTTTATTTAATTTTTTTAAATAATTGTTTATTATCTTATAAAATTTCCCTACTTCTAGTTTTTGTGTTCTACCATTTTCATCAAATTCAATATGTCCTCCATCTGTAGTTATTGATATTCCTGATGTATTTTTAAATTTCTTTAATAGTTCCAAAACATCTTCTGCTATTTCATAATAGTTGATTGTTCTTTCATTCTTTACTGGTGCATTTATATTTATAGCATTTATTCTAAGTCCTACATCATCAGCTAATTTTTTTGATAATTTATGTTCTAATTTTGTTTTTGCATTTTCCATATTATTTACCAAAATTATAGATGATTCACAATTCATCTTTTTAGAGAATTCTTTTATTAGATATTCTTTATGTTGTATTTCTTCTTTATTTATAGTTTCTGTATCTATAATAATGAGTCCTTCATAGTATTTATCTGAATTTTCTAATACTTTATCTATTTCATTTTTATTATACTTTTCTACTTTCCAAATGTTTATGTCTTCTAATTTCTCTTTATGAATTTTTACATCATTATTACATATTCCATCTGTTATATATCCTTCTTTTTTTAGTAATGATATTAGATTATATCCAATTTCATTATTAATGTTTACTATCATTATTCTTTTTTGTACATTTATATATTTCGAAATTTTATTTCTTTTATCTAATGGTTTAATAGTATTTTCTGGAATAAGCCATATCATACCATCTTTTCTAGCACCATTTATTCTATTTTCCTTACATAACTTTATTATTCTTCTTTCTGTGATTCCCCATTTATCTGATAATTGTTTAGCTGTTAAATATCCCATTATTTATTCACCTTCTTTAATATTATTCTTAATTCAGAACAATGTTTGTATTTATATATTATTCTATTTTAAGAACGATGTCAATACTTTTAAAATAAAATAATTATTAATAATATATATAATAAATTAAATTTTAATAATTTATAGAAAAAAATAATCAGACAGTCAAACTGCCTGATTATTTTCAGTAATATGTATTTTAACAGTAAAATTTTACCTCTTCTTGTGAAAAATGCTTTTTCCATTCTGATATTATATAAAAGTAATTATTAGATATTGATTCTAATAATTCTCCTAACTCTTTACTTGGAATGTTAATTTTATTATTTACTATAATACATCTGCCACTTTTAGTAAGCTATACTTTTGTAGAATTTTGTATTGGCTTTCCTTTTGGAATATGAACATGAATCGGTTCACAATTCTCATTTGACAAAAAATATATTTTATATCCACATTAATTCTAATATATTAGGCAATACAAATTCCTCCTTCTCTTGCCCATCTATAAAAAGATGGAAGTCCACGTTCTACTACTGTTTTAAATAATTCGATTTCTTCATTTGTATAATTCCCATCTTTATATAGTATTTTACAACTTGGAAGTTCAAATCTTACACTATCAAATCCATGTTCAGTTGGTCTCTCAAAATGTACATGGATAATTTCTTCTCCTTCTTCATTCTTCATAATATGAGAGAAAACAACTTCTGTTTCATCTGCATATTTGCAATATGGATACATCATCTTTATCACTCTTCCTTTGTTTAATATTCATAGTACAACATAAATTACTAAAGATTACTATACATTTTATACTATTATTTATATATTGTTCTTTGATAAATCTATTAGTATTGCTTTAAACTATCCTTTATAATCAAAGTCCCATAAACTAAGTTTTCCATTTACTTCAATTGGTTCTATCTCTTCTACATTTTCAATTTTAAATCCATATCCTTCCCAAGTATCTTTTGTTATAAGTCCTCTATAAACTTCTGGATTTTTTGGTAGTACTTTTTTTCTAAATTCGTCATCTACATATATGCAGTCAGTAATCTCTGCCTTTGCGATTATACAGCCTTTTGGATACTGTAAATTAAGATTTTTAAATCTATCCATTGCCTTTTTATCTATTGCTTTTCCTGCATGTATTAATATATCTCCTCTATATTTCGTTTTCCATGTTCTAAATTCATATTCTTTATATCCTTTTGCAATTAAAGTTGCCCATGGTTGTTTTATAGTAATAGCTTTCATATTTCCACCTACTTATAAATTATTTTTTTACTATTACTATTTTAAGTTAATGTTTAATTTTTTTCAATATCAAAATATATGTATATTAAAAGCCAGCTCTTTACTGGCTTTTTCTTAATCATTATCAAATAACATTTTTATTCCCCATAGTCCTGATATACCAACTAGTCCATATATTATTCTACTTAAAACTGTCATATCTCCAAATAGGGTTTCTACTAAATTAAATTCAAAAAATCCTATTAATCCCCAATTTATTGCACCTATTATAATAAGAAGTAATGCAATTTTATCTATAACTTTCATTTTTTTACCTCCAAATTTTTTCATATCTATATTATATTGTTTCTTTTTTAGACTTTTTTATTCATTCTAGCTTTTACTTTAATTTTTTATTATATTTTAATTTTATTTGTAAATACTATATATAAATAAATATACGATTGGAGGATTTTTATGGAAAATCAAAATTTGAATATATTAGATGAAGTAAATAAAGGAGCTACAATGGGAATGGATGCTATTTCTTATATTTCTCCTAAAGTTAAGGATAGTGATTTTAGAAATGTTTTAAATACTGAATATAGTAAATATGAGAATATCTCAAATAGAGTAAATCAATTATATGATAATTATGCAAGAAAAGCACCTCATGAGACAAATGCTATGAATAAAGCAATGACTTGGTATGGTATACAAATGAAGACTATAACTGATGATAGTACATCTAAATTATCAGAACTTTTAATGCAAGGTACAAATATGGGAATTATTGAAGGAAGACGTTTATTAAACGAAAATGAACATGCTGCACCAGATGTAAAAGCAATTTTAAATGATTTTGTGGTAATGCAAGAAGATAGTGTTGAAACTTTAAAACAATATTTATAATATATTAATCAAAAATAGAGTTTATTTAAAAGTTATTTCAAATAAACTCTATTATATTTTTTATATATTTATTTTTCTATAATCTTGTAATGCTTTTTTTGTAGTAATAGTTAATTTATCTGGTAAATTATCTAGTGAAAACCATCTCATATCAGATGCTTTATCTGGTTCCATTATTTTTGGCTCCCTACTTTTTATTTTGCATAAATAACTTGTTGCTACCCAATGTGCATTTTCCTCTTTTATAATGTGGTCACATACTCCCATTAATTTAATTACTTCTATATCTAAATCTGTTTCTTCTTTAGCTTCTCTAATAACTGCATTTTCTAATGTTTCAAACATTTCTAGTCTACCACCTGGTATACACCAATGATCTTTTTCTGCTGGTACTGCTCTTTTTTGTAATAATAATTCATTATTATCATTTAATATAAATGCACCTACTCCTACTCCTATGTAATCTTTTGCTATTTCCATTTTATCATTCTCCTTTATTTTCTATATTATATATCCATATATGCAAATTTACTGATTTTCATATTTTTAAAATCATCTATTTTTTCTTTCGCAATTTTTGAAATTTCATATATTCTTCCTTCTTTAGTAAGTGGATTTATATATCTTTTTTTAACTTTTCTATTTACGCAAAACTTATTATCTATATATGTTTCACTTTCATGGAATTCATTACATTTATAAAACTCGTTAAATCTATTTGCTATATTTCTATCTTTGCAATTTCTTATTAACTCAATTACTTCTTGTTCTGATTTATCGTATAAATCTTCTCTATTTATGTATTTATTTTCATACATATTTTTTAATATATCTGCAAAAAAGTACATTGTAATGGTATTTTCTATGCTAATCCATTGTGGCAAAGGTTACTTGCTCCAGTAATAAAAGTTTCTGCCATTTCTTTTGAGATAAATCCTAATTCTTGCTCTTTATCTTCATTTTCTATAATTATTATGTCATCATACATCTTTTTAATAATATCTAAGTCCCATATTTTTTTAAAGTATCTTCCATTTTGAAAAGTATATTCTAATCTATCTGCTGATAATTTTGGTGCTTTATTGTCTGCTATCGGATATATTTTATAATCACTAACTTCTTCTAATTTTAAATTATCTCTTTTCAAAAGTTCCATTATTTCTTTTGAATTTTTTATTACTTTGTATGTATCCTCTTCTGTTGGTTCTTGATTTTCAGCATCTCCATTTAGAAAGTCTATACAATGTTTAAAAGCAGGACTTGATATATCATGTAAAAGCCCAGCAATAACTTGTTTTTTATCATGAGTAAAGTTCCATATTATCAGTGCTACTCCTACACTATGTACTAATACTGAATACATATTATCTCCATAGATATTTTCTTTTCTCCAATATGAACCACATATTTGATTAATCCCAGCTAATTTTTGCATTTCATATGTATATATATATAATCATTTAAAAATTCTGGGAAATCTTTTGATAATATTTTATAATATTCTCTTGTCTCTTTACTTACTTCATTTATATAACTTCTCATTTTATTTATTTTTCCAATCCTTTTCATAATTTCTATTCATGTTTTTATTATGTTTATTTATATAGGCAGAAGATATTTCATTTGGTGTTATATTGTATCTTAGTAACACATCATTATAGTACATTAAAACATCACTCATTTCTTCTACAAAATGTTCTCTTATATTTCTATCTGTCATAATAGCATTATCGCCTTTTTTCTTTATAACTGATATTACTTCACCCATTTCCTCAATCATCCATAGAAGAAAGTTTCTACCATATTTTGCTTCCATTGGTGACCATTTATCTTTATGTAATTCCCATAATTCTTTTTGCATTTCCATCATTTCTGAAATCTTTATATCTTTGTCTTCTTCGCCCATTTTATTAATTCTCCTATTCCCAAGTTCTATTAATATTTTTCTTTTCCTTTTCTTTTAAACAACTAAATGCATCAATCTTTAATTTGTTACATACACATAGTAGGACATATAAAACATCAGAAACTTCACTTTCTATAGTGTCATAGTTATATTTTTTTTGTGAATCTACTGACATGTCTGTGGCATCTTTTCTTACTGCTTTTGCAAGTTCTCCAATTTCTTCTGTTAGTAAAAGCATTGTTTTTGTAATGTCTTGACTATTAAATCCTCTAATTTCATTTATTTTATTAACATATTCTTGTATTTCTTTTAAACTATTATTTTCATTTAACTTATTCCATAATTCTAGTTGATTACTTTCCATTTTTATTACTCCATTTTATTTTAATATTTATAATAATAATATATAGCTCTTTTTTCATCAAATTATTATTTTTTGTTATAATAACATAAATGAGAGTACTTATCAATACGAGTTACTCTCATTTATATAAGTTATTATTTATATGTAATTTTAATCATTATTTAAAAAGTTCATTACTAAATCTATTATAATTTCTTTTTCTTTTGGATTTGATTCTGCAATTAATAATGTTAGTGCTGCTAAAGTATTATTATCTATTGTCTGTTTTCCATTTTTATATAATATACCATAAAAGTTTAAAAAGTATATAAATAATGTTGCTGCAATTCGTTTATTTCCATCTGCAAATACATGATTCTTACTATCAAATATAAAAAATTTGCTCCTTTTTCCTCTATGCTTTTATAAATATCTTGTCCTCCAAAGCTTTGATAAATGTTTCCTATAATTGATTCTAATCCTCTATCTCTTTCTACTGCAAATAGTGAACTTTCTTCATTAAATCTTAACTTATTTATAACTTCTATACATTCACTATATTTTATTTTTCTATCATCTATATTTCCATCTATTTTCTTTAATGTTCTGTGGTCATAATCATCAAGTAAATTAAGTGCTTTAGAATAATCTCCAATTACTTTTAATATTTCTTTTACATCATTTCCTTCTAATCTTTCATCAATTCTATTTGCTATATCTATTAATTTTATTGTCTTTTCCAAATATTCTAATCTTTTTTGATTTACTGCATATCCTTTTAACATATAATCTTTTAATATCTTATTAGCCCATTTTCTAAAAATTATACCTTCTGTTGATTTTACACGATATCCAATAGAAATTATCATATCGAGATTATAATAATCTACCATATGAGTTTGTGTTTTGCCTTCAATTGCTCCATGTTTAGTGGTCGTTGCAAATTTTGCAATAACCTCTTCATCTTTTAATTCTTCTGTCAGTGCATTTTTGATATGTCTTGATATAACTGATTTATCTCTTTTAAATAATTCAGTCATTTGTTCTAAGTTTAGCCATACTGTTTCGTCTTTCAAATTTACTTCTAACTTCACTCCTTGGTTTTCAAATAAAATAATTTCATTCTTTTTTTCATTCATAAGAACACACCCTTTACTTAAATATTTAGTTCTTATAACATATTTTTATTTATAAAATTACATTTATTATTACCTTTAGAACCATTGTTTGTATTCTATGTTATATTTAATAAACTGTCAATATTTTTTTCTACATTTTTACCTTTTTTTCTATTTTTTGTCTTTTAACTATCTATTAAATAAGTTTTTTCATCATCAATTTTATAAATTCCTATATTAGTAGAATTTTTTATTTTAAAATGTTCTTTTTACAAACTTATATTATAAAAGCAAGCAGTTTTAATTACTACTTGCTCATATAAATTTATTTTCAATATTATTTATTTGTTGAACAATTTTTTTATTTTATTTAAAAATTTGGTGAACCATGTTTCTTGATATGTTACTGCTAATTCATTCCACTTATTAATATTTTCTTGCTTTAATTCTTTTTCTTTAAATAAATTATCTGGATTATATCTTTTCCTTTTCTCATTTTCTGCAAAAATTTCATCAGCTTTTAACAAATTTAAAAACTTTTCTTTTTGAGTTTTGTTTAATAAATATTTAATATTAATATATGATAGTATTGCAACAGTATCTAGATTTATTTTTTGATTTTCTAAATCTATTGTACTATCATATGTATATATGTAATCTTTACTTTTATGTTTATTAATATATTCCCATATTTCATTTGGAATCTTTTCTTTATATTGAATATCTAACTGTTTTAATATAACCTCAACTTCAACCAATCTTTTTTCTATTTCTTCTATCATCTATAGTCTTCTCTCCTATATCTTCTCAATGATGCTCCAAAAAATGTTTCTATCTCATTAGTTCTATTTGATACTTCCCCTGGATTATTTCTTATTGTATTTTCGGAAAGTCTTTGAATATTACTTGGAGTTATTAAATGATTTTTATAGTTTTTAAAGTTTTCTTCAAAATCAACTAATTGCCCATCCCTTGTTTTAACTTTAATATTGGTAAATTTATAAAAATCTCTAGCATTAGGATCATAAAAAACCATTCTTATTTTTCCATCAGCAGTAAGCATACATCCTCCAGTTTCAATTCTTCTATCTTCATAAACATCACAATTTTGAACACCTTTTGAATATCCATCTAGGTCTCCGAAAGAAAAATTATCATACCATTTTCCTTCAGCAGGATGTGTATGACCAATAAATACAACTGCACCTTCTTTAAGTCTACCGCTTCTAACTTTATCTGCTAATCCCTCTAAAAACTTCACCATGATATCATCAAACTCAGCAACTCGCCTATTAATATTTGAATTATGTGTAAAAAAAGTAGTAATTGTACATTTATTTCCTATTACATAATCATTGGGGCAAGATAAAAAAAATGAATGTTCACATCCTGTTTGATTAGTTCTGTCAGCAATATCAACTAACTTTTTAAATACATCTTCTGGAACTATCACTTCATTATTAGGTAGTGTTTTTAAAAAACAATTTGGTACTGGTGTCATAACTCCAAAATTACAATTATTTTGTTCTACATATTTTTTTATATCTGGTTTACCTTGTAAAAATTCTGTTAAATTCATCTTTCCTCCTTATCTATCTTATACTATAATTATTATGACTTTTATAAATATGTGATACACTTTTATTATACTGTTTTTATCTTCTATATTTCCTCTATATTAATATTTTGTATTAATACTTTCATATTTGATGATAGTTCAGAATTATTTATCATTTCTTGTCTGCTAAAATATTTTATATCATCAAATTTTTCTTCCATTAATTTTGGACATCCCTTTTTTATACTACTTTTATACCAGTGATATTTTAGTATTACTCCATTATCTTCAAATTCTTTACAGCCTATATAATCTAAAATATCTATTTCTATATCTAGTTCTTCTTTTAATTCTCTAATAGCTGTTTCATTTGGTAATTCTCCTTGTTCTATTTTTCCCCCTGGAAGTTCCCATTGTTTTAATTTTGGCGTGTTTCTATGTATTAATAGTATTTTATTATTCTTATCTAATAATATTGCTCCTGCAAGTTCAATTTTTTTCATTTTAATCTCCTATACTATTTGTAATAATTCTTCAAAATTTTTTATTTCATATTCTGGCTTTATACCAGTATTATTTTCTTTATTATTTATATTATACCAACAAGTATCAATCCCTACTTTTTTTCCACCAATTATATCTGATGATATAGAATCTCCAACTATTAGAATTTGTGACTTTTCTTTATTCTTTATATTACTAAATACAATATCAAAATATTTTTTATCTGGTTTATTATATCCCATTTCTTCTGATATAAAAATTTTTGAAAAATACTTTAGAAAATTTGCATTTTTTAATCTATGATATTGCTGATCTTTTGGTCCATTACTTACTATTACAAGTTCATATATATTATTTATTTTATCTAATGTTTCTCTTACACCTTTTATTGGTGTCCCAGTATCTTGAAACATTTTGTTTAATATATTGTTAAATTCCGCTTCATCTTGCTTTATTTCATATTTATCAAAAAATATTTTAAATCTTTTTAAAAATAATTCTTCTAAAGCAATATTTCCTTTATTTAATTCTTCCCACAAACTTAAATTTATATCATTATAATCTTCATACATTTCTTCTGTGCATTTTTCTTCAATTTCATTCATTGCCTTCATAAATGCTATTTTCTGATCAACTTTAAAATCT
Source organism: uncultured Clostridium sp. (assembly GCA_947569365.1). Classification (GTDB taxonomy): domain Bacteria; phylum Bacillota; class Clostridia; order TANB77; family CAG-508; genus UMGS1994. Next base: position 21,828 of record CANOSM010000007.1, on the reverse strand, counting down.
ATTAAAGTATCATCAATATCAAATAATATTGTTTTATATTTTTTAGAACTCATAATATTTCCTTCTTTATTTTTAACTACTCTTTTAAAAATTCTTGTATCTTATTAATCATATCTTCTTGACTTTCATATTCTATGAATTTATCTGTAATAAAATTTATTGATTGACTATATTTACTTCCATTTTTATAAATACATAATATTTTAGTATTAAAACAGTCTGCCCATCCAAGTTCTATCCCAAGTCCTACAGCTACTTCAGATACTTCTGCTATTACTAAATCTGACTGCTTTATGATATCTTTTGTTTTTACATTTTTCCCTTTTTCATCATGTGGAAAAAAGACATCATTATTTTTGCATATATTAGAGTTCTTCATTGGATTGTATAAATCTTTTTCATAATTTATTTTCTTTGAATGTGCAACATATATTTTCATTTTTATTTTTCACTTTCCTTTTTTAATTTATTTTTTCTGTATTCTGCCGTTGTTAACTCTAATATATAGTTATCTAAACTTGGAATATGATTCTTTCTTGCTATTTCTATTTCTTTATTTATATCGTATGGAACTTTTACAAATTGTATTGAAAGAGAACTTCTTGTTTTTTCTCCATATTCTCCCTCTAATACTGTATAATAAGCTTGTGTAGTTTCCATCATATCTTTAATATTTCTATCATGATGTAAATATTCTACAACATTTCCAATGCTACCTACATTAACTAATGTTTTATTATAAAACTTCTGCATGTATTGTATATGTATATCTCCATATAGTATAATATCTGGAATTATTCCGTTTTCATCTTCAAATAACTTCATTTTATTATCTATGCTATCAAAATCCATGACTCTAAAATGTGTATCATTTTTTGAAGCATGAAACATTCTAATTAAGCTACCACTCATATAAAAATCAAAATACATTGGAAGGCTATCTAAATATTTTATTCTATCTTCTCCTAATGTTTCTCTATGCCAGATTTTATGCATAGTAGTTCCTTTAATTGCCCCTTCTTCTGCATTGCCTTTTACAATAATTTCACATTTTTGTTTTGCAAGATCTACAACTTCACATGGTGAGGAACCTTTTAAAACTAAATCTCCAGCACAGAATATTCTTTTTATTCCTCTTTTTTCTATATCTTCTAATATAGCTTTAAATGCTGTTATATTACTATGGATATCTGATATAATAGCTATTTTTTCCAAAATATTCTCCTTTATATTACTACTTTTTTATTTAAGATATATTATCATAGTATTGTTTAATTTACTAGTATTTTCATATATAAAAACATAGATGTTTTATTCTAAACTTTAACCTACTTTTTCCGTAGATTAATATAAGAAAAGACACTTTATATTTATTTAATTTTACTTTTAAATAAATTATATAAATGTCTTTTCTTTTTTCTATTTTCTAATTCATTTATCTATTATAAATTACTTAATAATTCTTTTAGAAATTTATAAGTATTTTGTAATGATGTTATTGAAACTCTTTCATTTGGACTATGTACATCTTCAGTATCTGGTCCAATACATACATACTCTAAATCTGGTATTTTCTCTTTAAAAAATCCTCCTTCAACTACTCCTTGTGTAATCATCTTTTCTAGATTTTTCTTATATAATTTATTGTATACCTCATTACATTTCAATATTAATTGATTATTTATATCTTGCTCAACACCTTTTAATTCTTGATTCCAATATGTTTCTAAATTATTTACTTTAATAAGTTTTTCTAGTCTTTCTAAATATTTATCTCTAAGCTTTAAATCATTTGCTCTTGTTGAATATCCTATATTTATATATAAATCATCTTCTTTTACTTCTGCCATATTACAAGATAAAATAATATTATTATTTACATATTCTAGTACACCATTTTCATAATTATATATAAAGTCTATAATCCTATTTGTAATATCTCTAGAAAAAACTGTTTTGTCTTCATTGCATTTTTTTATTTCTATATTTACATTTCCATAGAATTCTTTTTGTTCTTCTATCATTTTTTCTATGTTTTTTATTTTTTCTGTTTTAGTAAAAAATTTAACTGAGAAATCTCTAGGAATTACATTAACCTGACTTCCTCCACATATTTCTTTTATATAAACATCTTTTATTTTATTTAATATACTAATTCCTAATTTTATTGGATTACCTCTTTTCACATCACCAATATTTCCTCCAGAATGTCCTCCTTTAAAATTATTATATTTTAATTCATAACACAGATAATCTTTAGGAACTTCCTCATATTCTTTTTTCAGTCTTGCTTTCCATTCTAAACAGTTTGCTGAACCGACTAAGATTTTTCCTTCTCTTCCACCATCTAAAGATATTATTTTTTTACTTTCTATTTTACTTAAATCAATACTTATAGCACCTATCATTGTTGTTTCCTCTTGTACTGTAAATATTGCTTCTATTTTTGGAAGATTTATCATATCTGAATCTAGTATTGCTAATATTTGTGCAACTCCAATTCCATTATCTGCTCCTAGACTTGTGCCATTTGCTCTTATATAATCATTATCTTTATATAAAATAATTGGATCTTTTTTGAAATCATGTTTTATATCTTCTCTTTTTTCACATACCATATCTATATGTGCTTGAAGTGCAATAGCTTCTTTAGTTTCATAACCTTTTGATGCTTTCTTTTTTATTATTACATTATAATTCTTATCCTCATACACATCTAAATTTCTGTTTTTAGCAAACTGTACTAAATATTCTTTTATTTTTTCTTCATTTCCAGATTCTCTTGGTATTTTACTAATCTCTTCGAAAAATTTTAATACTTCTTTTGGCTCTACTTCATTAATGTTTAGTTTTTCCATTTTGTCCTCCTTTACATCAATATATCTTTTTAAAAATTCTCTTGTTCTTTTATTTTTTGGATTTCTTATTATTTCATAAGGTTTACCTTGTTCAATAATTTTGCCTTCATCCATAAAAATTACTCTATCTGCAACTTCTTCTGCAAATTTTATTTCATGTGTAACTATTACCATTGTTCTTTTTTCTTTAGATAAGTCTTTTATTACTTTTAGTACTTCTCCTATCAGTTCTGGATCTAATGCACTTGTTGGCTCATCCATACAAATTATTTTTGGATTTATTGCTAAACATCTAGCAATTGATACTCTTTGTTTTTGTCCTCCTGATAGATTGCAAGGATATGAATTTGCTTTATTTAATAAATCCATTTTTTCTAATAGTTCGTATGCAATTTTTTCTGCCTTATTTTTATCCTCTTTTAATACTTCTATTAAACTCATTACTATATTTTCTTTTACTGATAAGTGTGGAAATAAATTAAAATCTTGAAATACCATTCCTATATATAAATTTATTTTTTTCAATATTTCTTTACTATTATAAATTGGTTTTGATCCCTTATATCTTTTAATCATGTTCTCACCATTTATAATTATATTTCCTGAGTTTATTTTCTCTAAATTATTTATGCATCTTAATAAAGTAGATTTTCCAGATCCAGATGGTCCTAATATTACAACTGTTTCTCCTTCTTCTACACTAAAGGATATATCTTTTAAGATTTGAAGTGAACCATATTTTTTTGACACCTTCTTTATCTCCAAAATATTCATTTTTCTTCTCCTTTCTGATTTTTAGATTTATATATTAAATTTTTAAAAATAAAATTAAATCTTTTTTTATTTTTCTTTTTTATTTATTTATAATAATCTAATTTCTTTTCTAAAGTATTAAATATTACTGATACTATAAAAACTAAAATTAAATAATATAGCCCTGCTATACAAAGAGGTATAACTGAAAAATTGTAACTTGCCTGTTTTTGTGCTAAAGCAAACATTTCTGTAACACCAATTAATTGTGCAAGAGAAGTTGATTTTAGTAATGATATAACTTCATTTGACATTGCAGGTAATATTATTTTTATAACTTGTGGTAATGTTATTATAAAGAAAGTCTGTACTTTACTAAAACCTAAAGTATATGCAGCTTCCATTTGCCCTTTTGGTATACTATTTATACCACTTCTAAATATTTCTGAAAAATATGCTGTATAATTTAATACGAATGCTACTATTATTGCTATGAATCTATCATAAGTCATATTAAACAAATAATATGGTGCAAAATATACAAAAATTATTTGTAACATCATAGGTGTACCTCTAATTATCAAAACATATAGTTTTATAATACTAGATATTATTTTACATTTTGAGTTTCTTATAATAGCTAATAAAATACTAAGTGGTATTGAAAATATTAGTGTTAATATAAATATCTTAATTGTTACATCAATTCCTGAAAAAAGTATTTTTGCTACATTAATACATTTATCTATATTCATATCAATTCTCCTTTACTGTAATCATATCTCTTCCAAACCATTTTTCTGAAATTTTTCTTAAAGTCCCATCTTTTGCTAATTCATATAAAACGTTTTGTATTTTATCTCTAAGTTCTGTATTTCCTTGTTTAAAAGCAATAACACTTCCATTACTTACTGATATATTTTCAGAATCTATTGTTTCATATTTTTTATTTTTAGTTTGGATTAAATAATTTCCTATAATATTTGAACAAAATATTGCATCTACTCCTCCTGTTTCTAAATCCATAACAGCTGTTAGATTATCACTATATGGTATAATTTCTATCTTTTTCCCAAATTCTGAATTTTCTAAGTCTAATTGTTGACTTGAACCTGACTGAACACCAATTTTCTTACCTTCTAGTTCATACTGACTTTTAACAGTTATCCCATCTTTTAAGATAAAATAATTTTTTCCTTTAATATAATTTTCAGTTAATGTCATTGTTTTTGCTCTTTCTTCTGTATATGCAAATCCATTCCAAATACAATCTATATTTCCTGAATTTAGCTCTTGTTCTTTAGATGCCCATGATATTTGTTGAAGTTCTAATCTCATCCCAAGTCTTTCACATACTGCTTTTGCAACATCAATATCAAATCCAACTATTTCATTATTTTCATTTCTAAATCCCATTGGTGGGAAGCTATCATCTAAACCAACTACTAATACATTTTCATTTTTTCTTACTTCTTTTTTATTTAAGATTAATACTCCTATAATGATTATTAAAATTACTACTATACTATAAAATATTATTTTTCTATTCATATTAAACCTCCTAAAATTTATATTTATCAAAAAGAATCTTATTTTTTAAATTACATTATAAATATAAAAAAGACTTAAAAGTTTTTTGTACCCTTAAGTCTTTTTTTAGCTATAAAGGCACAAGCATCTATAAGCCTGTGCCTAAATTTAGCACAAGCTATTTTTTATGATAATGTATATTACTTCTTAAAATATTTTTCATTTTTTCTCTCCTTTTAATAATACTAATATATTTTTTTATAAAAACAAAAATAGCCTTAAGGTTTCGTACCTTAAGGCTACTTTTAGAAACACAAAAGGCACAAGCATCAATAGCCTGTGCCTAAATTTAGCACAAGCTACTTTTTATGATGATGTTTGTTACCTTTAAATAATATATTTATCATAAAAAATAATTTCTCCTTTTTGACTTCTTTATGTTTTTAATTTTAGCATCATTTTCCATTAGTGTCAACTAAAAAATAAAATTATTAAATTGATTAATATAATTATTTTAATAAATTCTTATCATACAAATCTTTAAAAATTAGTTTATCTACTGGAGATATCTTATCTAAATCATTATAAGTTAACCATCTAATTTCTTGTATCTCAGAGTCTGCTTTTATCTCCCCGTTAAAGTCTGCCATATAACATGTCATCTTTACTAATATTCCCTCTGCTTTTCCATGGGCTTGTGCTTCAAATGTTCCATAATATTTTATTGAACTTTCAATTATATCAATTGTTAGTTCTTCTTTGCATTCTCTAATTAGAGTTTCATTATCTGTTTCTCCTTCTATTCTTTTCCCTCCAGGAATATAATATGTATCTTTTCTTTTTGATAAAGTACTTAGTATTTTTCCGTCTTTTAAATATATGAATGCTATTTTATCTATCTCTTTCATTTTTCAAATTCTCCTTTTAAAATATTTATTGCTTCTAAGTAATCTTTTATTTGATAATTAGATAATTCATTAATCTTTTCTCTATCTGTATCAGAATATTTATCATATATTGATACTACATCTATTCCAGCATTTTTAGCTGCTTCAATTCCAACTAAGGAGTCTTCAATTATTAAGCAATCTTGTTTTTCTATATTAAGTTCTTCTAATATTTTAAAATGAACTTCTGGATTAGGCTTAATTTCTTTTACATCTTCCCTTGTATAAATAATTTTAAAATAATCATTTATATTTGCTTTATTTATTATATTTTTATTTTCTGTTTTATAAATATTCATATTATGCCTTTTTGTAGTACTTGCTATTACAAGAGTATATCCTCTATCTTTTAGTTCTTTTAAAAATTCTTCTGCATTTGGTTTATAATCTACTTTGTCCTTTAAGTAATCACTTGCAATTTCATATCTTAATTTATCAATTTCTTCTGGTTTTAAATCCGAATTATATCTTTTCTTTAAGTCTTTATAGTATTCCATATATGGATTTTTTGCACTACTGTTTACTCGTAATGATGTATCTCTTTGAATTTGTATTTTATTACTTTCTAATGTTCCATTAAATCCTAGCCTTTTAATTAAACATATATCAACTTCATTCCAAATATTAATTGAATCAATAAGTGTTCCATCCATATCAAATACAATTACTTTTTTATTTAAAAACATAATTTCTCCTCATTCTAATCTGTGTATTTAGCATTATCAAATATTTGTAGTGGATAAATATTATTATTTTCTATATCATCAATTGTTTTCTTATTAAGTTCATATCCTCTAAATTCTTCTCTTTTCATATTTTTTATATCATCAATATCAATCCATTTTACATCTAATATTTCGTTTTTATCAAATTTAATGTTTTCTTTCAATATCTCTGCTGTAAATCTTATTATTATATATGTTTCATTTTCTAAATCTACACTGGCTATTGGTAAAGCTCCTGTAAGTTTTACTTCGCATCCTATCTCTTCGAAAGTTTCTCTTATAGCTCCTTCTGTTACTTTTTCAGATTCCTCAACTTTTCCTGCTGGATAATTCCATTTACCATAACAGTCTTTTTTTGCTTCTTTTACCATCAATATTTTATTATCTCTTTTAATTATGCATCCTGCTATTACCTTCATTTTATTTTCCTCCAAATTTTTATAAAATTGTTTTCCAATTTATTTTTACAATATCTTTTATTTTTAAAGAATTGTTTTTCATATATTCTTTTACTTTAAGATATCCATATACATATCCAGTTCTAACTGGCATATCTGGTAACTTTGTTTTAGCAAACATATAAAAGAAATCATACATCATATCTTTTTTATCTAGTTCATTTTTTACAAAATTGTCTAGCAATTCCATATTATCTTCTACCCATTTAACTGTTTTATCTGTTACTATTGTATAATAACTTATTTGTTTATTAGGTACTATTTCTTCTGAAAAGTTACATGCTATTCCTTCTGTTATAAATCTTTCTCCAATACAGTTTTCAAATACATTATGTTTGATTTCTTTTTCTCTAATCCAATGTGTATATTCATGAGCAAGTAGCATTTTTATATTTTCTTCTAATCCTAAGCTTGATTCTAATAATATTACTGTTACATTTTCATTTTTATAATTTACTGAATATATGGTAGTAGTATTTAATCCTATAATTATGTATATTTTTTTATTAATATTTTTATAATTTAATATATTTCCTAACTCATCTATTATATTTACGAAGGTTTCGTTTAAATCGATTTTTTCTAAATTTGCAATCATATCTAATAATATATTTTTATATTTATCATCTTTTATAATATTTTCGATTTTATCTTTATCTATTTTCTTAGGAGTAAAATAAATATCGTCTAAGAGTTCATAATTAGTTTTAATATAGTTTTTCATTGATATTTCAATATCTTTTGTATGTATATAATTTTCTATAAGTTCATTACATAAGAAATAATAATTCATAATACTATGTAAATTTAATACCTCCTTCACGAGCATATTTAAAGAATAGATGTGCCACTTTTTCTACTATTTATATATTCTCTATTTTCTTTTTCTAATATCTGAAAAAGTGACTAATGTTTCATCAGGATATTTGGCAAATTCTTATACCATTATAATTAGCCTCCTTTTTTCGCTCTTTAAATATATTATTCTTAGTATATCATACCTCCTATAATTTTGCTATATTTTAAAAAAAAGAATATTATTAAGTTAGTATCGCATAAAGTCTTTCTAATTTCTTTAGTAATAATAAACAAATTTAGTGTTTTACACTTTCTTTCTAATAAGAATAATTGGAGTTTGCTGTTTTCCTTGTCCTGCTGGATTATCTCTTATTATTTCTTTTAGCTCATCATCTTGTAGTATTATATCAGAAGACTTTCCTAAAATTTCTCTTCCATAATCATTAGCATCTACAATTATAGAGCTGATTCCTAACTTTTCTTTTATTTCATTACAAACTTTATCTGGATTTTCTGGTAATTCTATTCCTATATCTCCATATTCTTTCCATACATGATCATAAAACCCATCTAATCCACTTACTTCCTGACCAACTATTTTATAAAATACTCCTTTAATTCCAATTAATTTTGTAAAAGCACTAGCAATACTTGCAAAAATTACTTTTATTACTCCAACTTTATTTATAGCATACTGCATTTTTATTGCTTCGCCTACTCCTACACCTGCAGTTGTTTTAGATGCGAACTTTGATAAAAATTTTGCCCAAAATCCAACTTTTATATCTTCTTTTTTTATAACTCTATTTTGGCAAAGACTAATTATTTTTTCACTAATAGATATAAAATCTCCTTCTTCATAAATATTTGAAACATACTCTTTAATAACATCAATGTAATTATCGCTTTGTGTTATAAATCTTGTTTCTATAGCATGTCTTAAGTATATATCTCCACTCGCTTCTATCTCTATTTCTTTACCTTCATTTGATATAAATTCCATATCATTTTACCTCCTATAAAAGTTATAAATTCTATTTAACTTTATTATAGGAAGTTAAAAATTTACATTCAATAATATTAATAAAGTCTTAAGAAAAAAATCTAAATCTTAAGAAATTCATAATAAATTTATATCTATTTCTTTCTATAATTACTATATATATTATTTTTTCTAATAATTTTTACTTCTTATTTTTCATTACATGTCTTCGTTAATTTTCTATTTTTATTCTAACATTTTTACTTTATTAATTCAGGTATTACTTTATTTTTTTAATATGCTTATTATTGCAACCCAAAAGACAAATGGCTGATTTTATAAATAGTCATTTGCCTTTATTTTACAATTTATATGCTTTTTAATTTTATTATTTTAATTTTTCTTTTAACTTAGATAGATTCTTAGAAATTCCTATTACTTCTATTGGGATTTCTACTAACTTATCATCCACTGCTACATAATTTATTATTTCGATATTATCTAGGCTAATTGCATTTTCTAGTTCTTTTACTACATAATGAAGTTGAATACAGTGTGGTGATTTATCTACTGTTGCAAAAATTAATTTCTTAATCTTTCCTCTAGCTAACATTCCAATTACTTTGGTAACTACCATATTTAGGTGTTCTTTTTCTAGACATACTTCATAAATATTATTACATATTTTCAAAAGTTCTTCATATGCTTTTGGTTGCATATTTTGTATACAGCTTCCAACGATTATCATAGTTTCTTCTACATCAAAACAATTAGTTTTTAATAAATCTTTCATTACTATCTCCTTTATTTATTACATATAATTTTCTTCTAATAATTGATTTTGTATTTTTTTAGAAAAACTTTTTATTACCTCATCATATGAATGATCTATCATTTCATAGATAATCTCATCTTCTACTGATTTATTTATATAGACTGTATTCCAGTGAATCGCTTGAATAGGAGGACAATGATATCCTCTTACTACTTCTCCTTCATATTTCTTTCTATATAGTTCTGCTAGCATAGGATCACATTTAAGAGTAATTTTATAATCATTTTCTAGTGGGTATAACTGTGCAAATAATTTATTATTTATTTTAAAACATATTGGAATATCTCCAAATGGATAATCTATATATGCTTTATTTTTGTTTTTACAATAATTAATTACTTCTTCTACTAACATTTTTCTTCCTTTTATATATAATAATAAATAATATTCTATACTCTAAATAAATAATCCATCAATTCCTTATATACTGCATCTCTTTCGACTATTTCTTTATTTTCTATCATGCTATTTAGCTCACTAATATCAACAAACTTTACTTTTTCTACTTCACTTTCTTGTATTTTTATATCTTCTTCTTTCAGTCCATTTTTTCTTAGTATAAAAAAGTCATTAAATTGTCTGTCTATATAATTATCATTTACTTTTTCTTCAATTCTATAAGAAAACATAAATCTAAACTCTTTGATATCTACTGTATATCCAAGATTAACACTTACTTCTTCATTAATCTCTCTTTTTGCCGCAGACAATGAATCTTGTCCTGTACTAATATGACCTGCTACAGATATATCCCACATACCGCCATTTTTTTGTTTATTATATGATCTTTGTTGCATTAGTACTTGATTTTTTTCATTTACTATAGCAATCAATATTACTTTATGCCATAGTCCTCTTCTATGAACTTCACTTCTAGGAAGTATCTCTCCTGTCTTTATTCCGTTCTCATCTAATACATCTATTAACTCTTCCATGTATATCTCTCCTTATTTTAATAATATTCTTCTTTCTGCTTATTTTATCATATGGTTTTAGTTTTTTACAATAATAATATTTTCAGCCACTTCTCTTACCTTCGTTTATAAGCTCATCAATATCTTTATATGCATTTTCTATCGATTCTTGATGATATCTTTCGTACATATTAAAAATAAAATCTGTTAAATTCAACTCATCTAATTGTTTTAATACTTCATCTGCTCCTATACCTTTATAGTATGCATAATTTTCTATTAAATAGATGAAAAATTCCATTTCTTTAGTCATAGTTTTTCTCCTTTTGGATATATTAGTTTGTTCTCAAATAAGAAGAACTTAATGGCGAACCTGTTATTTGTTCACACTCCCACATATCGAATATTGCAGGATATCCAAAATCCCACATTTCTAATTCTATATTTCTCAGCATTTTATATGTTTTAGAACTTAAAAATTTCTTTAATGCTCCCATATATGAGTAATTATACTTTTCTACTATCATCTTTATTATTTCTTTATCATAATAGTCTAGAAACAAAGCCATAAATTCTTTCATACTTCAAGTACCTCCTCAAATTTCAAGTATCTTAAACTGTTTTCATTTTTAAATACTACCTGATCTTTTAATTTTTGAGTAAGCAATCTTTTTATTACTTCATTTTCATCATAGTCTCCTCTTATATACAATGTTATTACTAGCATAGTATTATCATTTGCTACAGGACCTATAATAATATCCCAATTATCATCATTCTTTCTTTTCTTTCTATTATTAGTAATAAATTCCAACCATTCTTTATTTGCATAATCAAATTTTAATATAGATAATTTATCTATATCTTCATCTGGTATCTTAAATACAGATACTAATGCTTTTCCTTTTTCTCGACGTTTTGTTGTTAGAATAGCCCATTTTTTTGCTTGTTCTAAATCTGTTGTTAAATAAAATCCTGTTCCGAAAATCTAATGCTCTATCACTTTCTATAATTTTAGGATCTTTAACTAGATTATTTATATCATAAAATACTTGCTTTAACAATAATAATAAAAATTTAACTATCTCATTTTTATATGGAATTAATATTATTTAATTAGTAAATTAAGAAAATTTCATCTTCAAACTTATTATTTTTGTTTGTATATTCATTAATAACATTATACCAAAATGTATAATCTGATTGACTTCCTTCTTCATCTCTCTATTCATTTATAACTTTATAATGTACTTGCACTATATCTTCTTTTTCCCTCACCACTTTTTCAAGTTTTAATTTATTTTCAAAGTAATTACCTGAAAATAATGGTATTCCCTTATTTAAAATAAAAGGATTATAATTTAGAATAATCTCATCTACAATCCCCATTTCCATAAAAGAATTATTTATCATTGCTCCACCAGATATAAATATTCTATCATATTTAAGCTTTTCACATGTATTCAGGCAATCTTCTATACAATTACAATATATAACATTTGAAAATTCATTGTTATTTCCATTCATCTTACTACTTAAAATAATAATTTTCACCTTTTCTAAATCTTGTAAATATCTTATGTCCCAAGATAATATATTATCCCAAGTCTTTCTTCCAAATATAAGTACATCATATTCTTCTAATAACTCTAACATTATCTTCCATCCTCTAGAAGATAAGAAATCTTCTTCTCCGCTTTTCTGTAGCAATCAATCCATTTATTGAACATGCCATTTCAATAGTTATTTTTCTCATTATCTCTCCTAATTTTTATTTATCTTATTTAGTTTTAACTATCCTATTCTGTAACTTTTTTCTCTTGTACTTGCTCTTCTGTTTCTTCTTTTTTTATTATATCTAATCTTACTATAGCAATAATTGCAGAAATAAATTGCATTACATTTCCGATGACTCCTATATAAGCTCCTACTGAAAAATTATATATTATCCAAAGTGCTGCTCCAAAGACAGATATAATTCTATATATTCTTAAATTACTTTGCCATGCACCATATGCATACATTATTGATAATACAATTGGAAAAATACTTAGCATATTAGTATATGTAAGTATTCCTGATATTAATAAAATTAATATATAAATAACTAATATACTAATTGGAATATCTTTATTTTTCTTTACATAAATATAAAATACATAATTTTTTATTGCCCCTATAATATTTGAAGCTACTGCAGAAAATGCACCTAAAAGTAGATATTGCATAGCATATAATATACTTGATAATAATTGAAATGCTAAACTTCTTCCTCTTGTTTTTTGGTGTGGCACTATAGCAAAAGTAATCATTGCTGAAATTCCTACTACTTGTGCTATTACTAGATCCATTGTTAAATTTCCCATATATTCTCTCTTTTCTTCTATTTTTTATTATAATATATTGTTGATATTTGGTTTAAGTTTAAATTTTCTTTATTACATACATCCTTTATATTTGAAAGTATTTCTGGTATTTCATTTTCAATTATATAATCTAGTTTTTCAAATAGTTCTTTTACTTCATTTATTTTTGAATAATGTATTTGCTCATTAATTATAGATTTTTCTTTATCATTTGAAATAGCTTCTTCAATACTTAAAGCATTTGAAATTATTAGTTTATAAATATTTTTTAAAAGTTCATGGTTTACTCCATTTTCTTTTGCAAATTTGTCAAGTTTATTATATATCTCTTCTTCTCTTTTTCCTTGAAATAGTGGTATATTATTTTTTATTTTTATATCTGCAACTATTGGTATTAAAGACATTCTTAAACATATCATATTTTTTATTATATTATCATATTTATTTAACTCTTTCCTTACAAAATCTAATTCCATAAAACTTCCTCCTTAGACTTAATTATAAATTTTATTCTTTACTATACTTTTGTATATCACTTAATATATTATTAACTTTATCCATATCTTTTTGATATACATGTGCAGACTTTACTGTTAAATTCATACTTCCAATTTCTATATTTATAGCATTTGCTACTTGTTTTAAAATCTTATATAGCATTGCTAAATTTACATATGCTTTACTTCCAAAATCTAGACTTCTACAATATATATACATATTTAATTTTTCATTTTCTACATAAAAATCTATCATACTAACACATGGTATATATTTTTCATCTGTTAATGGTTCAAATGTAGTTATTGTTGCAGAACAAGTATATCTTGTATTTTTTAACTTGTTTATTACCCATTCTATTTGATTTTTCTGATTCATATAATTATATAATCTACTAGCATATGAATTTGCGTTATGTAATTCTTTTACTTTTCCAAGTTTTGTAAAGTTATTTTCCATCCACTCATATTCTTCTTTTACCATATATTTTTCTATTATTGGATCTTTATCCATTATGTTTAAGATAGTAAAAGATGTCCCTACAATCTCTTGTATTTTTCTTTCTTTATCACCATTATATAATGTTACTTTTCCATTATTTAATATCTCTTTTAACATCATTATCCATGCTTTTCCTATAGTATTTATCTCTCCTAAGTATTTCATATATCAAGTATAATCCAATTATTAAATTGTTATATAAATTATTGGATTATTTATCCTTTCTTTTAAAAATTTTATATAATATATTTAACACTATGAATCTTTTCATTTATATATAGCTTTGACTATTATAGTATTACTTATATCTAACATAGTTCCATATTATTTCTTATTTCTTTGCACCAGAATTTTACATCATCAAACGTTTCAAAATTATCATCTAATATTTCCTCAAGAGAAAACCACTTTATCCCATCAGTTTCTCTATCATTAATAATAATCTCACTTTCATTATCAATTGGAACTGCTACATATGCAATATCCATATGAATATGATCAGGTTTTATAATATGTTTTTGTAATGCTAATGGTCTAATATAATCTGTTTCTTCAGGATATCTTTCTCCTACTAATTTAACATGAAGTCCTGTTTCTTCTAAAGTTTCTCTGATTGCTGCTTCTTCTGGATCTTCATTTTCTTCAATATGTCCTCCTGGCTCCATCCATTTTCCTAATTTTTTGTGTTTTATTAGCAAAAATTTCTCACTAGCTGGACTAAATACATATACTGTTGTGCAAAAATGTTTTTCCATATTAATCTATCCCTCCTTGAACATTATTAATATATTTATCTTTTATTAAATCTGGAATTATTTTAATTCAAGAGTTAAATTACATTTTATATCTTTTTCTTTATAATTTGCATTAATCCATAACGCTTCTTTTATTTCATTTTTTGGAATAACTTTTTTATAGTCCTTTATTCTTGTAATATAAGTTGTTTGTTTAAAGTCTTCTTCCTTTTCAAAAACTGCTTTATCATAATAAGTTTTATAATATTCTAGATTTTCTATTTCTATTCCTAATTCTTCTGCTAGTTCTCTTTTTAATGTCTGTTCATCTGTTTCTCCATTTTCTCTTTTTCCACCTGGAAGAATACAACATGGTCTATCATAATTTTCCTCCGCTTTTACTATATATTTTATTACTTAAATTAAATAGATTTATTAATTCTATATATCTTTATCCCAGTCTTTATTAAACATAACAATTCCTTCTATGTCAAATCCAAATTTTTTATAATAATCTTCTTTATCTATTTCAGTAGTTAAAATTCTTCTTCCAAATCCTTCAAACTTCTTTATAAAATCATTCATCATTGTTTTACCAAGTCCTATTTTTTGATACTCTGGATTTACTAACAAATATGTAATAAATACATTTATATATCCATCTGTAATTGCAGATATTAGTCCTACAAGTTCTTCTTCTTTCCATATAGTCATTACATACTCACTATTTTTAATTGCATTATATAATCTATTTGGATATTCTGCTGTTTTCCATCCAACAGATTTAAATAGGTTAACTAGTTTGATTTTATCTATATTAGTATCATATTTATATGATAAATTATCTTCCATTTGATAATGTGTAAGTGTTTCTCCATATATTTTAAACCCTAGCTTTTCATATAATTCCTTAGCCCTATTATTTTTAAAAACTTGTAATATAGTTCTAATCCCTTTTTCTCTATTTTCATTTAGCTGATTTTCTAATATACTTTTTCCAATTCCTTTATTTTGATATTCTTTCAGTATACTTATTTCATTTATAAATAAATCTTTATTTTCTGTTATATGAGTAGCATATACACCGAACTTTTTTATCATTAATCATTATAATTTTTTTATGACTTAAATGTTCTTTCAAATCGTCTTCTAATCTTTTTTTCTGATCTTTATCATCCCCTCCCCATATTTCCTCAACATATATTTTAAAGTTTTGTTTTTTAAGTTCAAATAAAAATTCTTCATCTTCTAAAGTGCAATTTTTAAAATTATATTTCATTTTATATATCACCTAATTCATAATAATAATATATTTTATTTTTCTATTTTAAAAAACTTTCAGGATTGCTTTTTAATAAAAGTATCTCTTCTCTATATTTTTGTAATTCTTCTTTAGTAAAATACTTAAGTAAATATTCTTGATCTATATTTAATAAATGTTCCTTAATATAAATATAACATTCTCTTAAAAGATTTAGATAAAAATCCTTGTTTTTTATTTCGCAAATATTCTCAACTTTTAAGAATATTTTAAATCTATTTTGAAATATCGCATCCATTGCTTTTATTGCTGTATAATTACTAAAATATCCTGTTTCTATCCATATTTTCATAATTCCTAACATTTTATCAAGCATCTCTGATATAAATCCTTCTGTTCCTTCTTTATATCCAGAGATAATGGTATATAATTTCTCCCCAAGTTTCTCTTTTAATTCCTTTTCATCATTTTCTTCAATTTCTGCAAACATTTTTTTAGTTATATCATTGTAATTTTTAAATCCTGTTATTATTTCAGTTCCTTTATATTCTGTAAAATCATGAAATAAAGATTTAGTTAAAATAGTATAAATATCAAAGTTTTCCTTAAGTTCTTTATTACAATAATTTGCAAATAATATACTTGCTACTGTAACTACATATTGGTGAAAAAGTACATTCTCAGGAAATTCTATTGTGATATAAGAATATCTATATACATCTTTTAAATTTAAAGCGACATATACTAATTTGCCATATTCACTTTCATCAAAGTTATTATCTTTTATTAAATTTATAATTATATTTTTCTCTTTATAACAATAATCGTATATATTAAGTGTTTTTAATTTACTTACAATTTGACTTTTAATATCTTTAAAAGATAAAACTTCCCTATTTCCTCTTAAAATCATTTTTTGAAATATTGAATATTCAGCTATATCTTCTAGAAACGTTAATAACTCACTGTATTGATTAATTTTTGTTTCTTTATAACTATATTTTAACTTTTTCATTATTCTATTTTTATATTCAAATTTATCTAATATTAATTTATCTAATATTTCATTATATAAATCTAATTTGGATTTATCATTAATTTCTAATGATATATTTCCTGTTTCACTATATATAACTTGCTTTAATATATAATTGCATAATACATTTGTAGATTCGTCATTTCTTTCATCTCTATCTTCCATTATTTTTATGTATAAGTATGCTGTAATCATAGCTTTATCAATAATTGTATATTTATCATTAATTGTTTGGTAAATCTTTGAGTTATAGCTATCTATACAAGATATATATACCTTAAATAAATCTTCTATTATATCATTCATTATATTGGTTTCTCCTTCTATAAATTTGTATTTAATTTATGTTTATAGTTATATAAATTTAACATTTTTTATAAATATCTAAATACTTCTTTAGGATATAGTATTTTATTTCTGTTTTTAAATTCATCTATGTCTATCCATTTAGCTTTATATCTACTTTCCCCATCTTTGATATCATATTCTTCTTTATAATCATTATCTGATATATCAATTAGATAAAATAATATCAGTTCATGTGCCATTTTCCCTTTATATTCAAATATATTCTCAGACATTCCAAGAAAATCTTTTACAATTATATTTGCACTTATTTCTTCTAAGAATTCTCTTTTAAGTGTTTCTTCACTCTTTTCTAAAAATTCAATTCCGCCACCTAGACATCTATAGAATGTCTCACTTTTTATATTATCATATCCTTCTCCAACTAATAATTTATTATTTTTTATACAAATTCCAAGTACAATTGGTCTAATTTCCTTAAATTTATCCATTTATATTTCCTTTCACTTATATATTAATCTCTATTCCAATTGGACAATGATCACTTCCTAATATGTTCTTATATATCATTGCATCTTTTAGATTATTCTTTAAATTATCTGAAATTAAAAAATAATCTAATCTCCAACCTAAATCCTTTTCTCTTTCTCCTGACATATATGACCACCAAGTATATTTTCTATCATTTGGATATTTGTATCTATATGTATCTATAAATCCTATATCTAATAATTGCTTAAATTTTTGTCTTTCTTCTGGTGTATACCCTACATGTCCTATAGCTTCATTTGGATTATATAAATCTATTTCTTTATGTGCTACATTTAAGTCTCCACATAGTATTATGGGCTTTTTTTTACTTAGATCTTTTAAGTAATCTCTTACTGCATCTTCCCATTCCATTCTATAATCTAATCTTTCTAATGTTCTTTTTGAATTTGGCACATATATAGTTATCATATAATATTTATCAAACTCTAATGTTATTATTCTCCCTTCTGTATCATGCTTTTTAATTCCTATACCATATATTACACTAATTGGTTCTTGCTTAGTAAAAATCGCTGTTCCAGAATATCCTTTTTTCTCTGCACTATTAAAATAACAATTATAGTTTTTAAATATTTCTAAATCTTTTATGTTTGTATCTTTGCTTTTCTCTTTCTCAAATAATGATAGTTGCTCTATATTTTCCTTATTTTGCTCAATTTGCATCTTTGTTTCTTGAACGCAAAATATGTCCGCATCAATATTCTTAAAAAAATTATCAAATCCTTTAGATAATATTGCTCTAATTCCATTAACATTCCATGATATAACTTTCATTCCTCTTTTTTATATTTAATTCTCCTCTTTTATACTTAGTAATTTATATTTCTTGTTAAATGATATGGTTTTAAGTTTATTCCTTTTATTCTAGCCTGCCTCCACATATAATCATTAATATCCATTGCACATATTTTATTTTCTAACTTTTTCTTTATAATATCAATTACAACAATCATTGCTGCTCTAATTTCTACTTCATATTCTGAGTTTACTTCTATTTCTTTTTTATTATCTATAATTTCTTCTAAGTCTTTGCTATATTCTAATATGTTAAGAGCTCTCATTACTTGAGGAATCTTATAATCTGCACATCCTACTAAATGTGAATAATCTATCTTTATATTTTCTTTTAATTCTCTTATATGTAATATATCTGATGTTAATAATTGTGCTAATTTATAGAAATAAATTACTTTTCTTTTATATGTTCTTTCGTCCTTAAAATCAGGAAAGTTTTCTACAATAATTTTAAATAATTCTTTATCTGTATTAACATGTTTTATAAATCCATAGAAATTACCATTCATCTTTTCATTAACTGTTTTACTAATGTTTTTTACAATATTATATCTTTCTTCAAATAATGGTATTTCTGTGTTTCCTTTTAAAATTTCTCTAAACTCATCTTTTGTTATTTTTGAAAAATCTGATACTTTTTTATGTTTTACATATTTTAATATTGTATATAATAAAGCTACTGAGCCATCTTCTTCTCCATTTTCTGTTTTAACTTTCCATTTTGGATTTCCCCAAAATGAAAAGTCTATAGATTCATATATTAGTAAAAAGTTTATTATTAATTGTACTGGTAAGTCTAATAGATTATATGGTGAACTGCTAAGCCAATGTTTGTGCTTAACTGTTTTAAATGTTTTTATAAAATTATCTATTTCTTTTTCATTTATTTTTACTGCTTTTGAATTATCTACTACATATCTATTACTCTCTATTATTTTATCTAACATTTATAACCCTTCCTTTTTGTATTGTAAATTTATTTTATACAATTATAATTTTTACAAATAGTTTACTATATCTTCAAATGTATCATATCCACTCTCACTATTGATGTGTCCTGCATTTGGAATTAAGATTTTTTCTGTTGATACCATATCTGCAAATTCTTTTTCTTCTTTGTATCTTACATAAGGATCATTATCTGAATAAAAGCATATAATCTCATTTGCATATTTTTTTATATCTTCTAAATTATCAAAATACATTGACTTATTTACTGTATCATATTCATCATTTATTCCCAAATAGTTATTAAATCCACATACAAATATTAACTTTTTAACTTTAACTTTGTTTTGAACTAAGAATTTTGATATAAATACTGGTGCTATACTATGCCCAATTATTATCGTATTTTCATTTATTAATCCTAAGTCTAAATAATATTTTAATAATTTACTCCAATTTTCATAATTTTGATATCCTACTCCTATAGGAAAACTTGGAACATATACTTGTTTTCCATCACTTTCTATAAAATCATGTAACCATCCTATCCAATTTGAATATGGACTACTAAAAGAGCCATGTATAATAAAATAATTTTCCATCTGCTTCCTCCAAATAATTTTATTTTAATATCTATTTTATAATTTATATCATAAACTTATAGAATTTTATACTTAATTTACAAATTTTAATAAAATTTTCTTTTTCAATAAATTTAGTTGAGACTTTCAAAACATTGAAATTATTGGAAATTTGTGCTAAAATAGTAATATGTATAAATTAAGTATAAGGAGGTCATATGAATAATTATAGTTATAAGTATGGTCAAGTGCAGTATATGAATCGTGCAGAACGTAGAAAAAATAAAATAAAAACTGAAAAAACACCAACACCAAAATGTAATTATACTACAGAAGAATTAGGAGAAATCTTAAAAAGAGAATTAAATTACCTAATCAATATGAGTTGTTCTGAGGCAATAAAAAGAGAAAGATACAGAAGATTAGAACCTTTAATAAGAGAATATCAAAGACAACTGGCAGAAAAAAAGCCTGTAGCTCCTAAAAAACGTACAAATTTATCAACACAAGCCTATAATAAACAAAAAGAATTATTAAAATGTAATCCAACTTATCAAAGGCTTATGAATAATTCATATCAGGCTAGAAAGACATCAAATGTTGCACCTCAAAGAGTTATATCTAGTTATGAAAATTATACAAAACCAATGCAGTCTTCTACAAAAGTGCAAGAAACTACAAATAAAACTAAATCATTTTCAAACAATGTTACTACTACAGCACAAAAAATATCACCAATTAACGAAAAAACTAAAACGATTGTAAAAGAACAAAAAAGTGTACCACAAACTAAAGTAAAAACTACTAAGAAAAAAAGTATTTTCCGTGCAATTCTTGACTTTTTCAAGCCACCAAAGCCAGTAGTAAATACTGTTGTTAAAATAGAAAAACCAACAATTTCTAAACCTAAGATATCTGAAAAACCAAAAGCTTATTTCCCATCAGCCAATATTGTAACTGATGCTATTTATAGTGAATTTGATAGACAGCTTAGAAATTTCAAGAAATTTAATAACGAAGTAACAGGATATAAATATTATAAAAATGGAAGAGCAATAACTTATGATGATATCGTTTTAGGATAAAATATAAATATTATTATTTTTACTTTATAAATAAAAAAAGAAATCTCAAACTTGATAACTGAGGTTTCTTTTTTATTTTCTATATCCACAATTAATTTTTAATCATTTTATTTACATAACTTCTTAAGCAATCTGGAGAATAATAAATTCCAAGTCCTTTATCATCAACATCTTTTGGTATCATCCCCATTGATAATAATGTTTTTATTCCATCTTGTGTTACTGCTTCACTAATACATGATTTAATTTTCTTGCCATTACACCAACCATTATATAACCATTTTGAAAACTCAATCATCAAAAGCTTTATTACAGGATTAAGAAATGAAAAAAATAAAATAATTTATGAAAGTATATATAAATAA